>JAIYCU010000043.1 GCA_027487835.1 Bacteroidota bacterium | reverse complement strand
TCTAGGACCTACAAGCAATTCAAAACCCGTATTATGGGTTCATTGGTTGGTGGATGGAAAGATTTGGGATTGGTTGAGGATAGAGATTTTACCATTGGCAAGCGAAACAAAGACTTTCCTAAGCCCAAATACAGCATTGGTGATTATACCAATGCAATCCATTTTAAGACTGGCTCAGTGATGGTTTTAATTTCCCAAGATATGCCTGGGGACATGAATGGAGGTAATATTCAATCTTTGCATGGTGATGAAGCTTTTCAGCTTGATAAGCAAGATTTGGATGAAAATGTACTTCCAGCCCTTGAACGTGGAATTCAAGAGCACAGGAAACTACCTGAGTGGGGCAATATTACCCTAACCACCAGTATGCCCTTGACTCCAGATGCGAATTGGATATTTGATTTTGAAAAAGCTACTGACCCAGAAATTAATACATACATCATGCAAGTTTATGGAGCATGGTTTAAATTGTATATGAAGCTTCTGGAAAATAACCAACTGGCTCCCAAAACACGCGAAGCCTATATTTATCAAATGAAGGAATTGGAGGGCATTTTGGCTGAGTTTAGAAAGGATTACACTCTTTACATTGAAGCTGATACTTTTGAGAATTTCCATGCATTAGGAGAAAAGTATTTTAGAACCCAAAGAAGAGTTTTATCTGAGGAAGCATTTAATACACAAATTAGAAATTTACGACCATCAGGAATTCCCAAAAGTGAGCGATTTTATGCGTTGCTGAAGGAGCTCCATTTTTACATAAAGTATGATAACAGTTACTTTGAGAACTTTATTTACTTGCCGGAAGATAAGGACACCTGCTATGGTGATTTAGATTGTAATAGAGCTGAACCGCTTTACTTATCTATGGATTTTGGAGGTATTATTAATAGCTTAGTAGTATGCCAGGATAAACCGGATAGTTTTAACGCACTGAAGGAGTTTTTTGCAGAGCAAAAGGAAGATGAATTTATAGACCACTTGTGTGCTAAGTTTAGTGTCTATTATAAGCCTATGAGCTGCCGTAAGGTATATTTATATTACGATGTTAACGGAAATAAGAAGGTGGCTAATTCAAATGAGACCTATGCAGAGCTTGCAAGGAGATTGCTCGAAAAGCAAGGTTTTGAAGTTGAATTAATGAGTTTTGGAGCAAATCCATTCCACGATGACAAGTATGAGCTGATGCAATTAGCATTATCAGAATTAGATAATAGACTACCAAGATTAAGGGTTAATGAAGCCAATTGCCAACATTTAAAAGTAGCTATGTTTAGTGCTCCAGTGAAGCTGATAGAAGGAAAGAAAAAGAAGAATAAGAACTCTGAACGTATAGGCTCAAGTACAGACCCAAAGAATGCAACACATATAACAGATGCATTAGACTATGTTTATTTTGCTAGGTTTAGGGATAATATAGAAGAGAACATTGTTTCTCCATTTATGCTAATGTAATTGGTTTAAGACGTAGGGCGATTGCTGTGCACCGGGCTATCCGTGCTACATGGTAGCTCACTCCTATCCCTATCGCAATTAAGACAAATAATTCAATCGTAATTCAATTTAAATAGCTACAATTATTTAGGCCTGCTTTGCAGTGTATAGTGGCACAGGATGGTGCCAAGGCAATTGAAAGGCAGTAAGTGGCCCAGCCAAAGGCTGTTTGTAGTGGCACGCCCGCAGGGCTGCCAAAGGCCAAAATGCGAATAAACCCCGATTTGGGAGTTTCACTAAAAACATCAATGCAATTGCAAACTTTCGACAGTGCGCGCGTCGGAATCATTCCATTGGGCAGCACTTTTTAAGATTTCACAATCTTATAAAGTGCTGTTTTATAGGCTTTTAATTCAATTTTTGCACCCAAAAATCCTATGTGAATAGCGGTATAAAAGATATAATATATTGATTTTCAATACATTAAACATTTAAAAAGTATGCCAAAAGAGGTTTAAAATATTGACTATTAGCGCTTTATCCTTATCTTTGTTTTGTCAATAAAAACAATCGTTATGAGTAACACTACTAAGAGTGCTGCTGGTGTACAAGGTGCGCCCGCCACAAAAACTACAGAGAAAACTGAATTATCAAAATTCACCATCCCACCCCCTAAAAAGGCTGCTGCAAACATTGATGAAATTAAAAAGAAGGTTGAAGACTACAGCGCCTTACTTGAAAAACATTCAATTTTATCGGAAACCAAAAAAAAGCTTGATTCCTTTGCTATTGGTTCAGACGAAAACAACCAAAATTTAAGGATTAGCGACAAAGACGGAAACCAATTTACAACAGGTAACCCAATGGTTATTAAAGAAGTTATTGAACTAATTCGCAAACAACTTAACACCCAGTGCGGAGTTATCGAAACCGAAGTATTAAATTTTATTATCTAGGTACAAAAAAGCCCCAGCCAATTAAGGCAGGGGCTTTTAATAGTTCATTAGAACGTCAATAAAAACAAACCATTAAGGAGACGCAATTTATGCAAAATTCAGTTAATAACAAGAACGAGGCACGCCAGCAATTAAAGACCATTAGCCAACAATTAAAACCGCTAGTTAAGGCTGGAGAATATAATAATTTAAATGAGGCACTTATCCAAGTTGCTTACAAATCTGATACACATCAAGAGTTTAAAACCTTTAACCAATGGAAAAGAGAAGGTTTTACAATTCTTAAAGGTTCAAAAGCCTTTGCAGTATGGGCACAGCCAGTAAAAGCAACCAAAGCAAAAGAAGGTGCAAACCCTGAAGATTTTGAATTTTTTCCAGTATGTTATTTATTTTCTAATGCTCAAGTAAGGAGGACAGAAAATGTATAATATACCCTTAGTTAAACTTAGCTATGTTAATGAATTTGCAGGGTTAACAACTCGAAGAATTTCGAGTAGCAGACAAGCTTATGAATATTTAATTAGCCTTTACGAACCTGGACAGGTTGCCCACATAGAGAGATTTTTTATTTTACTACTCAATAGAAATAACAAGGTTTTAGGTGGTCATTTGGTTAGTATTGGCGGAGTTGGTGGTACCGTTGTAGACCCAAAAAATATTTTTCAATCCGCACTTTTAGCAAATGCTAGCGCCATAATCTTATGTCATAACCACCCAAGTGGAAGCCTAACACCAAGCCAGCAAGACATAGCAATAACAAAAAAATTAAAAGAGGCTGGAAATTATTTAGATATTTTAGTAAATGACCATATTATTATTTCTCCCGAAGGCTGTTATTATAGCTTTGCAGATGAGGGAATGATGTAGAAAGCCTCTTAAACACGCTAAAACCTGCCTAAAAAGGCGGGTTTTTTGCGTGTAAAAACTTCTTTTCTTTTGCCCAACAACCCCGTGCGCAAGTGCAAAACAGTGGGGCAAAAGAAAAGAAGCAAAAGAAAAGTTATAAATTGCCTTGAAAACAGTAGGCTATGTTTAACATTGAGTTAATATTAAAAAATCCTGTATTGGTAGGTTTGTTTACATTTATTACCAGCCAACTTATAGCATATATTAGCTACAAGGTAAAGAAAAATAGAGAGCTTAATTCAACATTAGAGGCATTTATAGTTTCATGTTCTACCTATAAAATTGGAATGATTAAAAATGCAAGAAATTGTGAAAAAGCAAGTTCAAATATTGGAATTAACAGTTCAACTAATTTCACTTTCACATATGAGCCATTATATGACCCTAGTCACTTTTATTCAATTGGGTATAAAGAAATCTTAAAATCGATTAATAAAGCTCTAAAATTTAAATCTAAAAAGTTAAAGATAAATTCAATAAATCGAATTTTTTTAATAATTAAAGAAACTCACGTTTTAATAGAATTAGTTCCTGATGAGTTGAAAAAATGGCAACTTAAATACAATGAAACAATTAAATTGTATAATTTTACTTTAGATAAATACTTTGATTTTATGGGTAACCTAAAAGTTAAAATTGAAAATGGAGAAGCTAATTATAAAGAAATTGAAATTTTTAGGTTTGCTCAAAACTTATCATTAAAAAGTTTTATTGATAGAAAAACAGGTTCGAAATCTATTAGCCATCATAATGAAGTTTACATTCCTTTGCTTAATGAAATAAACAATAAATTTTCTGGACAGGTAGAACTACTACCACTTGTAAAAATACTTGTTGATTTAAATGACTGTGTTAAAAACCAACAACATATTTTGGCAACTTCAAAACATTTTTTGGATTCAGTTTCACTTACAACACTTGCCAATGCTAAACTTTTAAATGTATGCCTAAAATTTATTAAAAATTAGTAGTCCAATTGCCAAACAGTTCGGTAAAAGAATAGAAGCAAAAAAAAAGTTATAAATTGCCTTGAAAACAGTGTTTATATGAAATCAGATGCCGCAGAATCATTGTTAGAAGCCTTAAAGGAGAGATTGTCTTCAATCTTTTTCTTTAATATGGTAATTTCATTTGTATATATTAAATGGCAGTTTGTTTACTTTACAATTTTTGATTCATATCTTAACTATAAACCTGGAGAGTACATTAGCCTTGCAAAAACATATCTTTATTCTAATGGCACAATTAATGAAATCATTTATTTCGCATTTGTAATAACACTCTCATTTCCTATAATAAATGGATTATATGCAAACTTCAAGTATTTGATTAATAAAATGGTTGATTGGGTTGAAATAAAGATAATTGATAAAAACACCCCAGCTTCAGGTAAAGAGTTTGCTGATGTAAAATTAGAATTGAAAGATTTAAAAACCAGATATACAACATTATTTTCTGAAGAAAATAGAAACTTAGAAAGGCTTAAAATTTTAGAGGAGGATTCCGAAAAAAAGCGTCTGGAAACCGAGCAATTTGTCATAATAAAAGATAAAATTGAAACAGAAAATAATCAATTGAAAAACGAATTAATTAAAGTAAAATTTGAAAATACTAACCTTCAAAACTCATTGTTTATTCCTGAGAGTTTTTTAGAAAGAAAGATTATATTATTTGGAGTAGAACAACTTGATGAAATTAATACAATCAAAGATTTAGATGTTTATAATTATTTTGTTGAAAAATATTCGAATAATATTTATGGTTTTGAACCCTTTGACTCTGTAACTACGATGTCTTTTACTCCCTTTCATATTCAATTAGGAAATGAATCAATAATGATTACCCACGTAAGTTTAAAAAACGATAAGCTTCTTATTTTTTCTTCTGATGGGTTAAAAAAGTTTTGGATAGAATTTAATATTATTCCAGATTTTAAGAATATATACAAGATTAAATTTTCATTCTTGAGTGATTCCAAAATAGCAATGGATTTATGTTCCAAATTTTCTCACGCTTTTGTTTCGAATAGGATTTACTAATAAATTCGCTGTCCTTTAGCACCACATCCCCATCCACGATTTTTGTTTCGTGGAATTTTTACAACTATCCAAGGCGTTGGCTCTTATGGAGCAAACAGACAAAAAAGGCTATCCTGCCCGCTTTGACCTAGTTGTTTGGAGTTTCTCCGAAACAAGGGGTATTGGTGGAGAAGAGCTTTGCTATACCAATGTTTGCCTAAATGATGTAAAATCTAAAGTTGAACCTAAAGTTAAAGAGGCCTATAGGCGCGAAAAGCCTGTAATTATTACAGATGCTAGCGCCAAAAATCCGCATCACTGGGAAAACAAAACCCGCAACATTCGCTTGCAAAACGGCCAAATCCGCAAAATTCATATTCGTTTTATTAAAAGCTTTAATCAAGCCCAAATACTTTACTAATGCAAGTAGATGATTACCCATTTTTATTTGTTACTGGTGAACTGAGTACAGCTATTGTTACTCGAAAATCTTCAGTTGCTAAAAAGGATCCAATTGTAGAAAAAATTCAAAATGGCAAGGAATACGCTATTTGGGGAACAAACAATCAGTTACCCCTTGAAGTTTTGGAGCACATTGCTAGTGATGAAGTAGTTTTTAGGGCAAATGAGTTTAATAAAGCAACTCACTTTGGTCAAGGCCTCACCTACTACACAGAAAAGCGTATCAAAACTGGAATTGAAAAAGACTATTCTTCCATTCCAGAGGTTGACGATTGGATGGAGCTCAACGATATTCAAAGACTGTATGCTGAACTGGTTGAAGATTATGAAAGCCTTGGCAACATCTTTACTGGAATGGTTCTTTCCAAAGACAAAACTCAAATTGCCCGGATACTTAGAAAGCAAGCTGCATGGAGCAGACTAAGCGTTCAGGATAGAGAAAAAAGGCTTGTAAATAAGCTATTTTACAATGCAGATTGGGCTAACTTAAAGGAAGATGAAACCGTTGAATACGATGTTTTAAACATTTTTGACCCTATTGCAGACCTAAGCCAAAAAAGCCGTGCCCTGGAATACATTTATAGGCTCAAGCCAATAACAGCGAACCGCCATTACTACGATTTAAGTAGTGTTGAAGTACTAATAAATTCTGGAAATTTCGAGGATAAAAAAGCAGCAAAGCAGGCAATTCGCGCACTTACCAAGAATCAACTTGGCGCCATCTGGCACATTGAAATGACAGAACAATATCTTACGTGGAAGAT
>JAIYCU010000006.1 GCA_027487835.1 Bacteroidota bacterium | reverse complement strand
TGAACAATAATGTGTGGTAAGCCGCTTTCTTTTAAATAATTAGCAATGTCAATTCTAATATCCATCGCAGGATTACCCACTTTAACAGGAAGGATGAAACCACTTGAATTCCAAACCAAAAATTTCACATTATTTACAATGGCGGCATCAATTGCATTTTTGGCATAAGTAAAACCATCATTAGGATTTGCAAGAAAAAAAGGTACTAAAAAGGAAATTCCATCTATACCTTTAGAAATTTCTTTCAATCGGTTTGCGTCTGACATATCCGCCAACAAAGCTGTTGCTCCCGCTTGGTTTAGTTTTTGCAAGTTTGTTTCTGTGTGTGTAGTTGCATAAACCTCAGCACCTTTGTTCAATAGTGCTTTAATGACAGGAAATTGTTGAGAGCCTGCCGCTCCATAAACTAGTACTTTCATTTTTTTAAAATTTTATTGTTAATGATGATGCGAAATTATCTACCTTCGCTATACAAAATATACTACTATACCAAAGTATACTAGTATATTTAAGTATAGTAATATAAAGAAGCAAAATGTACACAAAAGGAGAGTGCACTGAATTTATAAGACCTGTTAGGGATGTATTGGAAATTTTAAGCGGTAAATGGAAATTACCAATTTTAATTGCCTTGGCTTTTGGAAACAAGCGCTTCAAGGAATTAGAAAGAGACGTAGCTGGAATAACACCAAAAATGCTATCAAAAGAATTACGTGACTTAGAAATGAATGAACTGGTAAGCCGCACAGTTTATGATACAATTCCTGCAACTGTAGAATACTCTTTGACTGAATATGGAAAATCATTGGATGAAGTTATAGCTGCCTTACGAGACTGGGGAAAGAAGCATAGAAAAAAGCTATTTAAAAAGGAGGAAATTGAGTAATAAAAGAAACAAATCATATACCCCAGCTGCTAAAAGCACATTTACAATAGACGGGGTTACGTACTCCGCAGACAGTTTTGTGGCAGCTAAAAGTCCAGTGCTCCACATAGACATTTGTGGTAAAAATCGCCACCTTAGCCCGAAAAGGTTAGTGGCAATTTTGTAAGACATGCTGAATTGATAAGATAAAAAAATGGACATAGTAATCTATATATATACTGGACTAACTGCACTAGACGCAATAGGACCTTACGAAATTTTAAGCAGACTACCCAATGCTAATATAAAGTTTGTTGCGAAAGAGAAAGGTGTAATAGTAACTGATACACATTTTCTAAAACTAGTTGCTGAATATGACATTACTGAAATTAACAAGGCTGATATTTTGCTTATTCCAGGATCAGTTGTTGGTTTTATTAGAGAATCCAAGGACACCAACTTATTATCTTGGATTAACAAAATTGACAAAACAACAACTTGGACAACTTCTGTGTGTTCTGGTTCAATAATTTTAGCAGCAGCAGGTTTATTAAAAGATAAAAAAGCAACCTCACATTGGGGTGTGGTTCATTTACTAAAAAGCTATGGGGCGATTTCTACAAGTGAAAGATATGTTCAAGAAGGCAAAATCATAACAGCACAAGGTGTTTCAGCAGGAATTGATATGAGTTTATATTTAGCTAGCCAAATAGTAGGAGAGGAAAAAGCCAAAGCCTATCAATTATTTATAGAGTATGACCCAAAACCACCTTTTAACTCAGGAAACATAAATGAAGCAAACACAGCATCAATTGAGTTGGCTAAAAAAATACTTACGAAAGAGGCAAAAAAAGATTTGACAATTTTGGACATAGTAAAAAACGTTCAATCACTCATAAAACTTAAGCATGGAAGATAAAAACTGCCACCAACATGCGTTTGGCTAAATGGCGGTTGAAGTGCTTAATTGAAAATTCTACCTCGCATCAACTTTTGTGAGGTATTGACAGATTTGGGATCCGAAATCCGCCACCTTCCAAGCCCAAAACCTTTATTTGTTAGTTTATGACGAAACTTCAAAATCAAATTAACCTTCAAAAAAAAAATCAACAATCTGTCCAATTCTGAAAAAGCCAGTCGACATAGAGTTGTAACAAAAAATTTTAACAATTTAAAAAAGTAAAAAAATGAAAGAATTTTTAATGATTTTCAGAAGCGAAATTAATGAATCGTTTGGACCTACACCAGAACAAACGCAAGGCAACATTCAAGATTGGATGGATTGGATGGGCGGTATTGCTGCACAAGGAAAAATGTCAGGTGGCAGCCGTTTGAGTTTTGAAGGAAAAACATTGAAGCCTAATAATGTTATTGCAGATGGACCATATGCAGAAGTAAAAGAAATTATTGGAGGCACCATAGTTGTAAAAGCAAATAACATTGATGAAGCTATGAAATTGGCAGAAGGTTGTCCTATTCTTAGCCACGGAGGAAATGTTGAGGTTAGATCTATCATACCAGTTAATAGTTAATTTGAACGAGAAAGAATTAATTACACAACTTTTTAAAACAGAGTACAGAAAAATAATTTCCGTACTCTGTAAGTTGTTTGGTCCCGCAATGAGCGGGATTGAAATTGCAGAGGACATTACTAACGATACTTTTTTATTGGCTTCTGAAACATGGGGATTAAAAGGCATTCCCGAAAATCCAACCGCTTGGCTTTATGCTGTTGCTAAAAACAAGACCAAAGACTACCTTAAACGAAACAAAATAGTTGAAGAAAAAATTATCCCTTCCCTTAAACACAATCAAAACCAAACTGAAGAAATTGAAGTTGATTTATCCAATAAAAATATAACTGATAGCCAATTGCAAATGATTTTCACAATTTGCAATCCAATAATTCCTACAGAAGCACAAATTGGTTTAGCATTAAGAATACTATGTGGCTTTGGTATTGAAGAAATTGCAGAGGCATTCTTGACCAATAAAGAAACAATCAACAAACGATTATTTAGAGCTAAAGAAAAATTACGAACAGCAAATATTAAAATCGAATTTCCTACTGAAAATGATATTAATACGAGATTAGAAACTGTTTTGACAACATTATACTTGCTTTTTAATGAAGGTTACCATTCTAATACACATAAAACTCATTTGCGAAAAGAATTGTGTTTGGAAGCAATGCGATTAAATTATTTTTTGATAGAAAACGAAGTTACAAACAAACCCATCGTAAACGCATTAATGTCTTTAATGTGCTTTCATTCTTCACGTTTTGAAGCAAGAACCAATCAAATAGGCGAACCAGTTTTATATGATCAACAAGATAAAAATTTATGGAACGAGGAACTAATAGCAAAAGGAAATTTTTATTTAATACAAAGCGCCCAAGGTCATAAATTAAGCAAGTATCATTTAGAGGCAAACATTGCCTATTGGCATAGTAGCAAAATCGAAAACCCCCAAAAGTGGGAAAATATTTTACAAGCATATAATCAACTTTTGCTAATTGAATATTCACCTATAACAGCACTAAACAGAACTTATGCCTTGGCAAAAGTAAAGGGAAAACAAATTGCAATTATAGAGGCAGAAAAATTAAATCTCCTTAGCAATCATTTTTACTTTTCCTTGCTTGGTTATTTACATACAGACATTGACAATGTAAAAGCTATATCATATTTTGAAATTGCACAAAAAAAAGCAAAGTCGGATAATGACAAATCACTATTAAACAAAAAATTGAAAGACCTTAAAAAGTAAAGACACAGCTAACATGGGTTTATCAAAAGTGGGGCTTTATTAATAGGCTGAACATTTGTACTTTCTATTGGCTTTTGTACTAATATTAACTTTGCAAATTGCAAAAGCCTATGGTGCTAAATTAACCGCTGTATTATTGTTGGTTTCACAACGATGGGTCATATGATTTCAGTTCTTTTAAATAAGGCTTTTAACAAATTCTCTTTGGCTCAATTTACTGCTGAGGCTAACACAAAAGATTTAGAGACATTAGCATCCTTGATTCAAAATAGGAAAATTGAAGTTCATATCAAAAAAACCAATTCTTATATAGAAATTCCGAAATCATTAAGCTATATTGAAGCCATGAATACCAGAGGAAAAGTAGCGATGGTTTGGGATAATATTGATGACAAAAAGGATGTTAATAACAGATAAAAAAGAACATACCGCTAACAGCACATTTGCAATAGAAAGGGCTAGGTGTTCCAAAGGCAGTTTTGTGGTAAAAGTCCCGCCTTTTTGTTAGCTGCCAAACGTTGGCGGTCCTTGCTGAGCGACACCCAAACCGATAAATATATAATAAAACCTCACGACTATTTGAAAAATGAAAAAAATAATATTACAAATACTAATTCTTACTTTTCTCACAATAACACTTATGGGGATAGCCTGCAACGGACCAGTTAAAAAAGATTTACCAGAAGAAAAGGATAATTCAAAACTAATAAAAAATATAGGGAATGGCATTGTTCAGCGTTTTCTGCAGGACAAATCAGGAAACCTTTGGTTCGGAACCACAGATAAAGGACTTTATAAGTATGACGGAAAATCTTTTAACCAATTTACCATAAACGATGGACTAGATTGTAATAAAATTTATTGCATTATGGAAGATAAAGAGGGTAAAATTTGGGTGGGTACTGAAGTGGGACTTTGTCTTTATAATGGGAAGACATTTTCCAAAATCCAGATTCCTTTACCAAAAAATCTGCCTCCTAATAAGAATCCCTACTTTCAAACTCATTGGGTATACAATATGTTACAATCAAAAAACGGAAAAATATGGTTTGTAACGATTGATGGTGTTTATATTTACGATGGCAAATCTTTTACACATTTTCCAATGAATGAAGCCACAAATGGCTTTTTGACCAGTAATGATAAGGTAGAACGCATATTAGAAGATAATACAGGTAACATTTGGTTAGGTAGTCGAACCAATGAAGGTGTTTTTCATTACGATGGAAAATTAGTAACCAACCTCAAACCCATGGATTTATTTCAAAATGGACCTAAACCAAAAGCTCATAATTGGGGCTGGCCTCAATTGCAAGACAAAAACGGAAATATTTGGTTCAGCAATTGGGGAGGAGCCTATCGGTATGATGGAAAAACATTTACAAGTTTTACATCAAAAGATGGTTTGTCAAGCGAAGTCACCCGAATTATAGAAGACAAAAACGGAAATCTTTGGTTTGGAGCCAGTGATGGTCTTAGACGTTACGATGGCAAAACTTTCACTTATTTTAAAGATGGACTAATCAATCCTTGGATTTGGGAAATTTTGGAAGATAAAAACGGAAATCTTTGGGTGGGGACTAGAGAATCTGGTTTATACTTTTTCGATGGAAAAACATTTGTGAGTTGTAATTTATGAGATATGTCATCACATATACATTCATACTTTTTACTTCTGTTTGTTTAGGACAAACACCGAATATCATTGGAGCAAAAAATCTTGATTAAAAATGAGAAGATTTTAAACACAAAACACACATAATAAGAAATAGAATTATGACAAAAGAAGAATTTTTCAAAACTAACTACTTTAAAATTTTATTCCCGGTAGTAGTTGCTGCCCTAATAATAGTGCTATGGCGGAATGGTTATGAGTTTGGACAATTTTTAAATAGAATCATAAATTAAAAAAGCAACAAATTTTAAAGAAATATAGTACAACGGATATTGTTGTTACCGACCATTGGGATTTTGACATTACAGCAATTGGACTTGCAGACAAAACAAAAGAATATACAATTAAAAACAATGTTCTAGCCATGGGATAACAAATTAGAAACGAAAATGGACTTGACAACGCAGTAACCGAAATTGAACAATACTTAAAACTACAACCGTCATGAATTGGATATTAAACAACAAACATTACTTCTATCTTCTTTTAACAATACTAGGTGGTGGGCTTACTTTTTATTTTGCCCTGCTTGGTATTGTTGAACACAAAGGCAACTTTGACAGTGTTGAGTTTATTATGAGTACCTGGACAGATAATTATTATGCGAAAAGTTTGAGTTTCGATTTTTGGACGGGAACAATTGCAGGAACATTTTTTATACTTGTGGAGGGTCTTCGACTAGAAATGAAAAGAATTTGGTTATATCTTTTATTGACATTATGCGTTGCTTATGCATTTGGGTTTCCTTTGTTTTTGTTCATGAGAGAACTTCAATTAAGAAGGCAGAAATAAAAAATACTCCATATTCACAAATTTGACAAAAGCGACGGTTTAGTGCTTTTTATGCCAGTTTTTCGTAAATTGGAAATAAGTGTTTAGAATATGCATTTGTGGTTAAAATTGCCACCTTCACAATACCCAAAAACGTTAGTGGTCATTTTAAAAAATTGGCCGAAAGAATTGAACAACTTAAAAATTAGAAAATGAAAAATACGGCACTAATAACTGGAGCATCAAACGGAATTGGATTGGAATTGGCTAAAATTCATGCCTCAAAAGGTGGCGATTTAGTTTTAGTAGCTAGAAACAAATCTAAGTTGGACGAACTTAAAACTGATTGGGAAAAACAATTTAAGGTTACAGTTTATACTATTGGAAAAGATCTTTCAGCAATCAATTCTGCAAAAGAAATTTATGATGAAACCACCGAACAAAATATTCAAGTTGACTACCTAATAAATAATGCTGGGTTTGGGGACTATGGAATGTTTGCTGCAACCGATTGGAATAAAGAACTTGAAATGATTAATTTGAACATCACTACTTTGACATTGTTTACTAAACTCTATCTTCAAGATATGATTAAGCGAAGTAGTGGGAAAATAATGAATGTGGCTTCAACTGCATCATTTCAACCAGGACCAACAATGGCGGTGTATTTTGCAACCAAAGCTTATGTATTAAGCTTTACTGAAGCTGTTAGCAATGAAGTAAGTGACAAAGGGATTTCAATAACTGCACTTTGTCCGGGTGCGACCGAAACAGGTTTTCAAGCAGCTGGAGGACTAGACGAAAGTAAACTATTTAAAGGCAAAAGATTGCCTACAGCTAAAGAAGTTGCTGAATATGGTTACAGTTCAATGATAAAGGGAAAGGCTGTTGCCATTCACGGTTTTATGAACTATATAATGTCCAACTCTATAAGATTTATACCAAGAGCCTTAGTTTTAAAAGTTTCACGAAATATGTTAGACAAAGATTAATACATATTTACAGATGTTTAAATGAACCAATGCACAATACCAGTTTGCAAAATGTCTGATTCTATGATTAATTCTACGGCATTTTTTCGCATAAATTTATGTGCAATACTGAAATTTGGTGCTTAAAATCGCCTCTTCTCAAAACTTCAGGCGCAATGGAAAAAGCGAACACCCAACTTCCAAATAATTATACCTACGAAATTCCCATATCAACTTTACCCCAATTTGCCATCACTGCGATAATAGGCAAAACAGTTTTACCGTGTTCGGTCAAACGATATTCTACGCGTGGTGGAATTTCAGCATAAATTATACGTTCAATCAGATTATCTTCTTCCATTTCTCTCAATTGGTTTACCAACATTTGTTTAGAAATATCAGGAATAGCTTTTTGTAAAAGGCTAAACCTGTTTTTACCCATATTAATTAGGAAAATCACAATCGGCTTCCACTTGCCACCAATTTTGTTCATACAATGTGTAACAGGGCAATTATTGGGGTTAAAGTCCTTATTCTTTCTTGTTTTTTCCATTGGTCTATAATTTTGTACTAATACACTTTAAATTGACTATCTATCTGTTTTAGACAAGTGAATTGAATAAAGGAGCAATCTTTGATATTTACATACCTATCGACTAAAAAGTAAATCTGTATGTAGGGTCGTCGGGCATTATTGAAGGCAAATTTTGTCTTATTGATGACTCGTCAAGCCTTATTGAAGGCAAATTTTGTCTTATTGATGATTCGCCAAGCCATATGGAAGGCAATTTTTGTCTTATTGATGACCCGCCAAGCCTTATGGAAGGCAAATTTTGTCTTATTGATGACCCGCCAAGCCTTATTTATGACAAATTTTGTCTTATTGATGACTCGCCAAGCCTTATGGAAGGCAAATTTTGTCTTATTGATGACTCGCCAAGCCTTATTGAAGGCAAATTTTGTCTTATTGATGACTCGCCAAGCCTTATTGAAGACAAATTTTGCCTTATTGATGACCCGCCCTTCTTTAGTCACTTGCTTTTCTCTAATTTAATAATAACTTTCAGTTATCAAACTATGGAAAGGTTTTTTCATAGTCTATCGTTAGCGGCAATTGCAAAAAAAGCAAGGCCAATGAAAATAAGCAATGACAACAATAAACTTTCCAATAAAACTGCAACTCAGAATTGATTGGAGCGAGCTTGACTATTTTGGACACGTAAATAATGTTGCGTTCTTTAAGTATGTTCAGGCAGCAAGAGTTAATTATTGGGACAATATTTGTTTAACCGAATCGCATAGAAAAACCAATATTGGACCAATCCTTGCATCTTCTAAATGTGACTTTAAACAGCCCTTATTTTATCCTGGACAAGTAACAATTCTGTCACGAGTTGATGCTATAAGAAACACAAGTTTTAGCATGTCCCATAGAATAATTAACGACAAAGGAGATATTGCAGCCGAAGCTCAGGATATTATCGTAATGTTTGATTTTACACGCCATGAAAAAATAGCTTTTCCAAAAGACCTTAAAGAAAAAATTGAAAATTTAGAAAATCAAATATTTTAACACAATAAGAACTGGATAATAGAATAGCCCAAAAATAGATAATCATATGATAAACAACCTGCCAAGCTATATTTCTTTAATTTTTGAACTCACAACTATTTCTACTTTGTGGCTTTTTATATGGGCAATTAGAAATTCAAAGGCTGAACAAACTCGAAAAATGGCAACTCCTATTTTTATTGGTTTAACATTTTGGTTGACCCTACAAGCTGTTCTAACCTATAAAAATGTTTACCAAAACGATATAAATTCTTTTCCACCAAAAATTGTAGTGATGGGAATCTTGCCGACCTTTATTACCATATTTTTATTATTTGCAACTTCAAAAGGAAGACAATTTATTGATAGTTTACCCCTCCAAAACTTGACCTATTTAAATGTAGTAAGAATTCCTGTTGAATTGGTTTTATATTGGCTTTTTCTTCATAAAACAATTCCAGGGCTCATGACTTTTGAAGGCAGGAACTTTGATATCATTGCAGGTATTACTGCTCCATTTATAGCCTATTTTGGACTAACAAAAATGATTGTAAGTAAACGAGTAGTTTTAGCTTGGAACTTTATTTGTCTGGGACTTTTAATTAATATCGTGGTGAATGCATTGTTTTCTGCACCTACACCCATTCAGAAATTTGCTTTTGATCAACCCAATATTGCAATTTTTAGTTTTCCATTTAGCTGCTTGCCAACCTTTATTGTGCCAATAGTTTTATTTGGACACTTAACCTCAATAAGACAATTACTGAAGCAAAATCTTTCAGGCTCCTAGTTTGGTTCAACAAAAGGCATTTTGCTACTATGAATGCTGCAAAATAAAAGAGTTTATTTTCTATGGAAAAATATAATAAAGTGGCAGGAGTATCAGCTACTAGTGCAATAGAAAAAACCAAAATGCAAATGAGCTTATTAAATAAAGAATAAGTAAAGCTATGATTAAAATAACAACTTAAACAAAAGGGTCAATATTTGCCTGGTTTTAAAATATTATTTTTGAACCAATATTTTTTTAATTAAATAGTATTCCTCTTTTTTAATCTTTACAAAATAGATTCCATTCAATAATTCTGATACTGGAATTTGTTCCTGATCATTGTAAGTTGCTAGCGTTTCGCCTAATGTATTTATTATCTCAACTTTAAAATCTTTTTTACCTTCAATGAAAATTGAAAATGATTCGGAACTTGGATTTGGGAAAATGAGCACATTTTTTTCATTTAAACTATTGGTTTCATTTCCGGATGCTAAAGCTGGTTCGCAGTTTTGGTAATGGGCTTGGTGTGAAGTTGTGTCAATTATGATGTTTTCATCTCCATTCTGATAATTCAAATAACTGAAATAAATTAACATCATTTCATCAGTTGTGGCTTCACCTTGTTTAACGTCTTTAGGCGGACTGCTTGGATTATGTGGATTGTTGCTAGTATTATCATAAAAGGCTTTTCCATATAAAATTGTCCCAGCAGGAATTTTTATAGGCTGCTTAAAAGAATGAGCTCCCTGCCAATGGAAATCCCAATCATCTATCTTGATAAATTTTATTGTGTCTTTTGAGAGTGTAACCCCATATACCTCAAACTTTTTACAAATCAAATGTGCATGTGGTGCTACTGAAATTGCGGTTAAATTGATAGGAACTGTGTATTGTGAGTTTAAAGTTTTAGTTGTACCAGCTTGAATAAATAATGGTCCATTTGTTAAATTTCCGGTGTTTAATACTGGTGCTGTTGATACATTTCTTAGTGGAGTTGTTGTGTATTTTATATTCAATTTGGTTGAATCAATTTCTCCACCAGATCCATTTGGATAGTGTATTTGTATAATTAACCTTGCACCTAAATCCAATTTAACCCCCATTCCAATGGGTAGTTTAAATGTACTGGCTCCTGGAACCCAAGCAGAAACTAATTTTGCAGAGCTGCTACCTATTCCTCCAAATGCAACATATCCTGGTCCTGCGTATGCTGAATCGTTATTAACTGGAGCCATAGAGGTATCTTGAAAAACCAGCACATGGTGTACCACATTTCTATTGCCTGGTACAACCTCAATTTCTGTGATAAAATTTACAGAATTGCTAGGTTCACTTACAATAAAAGCTTGATATAAATCGGCACCTGTGTTAGGAATTGTAAATTTTGGCATCCTTCCAACTAAATCTGGAGAAACTATTTCTTCCTTTGAACTATATATTGGAGGACTTAATGCTTTGGAGGTATCGCCACTTGGTGCGCCATTATTTACCCATTCTTTAATGGCCGTTATTTCTGATTCCGAAAGTACTTTTTGATTGGCTAAATGCGAATAGTTTATATCAGGTAAATTAGGAGGCATTTTTTTTGTAACAACTGCATTCATAATTCCAAATCGGTTATTATAAACCTCCGTATAACCCATAAATGAAGTAGGGGCAAGTCCGTTTGGATTATGGCAATTAGTACAATGGGTATAAATAATACATGAAATTTGTTTTTGCCACGTTACGGTTTGACCAATACAATTCAACGAGAAAAAGGCGATAAAAAAAATAGTATATTTAATTTTCATATTTATTGTTTTATTGTTCTACAATTTATAGGATGGTATAAAGATTAAATGGTTTAATTCAAAGTTAGTTTTTTATGGATTATTAATTTTGCTATTATTTAAAAAGCTGATATTGTTTAGGAAAAAAAATAATAGATTAGGAACGCAATAAGTAAAGGATGAATTTAAATCAATCAATCAAGCTATTCTTAATCATGGCAATTTTTATAGGTTGCCAAAAAGAAGAAATTAATAGCTGTAATGATCGCATTGGATTATTTAACTATTCGAGTTATCCAATTGGTTCAGCCATTAATTTTAATGAATTAGAAAGCGATACTTTGTATAAATCAATAGCGCTAAAGCAATTTAATAGCATAACACCTGAGAATATTTTTAAGGCCGAACAACTACACCCTAATCCATTTGTTTTTAATTGGGCTGAGGCAGATAGTTTGGTTTCTTTTTGTCAAAATAATGATAAAACAATACATGGGCATACTTTGATTTGGCATCAACAATTACCGCCATGGATTTTAGAGTATCAGGGTACTTCTTTTGATTGGGAACAATTAATGAAAGTCCATATTCAAACAATAATGCGTCATTTTAAAGGAAAAGTAAAAGCTTGGGATGTAGTAAATGAGGCCTTTAATGAAGATGGAACCTTAAGAAATAGTATTTGGAAGCAAAAAATTGGGATAGGCTATATTGAAAAGGCTTTTTTATTTGCAAGTGAAGCCGACCCTGAGGCTTTGTTATTTTATAATGATTTTAACCTTGAATCGAACCCAAGTAAACGAAAAAGTGTTTTATCTTTTTTTAATAGTCTTAGAAATAGAGGGGTGAAGGTAGACGGCATAGGTATTCAAATGCATATTAGTACCTATTATCCAGAGCCCTCACAAATTGCAAATTCCTTTCAAGAAGTTGTTGCTGATCATTACAAAATCCATGTTTCAGAATTAGACATTTCCATCAATCCTTTAGGTAAAGATATTATTCTGAGTGAAAAGCTTTTGAATGAACAAGCAAATTTACTCGCAAGTGTTGTTTTAACTTACAATCAAGTTCCCAAGCAATATCAATATGGAATAACGTTTTGGGGTATCAGTGATAAAAATAGTTGGATACGAAGTTTCTACAATAGGGTGGATTACCCTTTATTGTATGATGATAATTATTTACCTAAGCCCTGTTACTGCAAATTAATTAAAGTATTATGATGAGAATATTTTTAGTGCTCCTTTGTTTTATTTCACAAAACCAACTTGTTGCGCAAGTTGCCATTAGCTATTTTCCAATTCAATCTATTTTATCTCTTTCTACCCCAACCGATAAACGTTTGTTTGCAGATTTTAAATTAGAAACAAATAACTTTATTTCAAATTTAAATATGGAGATATCCCCTAAATTCAATTTTAAAAGATTGGATAAGATAAATTATTATGGGGGATTAGGCATTAGTTTGAATCCGGCCAATTCATTTGCAAACCTACCACTCGCAAATGGCTATTTTATTGATTTTGGTATAAGGGCAAAACCATTTGAAAAACTTCATAATCTTCAAGTGGTGTTTGAAATTTCTCCCTATCTAAACAAAGAATTTAATGGGGGTAATCTAAGAACTAGAATTGGACTTGCTTGGAACTTTTATAATCATAAAATAAAACCAAGCATTCAATAGGTTCAAAAACTATTTACCTATTACCTTAGGTTTTAATTATCCTATTTTTACGGAGGTCATTGTTAGCGAACCGCCAATGGCTTTGTCATTAAAAAAGCTTACCTCATCTTTGTTATTTTTGACCCCTAAGGTATAAAGCAAAGGCAGATAATGTTCTGGGGTAGGAATGGCTAACAATGCTTCTGAGCCTAAGTCTTTGTAATTGATTAAAGCCTTGTCATTTCCTTCTTTAATTAAGGATTTAAACTTATTGTTAATCTGTATGGCCCAATCGAAGCCGTATTCAGTTTCATTTAGTTTGTCCCAAGCCACCAAGCCTAAGTTATGGACAATATTGCCGCTTCCAACTATTAAAACTCCCTTTTTACGTAAGGCATATATTTCTTTGGCAAGATCGTAATGGTATTGTGCGTTTTTGGTGTAATCAATACTCAATTGAAGTACTGGAATATTGGCCTTTGGATACATATGGCGAATGACAGTCCATGTGCCATGGTCTAACCCCCAATCATGGTCTAATTCAACTTTAGTAGTTTTAACAAGTTCGCTGGTTTCTATGGCTAATAATTTATTACCTGGTGCTGGATATTTAACGTCAAATAAGGCTTGCGGAAAACCACCAAAATCATGGATGGTTTTTGGAAAATCCATGGCCGTTATTTTAGTACCTTTGGTAAACCAGTGTGCTGAAATCACTAAAACAGCTTTAGGTACAGGAATCTCCTCAGCCATTTTGGTCCATCGTCTGCTAAATTCTGTATCTAATATTCCATTCATTGGTGACCCGTGTCCAATGAAAAGAACCGGCATTAGTGTTTCTTGCGCTGGCAAAGCATCTGTAAAACTTTCAAATGCCGATAAGGTTGTTATACCTGCAGTACCCATAATTATTGATTTTATAAACTCCTTACGTTCCATTTCAAATTATTTAGCAATGCTAATTTTTCCAATTACTCACCCATAACTTTTCTGATTCTTTGTCCAGAAATGACCATGCTACAATCCGGGTTATTTTATTACCCGTGCTCATTGGGATGGTTTTTACTTGTTTTACACCCGCTTTTTCTAAGTTCATGTAAATGCTTTCTAAATGCTCTGATTTTGAGACCAAGCTCGAAAACCACAAACATCTGTTTGCATATTGCTTGCTTTGCAAAATCATGCTTTTAATAAATTGAACCTCGCCACCTTTGCAACACAGTTCTTGGCTTTGCCCCCCAAAGTTTAACTTGATTTTATTTACGCGCTGTTGCTTCAAATTGCTTAGTTTTCTTAGGTTTCCCGCGCTTGCTTCCTCCATAGATGCGTGAAATGGGGGATTGCAAATACTTAGGTCAAACTTTTCATTGTGTTCAAACAGTCCCATAAAAATCGCATCCTCCTTGCTTTGTAACCGAAGACTAATTTTATCTTTAAGGTTTATGTTATTCTTAACAATCTTCTCTGCTGATTTTAATGCTATAGGGTCAATGTCTGAACCAACAAAGCTCCAGCCATATTCTCTTTGTCCGATGATTGGGTAAACACAATTGGCACCCACTCCAATATCTAAACATTTAATTTGGGGGCCTTTGGGAATATTCCCATTTAAATAGCTGCCGAGTAAATCGGCCATGTGATGCAAATAATCAGCTCTTCCGGGTATGGGTGGACATAAATATCCAGTTGGAATTTGCCAAAAATCTATCTCATAATAATGTTTCAGGAGGGCTGCATTTAACATGGTAACGGCCTTTGGATTTGAAAAATCGATGGACTCATCTTCAAATTCATTTACATGTACATAGGCAAGAAGGGCTGGATAGCTTGCGCACAAATCTTTGAGCGGGTAGCGTCCACGGTGCTTATTTCGAGGGTGAAGATTTAACTTTTCTTGTGGATGTTCTTTTTTGGGTTGTAAAGTCATTGGGAGCTATTTTGTTTTAGCAGTTAAAATGAGCAGGAAAATTGTCATTTATTAAAACTTATCTAAAATTTAATGCTAAGATACCTTGTTTTGGGTTTATTTTGTGTAATTGCTATATGTTTTAAACATTTATTTGAATGTGTGTGCATTTGATTTACTTTTTTTAGAAATTTTAAAACGAAACCGGTCTTTAATTACTTATACTTCAATACAACAATGAAAATACTCGCACAACAAGTTCTTAGGGGACCAAATTATTGGAGCAATACGCATACAAAATTAATTCAAACCCGCTTGTTGTTAGATTCAGATACTTTTTCGCAACAAAGCTTGGTTCAAACCGCCAAACTTGCATTGGATTTACAAAATGCTGCTGGATGTGCACTAAGTTATTGGTGTAGCAGTGATACTCGATTCCCATCTACCTATATTTTAATGGTATCCTATCAATTTGAAGAGGTAGGTAAATTAGCTGTTAAAAGGGCTGTTGCCATCTTTAATGCAATGCAAGCAAAAGAAGAAGTTGATTTTGAAAAGGAAGTTGAAGCGCTTAAAGCCTTGATAGAAAAGGAAGCGTCTAATCAAGAATTAGCAGCGCAAAGTAAAAATTCAAACTTTTCAAATATTCCAATTTTAGCAGTAACTGGAAGTAATGGAAAAACTACTACCACAAGATTATTGGCATACATCCTTAAAATAAGCGGAAAAAGTGTTGGTTATACTACCAGTGATGGTATTTACATCAATGATGAAATGATTGATGAAGGGGACACTACTGGGCCCATAAGTGCACAAGTTGTTTTACAGGATGAACGCATAGAAATTGCGGTTCTTGAAAGTGCTAGAGGTGGAATATTGCGTGCAGGCTTAGGTTTTACTAATTGTGATTTAGCGGTTGTTACCAATGTGCAAGATGATCATTTAGGGATATCAGATATTGAAACCATGGAAGACCTTGCCAAGGTAAAATCTGTATTGGTAAAAGCAGTAAAGCCCAATGGGTTTGCTGTTTTGAATGCGGATAATGTCTATACCACAACCATGGGAAATGAAGCTGCTTGTAAGGTTGCATGGTTTAGTACAAAGGACAATAATCCAACGATACTTAAGGCATTAGCTGAGGGCAATGCACATGCCTTTATAGAGGAGGATGCGATAGTAATTAAAAGCAATGCTACTAAAATTATAATTGCAACTTTAGCGGAGGTTCCCATTACATTTAATGGATCCCTAAAGTTTATGGTTGAAAATGTATTAGCTGCAAGCCTCGCTGCTTATTCTTTTGGGGTTGAACCTAAAATTATTAGCCAAGCCATCAAAAGCTTTTATCCTTCTGCCGACCAAACGCCTGGGCGAATGAATATTTTTGAGCTTAATGACATGAAGTTATTGGTTGATTTTGCGCATAATCCAGATGGCTTTGCAGGAATTCGCGATTTTTTGGCTACAGTTATTGCGCCCATGAAAATTGGAATTATTGTAGGTACAGGTGATAGAAAAGAGTCGGATACCCGCGAACTTGGCCGTATTTCGGCCCAAATGTTCGACCTTGTTTTGATTCATCAAGTGAAGTTTTTAAGGGGTAAAACCGACCAAGAATTGGTTGATTTGTTGGTAGAAGGTATTCATCAACATAATCCTGATGCAAAGTGGTTGAGAATTCCAGATTCAGATGAACCCTTAAGTTTTGCCTTGGGATTTGCAGTTCAAGGATCCTTTATAGTTGCCTTAAGTGATGTTTTAAGTAATGTGCAAGATTTAGTTGTTAAGCATCGGCTTAAAGTATAAATTGCTTTGGTAATTAATACCAATTATGTTTAAACACAAAGGGAGTACACGCACCTTAAAACATAATTTAAGCATCGCCTCCTTATCATCTTTTGTAGCTGGAATTGTAAATATAGCAGGGTTCTTATCCGTTCAAAGACTTACCACAAATGTTACTGGACACTTTGCTTTTTTTGTAGACGAGTTGTTTAAGCTTGAGTTTTGGCAAAGCTTCATCTATTTTCTTTACTTGTTTTTTTTCTTATTAGGTTCCTTTGTTGCTAGTTTTATAGTAGAATTGGTTTCTAAAAAGAACGATAATTATATTTACATCATTCCTGTTGTGATAGAAAGTTTGATTAGCAAAATTAATTTCATCCATAAAATTACGACTTACCATTATCAGTTTTTTCTTTATGGGAGGTCTACTTGGTGGAATACTATATGCCTATTTACACCTTTATATTCTTGCACTTGCTAGTATCCTTTTACTAATTGGAATTATTTATGATGATTTAAAGCTGAAACTGTTTCTGAAACAGGAGAACTTAACTGAATAATAATTTTTATTGCGTGAATTAACGGAGAATAAATATGTGATTTTTGAAACAATTTAGGTAATTTGTGTAAGATTTGAGAGTCTTGTTTATGTTACCTATGCTTGATGTTTATGTCTATGGTTTCAAATTTATTTAATATTTCTGGGTTAACAAATGAGCAAGTGCTGGAGGCTAGAAAGAAATTTGGCCAAAATGTTTTTACGTTTAAAAAGGAGAACAATTTTTTTAATGCACTCATAAAGCTTATTACCGATCCAATGATGATATTATTATTGGTTGCTTCTTCTATTTACTTCATCAGTGGAAAACAAGGCGATGGAATTTTTTTATTGGTAGCGATATTGTTTCAATCCTCCATTTCATTATTCCAATATCAGCGAAGTAAAAATGCATTGGAGAAACTTAAAAGCTTTACCAATCCAAAATGTAAGGTCATTAGAAATGGGAAGTTACAAGAAATTGTTAGCAACGAATTGGTAATTGGCGATAGCTTATGGGTGGAGGAGGGGGCTGCCATTGCTGCTGATGGGGTTATCATTCATTCCAATGATTTTTCAGTAAATGAATCCGTTTTAACGGGCGAATCGCTCGCAGCCTTTAAAGATAAATTGGCCAAAGATAATTATATTTATAGTGGCACAACGGTAACTACAGGTTTAGCAATTGCAAGCATTACTGCAATTGGCAACCAAACTAAATTAGGAAAAATTGGGATTAGTATTGCTTCAATTGTTGAAGAAAAAACACCCCTTGAAATTCAAATTCAAAAGTTTGTTACTAAAATGGCAATTGTTGGAATAATCGTTTTTGTAATTGTTTGGGCTTTTAATTTCTGGCAAACGCATTCATTCCTCCAAAGTTTATTACAATCGCTCACCATTGCCATGAGCATTCTGCCCGAAGAAATCCCGGTTGCCTTTACCACCTTTATGGCACTAGGCGCATGGCGACTTATGAAAATGGGTATTGTGGTTAAACAAATGAAAACGGTTGAGACTTTGGGCAGCGCAACGGTAATTTGCACAGATAAAACAGGTACCCTTACTGAAAATAAAATGAGTTTGGCGAAGGTGTTTAATTTTAATGCTCATGCATATTTTAATCCTACCAATGAATTAAATACGAGTGAGGTAGATTTGTTAAGAATTGCCATGTTTGCCAGTGAACCTATTCCTTTTGATCCCCTTGAAATTGCTTTGCATCATCATTATGGTAAACAAGTTAAGGTAGATGAAAGGCCTCGTTTTAAGATGGCGAAGGAGTATCCTTTAAATGGTACGCCTCCAATGATGACCCATATTTTTGAAGATGAATCTGGTAAGCGAATAATTGCGGCAAAGGGCGCTCCAGAAGCCTTAATGAAGGTTTCGAAGTTGAGTAAGGAGGATGAGAAATTAATTGAAGATGCCATTGGTTTGTTGGCTGCGGAGGGTTATCGTTTATTAGGGTTTGCAAGTGCTGAATTTTCTGGGGGTGAATTTCCGGCTACACAGCAAGAGTTTGCGTTTAACTTTAAAGGAATTTTAGCTTTTTATGATCCACCAAAAGAAAATATTTCACAAGTTTTAACTGATTTTTATAATGCAGGTATTCAAGTTAAAATTATAACAGGTGATAATGCAGAAACCACGATCTCAATCGCTAAACAAATTGGATTTAAAGGCTATGAAAATACTATAACAGGGGAGGAGTTGATGAAGTTAAAGGAGGAGGAGTTAAAGATTTGTGTTCAAAAAACGTCCATTTTTACCCGTATGTTTCCGGAAGCTAAACTAAAAATTATTAATGCCTTAAAGGCCAATCAGCAAATTGTTGCGATGACAGGCGATGGGGTAAATGATGGGCCTGCATTAAAAGCAGCGCATATTGGTATTGCCATGGGAAAAAAAGGGACAGAAATTGCAAAGCAAGCCGCTTCCCTTATTTTATTAGAAGATGACCTTTCTAAAATGGTAGAAGCAGTTGCCATGGGCAGAAAGATTTATACCAACCTTAAAAAGGCCATTCAGTATATTATTTCTATCCATATACCTATTATTTTAGTAGTGTTTATACCCTTGGCTTTTGGTTGGTTATATCCTAATATTTTGTCGCCCATTCATATTATTTTTCTTGAAATTATAATGGGCCCAACCTGTTCAATAATTTATGAAAATGAACCTATAGAGAAGAACTTAATGTTGCAAAAGCCAAAACCAATGTCAGTTACTTTTTTTAATTGGAAAGAATTGTCAATTAGCATTGTTCAAGGGCTTGCAATTACTGCAGGTGTTTTATTTATCTATCAATATGCCTTGGCTCAAAATTATACAGAAACGCTCATAAGAACGATGGTTTTTACAAGTTTAATCTTGGCTAATGTCTTCTTAACACTTGTAAATCGGTCTTTTTATTATTCTATTTTTACCACCCTGCAGTATAAAAATCCAATGGTACCTTTTATCGTAGTATTAACAATTACGCTATTGGCCTTGCTTTTATATGTAGAACCGCTCACAAGATTTTTTCATTTTGAATCACTTGGTTCAACCCAACTTTTAATATGTTCACTTACAAGTTTTACCGCAGTTATGTGGTTTGAGTTAGCAAAATATATTAAAAGAAGGGTGTATTAAAAAGCAGATTTATAATTTTTGTTTACTTTCTGTTTTTACTTTGTTAGCTTAAACTTATTTCAATTTTAAAGGTTAGTTCTTACAGATACTTTAAAGTTGGAAAAACAGGCTTTCAATATTGTTTGGATTAAGCGAGATATTCGCGCACAAGACCATGCGCCTCTTCATTTTGCGGCGCAAAGCAGCATACCCTATATTGTTATTTTTTTGTTTGAACCAAGTCTCTCAAATAGCCAAGATTGCTCGCTAAGGCATTTTCAATTTCAATATTATTCTATTTTAGATTTCAATAATCGGAGGCTTCAACATGGTAATTTCATTCATATTTTGAAGGAAGATGCCAAGGAAGTTTTCAATTATTTGGTCAATTGCTTTCAGGTTAATAATTTGCTTAGCTATCGCGAAAGTGGCACGCAATTAACCTGGGAAAGAGATAAGTGGGTTCAAAACTTTTGTAAGGAACATCAAATAGAATGGATACAGTTTCAAAGAGATGGCATTCAACGTGGTATACAACATAGAAAGGATTTGGAGAAGAGATGGTTTCAAGCCATTACAGCCAAACCCATCTCAAATGAAGTTGCTAAGAATTGTTTGCAAATCGACCATCCATTTTTATTGGATGATGCCTTTAAATTAAGCCTTGAATCTTATTCTAAAAGTTTTCAGCCAGCAGGAGAAACCTTGGCTTGGCGTTATTTAAATAGCTTTGTAATGGGTAGGGGAGTCCATTACCATATACTCATTTCAAAGCCTGCAGAAAGCAGAAAATCTTGCAGTCGCTTGTCGCCTTACCTTGCATGGGGTAATCTTTCAATAAGGCAGGTTTACCAATTTGTAAGGAGTCATGAAGCATTTGCTAGCAACAAATTTGCATTTGAAGGCATGCTTACCCGTTTAAGGTGGCATTGTCATTTTATACAAAAGTTTGAAATGGAATGCAGTTATGAAACACTATGCATTAATAAAGGATACGAAGCGCTAGAACATACAAATCGAATTGATTTTTTATTGGCTTGGAAAGAGGGTAAGACAGGTTTTCCCTTGGTTGATGCTTGTATGCGTTGTTTAAAAGAAACCGGTTGGATTAATTTTAGAATGCGCGCTATGTTAGTATCGGTGCTTTGTCATCACTTGGATATTGATTGGCGTTTAGGCGTGTATCATTTGGCGCAGTTGTTTTTAGATTATGAACCCGGCATTCATTACCCTCAGTTCCAAATGCAGGCAGGCACAACAGGGATAAATACCATTAGAATGTATAATCCAATTAAGCAATCTATAGAACATGATGCCAAAGGATTGTTTATAAAAGCATGGGTTCATGAACTTAGAAATGTGCCTGAAAACTTTATTCATGAACCATGGAAAATGGCCATGTTAGAACAAGAATTATATGGTGTTAAAATAGGAATAGATTATCCTTTACCGCTAATAGATATTGATGCTGCAGGTAAATTGGCGAGGAATAAAATTTGGGGACATAGAAATCATCCTTTGGTTCAAACCGAAAGTAAAAGAATTGTGGTAAAACATACTTCTATTCGCAATCGAATGAAATAATGTTTATTTTTAGCTTTTAATTACAAAATGATAACAGCCATTATTGCTAAATTACCCATGAGAAGTAAATCTCTTACCAAGGAATTTTATCATAAACTTGGATTCGAAGATATAAGTGCCTCCGATTATTCTCATTATTTGCTAATAGAAAAGGAGGGTGTAGAGTTGCATTTCTTTTTACACGATGCGCTTCAAGTTTTAGAGAATGATGGGCAAGTTTATATTCGTACCAATGACATTATAAGCCTACATCAGCTTGCTCTTGACAAAGGCTTAAGGTTCTCTACTGGTGGAAAACTTGAAGCAAAACCTTGGGGTCAAATGGAGTTTTCTTTGCTCGATCCCGATCATAATTTACTTACTTTTGGGGAAGCAGTTTAAAGTGATAAGATGATATTAAACAAAAGAACTTTTAGCTATTAGATTTCCTAGTTGCAACAAATTTATAAGTTAAATTAATTTATGCATTTTGATCCTCCTATAGAAAATAGGTCTGATAGACAACTTATCATAATGGCCTTTGGAAATCCTGAAGATTGGCAGCCCGAAGCAGTTGTATTGGCTAAGCAAATTCTAGATAATAGAGGTATTGATTTGGATTATAGAAAAAGTGTTATCCTCGATTTTCAATCAAAAGTTAATCAGCAAAAGGAGTTGCTTAAAAGAAAATTAGCCCTCAATGAAATTGAAAAATATCATCCTTTTGAACAGGTATTGATTTTCTTCTTTTCTATTTTAATCATTACCAAAATCATACCTTTTGGGTCAACATTAAGCCAATTAAAAGAAGAAAACTATAAACTAAAATACAAGCAACGACTCATTAGCCTTTTGTTAGGTGCGCTTACTTGGATAGTATTCATCTATTTTACTGGAAGTATTGAGGCAGAAAAGCGAGACAAAACGTTTAAAGAAGAAATGGATAAGATTGATATTTCCGAATGGGAAAAAAATCACCCGCACTAATTATATATGAAAAATCACCTCATTTTATTTCTGCTTTGGCTTTTGTTTTATGTGCCGCATAGCGTATTAGCCATAGAAAGTGTAAAATCAAAACTCACTAAGCAATGGCCATTTCTTAAGCGTTATTATCGAATCTTGTATAATGTTCAATCCTTCCTACTTTTTGTCCTTGCATTTTCTTACCAAAGACAATTGCAAAGTCAAGTTTTGTTTCAAGTAAATTCCTTTTTTTATGTTTTTGCCATTTCCCTTATTTTACTATCCTTCGCCATAATGGCTTTAAGTTTTAGGCACTATGACAAAAAGGAGTTTTTGGGTCTGCAGCAATATAAGCATGCTACTTTTAATGTGGCCATTGGTTCAAACCTTAGTGTAAAAGGTTTAAACCAATATGTTAGACACCCATTATACACGGCAACTTTTATGTTTTTGTTTGGCTATTTGCTTTATAAACCTTTTGATACAAGCTTGGTATTTGTGCTTGTTTCATCTGTTTATCTTTTGGTTGGAACTTGGCTTGAAGAAAAGAAGTTAATCAAACAATTTGGCGATGCTTACAAAAGCTATCAACAAAAAGTTCCAATGTTTATTCCCTTTATTTAATGCCTATTTCATCAACAAAAATATAAGCGTTTTCTCCTGCGCTTAAATGCCAGGCTGGAAGTTTGCCATAGTTTTGGGCAATCAATTTTACATATCTTGCCACTACGGGTTTGTTAAATTGTATGGTTTCGGTTTGAACCAAAGGTCCGTCGAAATTATCTGGAGCAGTGCTGTTATGGGTGCCTTGTAAAGTAAAGTTAATTCCATCAATTGAGGTATAAACCAAAAATGCTTTAGGCATCATAATCCAAGCTCGTTGGTCTTGTAAAAAACTAGCTGAGGCCGATGTTATGCTAATTGCTTTTTGTAAATCGAGCACTGCCTCAAAATCATTGCCATAATAGCCTTGCCAGCCGCCTTTTCTCCAGTCCTTATCTCCAGTAAGTCCATCAATTAAACCTTCTGGTCCGCCTGCAGTGTATTGGTTATTATAGTTGGTATTTAAACTAATTTTCCAATGATGTGGTACAAGCACAAAAACTGATTTTGCTTTTCCAATGTGTCCATTTAAATTTATGTTAGCTGTAATTTGACAACTGTAATGAATATAAAAAGGTTTTTGATATATTTCTTTTTTAAGGAGTTCACCAGTGGGTGATTCAATCTTGTATTCTATTTCAGTTTGGCCGGAACCTAAGTTGTCGTAAATAGTAATCAGCAAACTGTCTTTAAAGGATTTGCTTTTACCTAGAATTATTGGGCTTGGCATAATCACAGTTTCTATTATTTCTTTCTTACTTGCCACCAACTCAAATGGCGATTCTGAACAATCAAATTCATAATTCAGCACAGTTATCTCTTTACTTGAATTGGCATATTGGGTAAGTGCAGACAAGGAAGGATTATTTGCTTTGGCGCGCACATAAATCTGTTCCAAATTAGTTTTATTAAACTTCAACTGGTTCACTTGCTTACCTGTTTTAATTTTAACACTTTTAAATATTCCAGAACCAATTTCATAGCTATTTTTACCTGGCGTTACAGGATAAAATCCCATAGCGCTAAACACATACCAAGCACTCATTTGACCACAGTCCTCATTGCCACTTAATCCATCGGGTGCATTGTGGTACAGGTTGCTTACAATTTCACTTACTCTTTTTTGTGTTAAATGTGGTTTACCTACAAAATTGTATAAATAAGCCATGTGATGGCTAGGTTCATTGCCATGGGCATATTGGCCAATTAGTCCTGTGATATCGGCTTGGTTTCTGCCTGTGGTTTGAGAATTGGTTTCAAACAGCTCGTTTAATTTAGCGAGGAAGGCGGCTTCGCCGCCCATCGCATTTATTAATCCATCAATGTCTTGCGGTACAAAAAAAGTGTATTGCCAAGCATTGGCTTCTGTGTAATTATTGTTTACCTCCTTAGGGTCGAAATTTTGAAGCCAAGCTCCATTACTTCGCGGTTGCATAAAACCAGTTTGTGGGTTAAACACACCTTGCCAATTATTCGGATTAATGCCATTGGGAATTTCCTTGCTTGCATTATAATGATTAAAGATTTGTTTTAAACACCAATGGTTATAAGCATACTCCAAGGTTTTGCTAACGCTTTCACTTTCATCTTCAATACTCAAATAGCCATTGCTACTAAAAGTTTGTGCACCATACATATGGTTTTCTGCTGTGCCTTTAACTGCAGCCAATAAAGCCTTTGAGTCGAAGTTGTCAATGCCTTTTGCCAGTGCATCTGCCACCACGCTTACCGAATGATAACCAATCATGCAATCTGTTTCATTGCTTGCTAATTCCCACATGGGCATGCGACCCACTTGCTGATATTGCGCTATAAAGGTTTTAATAAAATCTTTATTTCTTTCGCGTTGAACCAAGTTAAATAAAGGATGCAATGCCCTGAATGTATCCCATAAACTAAACACAGAATAATAATTAAACTGCTTGGCAGTATCAATCTTATTGTCTCTTCCCCTAAATCTTCCATCTACATCGCTAGCCAAAGATGGATGAATAAAGCAATGGTATAAGGCCGTAAAAAAAATGGTATCTTGTTGTTTTGTGCCACCTTGAACCTCAATTTTTGATAGCTCCTCATTCCATAATTTTTTAGCATCAGCAACAGTTTTTGCAAAATTCCAGTGTGGTATTTCGGCGAGTAAGTTTTGCATTGCACCCGCTTCATCTACCAAACTAATGCCTACTTTAATTTGTAATTTTTCTCCCTTTTTCACGGTAAAAGTAAAATTGCCTACCCCGTCAACTTGTGCATATCCACTGGGCGATTTGCCTTTATCAAATTGCGAAAATGGTTTCGAAAAACTTAAATAAAAATAAGTGTATTGGTCTTTTGCCCATGCCTCACTTTGTCTAAATCCTTGAGCCGCATTATTGCCAATTGGGGTTATTTCACCTGCTAATAATTTGTCTCTATGGAATAGATCTAAGACAATTTGGTAGGTACCTGCTTCCTCAAAAGTATATTGATGGAAACCTACTCTTGCACTTGCTGTTAATTCAACCTGAATAACCTCATGCACTTTTACGGAATAATATCCTGCACTTGCTTTTTCTGAAGCTTTGTTGAACTTACTGCTATACTTTTTTGCTTCTCTTACAGCCTGTTCACTTTTTACAGGCATCAACATAATATCTCCAAAATCACTGCAACCTGTGCCACTTAAATGGGTATGACTAAAACCATAAATGGTTGGGTCGTCGTTGTGATATCCGCTGCAACCATCCCAGCTGCCATCAACTCGCGTATCTGGCCCAAGTTGAACCATCCCAAAAGGCACAACGGGACCTGGGAAGGTATGTCCATGTCCACCAGTTCCAATAAAGGGATTCACAAGTTTGGCAAAATCACGCTGTGCACTCGAAACTACTGCCAATTGAAAGGCAATTATGCTGAGTAGTATAGGTTTCATCATATTTGTTGTGCTTGCCCTTTAGATTTCTTTACTAAGTCAATAATCAATAAAAACTGTTCATCCATGCTCAAATAACTATTGTCTATTTCAATGGCGTCTTTTGCTTTCAAAAGCGGACTATCCGCTCGATTAGAATCCATTTCGTCGCGCTTTTTTAAATTAGCCAATACTTCTTCAAAAGTGGTAGTTTGACCCAAAGTCTTTAATTCATCAAGTCTTCTTTGCGCTCTAATATTTGGTTCAGCCGTAATAAATAACTTTAATTCTGCTTCTGGAAATACCACTGTGCCAATGTCTCTTCCATCCATTACAATTCCTTTATGAGCGCCTAAAACTTGCTGTTGCTTCACTAAGAATTTTCTAACCTCACTCAAGGAACTTACCTCACTCACTGCACTAGCCACACGCGAATTTATACGAATTTCATTTTCAACATTCTCGCCATTTAGCAAGGTAATTTGCCTTTGTGTTGACGGATTAATTTCAAAACTTATATGAATATCTCCTAAGGCCATGGCCACCATTTCTGGATGGTAAATATCGATGTGATTTTGCAATAAAAACAAGGTAACTGCCCTATACATGGCTCCCGTATCCACATAATGATAGTTAAGTGCTGTGGCCAATTCTTTTGCTATGGTGCTTTTACCACAAGAAGAATATCCATCTATTGCAATTATGATTTTTTTCACTGCCTTGGTTTACTTTTTTTAAAATCGTGTAAATTGGTAATTACACTAAATGAGTTGGAATTTCTGCCAGGGATAAATCCGCCAAAGCCGTATGAAAACTGGAACTTACTAATCCGTAATCCAAATCCCCATGTAAAGCCTCCCATGCTTCTGGCCTGAGAAAGTTCCATTTCCCGCTTTCGTAAGATATTATATCCAAATCTAAAATTTAAGGTTTTACCAAGTATCAATTCTGTATTAAAAACCATATGCGCCATGGCTCTCTGCAATACCGTAAATTGATCTTGGATGGGTTCACCCGTTTCTAAACTGATGATATTTCTATCACTAATATTATATAGTAATTTGCCTGGCTGTTGCAGATTATGCGCCACGATACCAAATCTAAATGGTGCGTGAGCAAATTTTTTGGTAAGCCCAATTTGTAAATTATTGGGAATTTGTTCCTTATTGCCTTGGGTATAACTCTTTACTTGTACACCCACATTGCTAATTACAGCTGCCACCATTGTTAATTCATCTTCACTTTGCCAAGTACCGCCAAGGTCGGCTGCAAGTCCAAGGGAAGAGTAAGCATCTAAATTAGAATAGATAAACTTTAGGGTTGCTCCATACCTAAATTGACCATATTGCCTTGCAGCACTTACATGATAATTGTATTCGCCTGCACTAAAGGTTCCTAATTCTTGTCCATCAGGAGAGGTTCTTACAAAATTGCCATAACTCATATATTGTAAACCTGCCGAAAAGGTAGTGGATAAACTGTCAAAATGCTTGGCAAATCTTAATTCACCCGCACCAATGTCCGTAAAATAATTCAAATAACTAAAGCCTAATTGCTTGTCATTTTCCTTTCTAAGCAAAGCTGGATTTTGTCCACTTAGATGCAAATCTGCATCTGGCGTTGCAATGGCATATCCACCCAACCCATTAATTCGGGCATTAGGCGAAACAGTTAAGAATTGATAGGTGCCATTGCCTCCAAGTTGACCCTTAGCTACCAATACGGTAATTCCAAATAAGAAAAGCAAAATTTTTCTTTTCATCGTTCTCAAAAATATACTTTTCAACGGAAATCCCCACTCTAAATTGCCAGCAACTTAAGATTACTAAAAGACAATTTGACAGCATTCATAGGGCTTGGAACAAATTTTGACTTTCTCACCCAAACATTAAATCAATTTTTTATGGCAATGAAAGGCAATATCAGTGTTCACACAGAGAACATCTTCCCTATTATCAAAAAGTTTCTCTACAGCGACCATGAGATTTTTTTAAGAGAATTGGTGAGCAATGCAGTGGATGCCACTCAGAAACTTAGAACTTTATCATCTACTGGTGAAGCCAAGGGTGAATTAGGTGAACTTAAAATTAAAGTAAAACTAGACAAAGAAGCCAAAACGCTTCATATTACCGATAGTGGTATTGGGATGACAGAAGAGGAAGTGAATAAATATATTAATCAACTTGCCTTCTCTAGTGCCGAAGAATTCTTAGATAAATACAAAGACAAAGGGGCACAAGTGATTGGTCATTTTGGACTTGGGTTCTACTCCGCATTTATGGTGGCACAAAAGGTAGAACTTGTTACCCGCTCTTACAAAGAAGGAGCAGAGGCCGTAAAATGGAGCTGCGATGGTAGCACCAATTTCGAAATCTCAGCAGCCGAAAAACAAGATCGTGGTACAGAAATCATCCTTCATCTTTCCGAAGATTCTCTTGAGTTTAACGAGGAAGCGCGCATTAGAAATATTCTCGAAAAATATTGTAAGTTCTTACCTGTAGAAATTGAATTCGAAGAAAAAGTACTAAATAATCCAGCACCTCTTTGGACCAAAGCACCAGCAGATTGTACTAAGGAAGATTATGAGAATTTCTATAAAGAACTTTATCCGTTTAGCGAAACGCCGTTATTTTGGATTCACCTCAATGTAGATTATCCTTTCAAATTAACAGGTATTCTCTATTTCCCTAAAATTAAGAATGAATTTGAAGTTACCAGAAATAAAATTCAATTATACAGCAACCAAGTTTTTGTAACAGATAGCGTTCAAGACATTGTTCCTGAATTTTTAATGCTATTACATGGTGTAATTGATTCACCAGATATCCCTCTAAATGTGAGCAGAAGCTATTTACAAAGCGATGCAAATGTGAAGAAAATCAACAGCCATATCACTAAAAAAGTTGCCGATAAATTAGAAGAAATTTTTAAAGCAGATAGAACTGAGTTTAACAATAAATGGGAAAGCATTGGCACCTTTGTTAAATATGGTATGATTAGCGAAGAGAAGTTTTTTGAGCGTGGTAAAAAATTCTGCTTACTACTAAACAAATCCAATGATCCTTTTACCATAGACGAGTACAAGGAGAAAATTGCCCCAACTCAAACAGACAAAGACAACAAAGTTGTTTTCTTGTATTCTAACGATTTAAAAGCACATGATAGCTTTATTCAAACCATCGAAAAGCGTGGGTATGATGTTTTAAAGATGGATGGAGTACTCGACAATCATTTTATTTCTAACATAGAACATAAGTGGGAAGGCGTAGTTTGGAAACGTGTAGATAGTGAAAGCATCGATAAACTAATTGATAAAGATGCTAAGAAGGAAAGTGTGTTAAATGATGCAGACCAAACGGCTATTAAAGATGGATTTGCCAATAACTTTGGAAATGCCGGTCAGTTTGTTTTTGAAACAGAAGCACTTGCTCCAGACGATCAATTCTTGACTTTAATTACACCAGAGTGGGAGAGAAGGATGAAAGAAATGCAGAAAATGCAAGGCATGAGCATGTTTGGTAACCTTCCAGATACCTACCGCGTAGTTATTAATACCAACCATGATTTAAGTGTTAAACTTAGCAAAATGTCAGATGGCGATGCCAAAACACAAACGATGAAGCAGGCGTTCGACCTTTCGCGTTTGTCTCAAAACCTATTGCATGGCGAGGAGTTAACAGCCTTCATCAACAGAAATATGAGTCAATTATAGGTTTCGGTTTGAACCAAATAAAAAAGGCTGCTCAATTAAATTTGAGCAGCCTTTTTTGTTTATTCTTCTAGAAGGATAATCTCTTCGAGAATCACTTCCATCTCTTTTTCTATATGAAGCAATGCCTTTTTCTCTGCTTCATAAAAATTATTCAATTCTTTCATTTTAGCATCGCTACTGTTTTCCGGTAATGAAAATGCATTTTCAATTTCCTTTATTTTAGCTTGGATAGCCTTTGCTTTCGTTTCATACTCATCCAGTTGTTTCCTAAGGTTCTGGATATAGTTGTTACTTACTTTAGCTTTGGCTTTATCTTCTTTTGGTTCAGCCAAAACCGCCTGCACACTTGGTTTAGGCTTTGCTGGCTCTAATGATTTTTTTAACTTATCTTCTTCCTCTTTCTTTAATCGCCAATACTCAAATTCCTCATAGCTACCTAAATACTCTTTGATTTGTTCATTCTCTATCCACCAAATTTTATTTGCTACTTGGGTCACAAAAAATCGATCATGGCTTACCACTAAAAAAGAACCCTCATATCCTTGCAAAGATTGAATGAGCAAGTTAATGCTGCGCATGTCTAAGTGATTGGTTGGCTCATCTAGTAATAAGAAATTAGCTTCCGTTAGCAAAGTTTTAGCTAATGCTACACGGGCTTTTTCCCCACCACTTAATACTTTAATTTTCTTGAAAACTTCATCACCAGCAAATAAGAAACAACCCAATACAGTCCTTAATTCAGTATCACTTCTATCAGGTGCAAAATTTTGTAACTCTTCTAAAATCTCATGCCCCAATCCTAATGATTCTAATTGATGCTGAGCATAGAAAGCTTGCTTCACATTGTGCCCTGGGATAATCGTGCCTTCAAAATTTTCAGCACCTGCCAACATTCTTAGCACGGTTGACTTTCCTTTTCCGTTGGCTCCAATTAGCGCAATTTTATCTCCACGTTCTATGCGGGCTTCCGATTTATTTAAGATAGGAACATCTGGGTAAGATTTAGTAACATCTTTAAGTTCCGCTAACATTCTACCCGGTGTTACACCCACCCTAAATTGTATATTAATTTCTCTATTATCGTCTTCCGGAGCTTCAATTTTTTCAACACGTTCTAGCATTTTCATGCGACTTTGAGCCATAGAGGCTTTGCTCGCTTTTGCCTTAAACCTATTGATTAATTTTTCTTGGTCTTTGAAAAACTGTTGTTGATTATCGTAAGAGCGTTGTTGCAAATCCATGCGCTCTTGTTTCGATTCCAAATAAAAACTGTAGTTTCCAGGGTATTCAAAAATCTTTTGCATACTTACCTCTACAATCTTACTCACCATTTTATCTAAAAAGAACCTATCATGACTCACCACAATTACTGTTCCTTGGTAAGACCTTAAATATTCTTCTAACCAAATTATACTGGGTAGGTCCAAGTGATTGGTAGGTTCATCTAACATTAATAAATTAGGTTCTTGCAAAAGCATTTTTGCCAATAATACCCTCATTCTCCAACCTCCAGAGAATTTCTTGAATGGCTGTGCTAATTGCTGCGTGGTAAATCCTAAACCTTCTAATACTTTTTCAGTTTTATGATGAATATTGTACCCATCTAACCTATCAAATTCCTCTTGAAGGTCGCTAAGTCGCTGAATGATTTCATCACTATGGTCGGTTTCTAACTTAACAATTACCTCGTTTATTTCTTTTTCTAAGGCCAGTTGTTTAGCAAAGGCGGTAAGCGCAACTTCTAAAATACTATCGTCGGTGTCAAAACTTAATTGATCTTGGTTCAAAAAGCCAATTGTTAAATCTTTTGGCTTAGACATGATACCTTCTGTTAGGGTGTATTCCCCACTAATAATGCGCAATAAGGTAGATTTTCCTGTGCCATTAAGTCCAATAAGTCCAATGCGTTCATTAGGTTTTATATGCCAATTCGCATTCCGATAAAGAAAACGGCCTCCAAATTCGAAGCCAATATTTGTAAGTGCAATCATAAAAAGGTGGGCAAAGATACCCCCTTTTTAGAATAATCTATTGATAGAACTTTCGTTTGTTGGCTGAATAAAGAAGGTACCAGCTTTTAAAGTTTCTTTTCCTAACCTAAATCCAATTCCAATTCCGTGAGATTGTTTACTTGCTTTTGCAATGTCTGAAATAGGTAAATTGTAATTATAAAATACATTAAGTCTTTCTGTTGCACGCACATAAGCTAGAATTCCTAAGAAATTTCCTGGACTGAAATTTAATCCTGCTCCAAATTTCCCTTGTACCGAGCCTAATGCCCCAATTTGTATCGTTGTTGGCAAATTAGGACTTGCAGAAAAGTTACCGAATGCTTCAATGGCAAATCCATCAAAATCTTGGTTGAACCAACCATTTAGACTTATAATGGAATATTGAATTGGGTTAGGTAAGCTACTACTTGTATTTCTAAATCTAGGTTGAGGTATTAAATTTCTATAACTAAATCCCACCATAAATTTACTCGAATTGTAAAAGGCAAGAGAAGCGTCAAAGTTATTAACCGGTATGCCTGTTTGTTCTGTACTTAATAATGGGTCGCTTTGATCTACAAGCAATTGTGGATTGATATTGAAGTAATTTTGGGTTAGGTGATGCCTTAAACCAAAAGATAAATTGGTGTTTTCAGTAGTTTTTAAATGATAAGCAAAGGCGTTAGCAATAGTAATACTGCTAATGGGGCCAATTCTATCAGAGATAACTGCAACATCCCAACCGGTATTCCCATTAAACATTTTATCAAATCTCAAAAAAGAAGTTCTAGGGGCACCATCAATCCCAACCCATCTTGCATCATAGCCTAATTGTGCTTGTCCATTATGCAAACCTGCCATTGATGGATTAATAAGCACTGGGTTAAACAAAAATTGTTCATTACCAAAAGATAGTTGAGCATTTGCCTTAAATGAAATGACAAGTAAGGTACTATATAGTATTTTTTTATACGCGTTCATTATTTGATCTTTTACCTTGTGATATAAACATAACCAGAATAGGTTTTATTATTAGCCTTTGTAACCAATACATAATAGTAAGTATCGTTTGGAACCAAGCCATCTGCTGTACTTATGATTGAATTTCTGGTTGGTTTACCTGTCCAATCATTTTTATAATTAGTGGCAGTGAATATGGTTTCACCCCAGCGGTTAAAAATGGTTAACTCATTATCAGGGTAGCCTTCTAAACCTTTAATGTAAAAGCCGTCATTTTGGCCATCTCCATTTGGCGAAAATCCTGATGGAACAACCAACCCGCATAAATCAGGGTTTGTGTTAGAAGGTAACATCTCAATTTGCAAGGTGTCTTTACACCCGTTCTTATCTATAACAATTGCAGTAAATAATCCCCTGTAAACATTGGTAAGGGTATCAGTACCCAATAGATTTCCATTCCATAAGAAACTATAAGGAGAGGTTCCCCCTAAAGCGTCTAACAATATAACTCCATTCGAATCTTCTGGACAAAAAATTTGTTTTTGGAGTGTGGCATTAATGCTTAAACTGCTCGGTTGACTTATGCTTATGTTTGCAGATTTTGTGCAACCTCTTACATCTGTAACAGTATAAGTATAACTACCTGCTGGCACATTAAATAAGGTGTCATTAGCAGTAAAACCTGTCCAAATTCCTGTATATGGCGCTTCACCACCTAATATTCGAGGCACTAAAATAGCATTACTATCTCCATTACAACTTACACCTTTAAACTCAAGGTTAGATACAGATAGGGCAATTGTAGGTTCTGTGATACTGATAGAATCCACATAAATACATCCTAAACTATCGGTAATAATATATGGATAATTGCCTGGTGCCAAATTTGATTCTGTTTGTGAACTAGAACCACTTAATACCCATGTATAGGTGAATGGCGGAATACCACCCGCCGCAGTTATGGTAGCATCTCCATTATTATCTCCTTTGCAGGTAATGTCTTTTAGGCTGGTGGTCGATTGTAATTTCCCTGGAACAATCAAATACACACTATCTCTAAAAATACATGTTCCATTATCATATGAGCAATAAACCCAACCAATTGTAGCACTATAAACAGCAATTTGGGTGGTTTGACCATTATCCCATAAATAGTTTGAAAAGCCAGGAGCCGCTACCACCATAGCGGTATCTCCATTACAATTTAACTTAACAACGCTATCTTGTAATATATTAAAATTGTCATTGATTACTTTAATATTTGAAAAGCCACTATTACAAGCAACTCCATTTGGAAACAACCTATGGAAAGCTCTAAAGGTGGTATTGCTAGTAGGATTTACAAAAATAGTTGGAGAATTAGAAATCAAATTAAAGCCAGCATCATACCAATTGTATTCATAGGTGTTGGGCTTAATTTCTAATAAGCCATATATATTTGTTAAACATGGGTCGGTTAAAGTTGAAGGATCATCTACATGACTTTTCCATTTTTGTGCCTCAGTGCAAGCAATTCCATACATAAAGGTATAGTTTTCTGGTGTTGCAACCGGTTCTGAGCTTGCCCAATTAGAGTAGGTTAAAGTATCACAGTTCATCCAAATATGATAGCCTAAGGCATCATTTCTATATAAACCTAACCATACATTATCTGATATGGTTGCACCAATAAATCCTTGTTCCTCTGCATCAAGAATGTTAACCAAATGTCCTCCTGCTGTCAATGCATTTTGAGCCGCCACACTCCAAGAGCTTGGTGCATCAGCTTGATAATAATGACTTCCTTTAAATTCTCCTTTATAAGTATAGCCAGTAATAATATCTCCTGCTGTATAATTTACAAGGGCAGGGCCACCAAACGGGCTACAATCATTATTATAATCTACTTTTAGTTCAAGTGGATTACCATAACAAATAGAAGTATCTGTTGGAATAATTTCTAGGTCATGAAAAGGAACATAAACACTATCATTTGCAAAACAACCTTGAACTAAAGCTGCAGTCACTTTATACCATCCCGTATTGTAAGCATTAGCAATATTGGTTTTTTCACCATTGCTCCAATTATAAAAGTCGTACCTATTACTTACTGTAATTGGATAGAAACCTAAACTTGCATTACAGATGTTTATGGTATCTGAAAAAATTAAATTATGAGGTAACTCGCCGGTTACTGTAGTTACTGTTACTGTATCATAACAAAACGAACTACCCACTGGAATTCTTACCCAGTAAATATTGCTAGGGTCTGTTGGGGTAACAAATATATCTTGTGTAGAATCACCAGTAGACCAAAGCAAGCCGCCACCTTCTCTGCGCAATTGAATGCTTAAATTGTCAATTGACCAACTTTCATTACATTTAGTTGAATTATCAACTGCATCTCTTAAATCGCCAATCCATGATAAATCTAAATTACTTGAGGTATGTCTAAATCTTCTAGTGATGGTATATTTTGTGGTTGTAGCGCCAGGCTGGCATCTATTGATTAAGTTGATGGAGGCTGCGCCGGATTTAGGTGCAAAGGAGCCTGGTAAACCACTGGCACTAAATGCTTGATTACATCCAGTGGTATTGGAGAAAGTTGTATTTAAAATATTTGTATTGCCATTTTTGAACCTAAATCTATCCGGTCCATTGCTGGAACAATCACCTTCCCAAGTATCATGAATAAATAAATCAAAAGTTACACTCACTGAATCATGAGCCACTAATCCTAAAAGATTTAAGGTTATTGAGTCATTGGCAAAAGGACCTAAAATTCTAGTTCCACTATAGTTAATTGAAGAATTCGTATTCCAATCAGGATAACTTAATCCTTGAAAATTCTGTGAATAATCAGTTTGGTAAGAAAAGGGTGTAGTAGGTCCTCTCAAAGTAACTGAAACACCTGCGCAAACTGTGGTATCTTGCGTTTTGATACTTGAGTTGTATAGAATCACAAAAATACTATCACTACCACTACATCCATTACTTGATAAGGCTGTTACTTTATACCAACCTCCAGAGAAAACAGTTATATTATCTGTAATAGCGCCTGTACTCCATTGGTAACTAGCAAACCCGGTTTGTGCTTGTAATAAAACAGAATTAGAACTGCATTCTGTAAGTGTATCAATTGAAAAAATACTGCTAAAATTATTGACACTAATATTTGATGAACCATAACAAACAGAACCATTTTGAATAACCTCCACCACAACTGTTAATGGTCCGCTTGGCTTAACAGTAATCGTAGGTCCAGTTTCTCCTGTACTCCATATATAATCAATATTTGTGGCATCGTCAAACTCAATTAATCCAAAAATTGTGCTCTCGCAAGGGTCCCCAATTGGTGGCAATTCAGTTGTGTTTTTCCATTGCCTTCCATCAGGGCAAGTTTCTGCTCGCATAAAAACATAATTGTCTGAAGGATTAGGTGTTGGGGCACCAGCCGATAATTGCCAATTGCTGTAATTAAAGGTGTCACAATTCATCCAGACAAATGGCCCTGTATTTTCATTGTATAATCCAATCCATAAGTTTCTTCCGGCTAAGGCTGGGTTATTTTCAATAAATTTTTGTTCCTCATCACTATTAATAGAAGCTAAAAAACCGCCATTATTGATAGCTACTTGGGCGGCATCTTTCCATGCTCCCGATATGGTATACATATAATAATGGTGTCCGTTAAAAGTTCCCGCATCTACAAATTCAGGAATTATCTTTTTAATTTTACTGGGTGCTCCAAATGGTGAACAATCAAAACGCGGATAGGCATTGATAGTTACACTTGCTCCTTCGCAAATTATAGTATCAACTGGCAATACATAAGCAAAACCAAACTTTACATATACACTATCAATTGCCTTACATCCTGCAGCATTTTCTACAGAACAAGTGTACCAACCAATAGAATTTACAGCTATATCTGGGGTTGATTCACCCGTGCTCCATTTATAGGTGGCAAAACCAGCAGGTGCGGTTAATAATGCAGCACCGCCTCCACATTCTGTCATGCTATCCGTTGGCAATTCAAAAACTAAAGCTTCACCAATTTTACAAGTTCCATCTGTTATTGTAATAGCTTGATTAATGCTAACATTGGTTAGTGTGGTAATATTCGCAAAGTTTTGAAAAAATACCATAATGGTATCTATCACACTGGCAGAACCCAATCCAAAATGTAAATCTAAACTATTAGCAGCCGTGCTTGTAAAGGTTTGATTATAATTATAAGACTTAAATTGGCCTCTTCCTCCAGCACTTACATATACTTTAGAGCCAATAGGGATACCTTGACCACTGCACGTTTGAAGCTTAACTTTAACATAATTACCAGCTAAATGATTATTGCGCATCAATGCATTTCCGGTAGAAGTTTGGCCGAAAACATCCATTTTACCATCATTGTTATAATCAAAAACTACCAGCTTACTTCTAGTACCTGAGGCAATGGAAAGTGCATCTAATGAAGAATTGCTTGAAAAAGTACCAATTCCAGTTTGCTCTCTAAAGGCAGGTCGATTATTTCCACCGGAATTTGACCTTACACTCCATAATACATCTACGTCTCCGTCATTGTCGTAATCGAAAATATTACTTTGATAATTGTCTCCTAAAATTGCACTTTGGTATGTAGTAAAAAAACTTGTTACATTACTGAATGTGCTATTTCCTCCATTGTTTAAAAATACCCTGTTCCCATTATTCCCAGGTCCTGGTAGAATAACTTCTTTGGTACCTAATAAAATATCATCGAAACCATCATTATTTACATCAAATATACTGGCAAATCCCACCGCACTGCTCACTGTTAAACCTGTGCCACTTTGAACTGTAAAGCTACCTGAGCCATTATCATATAATGAAATTGAAGAAGAATTGTTAATATTACTACTCAAAATTAACAATAGATCCTCATCATTGTCTCTATCATAATCAAAAAATGCAATAAAAGGTAAGCTAGTCGTTGGAATGCTTGTTACCAAATCATTAGGTGTTGTGCCAAAAATACCGTTAGAATTCACATATACACTTACCGAATTTTCTGTAAGTGATTTTCTACACACTACAATATCATTGTCATTATCCCTATCATAATCTGTAATTAAAATCATAGGGTCTTCGGTGATATATTGACCCACCAAATTAAGTGAGGCAGGCAATTGTGATGCTAAAGATTCATCCGTAAAATTAACCCCACAATTATTTTTAAATAATCGCAAGCCACCCGATGTGCCTGAGCTTGCCATTAATAAATCAATAAAACCATCACCGTTGTAATCAAAAGGTATGGCACTTTGATTTCCACCACCTGTTAAAGTCACAACAGGAAAGTTAGTAACATTAGTGGCATTCGTAAAAACACCTGAGTTGTTTTTATAAATCTGCACTTGCCCTGTTGTACTATTTCCATAAACAACATCCGTAAAGCCATCGTTGTTATAATCTAGTACCCCTAAGATTTCTCCACCAGTAGTAGGTAAACCCGAAGTTGCAATCTCATTTACGTAGCTTTGTGCGCTTAATTGGAAACTTCCTAAAATTAAGGCGTACAAGAGTAATTTTCTGACCATAAAATTTAACTTATTATTTTAAGTTGAGTTAATTCACGCACAAATTAAAGCTTTGTGCCTAATTATTATACATTTTAGTAAAAATTAAGATTAACAAGTAGGGCTGTTAACCTGGTTTTATAGACAATTTTAGACCCTAAACTTATGTATAACTTCCTCTAATTGATTAATTTGTTGTTCGTTTTGACCCAAATGAAATACAAATCGAATTGCATTATTGCCAATACTCGATGCTTTAATGTTATTTTCATTTAAATGCATTGTAAAATCTTCCGCTTTTATCGCATCTATTAATTTAAAAATAATAATATTGGTTTCAACTGGGTAAACTTCTTTAACCCAACTTTGAGTTAAAAGTACCTCAGAAATAAACCTCGCCCGCTCATGGTCAATCTTCAATCTTTCAACCTGATTTTTTAAGGCAAAACTTCCAGCAGCAGCCAAAAATCCAGCCTGTCGCATGCCTCCTCCCATAACTTTTCTAATTCTTCTTGCAGCTTTAATATCTGCTCCACTTCCAATTAGAACTGAACCTACTGGAGCGCCCAAGCCTTTGCTTAAACAAATTGAAATACTGTCAAATACTTTTCCATAAGAACTTGCACTTTCTCCCTTAGCTACCAAGGCATTAAATATTCGGGCGCCATCCAAATGGAATTTTAATTGATGAGATTTAGCCAAGTCACTTAATCCTACAATCTCCGAAAATTCCCAGCAGGCACCTCCGCCACGATTTATGGTATTTTCAATGCTTATCAATTTACTCGATGGAAAATGAACGTCGTCTTTGTTAATGGCCAATTTTGCTTGGTTTGCTGTAAATCTTCCATAATCGCCTTGTAACAAACGCACTGAAGCTCCACTATTAAAGGCAATTCCACCGCCCTCATATAAGTAAATATGTGATAACTCATGGCAAATTACCTCATCGCCTGGCTTCGTATGCATTTTAATGGCAATTTGATTGGTTTGCGTGCCACTGCTGCAAAATAATGCCGCCTCCATTCCAAACAAATTTGCACAATACGTTTCAAGGGCATTAACACTTTCATCTTCTCCAAACACATCGTCCCCTATAGGGGCTGTAAACATTGCCTCTCTCATCCCTTCTGTGGGTAGGGTAAAGGTATCACTTCTTAATTCAATCATGTTTTTATTTCAGGGGTACAATTTATCTAATATTTTTGATGTTTCTTCGCATTTATGTACGCAACTATATCAGACCTATTACTCGATTTATTCGGCCTGAACATCCCCATGCCGATTCAAACCTTTGGTTTTTTTATGGCCCTGTCATTTATGGCTGCCTATCAAGTTACCGCCTCCGAACTTAAAAGATTTGAAGCAAACGGACTCCTTCAACCGATTCGTGTTAAATTGGTTCAAAACGCACCTGTTATGCTTGTTGATATCATTGCACAAACCATCATTGGTGCTTTTATTGGATTTAAATTACTCGAAATGTTCCTAGATTATGATGCCCTTGTAGCCAACTCGCAAAAGTTTTTACTAAGTGCAAAAGGAAGCTGGTTTGGCGCTTTGGTAGGCGGTATTATCGCCTATTATTATAAAAATAAAGAGGCCAAAGAGGTTGCTGGTAAAAAGAAAACAGAAACCTTTATAAGCCAAAGGCCCTATCAATTAATGGGTAATATTGTTGCTATTGCTGCCATTGGTGGACTTTTAGGTGCGAAAATTTTTCATAATCTTGAAAATTTAGATGAACTCATGGCCGACCCGATAGGTTCGCTAATTTCATTTAGTGGACTCACTTTTTATGGTGGTCTAATTGTGGCAGCCACAGGTATTATATATTATACCAAAAGAAATGGAATTCCACCACTTGTAATGTGCGATAGTGCAGCTGCCGGACTTATGCTTTCCTATGGAATGGGAAGAATTGGTTGCCACCTAAGTGGAGATGGAGATTGGGGCATTGAAAACTTTATGCCCAAACCAGAATGGTTAAGTTTTATGCCTGATTGGTTTTGGGCCTATACCTATCCGCATAATGTTTTAAATGAAGGAATTTCTATTCAAGGTTGTGTTGGAAGTCATTGCAATGCCCTCCCAAATGGCGTTTTCCCAACACCATTGTATGAAGCCATTGCCTGTGTTTTTCTATTTGTTATCCTTTGGTTGGTTCGTAAAAAATTTACCACCCCAGGCATGTTCTTTTTCTTTTATCTATTATTAAACGGAATTGAAAGATTCTTGATAGAAAAAATTAGAGTAAATACCAATTACCACATTTTTGGGAATGAAATTACGCAAGCCGAACTCATTTCTGCTACTTTTATCATCGTTTCTATTGCTGCCCTTATTTATTTAGGGTTGAACCGAAAAAAAGTGGCATGATTTTTTACCTCCCTTGTGCATGAAGAAATTTATCATTCTCTCATTGGTTTTCTTAAGCTGCTTAAGAGTTTTGGGTCAAACAGAACCCGATACCATCCAATATAGCTTGCCTGATTTTATAGTTGAAGCACAAAAAGATTCTAACTACGAAAAAAAATACCAGCGCCTAGTTTATAACGTAAAAAAAGTTTTGCCTTATGCAAAAATGGCTAGTTTTAGGTTTCAATTAATGGAGCAAAACCTTCAAGTCTTGCCATCAGATAAGGCTAGACGTGAATATCTTAAACGAACAGAAAAAGCAGTAAAAGACCAGTTTATGGACGATCTTAAAGGCCTCACCCGCTCGCAAGGTAGAATCCTAATAAGGTTAATTTATAGAGAAACAGGGAAAACTACCTACGAACTGCTTCAAACCTACCGCGGCGATCTTACCGCAGTGTATTGGCAAGGAATGGCCAAAGTTTTTGATGCAAACCTTAAGGATGAATATGACCCCATAGAAGATTGGCAAATCGAACAAATTATTAAACAACTCGGTTTTAATTAATCGCTATTTAAAGTATTCACATAGCTATGTTGAAATAAGTTGTGCAGAGATTCAAAAAGCAATTTACCTTTGTAGCCTATGTTGGAGATAAATACCATTTGGGGTTGGGTTTTAGCAATTGTTTTTATAATAGCGCTTTTTGTACAGTTGTACTATTATATTGGAGTATTCGGCAAATTGGCTTTTTATGCCGTTCGTAAACCCCAAACTGATAAGTCATTTCCTCCTGTTTCAGTAATTATTTCAGCTCGAAACGAGTATAGAAATTTACAAGAATGCCTGCCTTCTATTCTTAACCAAGATTACCCCAACTTTGAAGTCATTGTAATCAATGATTGTAGTTGGGATGATAGCCAGAAATTGCTCGAATATTACCAAGAAAATAATCCACATCTTAAAATTTGCAAATTAGTTGAGCAGGAAAAATATCCTACAAGCAAGAAATTTGCGCTTACCATTGGAATAAAAGCAGCTCAATTTGAAAACTTGTTTTTTACAGATGCCGATTGTGTGCCTACTAGCAATCAATGGTTAAAATCTATGCAGGCAACTTTTATGGAAAACCCACAAGCCGAAATTATTCTTGGATTTTCGCCACATAATAAGCATAAAAGTTTTTTAAATTTGTTCATCAGGTATGAAACAATTCTTACCGCAATGGCCTATTTATCTGCTGCCATACTTAAACGTCCTTTTATGGGGGTAGGTAGAAATTTAGCCTATACCAAAACCCTATTTTTTAAACATAAAGGTTTCGCCTCCCATCAACATATTCTGAGTGGCGACGATGATTTATTTGTAAATGAAGTTGCAACTTCCTCTAATGTTGTGATTCAAATTCATCCAGACACTTTTATGCAAACGGAACCTAAAAGAAAACTAGGAGATTGGGTCAAACAAAAAACAAGACACCTCTATACTGGGAAATATTATAAACCGCGCGACCAATTTTTCTTAGGTGCCTATTATTTTACCCATTTGGTTTTTTATGCCGCCCTTTTTCCACTGTTTTTGTTCGGGGTTGACCCAATATTTATTGTTGCTGCTTACGGTTTAAGGTTATTAATTCAACTTGTAATTTATTTTAAAATCCTTAAAAAACTAAAATCTTTAAGTTTGATTTGGTTCATCCCTTTGCTTGATTTTATCTATTTAATTTACATTTGGATTTTTGGTATTAGAGGATTTTTTATTCGTAATAGAAAAATTTGGTAATGGATATTATTTTAAAATATTTTCCCGGTTTGAACCAAACACAGTTGCAACATTTTGAAAAACTTCAAGATTTGTATGCCACTTGGAACGCCCAAATAAATGTAATCTCTCGAAAAGATATCGAAGGTCTTTATGAAAAACATGTATTACATTCACTTGCCATTGCTAAATTTATATCATTTAAACCACAAACTAGAATTTTAGATATTGGCACAGGAGGTGGTTTTCCTGGAATTCCTTTATCCATTTTCTTCCCAGAAACCGAAGTAACCATGGTAGATAGCATTGCCAAAAAAATAAAAGTTGCAGAGGGGGTATCAGAAGAATTAGGTTTAACTAATACAGACTTTGCCATTGGTAGAGTTGAAAACTTAAAGGAGAAATTTCATTTTATTACGGCTAGAGCAGTGGCACCTGCAGCGCAATTATATCGTTGGACACAGAGTTACCTTGATGATAGTGAGGAGTTTAATAGTAAAATAAATGGTTATCTTTTTTTAAAGGGAGGCGATCTTAAACTTGAGCTAAAGGAACTAAAATCCCTCAATAGAAAATTGGTTATAGAAGAAATTCCATTAAGCACTTGGTTTGACGAACCTTTTTTTGAAACCAAAAAACTCGTTTACATTTTCTGAAAAAGACTATTTTCGCAGCCTCAAAAACTTATAATACAATAGCATGGCTAATACTGGAGATTTATTTAAAGGATGTTTCATCCGTCATAACAATGAGTTGTGTCAGGTTTTGGAATACCAACACCGCACACCTGGTAACTTGAGAGCATTTTATCAAGTAGTGGTTCGAAACGTTAAATCGGGTAAACAAATGGAACACCGCTTTAGAGCAGGTGAATCTGTTGAAATGGTTCGCGTTGAATTTAAAGAAATGCAATATCTTTATAAAGATGGAAACAGTTTAGTAATGATGGATCCAGAAACTTTTGACCAAGTTTACATAGAAGAAGCTTTAGTGGGTGAAGCCGCTAAGTTTTTGAAGGAAGAAATGATGGTTAAAGTTTCTTTTGAAGGAGATACCCCGCTTACCGCAGAAGCTCCAACTTTTGTGGTATTAACCATAGATTATGCAGAGCCAGGAGTTAAAGGTGATACTGCAACTAATACTTTAAAGCCTGCCAAACTAGACAATGGTGCAGATGTCATGGTTCCATTATTTGTTAATGTTGGCGATAAGGTTAAAGTTGATACTAGAACTGGTGGGTATGTAGAAAGAGTAAAATAATATTATTCTTCTGAATAATATTTAGTCTTTTTCTCTAAAATAAATGTTCCAAAAGGCAGGAGTGCAGCTATCATAGCTGTGGCCTGCCTTTTTAAATTCCAGTTATAGGTGTCTTTTACACGCAATAACCAAACACCATATAGAATAAACAAAACACCATGCGCCCAGCCTGTATATTTTACAGCTAAAGGAAAGTTTACCCAATATTTTAGGGGCATGGCAATAAACATTAATACCACAAAAGATACGCCTTCCCAAAAGGCAATCTTCCTAAATTGATTCAATAATTTTTGGTCCATTTTGCAATTGTAGGCGCAAAGATATAGGCGCTGATGGAGCTTTTACTATTTTTTTAATCCTTGTCCTGGTAATTCTGGTATATGGTTTTGCTGCCAAGCTTTATCCTTAGGAGGTAATTCTTCTATTCTTACCCGCGCAAACCCTTTTCCATTTGTCATGCCTAAATGCTTCGCGGCTCTGAAGGAGAGGTCGATTATATACTTCTTTGAGTAGGGTCCTCTATCATTAATGGTTACAATTACCCATTTTTTTGTTTTTACATTAATTACTTTTACCCTAGTTCCTAAAGGTAAGGTTCTGTGGGCTGCGGTAAGTTTTTTTCTGCTGTATCGTTGTCCATTTGCTGTTTTATAGCCTTCTAAACTTGGATGATAATAACTTGCTTTACCTTCTTGGTAAAAGAGTTTTTTTTCTCCTGCAGAATCTAAAGGAATCGTGGTTTGGGCAATTAAGAGTCCTGAACCAAAGGAGGCTATCAAAAAAATAAATAGGAGCAGCTTTTTTTGCATTACTTTTACGAATATAACGAATTTGTAATATCTTATGTTTTTAGGAAATTCTGCAACGCATAAACCATTCTCTGAAAGGGTAAGACCACAACAGCTTTCAGAGATTTTTGGACAAGATCATTTGTTAGGTTCCAACGCTCCATTATTTAGGGTTATTCAAAACAAACAAATCCCTAGTATAATTTTTTGGGGACCTCCCGGGGTAGGTAAAACTACCTTGGCTAGAATCATTGGCCAAGAATTAGGATTGAATGTGTATTACCTAAGTGCAATTCAGGCTGGTGTTGCAGAAGTGAGAAAAGTAATTGAAGAAGCCAAAAAAATTGGAAAGGTATTACTCTTCTTAGATGAAATACATCGTTTTAATAAAAGTCAACAAGATGCATTACTTGGCGCAGTTGAAAATGGTACCATTATATTAATCGGAGCTACTACAGAAAATCCAAGTTTTGAAGTAAACAACGCACTATTAAGCCGCGCTCAGGTTTATGTTTTAAATGAATTAGATGCACAAGCCCTCAAAAATATATTGCTCTCTGCAATTGCTAAAGACGATTGGTTTGGTTCAAAACAAATAGAAATAAAGGAATGGGAAGCATTGTTAGCCCATAGCGGCGGAGATGGTAGAAAACTGCTTAATTTATTTGAAATTTTGGCCAATCAATTTGAGGAAAGTTTGCCCATTGTTTTAACCAATAAATTAGTAGAAGAAGTTTTACAAAAACGCACGCTTCAATATGATAAAGCGGGAGAGGAGCATTATAATGTAATTTCTGCCTTTATAAAATCTATTAGAGGAAGCGACCCCAATGCTGCTGTTTATTATTTGGCCCGCATGTTATATGCGGGTGAACAAGCAACATTTATTGCAAGAAGAATGCTTATTTTGGCAAGTGAAGACATAGGAAATGCTAACCCCAATGCGCTATTACTCGCAAGTCAGTGTTTTGAATCCGTAAAAGTTATTGGTAATCCAGAGAGTAGAATTATTTTATCTCAATGTGCTATTTACCTGGCCTGCTCAATTAAAAGCAATGCAAGTTATTTAGCAATAGATGCAGCCTTGGCAGAAGTTGCAAAGTCTGGCAACTTACCAGTGCCATTGCACTTGAGAAATGCGCCCACTAAATTAATGAAAGAACTTAATTATGGGAAAGACTATGCATATGCACACTTGTTTGAAAACAATTTTGTGACCCAAGAATTTATGCCTGATTCACTGAATGGTACCAAATACTTTGAACCTGGTCAGAACCCTCGAGAACAAGAGCAAAAACAATTTCTTAAAACTCGCTGGAAAGATAAGTACGGTTATTGAGCAGTATTGCTTAACAACAGGTAAATAGCCTCATCTAAAATTAAATTGCCATCTTCTTCTTTGCCTTTGAGAGCTTCTTTGGCCTTTTCTCTTTCTTTCTTCTTAGCCTCGTTTTTAGCAATTTCAGCTTTATAAACTTCCTCGTTAAGTGTAAAGTAATTTTGCTTTCTATTAGCGCTTGCAAATTCTATATCTTCTAACAAAAATTGGTAGTTTTTAGAAAGTGCCATTCTATTTTCATGCATAGATTTTAGCGTAGCTAATTTTGCCTTAGCATTACCCTGAACCGTGTAAGAGGCTTTTTGAATTTCATCATAGGGCAAGGAAAACTCACTAGCCTCTTCTCCAAACATTTTATCAGAATACATACCTGGGAATTCAATGTCTGGAATTACTCCTTTGAATTGAGTGCTACCACCAGAAATCCTATAAAATTTTGCCATTGTATATTTTAACTGTCCCACCTTTAAAGTTCCCAATTTAACAAACTGATTCAGGTCCCACATATTTTGAACAGTGCCTTTTCCAAAAGTTTTCTCACCAATAACCAAACCTCTATCATAATCTTGTATGGCTGCTGCAAATATCTCAGAGGCTGAGGCCGAAAATCTGTTTACCAATACACACATTGGGCCTTCCCAAGTGATACTTTCATCTCTATCTTCGTCAATTTCTATGGCGCCAAAATGATCTTTTACTTGAACAACAGGACCTTTATTAATGAATAATCCTGTTAAATCAATGGCTTCTTGCAAACTTCCACCGCCATTATTTCTCAAATCTATAACCATAGATTTGGCACCTTGTGCTTTTAATTCAAGGATTAATTTTTTTACGTCTCTGCTGGTACTTTTAAAGTTTTTATCTCCACGCTGCATTGCTGCTACATCAAGGTAAAAGGTAGGTAAGACAATCACTCCAACTTTTTGTTTAACTCCATTAAAATTAATTTCTTTTATACTGCCTTTAGCCGCCTGATCCTCTAAAACGATTTTATCCCTAACAATTTCTACTATTTTAGTTTGGTTCCCTACGGCATCTACAGAAATAATCTCTAAACGAACAATAGTACCTTTTTTACCCCTTATCAGGGAAACAACATCATCAATACGCCAATCTAAAACATTTATCATTTCTCCATCCTTTCCTTGGCCAACAGCAACAATTTTATCATTTGCTTTTATTTGTTTGCTGCGGTCTGCAGGGCCACCTTTTACAACCTCTCTCACTTTGGTATATTCACTTTCTGTTTGTAAAGTGGCGCCAATTCCTTCTAAACTTAAACTCATGCTGGTTGTAAAATCTTCAGCTGCCCTTGGCGAAAAATAATTGGTATGTGGATCGGCAATTTCAGTAATAGAATTTACAAAATATGAAAATACGTCCTCATTCTTTGTTTTGGCTAATTGCTTTAACAAATTGTAATAACGTTTTCTAAGAATATCAGACCAAACTTCAAAGCTTTTCCCATCGGCCTTTAGTTGTAAGGCTTCACTTTTGGTTTTCTTTTGCCATAGTTCATCGTATTCTTTATAAGTACTTATCCATTTGGCATTTTCCCTATTGATAAGAAATGAATCCATGATGCTAAAATCTATGTCACGGCGCAGTAAATCAAAGGTGTACTGAATTCTATCATACATCCTTTGTTGGTAAATATTATAAATATCAAAGGCTTTACTCACATTGCCTTGCTGTAGATCATCATCAAACTGATTACGCCATGCTTCAAATTTTTGAATGTCTTCTGCTAAAAAGTATACCTTACTTGGGTCTAGATTTTCTAAATAGTTATCTAAAATTTTACTGCTAAGCTGATCATTTATTTCTACTTTTCTATAATGATAACTACTTAAAATTTGACCCACCAATTGGTACGAAATTCCATGCTGTTCTTCTGGCCTAAAGGTTTTTAAAGTAGTCTTTAAACTGTCTTGAGCAAGGCCTTCAAATACTCCTACCCATAGTAAGAGTGCGTATATCAAAATTTTGTTCATTCTGTGCAAGGTAACAATTTTATAATTTGGTTCAAACCGCTAACCATTATTGATAAAAGTTTTAGATAAGCGGTAATTTTTCTTTAGTTTTTGGAAAGAATTTCAAGTAAATCAAGCTCCAAACTTTGTTTTGGTTTTTCAATGATCCTGCCAATTTCTTTTCCTTCTTTAAATACCAAAAAAGTGGGGACATATTGAATATCAAATATTTTTTGGTTCACATATTTACTTTCCTTTTTCATGTCCAACATCCACATTTCATATCGGTTTGAACCAATTTGAAGGTGTTCTAATAAGGCTAAAAATTTAGGTAATTCTCTTTGGGTGTCACTGCACCAAGTACCCCCAAACATGATAAAAGAAATGCCTTCCGTTTTAGCGATTAATAGTTTTAAAATGGCTGTATCAGGCTTATAAGATTGGTAGTTTGGAGAAAACCATTTTAGTTTTTTATACTCAGCTAATTGCTTTTTTTGAACACGCCCCTCAAGAATTATTTGATTTTTAAAGCTTTTCTTTGAGAATTCTTTAGGACCTATACAACCCGAAATGCTTAATATTAACAAGCAATTAAGCCCTATTAAGTACATTGCATTTTTTGAAAATTTTAAATTCATTTAACTATAATAGATTTTTTGGAACGTTATTTGTAAAATTGGTAACCAAAACAATAATATGAAAAAATTACTTTTCGCTTCGGCATTTGTCTCATTATTGATATTTAGCAATTGTGGACCTTCAAGGAAGGTGGAGCGTATTGACCCAAACACAGCAACAGATTTAAGCGGAAGATGGAATGATACAGATGCTAAATTGGTAGCAGAAGAAATGATTCAAGATGTTTTAAACAGACCTTGGAGAGCTAACTTTGAAACTAAAAATGGCCGCAAACCAGTCGTAATAATTGGACAAGTTAGAAACAAAACCACAGAACATATTGATGCAGGTTTTTTTATTAAAAGTTTGGAGAAATCTTTTATTAATTCTGCAACAGTTTCAGTAGTGCAAAGCGGAGAAGAACGCAATGAAGTAAGAGATGAGCGCAATGATCAACAAACCTTTTCGAGCGAAGAAACACGCAAAAAATGGGGAAAAGAAAAGGGTGCCGATTTTATGCTAAATGGAATTATTCTTAGTGTTGTAGATCAATACAAAAAACAAAAAACAGTTAAGTACCAAGTAAATCTAGAATTGACAGATTTAGAAACCAACGAGAAAGTTTGGATTGGTGAAAAGGAAATTAAAAAGTTTATAAAGAACTAATTTGAAACCTTCATTTTTACATATAAAGGGCATAGGTAACTATGTCCTTCTTTTTCTATTCGCTTTTTTTATTAGTTCTTGTGCTACTTATTACCAAAAGAGTCAAGAATTAATGACAGCCGTTTATGCAAATAACCTTGATGCCGCTGAAAAGCTTTTGCAAGACGATGCGAAATGGGAAAAAAACAAAAGAAATAAGCTGCTTTTTTATTTAAATAAAGGCACTGTTCTATGGATGGCTGGTAAGTCTACAGAAAGTAATGTGTACCTTCAAAAGGCGGATTATTTTGTGGAGGACTATAACAAAAATATTGGAGGTGCAGTGCTTACAATGCTTACCAGTGCTAAGTTTACAACCTATCCTGGGGAAAATTTTGAGCAAATTATGATTCATTATTACAGTGTAATGAATTATCTCCAGCTTCAAAAATTAGATGAAGCGCTCATTGAAGCGAAACGTATGCTGCTTAAAATGCAGAAAATCACAGATTCATATAAAAGAGAAAACAAATACAAAAGAGATGCTTTTGCTCATAATTTGTTGGGATTGGTTTATGATATTAGAAAAGAATACAATGATGCTTTCATTGCCTATAGAAATGCTTGGGAGGTTTACAAAGAAGATTATAGCACTCAACTAAATACGCCCATCCCTTTACAATTAAAGAAAGATTTATTAAGAACTGCCTATCTAACAGGATTCTACGAAGAAGCAAGGTTTTTTGAAAAGGAATTTGGAATGCGTTATACCCCAAATACACTAAGTAATTCAGGTGATGTTGTGGTATTTTGGAACAATGGCTTGGGTCCGATTAAAGATGAATTAAGCATTACCATTTCGATAGTGCCACAGGGTAAAGGTTATGTACAATTTGTAAACTTGGAATTAGGTATTAATTTTCAAATGTATGTTGGAGAGGATGATAGCAAAGGACTTGCAGACATGCGTTTTTTTAGAATGGCATTGCCCAAATATGTTAGCCGCATCCCTCGCTATCAATCTGCTTATTTATTGATTAATGATAGTATTTATCCTTTTAATTTAGCACAAGACATCAATGCAATTGCTTATAAAAGTTTGCAAGACCGCATGCTTAAAGAACTATCTGCCGGTGTTCTTAGGTTGGCGTTAAAACAGCTGGCCGTTTTTAAGGCTAGTCAAGATAAACAAAAGGAAGGTCTAGCCGTGGCAGCCTCTTTATTGGGCGCAATTTCTGAACATGCAGATACACGCAATTGGCAGCTTTTACCTTCTCATATTTCTTATACAAGGGTTACACTTATAAGCGGAAAACAACAACTCAATTTTAAAGCAGATGGTGAACAAGGAATGGTGCTTAAAAAAACTTTAGAGGTGGAAGTTAAACCTAATCAAACTACCTTGCTTACTTTACAAACACCAGAGTTTTCAGGTTACCAAAATCGTTGATTAGAATCGGTAGCCTAAACTCCATTCCATAAAATCACTTTTTAGTTGTCCTTTATTATTAACGGTTCCTTTAAAAAAGCTTCCTACAAACCAGTGTTTTGTGAAATGGTACCCTAATCCAAATCGGATATAAACAGGTTCTTTTATAAAACTTAAGGGAACTAAATAAGTATAAACACCTACTGGAAGGAAAATTTTACCTAAAGTAAATTGCTGACTCAATCCTATTGCAAATAAATATTTTTCGTGTTCCTTTACTTGGTATACCCTTTTCCCGTCTGCATTGGTCAAAGATTGGGTGGCATCATAATGTAGGTCTGCGCCTAAACCAATTGCATACAAATGATTGATTTGATAAGTTAAGTTTTGGTTCAAACCAAATACCCAAAACCTATCCAAATTTGCAAAATAATTAAACTCTCTATGGGTGGCAAAACCATAAATCCAATAATTCCATAATTTCTTGTCAAGGCTATAGGAATGTTTTTTTAGGTCGGAGTTCGCTAATCCTTGGTTCAAACCAAAACCAGCTTTTAAGTAAACTAAATTAATGCCACCATTGGGCATTTTAAAGCTCCCATTTGAGATGTGGAAAATACCTGGCGAAAGGTATAAATATTGCCGTTTCGCAATTCTTAGCTCCCAATCTAGCCCAAGGTCTAGGCCAAAATTCAAAGGAGAGCTAATTGCTCTGTTATCAAAATTAGTTTCTTTATTAAATTGTTGCGTATTAAAGGTTAAGCCATACGATACTTTAACCCTGAGAGCCTGATTCTTAGAAATACTTAATGGCAAATGTATGCTGGGCAATAGGCTAAAAGCGTAACCAAAAGTATCTTTATTATTAAGTTCAATAAATCTAAAATTAAGCATTGCCTTTTGTGCGCCATAAATCTCTTGGTAATTTGCATTCCCTATTCCGCTTTTCCCAATGCCTAATTCTATACCTTTTATAGGTCCATTAAGTGACGCGCCTGTTTTGTAAATGGTATTAGTGGCAAAATGATATCCGTAAACGCCTGCTACTTCAAATTTTTTTATTTGAGTTTTCCCAACAATGCTTGTAAGTAGAAAAATTAAAGAAATTATATATCGGTTTGAACCTACCATGGATGAAGCTTAATATCGCCAGAATAACATACTAAGAATGCCTGTAATCATTATCAATTTTGCAATTAAACTTAGTCTACTAAAATCTTGCTTTACATCAGCAGTGCGCATCAACCAAATAACCATAAACATCGGGATGATAACCGAAAGCATCATATACATTACAAATATGCCAAAAATTTTATTGCTACTATAACTTAGTGCTCCAAAAAATGTGCAATAGGCAAGGGTGAACCCAACTAATATAACCTGCAACCAAATAAGTATTTCTTTAGTTTTCCTTATCCCTAAAACAATGGGTAAAGTTCTGCATTTAAATTTTTCATCGCCTCTCATGTCCTCAGTATCTTTAATAATCTCTCTTACTATGGTTGTAAAAAAAGCAAAAGCACTGTAAACCCAAATCCCATTAATCATCACTCGGTGGTCAAATAAATAGATGATCCAAAGGGTAAAACTACTAAGCCCTGCTACCATTAAATTACCAACGAGGTAATTCTTTTTTAGTAGTTGAGAATATATCCATAGCGAAAGTGCGGCCACAAAAACGCTTAAAGCAATAGTATTGCTTAGTTGTAATGCAATTAAAAACGCAAAAAAGTTTAAACTAAAATGTAAAAACATGGCCCAACGTCGGCTAAATGTTTTGCCAACAATAACTTTATCAGGCTTATTTACTAAATCTAGCATCACGTCCATATAATCATTGATGATATAACCGGCAGCTGCTACCATAAAGGTGCTAGTAAGTAATAATAAAAACTGTGGTGCAATTACATCTCTAAACGAAATGGAGGGTGTCAAAAAATAATAGGCAAACAATTGGGTGAGGGATATAATGATTAGGTTATTAAACCTAATTAATCGTAAGAAATCCCTAATGATTAGCATAATCTTTATTTATTTTTGTCCTCGTTTTGAATTATACCACCTGAAACAATGAATTTCATCAAATCTCCACTTTCACCTTCATAAATTTTTATCTTTTGTTTTTCAACCAAAAAGACATTGCCTGAAAACGCGTAGGAGTGGGGCAAATAAACAGCTAATAATCCCGGTAAACCTAAAAAGGCTAAATCATCTTGAGTAACAAATCCTGGTTTAAAAATGCCAGGTGTAAGTTCAACCAAAACTGGTTTGTTAAATTTCTTTTTATCCCCTACAAATGCTTCTATTAAATCTTTAATGGAGGTATAAATTACTTTTACCAAAGGGATTTTTGAAAATAAATCATCCATTAAATCAATGATAGGCCTGGTAATAATGGTTGTGCCAATAAATCCTAGGAGTGTAATTGTAGAGATTACAATTATAAACCCAAGACCTATGGTTTCAAAGGGTAATACGGCATCCAAGGTTTCTAAAGAACCTCTAATGATGCGATAAGTGGCATAAATTGGTAACGAAATTAAAAGACCTTTAAGAAAGTAATTAAATAACCTTCTTGCTTTTGCACTCAATGATTGCTTTATTTTATTGCTGTTCGACATGTTAATAATCTATTTCTAGGCCTAGAGTTTGCACATATTCACCTAGAATGGGTTGTTTTTCTATCATTACCTTTAGCTGGTCACTTTTGCTAATTCGGCTTAAATTTACAATTCTATCTTTATTCACTGTGAACTCAATTTCGAATTGATAATTATTTAATTTAGACCTAAACAATGGCATAAAATTGATTCTTTCTTCATTGATCATTTCTAATTCCATTTCACTTTTAAGTTCTATAATGGCGGTTGAAGGCGCTTTCCATTCTACAGGAGATTCCTTTAAAAATGCAGCTAATCTTGCTTTTCCTCCAGTTTCTAAACTATTTAAATAGATATTATAAATAGCTGTAAATTGATCTAAAGTTACTTCCTCATTGTTGGTTTCTTGACTGGTAGTATCTGTTTGAATTGGTTCCCCAGGATTTTGTAGTTCTTTATTTTTTGCAACTTGTGCCTTTAATTTTTCTAGTGCACTTAAATTATTAATTGCTGACGGATTAGGAATATTTTGCTCACTTAATATTGGCGCAATTTTATTGGCAGTTTCATTTGGGCTATTGCTAATACCTATTGATGGAACAATTAGGTCATTAGTTTTTTTTTTCTCATCAACCATTGGTTGCTGAGTGGACAATTGGATAACACGACTCAAATTACAGAGTTTCATGAGTGTTAATTCTACATGTAGTCGTTGATTTTTACTTTGTCTGTACCCTAACTCTGTTTGATTGATAAGGTTAAGTGCATTTAAAAGAAAACTTGAGCTTGTGGTTTGACATTGTTGGGCAAACTTACCTGCTACGTTAGGGGCCACTTCTAATAATTTTAAAGTATCCGGATGTTTACATACCATTAGGTTTCTTAGATGCTCTGCAAATCCTAATAAAAAATGTTGCGCCTCAAATCCATTATTTAGTATTTCATCAAAAAGTAACAAACTCCCTGCAATATTACCTGTAATGGTTAAGTTGACCGCTTTAAAATAATAGTCATAATCTAACATATTTAGATTATTTATCACATCAGAATATGTAATTTTATACCCGCTAAAACTTACAATTCTATCAAATATAGAAAGCGCATCACGCATTGCACCATCCGCTTTTTTAGCAATTACATGCAAAGCTTCCTCTTCAGCTTCTATTTGTTCTTTTTGGCAAATTTCTTTGAGTTGCTTAACCGCATCCTCAATTTTAATTCTATGAAAATCGAATACTTGACAACGAGAAAGTATAGTGGGTAGGATTTTATGCTTTTCTGTGGTTGCTAAAATAAACTTGGCATATGGAGGTGGCTCCTCTAACGTTTTAAGAAAGGCGTTAAATGCTTGTGAACTTAGCATATGTACCTCATCTATGATATAAATTTTGTATTGAGCTCCTTGTGGGGCATATCTTACTTGCTCCACCAATCCTCTAATATCGTCAACTGAATTGTTTGAAGCCGCATCTAGTTCGTAAATATTGAAGGAAGCATTTGCATTAAATGCCTTGCAGCTATCACATTCATTACAAGCTTCAAAATCTGCACTTAAATTGGTGCAATTAATGGTTTTTGCTAAAAGCCTTGCACTGGTGGTTTTACCCACTCCTCTTGGGCCACAAAATAAAAAGGCATGCGCCAAATGCCTATTTTTGATGGCATTTTTTAAAGTCTGAACCACATGTTCTTGTCCAATCACCGTGTCGAAACGTGATGGACGATACTTGCGTGCGCTTACCACAAAATTTTCCATGGGGTGAAATTAAGGGCTTTTTCTTGAAACTACAATTTACGATTTACCAGCTAACTTTTGTTGATGGGCAATTCTATATAAAAGGTTGAACCATAATTAGGTTCACTTTCAACAAATATTTTTCCACCATGTGCCTCAATGATTGATTGTGCGATGGTTAAACCTATTCCAAAAGATTTCTCCTTTTCTAATCCTTCTCTACCAGCCTTTTGATTTTTATCGAAAAGTTTATTTATTACTTCCTTAGACATGCCAACGCCTTGGTCGGCAATACTTAAAAAACAGGTTTGGTCTACCTTGCTAAGCTTAACATGTATGGCAGATTTTCGTGGACTAAATTTTATGGCATTCATCAAAATATTAATGATAACCCTCTTGATCCGCTCTCCATCCATCAAGAGGTTCACATTTTCTTCTAATAAACTAACTACTTGTATCTGTTTTGGTTCAAGCCGAAACCTTAATAAACCAATAGCATCTTTGATGATTGGGTTAATTGGCGTAATTTGTTTAGAAAGGGTTAAAATACTTTTTTCAATGACAGATTGATCCAAAATATCTTCAATAATATGCATGGCCATAAAGCAACTACTAGAGATTAACTGCTGGTATTCTTCGCTTTCAGGGCCTTTTTGAATATACTCATCCAATAAACCTTGTAAACTCATTAGGTTGCCTATAGGTGTTCGCAAATCATGCGCAATGGTTTTAATTAAAAATGATTTATTGTCATTGGCTTGATGCAATTGGTAGTTTAATGCTTCTAGCGAAAATTTTTGTTGCATGATTTGCTTGTTCAATTCCTGCAAATGGGCATTGTTATTTTTGATTTTTTTATAAAAATAATATGCCACTAATTGACTTATAATAAGGATGATAACCAGAATAGAAACACCTATTGTAATGATTGTATGGTTGTTGTTTTGTTGTATCAATAATTCGTTTTCTGCTCTTTCTTTGCCCAATTTATAGATTAACATTTGCCTAGATGAGGAGTTTCTCCCAGTTACTTTATTGAGAGAATCTCTAAATTGAAGGTGAAGTAACTTCGTAAAGTAGGCTGCCTCGTAATTTTTTTGACGCGCATAATGCTTGGATAACTGCATCAACCTATATTCATTAAGCTCCGCAAAGCCGAGGCTATCAATCATAAATTTAGCCCTGTTAAAAAATTTATTAGATTCTGTAGTTTTACCTTCGGCACTTTTTAGCGCCGCAAAAAAAATTATGGTTTGAACCCCATGATAGAGTTCGTCATTTTGAGGTTTTAAGCATATCTCCAATCCTTTTGATAAATATTTATAGGCAGTGTCATATTGTTTTAATTCACCATAAATTGCCCCAATATTTGTGGAAATCACGCCAATAGGTCGCTCTTGCTCAAACTTAGCATTCTGACAAAAAGCCAATGCAATTTTAAAATAGGCCAATGCTTTTCTGGGTCGATGCATTTGTTGGTGGCATAATCCAATATTTAATAAGTTGTTTTGAACCCAATATGCGTAAACAGGATTTTGATCTTTTAATTCATTATGAATAACAAAACTACCAAAGAAATATTTTTGAGCCAGGATATAATTATCTTCCTCATAATGTAACAAGCCCAACCTATTATAAATTAAAGCAAGTTTATCTTTTAAATTAAGTTTAACATAAATTTCTTGGGCCTTAAGTAGGTAGGGAATAGAATTTTTAATTTCTAAAATAGTTTCGTAATAAGTTGCTAAGTCAATGTAAACATCTGCTAAAAGTAACTTATTGTTGATTTGTTCAGCAATTTTTAATGCTAATGTTTTAAATTCTATTTGGCCATTTAGGTCGTTTTTTTTACTGTATAAATCTGCTTTAATTCTGTAAAACTTGCAAAGGTCTTCGTTTGGCTTCGACTTATCTACCTGTTCATCTAAAAGGTTAATAGTATAGGCTGCAGAATCTAATTTAAAATGATCCAAAAACACTTGCGCTTTAATAAAATTAGAATCTATTGAGTTTCCCCAGCTTGAGAATACCCAAATTATTTGTGTAATTAGTAGAAGAAATGCTGATTGATAGTTGAAAAGTCGCCTCATTTCGACGAAAATAAGGTTTAATTGGTTATTATGCTATTTTGGTAGCAAATTTATAAGCTACCTTGAAATGAAGATTTTGAAATGATTGGGTAATACCTATTTGTGAAATTAATCCCCATTCAATATATCTTGTTTTGCTTTTTTAATTGACCCGAATTTACATTTATTAACTACTATATTTAAAAGTTGTTTGGCTTACCGAGAAAAATAATTGGATAAATATTTGAATATTAGAAAATATGTCATACTTTCGCGGTCCTTTTAAAATTAAATCCTCAGTAAATGGCAACTAAAACCAAATCTAACAAAACAGAATCGGTTGTCTCAAAGGACTATGAATCAGTGATTATTTTCACTCCCGTACTATCCGACGAGCAGTTAAAGGATGCAGTAGCAAAATACCGCAAACTAATAACTGAAAACGGCGGCGAGATGGTTCATGAAGAAAACTGGGGCTTGACAAAACTGGCATATCCAATCCAGAAGAAATCTACAGGTTTTTATACCTTGTATGAATTCAGGTCAACTCCAGATTTTATTTCAAAAATTGAACTAGCTTTTAGACGTGATGAAAGAATTCTCAGATTCTTAACGGTTTCTTTAGACAGACACGCTGTAATTTTTAACCAACGCAAACGCAATGGTGAGTTTAACCAACCTAAAAAAGACCTAAAACAGGAAGGAGTTAAGTAATCATGAAAAAGAAATCTAACAACTCATCGCCAGCAATGGTGTTTAACACCATGCCTGAAGCCCCACAGAAGAAAAAATTCTGTCGCTTCAAGAAAAACGGGATTAAATATCTCGATTACAAAGACGCAAACTTCTTATTGAAATTTGTGAACGATCAAGGTAAAATTCTGC
>JAIYCU010000001.1 GCA_027487835.1 Bacteroidota bacterium | reverse complement strand
GCGGCCTTTTGCTCCCTCTCCTGGGCTCGAACCAGGGACCCCATGATTAACAGTCATGTGCTCTAACCAGCTGAGCTAAGAAGGAATATATTTCCCTTTCGGGGATGCAATGATAGGAAATGATTTTAAAAACCGCAATATTTGCGCAAGAAATTTTTAAAAATTATTTACATGAGTTTATTAGTCGTTGGTAGTGTGGCCTTTGACGCCATTGAAACACCCTTTGGAAAAACCGACAAAATTGTTGGTGGCGCCGCTTCGTACATTTCTTTAGCTGCTTCTTACTTTACAAGAAGCACAAATCTTGTGGCTGTTGTTGGGGATGACTTCCCAACAAACTTTATTGAACACCTTAATAAACATGGTGTAAATACAGATGGCCTACAAGTTAAAGAAGGTGAAAAATCTTTTTTCTGGAGTGGCAAATACCACACCGATATGAACTCACGTGATACATTGGTGACAGAACTTAATGTTTTGGGAAATTTCGACCCAATTGTACCTGATTCTTACCAAGATTGTGATTATCTTATGTTAGGTAATTTAACTCCAAAAGTTCAACAAACTGTAATTGAGCGTCTTGCTAAAAAACCTAAACTCATTGTAATGGATACCATGAACTTCTGGATGGAGGTTGCCATGGATGATTTACGTCAAACCCTTACCATGGTAGATGTGCTTACCATTAATGATGAAGAAGCCCGCCAACTTTCTGGAGAGTATTCTTTGGTGAAGGCAGCAGCTAAGATTCAGGAAATGGGACCTAAATACCTTATCATTAAAAAGGGTGAAAACGGTGCACTATTGTTTCATGGCAAACAAGTTTTCTTTGCCCCAGCTTTGCCTTTAGAGGAAGTATTTGACCCAACTGGTGCGGGGGATACTTTTGCAGGTGGATTTATTGGATACCTTGCAAAAACAGGTGATATCAGTTTTGAAAACATGAAAAATGCCATCATCTTCGGTTCAGCAATGGCCTCTTTCTGTGTAGAGCGTTTTGGCACCGAGAGAATCATTGATTTGAGTCAGCGTGAATTGGACGAACGCATTCAAGCTTTCAAAAACTTAGTAAGATTTAATATTGGCGCTAATATTGGCCAAGGAAACTAATTAGACTTTTTTACCGGACGCAAGTCCACAATTAAATACCATGCAAATAAATGCACATAAAGTAGTAACCATCCACTACACCCTAACTGACAATGATGGAAACATTCTTGATTCTTCAAGCAACGGCGAACCTTTAAATTTTATTCAAGGCATTGGCGCCTTAATTGCCGGAATGGAAGAAGGCTTAGAAGGAAAAGTAAAAGGAGATAAACTACAATTAAAAGTAGCACCTGAAAAAGGCTATGGCATCCACCAACCAGAAATGGTTCAACAAGTTCCTATGAGCGCATTTGGCGGTCAAATGGTTAGTGAAGGAATGCAGTTTGAAGCAGGAAGCGACGAACAAAGGTTTATTGTAACTGTAACTGCTGTGGGTGATGAGTTTGCTACCATTGATGGCAACCATCCTTTAGCAGGCGTAGAATTAAACTTTGATATTGAAGTATTGGATGTTCGTGAAGCCTCTGAAGAGGAGTTAGCTCACGGACATGTGCACGGCCCAGGTGGACATCATCATTAATCTGTAAATACTTAATTTTATTAAAAGAGTTTCTTTTCTTTGGTTCAAACCGGAAAAGAAACTCTTTTTTTTGTTTAGCCTAAGGCTTTAATTTCACTTACCAATTGGTTCAACGCTTTTTTTGCATCTCCAAATAGCATGCTAGTTTTAGGCTTATAGAATAATTCATTTTCTATTCCTGCATAACCGGCCTTCATGCTTCGTTTATTAACAATAACGTGTGCGGCAGCCTCTACATCTAAAATAGGCATGCCATAAATTGGAGAACTTGGGTCGGTTTTAGCGGCAGGATTCACCACATCATTTGCACCCACAACCAATACTACATCTGTTGTGGCAAACTCTGGATTTACCTCTTCCATTTCCACCAATTTATCATAACTCACATTACTTTCTGCCAATAGCACATTCATATGACCAGGCATTCTTCCTGCAACTGGGTGAATTGCATATTTAACCTCAACACCTTCTGATTCAAGAAGGGTTTCTAATTCATGCACCACATGTTGTGCTTGGGCTACTGCAAGTCCATATCCTGGAACAATAATTACTTTTTTGGCATACTTCATTAAAATAGCCGCATCGGAGGCATTTACTTCTTTGATAGAACCTTCGAAGCCTGCGGAAGAAGATGCGGCGGCTGCGCCGCCGCCACCCCCAAAATTCCCTATCAATACATTCAACAATGAACGATTCATTGCTTTACACATCACTATCGTTAACAAGGTACCTGCAGATCCTACCAATATCCCTCCTACCAACATTACCTTGTTATCATATAAAAAGCCACCAAAGGCCGCTGCCACACCCGTAAACGAATTAAGCAATGATATTACAACCGGCATATCTGCTCCACCAATCGGCATTACAAATAAAACTCCATACAATAAGGAAAGCGCTAAAACCAAATAAAACCATAGGGCTTGATTTTGACCACCCATAATGGCCATATAAGCAAAACCTAAAATTATAAGCAATAAACCAATATTGATAAATTGCTGCATGCCAAACGACTTATCCTTAACCTTGCCGCTTAACTTGCCATAAGCAATCATACTACCCGAAAAAGATATAGAACCAATAATCATCCCTAGCAATATGATTAGTAATCTACCACTTAACGCAGCAAGTGCCGTAGGTTCAACAAAAGTTGATTGTATGTGTTGAAACTCAATAATAGAAATTAACATGGCACAAGCGCCACCCATGCCATTAAATAAGCTCACCATCTCTGGCATAGCCGTCATTTGAACTTTCTTTGCAGCAAGCCAACCAACCACAGTTCCTACCGCCAAACCACCAAAAATAAGTGGTAAATTCTTTAAATGATTGCCTTCTGCATCAGTATATAAAAATATGGTGCCAAAAATGGCAATGCCCATCCCAAAAGCTGCAATCAAATTTCCTTTACGCGCAGTTGAAGGGTTGCCCAAAAACTTCAATCCAAGAATAAAGGTAACAGAGGCAATTAAGTATATAATTTGTAGTGTAATCTGTAATGTCATAATTTTACTTCCTCTTTTTAAACATCTCTAACATTCTGTCGGTAACCACAAAACCACCCACCACATTTAAGGTACCCAATACCACTGCCAAAAAACCTAAAATAAGTGAGGCAATATGCGTGGCCTCTCCCATTACTATGATGGAACCAATAATTACGACTCCATGAATGGCATTGGCGCCACTCATCAGCGGAGTATGCAAAACAGAAGGCACATGACCAATTAATTCTATCCCAACAAATACCATCAAAACAATGAGGTAAATGAGCTGTAAATGTTCGTTTACAAATGCTAACATAAATTTATATGATTATTTTTTTAACAATTCACCCTTATGGGTAATCAAAGTTCCTTTGGTAATTTCTTCTTCGAGCTCCCACTTAAAACCGTCTTTAGTGGCTAGGTGATTCAATAAATTTTGAATATTCTTTGCATACAATTCGCTGGCATTGGTGGCCAAGGTAGATGGCAAATTACTTTTACCTATAATGGTTACGCCATTTATGGTTACGGTTTGATCCAACTCACTTAATGCACAGTTACCGCCTTGTTCAACCGCCATATCTACAATCACACTGCCTAATTTCATTTGCTTTACCTGCTCTTCTGTGATGAGCACAGGTGCCTTTTTGCCCATTACCAAAGCTGTGGTAATAACCAAATCTGCCTGAAACAAACTCTTATTCACGGCCTCTTTTTGCTTGTTTAAGTACTCGGCAGAAACCTCTTTGGCGTAGCCACCTTCTACCTTTGCTGCTTCCTCAGATTTTACTTCAATATACTTACCACCCAAGCTTTCCACTTGCTCCTTGGTTTCTGGCCTTACATCTGTAACCTCCACCACAGCGCCCAAACGTTTGGCAGTGGCAATGGCTTGCAAACCTGCAACCCCTGCGCCATAAATTAACACCCTAGCAGGTGTAACCGTTCCAGCGGCAGTCATTAATAAAGGAAATATTTTGGTGAGCGCCTCTGCCCCAATAATTACAGCTTTATATCCCGCTAAATTGGCTTGAGAACTTAAGGCATCCATGTTTTGAGCACGAGAAATTCTAGGAATAGCATCCATGCTAAAAGCCGCAATTTGTTTTGCCGCCAATTGCTGAATCATGCTTTCGTTAAAGGCGGCGTATAAATAAGAAATTAAAGCCATACCTGCACGCATCATCTCAATCTCTGCGGCATCAGGTGCATTTACCTTGGCCAAAATATCGGCACCTTGCAACAATTCTTGCTTGGTCTTAATTTGACAGCCTGCTTTTTCATAGGCGGCATCATCAAAATTGGAGGCATATCCGGCATTGGGTTCAACCCAAACTTCGTACCCTGCTTTGATAAGTTGTTGCGCTACCGTAGGGGTTATGGCAACTCTTTTTTCAGCTACTCTGATTTCTTTTACTACTGCAATCTTCATTTGGTAAGTTAAAACATTAATTTGGCTAAGCTGTTCCTTAACCAATTCCAATTCAATTATACAGAATTATACGCATTAACAAACTAAATTATATCATGCTCAAGATTGCCTATCATCCCATCTATCAACATCCCTTGCCAGAAGGCCATCGATTCCCTATGTTAAAGTATGAATTAATACCAAAACAATTGTTGCATGAAGGCATCATCACAGAGCATAATTTGTTTGAACCAAAAGCCGCTTTAGATACTGATATCCTTTTAACCCACAAAGCCTCTTACCTAAATGATTTAAAAAACTTATCCTTAGATGCTTCCCATGTGCGACGCATTGGCTTCCCACTTTCACAAGCCCTTATTGAACGCGAATGGATTTTGGTTCAAGGCACCCTTGATGCAGCAATTTTTGCATTAGAAAATGGCGTGGCTTTAAATATAGCTGGGGGTACCCATCATGCATTTAGTGATAAAGGGGAAGGCTTTTGTATTTTAAACGACATGGCGGTAGCTGCTAACGTTTTGTTACAAAGAAACCTAGCGCAACAAATTGCGATCATCGATTTAGATGTGCACCAAGGAAACGGAACCGCGTCTATTTTTAAACATAACCCAAAAGTTTTTACCTGTAGTCTTCATGGGAAAAACAATTATCCATTTCACAAAGAAATATCAGATTTAGATGTTGAACTAGAAGATGGAACAACAGATGAACGCTATTTACAATTACTTGAAAATGCCCTTAACAAAATATTTGAAAAAATAAAGCCCGATTTTGTGTTTTATTTATCGGGAGTTGACATCCTTTCAACAGATAAATTTGGCAAATTAAATATTTCTAAGGAGGCCTGTAAAAAAAGAGATGAACTAGTTTTTAAAGCTTGCAAAAACAGCCAAGTGCCTGTAGCTGTGGCGATGGGTGGCGGTTATTCTCCCAATATTAAAGACATTGTAGAGGCACATTGCCAAACATTTAAATCGGCTGCAAATATTTTTTTCGATTAAATAAAAGTTTCTGTTGATTTTTTAAGTGTTGTGAATTTATTTCACGACCTCAATCAGCAAAAAACTGATTGACAATTTCGATTTTTAAACATATAAATTTGTAGGAAACAATTACTATTAACATGACCAGGCCTAAAAAGTCAACAGAGAAAAGTGTAGCACCTAAGAAAACCGCTTCTAAGGAAAAAAAACCAACTTCTCAAAAGAAGAGTTACATGGTAGATGATGAAGAAGAAGATGAAGATGATGAGGAAACCAAAAAATCTCGTTTGGTAGAAGACGATGATGATGACGATGATGATTTGGATACCGACCTGGACGACTCAAAAATCGTAATTAAGAATTTTGATCCATTTGACGACGACGATGACGACGATGATTTTTAATCATCGTTTGTCTTTTCTTATCGGTTCCAAATAAGCGGAACAGAACTAGTAATATTGCTTTTGTTCAAAGCCCTGTCATAAATATAAAATTGATAGATTACTGTATCAGACGGGTCTGGAAAGGGCGAAGGACTTATTTTAATCTCTATATCACCACGTATAGCCTTATGTCTACCTTCTGGGGTAATGTTCTCAAATCTATAAGAATATCTTAAAGTATCTGTTGAAAACGGGAGCGTAACGTTCTGAAATACCCCGTTAATTTTCTCCAAATAATCAATGCTCAAATTGTAATAGTACGGATTTATATTTCTACCGTTTACATCTAACACTGCATTAAAGGGTGCCAAGGTATCATTGCCGTCTAAACCTAAATCACCATCGCCATCTTTAAAACTAAATACCAATACCATTAAGGTATCAATCCCTTCTGCGTTCTGATAAAAATAGGCAGTCTTATACTCTATAGATGGAATAGCAGGATAAACTTCCTTTTTTTTGCAAGCAAACAAACCCAATACTAGGGCAAGGAAAAGTAGAATTGTATATTTGCGAACGGCATGCATAGTAAACCCGATATCTTTGAAACGAATGTAGCGAATTTCGAACAAAATTCTCTACTCGCTTTTAATTGGCAATATGAGCACAATGCCGTTTACAGGCAATATTGCGAGCATATTGGGTTGTTTGACCCAAAAAGTATTACCCAGCTTTTACAAATCCCTTTTCTACCCATTGGCTTTTTTAAAACCCATGCTGTAAAATCTTTTCAAGAAAATTCTACCCTTAGCTTCTTTAGTTCAGCCACAGGAAAAATTGGCCAAAGTGAACACCATATTTTCAACACCTTGATCTACGAAGAAAGTTTCACCAAAATTTTTGAAGCCAATTTTGGCAACATACAAAACACCTGCATCCTTGGATTATTGCCCTCCTATTTAGAAAAAGAAGGCTCGTCGCTCATCTACATGGTGCGTCATCTCATGAAAATTTCTGGGCATCCACTCAATGGTTTTTTTCTGTTTGAACACGAAACATTGCTGGAGCGTATCTTATTCTTGGAAAGTAGACAAGAGCCCTATTTTATTTTTGGGGTAAGCTTTGCCTTATTAGACTTTGCCAAGAAGCAATCCCTAACGCTTAAGTACGGCAAAATCATCGAAACAGGTGGTATGAAGGGGCGCAAAAAGGAAATCACAAGAGAAGAACTCATACAATCCTTAGAGGCGGGGTTTGGTTCAAACCGAATTTATAGCGAATATGGCATGACCGAGCTCTTGAGCCAAGCCTATGCCAAGCGCGATGGTCAATATACTTGTGCCCCTTGGATGAAAATTTTGTTAAGCGACATCAACGACCCGTTTTGTTTTTTACCGGCTCATAAAACAGGCATAGTAAATATCATTGATTTGGCCAATATTGAAAGTTGTTGCTTTATTCAAACATCTGATTTGGGAAGATTAAGCCCAAATGGATCCTTCGAAATTTTAGGAAGGGCTGATTATTCAGATACCCGTGGTTGCGCCTTGATGGTGGTTTAATGCTAAGTTTTACAAGCCCTAAGCCCCCTAAAATTTAGAAGGCTTGCTTTCTAGAAAAAAATAATCCTAATATTGAGTTTATTTTTTGAAACATGAACACCAGAAAAGAACATGATTTTTTAGGAGAACTGGATATCCCTGACCATTTATATTACGGCATTCAAACCTATAGGGCCAAAGAAAATTTTAACATAACAGGCATTCCAATTTCTAAAGAAATTAGGTTTATTAAAGCATTGGGCTATGTTAAAAAGGCAGCTGCCTTGGCCAACAGAGATTGCGGTGTTTTAGATGATAAGGTAACAGAGGCCATTTGCTATGGCTGCGACCAACTCATAGCAGGCAATTACCAAGACCAATTTGTGAGCGATCTGATTCAAGGTGGTGCTGGTACTTCGTGCAATATGAACGCCAATGAAGTAATTGCAAACCTTGGCTTAGAGTATTTGGGTTACAAGAAAGGTGATTATGACCATGTGCATCCAAACAACCATGTAAATTGTTCTCAATCTACCAACGATGCCTATCCAACGGCCTTTAGGATAGCCTTGTTTATGAAGATGACAGATTTTATTAAAATTCTGGAAAACTTAGAAATTGCTTTTAGAACCAAAGGAAAAGAATTTGCTAAGGTATTAAAAATGGGTAGAACACAATTGCAAGATGCTGTACCTATGACCTTGGGCCAAGAGTTTAATGCCTTTGCCACCACTATTGGCGAAGACATTGCGCGTTTAAAAGAAGCCCAACAATTGGTATTGGAAGTAAACATGGGTGCAACTGCTATTGGCACCCGCGTAAATGCCCCAGATGGCTATGCCGAAAAATGTGTAGAATACCTTGCCAAAGAAAGTGGCATCCCAGTTAGTTTGGCGCCCGACCTTATTGAAGCCACAGGCGATACTGGTGCTTACGTGCAAATTATGGGAACCCTAAAAAGAAATGCCATTAAAATTTCTAAAATATGCAATGATTTAAGGCTATTAAGCTCTGGACCAAGAACTGGGTTTAATGAAATTAACCTACCTGCCAGACAACCCGGAAGTTCTATTATGCCAGGCAAGGTAAACCCTGTTATTCCTGAGGTAGTAAACCAAAGTTGCTATTATGTAATTGGGCAGGACCTTACCGTTACCATGGCCGCAGAAGCGGGCCAATTGCAATTGAATGTAATGGAACCCATTATTGCCTTTAGCCTTTTTACCTCGCTAGAATACTTAGGCAATGCCATCATTTCTTTAATAGACAAATGCGTAGTGGGCATCACAGCCAACGAAGAGCATTGCAAAGACATGGTGATGAACAGCATTGGCATTGTTACCCAATTAAACCCTATGCTTGGCTATGAGTTAAGTGCCAGCATTGCCGGGGAAGCGCTTAAGACAGGTAAAAGCGTGCATCAAATTGTAGTGCTTGAACGCAAAATTATTAGCCAAGAAAAATGGGACGAGATTTATTCCATTGAGAATTTAATCAATCCTAAATTTATTAATAAATAAAGCTGCAAAAAATTTAAGCTGACTGTAAAAATTTACTTGTAATTCAAGATTTTTTTTAGACATTGCACTATTAAGCAATTATTAAACTAACATACACTAAACAAATACAATGAAAAAACAATTACTCGCTATTGCTGCGCTCTTATCATTTGGCGCCGCAAATGCTCAAAATTACTATCACTTCCCTAAAACCGGCACCTTAGCTCCTTACTCTAGTTTGGCTACCGCTACTGTTGTGGTTCCTCAGGGTTCTGATGAATTTTTATCTCCAGCTCAAACCATTCCATTTTCATGGAATTTCTTTGGCAACGCTGTAACTTCTTACAAAGTTAGCGACAATGGTTACATTACTTTTGATGCAAGCGAAGCTACAAGTGTTAGCGCAAATGTTGCCCTTCCAAGCGCAAGCGCGCCTAAGAATGCCATTTTTGCATTCTGGGATGATATTGAATTTAAAGCCATTTCAGGTAGTGGTGTAAAAACAGAAGCTAGAACCTTTACTTACGGAACTGCGCCAAACCGTGTGCATGTTATTCAGTGGTTTACTGCCAGCAAAAAAGGAACTGCTGCTGGTGGAACAAACTATTTATACTTTGCCATTAGGTTGTTTGAAGGCGGTGTTTTTGATATTGTTTATAATGATGCTTCTCCAAGTGTTACAGGCTTAGGTGCTACTATTGGTTGCCAAAATGCAGATGGAACAGTTGGTTACAACTTAGCTGGACCTGCCGCAGATTTCCCTAATAAATTAGGTTCTCAAGAAAATGCTACCGATAAAGTTTATAACTTTAGATATGGTGTTCAACCTGATAATGATATTGCTATTGAATCATTAAATTTGCCTAAATATGAGGTAATTAACAATAACATCAGCATTAAAGGACAAATCATGAATTATGGCAAAGCCAATTTAAGTTCATTCCGTTTGTTTTATTCTGTTAATGGCGGAGCCCCTGCAAGCATGCTATTAAGTGGTTTAAGTGTAAATACATTAAGTAGCTATAATTTCACCCACAATATTCCATATTCAACTCCAACTGGCACAACAGCCAATATTGCTGTTTGGGCTAGTTTACCAAATAACAGTGCAGATGGCGATTCAAGTAACAATTTTGCAACAGGTTCAATTTTTATAGGCGCAAAATCAACTCCTAGAAGAGTATTACATGAAGTATTTACCTCATCTACTTGTCCTCCATGCAAGCCAGGAAACGAAGTTTTACATGAAGTTTTAAACCAAAAAGTAGGCGAGTTTGCGGTGCTTAAATACCAATACTACTTCCCTGGTGCAGGTGATCCATACTTTACACTTGAAGCATACAACAGAGCTACTTATTACGGTGGTGTTAATTCTGTACCTAACATGATGGTTGATGGTGGTTGGGCAGATAACCCAGGTGGATATACTACTGGCATTTTTGACAACTTTAGACAAACTTTAAGTTTTGTTGAAATGACAAGTAAAATTACAACCACAGGAAACAAAGCAGATGTAACTGTTGATGTTAAACCATTAGGTCAAATGCCAGCTGGTACTTATAAACTATATATCGCTTTGGTTGAGAAAAACACAAGCAGAAATGTTAAAACCAACGGTGAAATTAACTTCGAATTTGTAATGAAAAAAATGCTTCCTAATGAAAGTGGTCAAGCATTTACATTTCCAGCAGCAGATCAAACTAAAACCGTTAATGCAAGCTTTACCTTCCCAGGTAATTATAAACTTGCTTCTAGTGCACGTGTTTCTTCAACTGGTTTACCAACTGGAACAAACTATGCTGGTATTGATATTACTAAAGAACATTCTGTAGAAAAATTCTATGACTTACATGTAGTTGCTTTTATTGTTAGAGAAGAAACTAAAGAAGTTATGCAATCTTCTTGGTCTGCGCAAGATTGGGCAATTGGTCAAAACGAATTGGAAAAAACTTTAGAAATGACAGTTTATCCAAATCCTAACAATGGTAACTTTGAGTTAAAACTTCCAGAAAATGTAAATAATGGTATTGTTACTGTTCGCGACATTAATGGCCGTTTAATCCTTACTCAAGATATCAACGCAAACAATACTGCTATTCAATTAGAAGATGTTAGCAACGGAATTTATTTTGTAGAACTTTCTGCAAATGGTAAAACTACCATTCAAAAAATGAACATCATTCGTTAATCAACTTTTGATTTTATAAAAAAGTCCTTCAGAAATTCTGAAGGACTTTTTTTATGCCTTTTATGTATCTTTAAACCATGAAAAGCCTAAAGTTTTTTTGCTGCCTCCTACTTTCATTTTCTGCTTTACCTAACTACGCGCAAAGCTATTATGTATTGCCCATGCAAGGTATATCCACTCCAATCCAACTCAATAAAAACAATAGCTTCAACATCCTTACGGATACCAATACTTTATCCTATAGTGCCTACATTCAAATTCCTTTTGGATTCACTTTTTACAATAAAACCTACCATGGCTTTCGCGCCTATGCCGATGGCAGAATCTCATTTGATTCTTTGCCTATCCCTTGGCAAGAAGACAATCTTTCGCTCCTTGATAGCAAAAGCCCTTCCCAAAGCATTTTTGCCTTTTGGGATCAAACCAAACTTAAAAATTTTAGCACCGGCCCCACCCTACTTACTTCTAATATTCAAACCTGGGTTGAGTTATACCAAGGACAAAGCGTGCAAATCATTTTATGGCGCATGATTCGGCCTTGGCAAAGCAGCACCTTAAATGCATATACTTATTATGCTGTACGATTATATCAAAACAATGAAATAGACATTACTCACTTATATGGGACAGGTAATTTTTCGGCCAGCATTGGTTTAAAAGGCTTGAACCAAGAGGAGTTGATAGAAATCAAGGGTTCGCCTTCACTTAATTTTGGTGGAGCCAATTTATCCTATGTCCAAGATTCTGTTAGGCTTTATAAATTTATACCAGGTGTACAAGCCAATAATAATATCACTTGCTCGCAATTTAATTTAGCACCTTACCTTCCTCAAAACAAAACTTTCACTTGCAAGGGGCAATTGCTAAACAAGGGCTTTGACACCCTTAAACAGTTTACAGCAAAGGTTTATGCATTTGATACGGTATTGCTTGCCATCCAAACCTTTGAAAACTTAAACCTGGCTTCTGCCCACTATTTCAATTTTCAACTGAGCCTAAGTGCAACAAATTTAGATACAACCTATACACCTTTTACCTTAGAAATTTCTTTACCCAACCAACAAGCTGACGCCGATAGCAACGACAACCGATTGAGCAAAGAAGCCTTGGTATATACTTCTACCATCCCAAAGAAAATTTTACATGAAGTGTTTTCATCTTCTTCCGCAGGTCAAGGACTTCTTGGCATACAAGCCTTGCAGCAAACCTTAAACGCCAACCCAAACACTTGGAACATGATTAATTATCCCATGAATTTCCCCAATTTTGGCGACCCATACTATATGGCTTTTGCAGGATATCGGTTTCTAAACTACAACCTTAACCAAGCACCAGCCTTGGTGATTGATGGGCAAAGCAATTGGGCTAATGACATTCCAAATGCAGCCCTATTTAACGCCAACTTTTATCAACCATTTTTGAACCAATTTGCACTAGTAAATGTGCAAGTAAGTTTGCAACGCAATGGGCAAAGTTTCTCTACAATTACTCGGGTTGAACCAATTATGCCGCTAAAAAATACCTTGCTGAGTGTGAAGGTGGCGTTGATAGAAAAAGTAACCTATAACAATACCAGAAACAATGGTCAGGTAGAATTTTACCACGTAGTGAAAGCCATCTTGCCCAATGTGTTTGGCACCGGGATAGATTTATCGTTGGGCAAGCCTGTAGAAATAAACAACAGCTATACCTTTAATGGCAATTACCGCCTGCCCGCAAGTGGCGACCCAAATCTTATCATTGACCCCTTAACAGAACACTCAGTTGAGAACTTTGACAACTTGTATGCGGTGGCTTTTGTGCAAGATGAAGCCGATAAATTGGTTTGGCAAAGTGCCAGTTCAGAGGGATTGTTACCCTTAAGTCAATTTGAGCTAGAACAAGCTGCAATTTTGGTTTATCCAAACCCTGCCAATGAAGCAATTCAAATCAGTTTACCTGAGGGAATTCAACAGGCGTATATTAGCCTTTGGAAAATCAACGGAACCTTGGTTCAACCCGAAACAAACTACCAAAGCCAAACCCAATGGAAGTTGCCAACTTTGGCAGCTGGCATGTATGTATTGGAAGTAAAAACCAAAGGACGAAAGTATCTAAAGAAATTGCTAGTGACGGTTCAGCCTTAAATATGCAAAGCCCTATTGGCAGTAGCCGCTAAAGCAGCTTCTTTTACTGCCTCTGCGTAGGTTGGATGCGCATGGCTCATTCTGGCGATGTCTTCTGCACTGGCCCTAAATTCCATGGCGGTAACCGCTTCTGCAATTAAATCTGCTACACGCGGCCCAATCATGTGCACGCCCAACACTTCATCCGTCTCGGCATCTGCCAATACTTTTACCAAACCATCAATATCCATGCTGGCCCTGGCTCTTCCTAAGGCACGCATTGGGAATGAACCTACTTTGTATTTCTTGCCGTCTTTTTTCAACTCTTCTTCAGTAGCACCAACCCCAGCCACTTCTGGCCAAGTATAAACTACACCAGGGATAAGGTTATAGTTGATATGTGGTTTTTGGCCTGCCATAACTTCTGCCACAAATACGCCTTCTTCTTCGGCCTTATGGGCAAGCATAGCGCCTTTAACCACATCGCCAATGGCATAAATGCCTTTTACATTGGTTTCTAAGTGGGCGTCTGTTTCTACCCTACCTCTTTCGTCCACTTTTATACCAACCGCTTCTAGGTTCAAACCAGCTGTATATGCTTTTCTACCCACACTCACCAAACAGTAATCGCCAGAGAAGCTAACTTCTTCTCCTTTTTCATTATCGGCCAAAACGGTCACTTCTTTGCCTTTTACCTTGGCAGATTTTACCTTATGGTTAAAGAAAAACTCAAATCCAAGCTTTCTCAAACTGCGTTGCAGCTCTTTTCCCAAGGTGGCATCCATGGTTGGGATAATGGCATTGGTATATTCAATTACCGACACTTTTGCGCCTAAACGGGCATACACAGAACCTAATTCTAATCCAATTACACCACCACCAATGATGATGAGGTGTTTTGGAATCTCGGTCATGTTTAAAGCCTCGGTAGAAGTAATGATTCTTTTCTTGTCCAACTCAATGCCTGGCAACAAGGCTGGCTTAGAGCCTGTAGCAATAATCACTTTGTCGGTTTCAATGGTTTGTTCAGTTTCGCCGCTTATTTTGATTGTGTTTTTGGCAATAAATGAACCCACACCTTTTAACACATCAATTTTATTTTTCTTCATCAAATAATCGATGCCCTCGCAGGTTTGCTTAACCACGCCGTTTTTGCGCTCAATCATTTGGGTTAAATTAATCTTCAAATCAGCCACATCGATGCCATGGGTTTTAAAGTTATGGGCCGCGTTATGGTAGTGCTCAGAGCTATCTAGCAAGGCTTTAGATGGAATACAACCAACATTTAGGCAAGTACCACCCAGGGTGTTATACTTCTCTATTAAGGCTGTTTTAAAACCTAACTGTGCGCAACGAATGGCTGCCACGTAGCCGCCAGGACCAGAACCAATAATGGTTACATCGTATTTCATGTGAATTGAGTTTATTAAGTAGTTGGGCAAAGGTAATTTTCCTATAGCGCTTTAAAAAGTAAATCGGTGCAGAATTAGTGGCGGAGCAAAATTTCTTAATTTGTTTAAACATCAGCACTTCAAAAATCTGTCATTTAAAACCTCTTTTCTAAAGACATAAACCAAAATTTAGGAAATTTCAGTACGTTTGAAATAAGCATAAAACCTAAGCAAATGTTACTATCCAAGCGCATTAAAGCTATTAGACTTCACAAAGGCTTTAGCCAAATTGAAATTGCCAATAAATTAAACATCGACCAATCAACCTACAGCGGTTATGAAAGAGAAGCGGGTAACTTAAAATTCAATACCGTGGTAAAAATTGCCGAAGCCCTTGAATGTTCTATTCCGTTTCTTACAGACATTCACTCAGATATGATAGAGGAATTAAAATGGAAAGCCCGCATAAATAAAACGTATATTTGAACCTTCATATCTAAATTCCTACATGACGCCTTTCCCAAAACCTGAAATTATCTCTTTTCCTCAATCACAGGTAAATCCTGCACATAAATTTAGCATTTTAATTCCAAGTTGGAACAACCTCGAAATGCTTCAACTCTGCCTCCACTCTATTCATAAAAATTCTAGGTTCAAACACCAAATTATTGTGCACCTAAATGAGGGCACTGATGGTTCTCTTGAATGGGTCAAGGCCCAAGGCATAGATTATACCTTTTCTGCTCAAAATGCGGGAATTTGCTACGCTGTTAATGCCATGGCTAAATTGGTTCAAACCGATTATATCTTATTCTTGAACGATGACATGTATGTTTGCCCCGAATGGGACCTACATTTAATGAACGAAGTAACCACAACTACCAATAATCTTTGGTATTTTAGTGGAACCATGATTGAACCAAACCCATCCTCTAACAAATGCAATTTGGCTCCTTTTGATTTTGGTACTGATGTTAAAAGTTTTAAAGAACAAGAACTCCTAGAATTTTGCAAAACCACCCACCGAAAAGATTGGAATGGCGCTAGTTGGCCACCAAGCTTGGTTTCTAAAGAACTCTTTTTAAAAGTGGGTGGCTATAGCGAAGAATTTAGTCCGGGTATGTATAGCGACCCAGATTTTTCAATGAAACTATGGCGTGCTGGCGTTCGCAATTTTAAAGGCATTGCCGCAAGTATGGTGTATCACTTTCAAAGCAAATCTACTGGCCGCGTAGAGAAAAACGATGGCCGTAAACAATTTGCAATTAAGTGGGGAATTCCAGCGTCTTTCTTTTATAAAAACATGCTCGAAATGGGAAAAGACCATTCTATTCAACATTCCTTGAGTTTTGATAAAAACCTGAACTTTCTTTTTGCCAAAATTAGGGCAATAAAAATTGCTCGAAAATAATTTCTATGCGCATCAGTGTTACCATTATTGCATACAATGAGGCTGTAAATATTGGCCGCTGTTTGCAGTCGGTTAAACACATTGCAGACGAAATAATCGTAGTTGATTCTTTTTCTACAGACCAAACCGTGGCCATTGCCACTGCTGAAGGGGCAAGGGTAATTTCTCAAAAATTCTTAGGACACATTGAACAAAAAAACTTTGCCATTGCACAAGCAACTTATGAGTATATTTTATCCTTAGATGCAGATGAAGCCTTGGATGATACGTTAATTGACACCTTGTTAAAGCTAAAAAAAAGCAATGCGCCTGCTAAGGCATATTGGGTAAATAGGTACAACAATTATTGCGGACAATGGATTAATTATGGCGCTTGGCGAAGCGATAAAAAAATCAGGTTCTTTGATAAAAATTATGGGAAATGGGGCGGTATCAATCCGCATGATAAAATCATTCTTTCAGATTCGGTTCAAACCGAAACCCTTAAAGGAAACTTATTGCATTGGAGCTATTACAGCATTGCAGAACACCAAAGCAGGGTAATAAAATATGCCCAAATTGCAGCCTTGGCCTATCAAAAAACAGGTAAAAAATCATCTTACATTAAAATTATCCTGAGTCCAGTTTTCAGGTTTGTAAGAGATTATATCTTTAAATTAGGATTTTTAGACGGCAAGCACGGCTTTATAATTGCATCGCTTACCGCCAAAGAAGTTTATTTAAAGTACAAGCATTTAAAAAGTTTCGGTTTGAACCAAAACTAATTATAAACCTAGCAATAATTTCTGAGGATCGCTGCCAGCAGTAAGCAACAAAGTTGGGTTTTCTAAGCATTGCTTAACCTTAACCAAGAATCCTACAGACTCGCGGCCATCAATGATTCTGTGGTCGTAACTCAGGGCCACATACATGATAGGTCTAATTACAATTTGACCATCTTTCACCACTGCTCTTTCCACAATATTGTGCATGCCTAAGATGGCACTTTGCGGTGGGTTAATGATGGGCGTGCTAAGCATAGAACCAAACACACCGCCATTGGTGATGGTGAAAGTTCCACCTGTCATTTCTTCTAAAGTCAATTTATTATCGCGGGCTTTGCCAGCTAAAGTCACTACTTCCTTTTCAATTTCTGCTAAGCTCATGCTTTCTGCATTTCTGATTACAGGCACTACTAAACCTTTTGGTGCGCTTACAGCAATAGAAACATCGCAGTAATCATGAAAGATAATTTCTTCTCCATCAAGGTATGCATTTACCGCTGGAAACTGCTTTAAGGCCACTGTAACTGCCTTGGTAAAGAAACTCATGAAGCCAAGGTTTACACCAAAAGCTTCCTTAAATTGATTTTTATATTGATTGCGCAAATCCATGATAGGCTTCATGTCAACTTCATTAAAGGTAGTTAACATGGCGGTTTCATTTTTGGCCGCAACTAATCTTCTGGCAACTGTTTTGCGCAGGTTGGTCATTTTTTCTCTTCTGTCGTTGCGCGATTTTGCTTCGTTAAAAGTTACTTTTAATTCAGCACCCATTGCATCGGCTTTGGTAATTCTACCATCCTTGCCACTGCCTTTAATATCTTTAGGGTCTATTCCTTTTTCGTTTAATATTTTTTGCGCAGCAGGCGAAGGCGTACCACTTGCATAAGTAGTTTGTTCGCTGGCTTTGGCTTCTGCTTTTGGTGCTTCTACCTTAACTTCAGTTTTGGCAGCTACCACAGGAGCCGCAGCGCCTTCAGGGCGTTTAGCATCCGTATCAATTTCTGCAATTAAATCCCCTACCTTAATGGTATCTCCTTCATTGCCTTTGGTAGTAAGTATACCAGCGGCCTCGGCATTGAGTTCAAAAGTTGCTTTATCACTTTCTAGTTCGCAGAGCAACTCATCCATTTCTACATAATCGCCTGTTTTTTTGTTCCAGCGGGCAATGGTAACCTCGCTAATTGATTCGCCAACGGTAGGTACTTTAATCTGAAGCATGTCTTCTTATTTGATGCTGCAAAATAAAGGAAAGCCTTAGCATTTCACAACTGAAAAAACACAGGAAAGTAAATCTATCAAACTGCCTGTATATTAAGACTTTTGCGCTTCTCCTTTGAGTTCAAGGCGTATCTTAAGGTCGCTTAGTGCATTCATAAAATAGATATAAGCGTCATAGGGAGAGTCGTAGGGACTAAAATATTTGTGCACATCGCCATCAGCCCAGAACTTGGTAGTCATGTAATAGTAATGGTCTGAGGTAAGCATTTTCTTCCAATCGTCTATGAGTTTTTCATCTTTGCTCTCATACACTTGTTTTTCGAGGGCATAAATTTTAGCTATGGCTTCATCTTGCATAGGGTTTCCAATCCACGCACTAAGGTCGCGCTCGGTATCTGCCCAACTGGTAAGTTCATGGCAATCGTAGGTATCTCTAACTGGGTAAGCATCTATGGTTTCAGAAACTGTTTTAAAGGAGAAATCTGAATGTTGTAGCACTTGTTCTGGCAGGTGGCGCATAAACTCAAAAATGCCACTGTGTGCCCATTGGTGTTCGCCAAAGGTTTCGTAATCCATAAAGAGGTTAATGGTTTCTCCGTGGCCAGCTATGCCATGTACCCAAGAGGCAAACTTATCTGCCATAAGTGGCCATTCGTGCCATTCTTGGTTGCTAAATCTAAAGGCAATATCATCACTCAGTTTGTAATTTTTTAGGAGCGATTTTATAGTATTAGCATTAGGTGCTTTATATAAAAAGTTGGGGGTTCTATCGCCCAAATGTCTGTCAACTCCCTCGCAGATGATGCCTTCATAACCTAAATCTTCAATATATGCAGCCAATTCATTGTTGTATTGCAACTCTGTATTTCTAAAAACACGCGGCTTTTGATTAAAATACTTTTCAATGAGTTTGCCATGGGCTTCTACTTGCTTTTTAAACTCCTCTTTAGAAAAAATATAGGCCAATGAATGGTAATAAGTTTCGGCAATAAACTCAACACAACCGGTATTGGCAAGATTAATAAAAGACTGCAATACATCGGGCCTCCAAGTGGCAAATTGTTCGAGCGCAACGCCACTTATGGAATAGCTAATTTTAAATTGTCCATTGTGCTTTTCAATTAACTCCAGCATCAATTGGTTGGTAGGCAAATAGCAACGTTCTGCTACCTTATCCAATACTTCTTTGTTTTTCAAATCATCATAATAGTTATGGTTTGAACCAATATCAAAGAAGCTATAATCTCTGAGGCGGTAAGGTTGATGAACCTGGAAGTAGAAGCAGATTGATGGCATAGGAGTTATTTTAAATTGTGAATAGGAAAATTTTAAGGTCAATTTATTATTAGACTAATGTAATGAATTAAGATGAAAAAGCAGTTTGCTTAATTTTTTAATTTAGGGGTTCCAATTCCTCATACACCTTTATTACCTCTGCCGCGCAATGCTCCCAAGTGATGGATTGTAAACTTTTTGCATTGCTTTCTACCACACTATTTTTTAATCCTTCGTATTGGAGAGAGGCAATAATGTATTGTGCAAACTTATGGGTATCCCAAAATTCAAATTGCAAAGCGCCATTGAGCACTTCGGCTGCACCAGAAGTAGTAGAAATTAAAGTGGGCAATTGATATTGCACTGCTTCCACAGCGCTTAGGCCAAAGGGTTCACTTACGCTTGGCATACAATAAACATCTGCAATAGCTAGGAGTTCATTGAGTTTTTGTTTGTTTAAAAACCCTGTAAAAGAAAACTTATCTCCCAAACCATAGTCAGCAATTTTTTCAATCAAACCATACATTTGATCTCCACTTCCTGCCAAAACAAATCTAACATTTGGATATTGTTGAAGCACAATCCTAGCTGCCTCCACAAAAAAGGATGGTCCTTTTTGCATGGTAATTCTGCCAAAGAAAATAACCAATTTCTCTTTAAAAGGCTTAGGCCTAACCATAGGTTTTATGGCTTCAATGCCATTGTGTACCGGCTTAATTTTATGCGTAGGAATGCCGTAATGAGTATGACAAATTTTACCTGTATATCTACTTACTGGAATTATAAAATCTGCTTCTTGCATGCCTTGTTGTTCTAAATCATAAACCCAATTCTTACTTTCTGGGCCAGAGCGGTCATACTCGGTAGAATGCACATGTAAAACCAGTGGCTTTCCCGTTCTGCGTTTTAATTCCATGGCAGGCAAAAACGTCATCCAGTCGTGTGCATGAATGATATCAAACTCTTGGGTCAAACCGAATTGAACTGCAATTCTGGCAAACTCAATTACCTTTTTAATAACATCCCCAGCATATAAGTCGTCTATCTCAAAAGGCTTTACTTGTTCTTGAAACACCGAAAAGAATTTTTGATGAATATATTCTCCTTCGGGAATTTTGGTATATGGATTTATATCCCAATGTTGGTTTTGATGGTAATGCTTACGGTAAAAGGAATTTTCGCTCGTAAACAATATGTCCAACTCTTGTTGGGTAAAGCTATTTAACCCAATTAACGAAATGTGTGGAATAGAAAAGTCGGGCACACTTTTAGGAATCACCATTTGCACATCAGCCATGGGCGCCAAAGCTTTGCATAAACCTAAAGTGGCAACACCCAATCCGCCAGAAATTACAGGCGGGAATTCCCATCCAAACATTAACACTTTTTTTCGGGTATTACTCATAGCTAAAACTTACTTTGTTTGGTAAATTATTGTTCAAAATCTTTGAACAATTAACCTAAATGCTAATTTAATTTTATTAATTTGAAATTCCAATTCTTTAGATTGCGCCTAACAATTAAAGCATTGTTTTCATTATAAAAAAGTAAAAGTCTAAATGCAAATCACAGAATCCCTCTCAAAGTATTCCATCAAATACTACCCCGGTCAAATAAAATCGTATAAAAAAGAAGGGAATTTCTTTTACTTCTATACTGAAGATACCATTCTGGAAGTAAAGATAAACACCGATAGCATCTTGCGATTTAGGTATGCAGCAGATGGCTTTTTTCAAAAAGATTTTTCATATGCCGTAAGCAAATACTTTAGAATAAAGTTAACTTCAATGGATTTTAGGGAGTTTGACACTTATTACGAAATTGAAACAGCCAAAGTAATTTGTCAAATCAACAAAGCAAATATTGCCATAACCTTAATGAACAAAAACCGAGAAATCATTTTAGAGGATGAACTTGGTTTTCATTGGCAGCACTATCTTTTAAAGGGCGGCAAAATAAATTATTGCAGCAAGAAAATTCAGCCCGACGAATCATTCTACGGAATGGGAGACAAACCTACAGAGCTGAATATGCGTGGCAAATATTTTGAAAATTACGGCTCGGATGTATATGGTTATGGAAAAGATACCGACCCGCTTTATAAGAACATCCCTTTCTACATGGGCTTACACGGGCAAGGCAAACATGGATATGGCGTTTTCTATGACAATACCTTTAGAACCATTTTTGATTTTGGCAAAGAGCAAAACGATACCTGTAGCTTTTGGGCCCGTGGGGGCGAGATGAATTACTATTTTATTTATGGCCCTCAACTTACAAATGTAGTTGAACAATATGCCTCCTTAACTGGCACCCATGAACTTCCCCCTTTGTGGGCTCTTGGCTATCATCAGTGCAAATGGAGTTATTATCCTGAAAGCAAAGTGAGGGAAATTACAGAGGAGTTTAGAAAGCGTAAAATCCCTTGTGATGTAATATATCTTGACATTGATTATATGGAAGGCTTCAGGTGTTTTACTTGGAGCAAAGAGTATTTTCCTGACCCAAAAGGTTTACTTAGTGATTTGAGTGAACAAGGTTTTAAAACAGTAGTTATTATCGATCCGGGCATTAAGATTGACAAAGATTATGATGTTTGGCAGCAAGGCATTCAGAATGATTACTACTGCAAAAGGGCGGATGGAACCTTAATGGAGGGAGATGTTTGGCCAGGCAAGTGCCACTTTCCAGACTTTACCAACCCAGCGGTAAGGGAATGGTGGAGTACTTTGTTTAATGGCTTAGTGGAAGCAGGTGTTAAAGGTGTTTGGAACGATATGAATGAGCCAGCAGTGTTTGAAATTGGCACTTTCCCTGAAGATGTTCGCCATGATTTTGATGGCAATCCATGCAGCCATAGAAAAGGTCATAATGTTTACGGAATGCAAATGGCTAGGGCTACTTATAATGGATTGAAAAAATTCTTGATGCCTAATCGCCCCTTTGTTATTACACGCTCTGGTTATAGTGGCATGCAGCGCTACTCTAGCGTTTGGACAGGTGACAATACCGCAAGTTGGGAGCATTTATGGCTAGCCAATATCCAATGCCAACGCCTTTCTATTTCAGGCGTATCTTTTGCGGGTAGTGATGTGGGTGGGTTCATAGGAGAACCAGATGGAGAACTTTATACTCGTTGGATTCAATTGGCTACCTTTCATACTTTTTTTAGAACTCACAGTGCGGGTAATGAGACCAAGTTTAACCAAGAGCCTTGGAGTTTTGGAACCAAATATGAGTTTATCATCAAAAAGTTCATTCATTTAAGGTACCAACTACTTCCCTATTTTTACACCTCCTTTTGGCAACATAGCAATTATGGAACGCCAATTATAAGACCCTTGTCTTTTTTGGATCAAACCGACCCAGAAACCAGAGATAGAATGGATGAGTATTGCTTTGGCGACCATTTGCTCATTTGCCCAGTACTGCATCCTGGAACCAACGAACGTGTGGTATATATTCCAAGAGGCACTTGGTATCACTTGTGGAATGACACTGAATATAAAGGAGGAAAAGAATACAATGTTACTTGCCCAATAGATAGAATACCCGTTTTTGTGCGAGCAGGAGCAGTTATTCCCAATTATCCCAAAATGCAATATGTAGGGGAAATTGAAATTACAGAAATAACCCTAAACGTATATTTTACCAAAGATCAAAACGTATTAAGCGTATTGTATGAAGATGCTGGCGATAATTATGGCTACAAAGCTGGCTTGTTTAACCACAATCGTTTTTATGTTTCTGGCAATGATAAAAACCTAATTCTAAATCATATTTTGGAAGAAGGCAATTATGATTCTCCTTGTAGAAATTTCAAGGTAGTATTTCATGGCTTACCTTTCAATTGTAAAGAAGCCATTGTAGATGGCAAAAGCATAAAGTTAACTGAAAAGCACTTTGCAGTAGGCACTATTAAGTTTAAAGTGGACAAGAATTTCCAAAGAATAATCCTTAGGTAATTCTTACTTCTTCTTATCTTTTCCTCCAAAAACGCTCACGTTAATGTAGCGTTTTGGATTTTCTCTTAAATCTTTAAGCAAGGCATTTAATTCCTCGGTAGTTTTGTTGAGGTTATTATAAAGTGCCTCATCATTTAATAACATGCCCGCAGTGCCTTCCCCGCTATTTAACTTTTTAGAAATGCTGGCAAGCTCAATAGATGTTTTATTAAGTTGCTCTATGGTAGATTTTAAGGGTGCTTGTGCCAATGAATCACTCAATTGATTCATGTGCTTAAGAGAGGATGCAATATCCTGATTACTGCGTTTAATATTAGCTGTAATTGCTTCTAGGTTACCAGCAAGTTGATTGGCATTTCCTTCTTGAGATTTAATAACGCGATTAAGGGTAGACGACATCTCATTAAGGTTTTTCATTATGATGGCTAAATCCTTTGTAGAGGCAGTTAAATTTTGAGTTCCGCCTTGATCCAACACTTTTTCAAACTCTGCCAAAATATGGTCTAAGGATACTAAAACATTTTCTGTTTTGTTTTTAACAGGCGTTATCATTTCAGAAATAGAGGCAGATAAAGTAGTCTCTATCGAACCAATGAGTGTGTCTTTTGATTTAATTGGATCAAGCAAACTTGGAATCATTAATGATATCGCTTTTCCTCCCAATAAATCCATACTTACAATCCTTGCTTCTGAACTTCTACTTAGTTGGATTTTTTTATCGATGTTGAGCGTTACTAAAATTAAGTTAGCGCTATCTGTTCTAAATAATTCTAATTTTTCTACCTGACCCACCTTGAGTCCTTTGAAATAGATAGGCGTAGATTTTACAATCCCATCAATCCTATTGTAAACAACATAATAGGTAACTAACGGGGAAAATACTTTCTTTCCTCTCAAAAAATTATAGCCAAAATATAAGGCTGCTAATGAAACGGCCGCGAACAAACCGATTTTTGCTTCTCTAGTGATTTTCAAAATTGCCAATTTTTTAACAAAAATAGGAAAATTACACACCTTTACTAATTACTTAGGCGCAACAGGTGTTTCGTAAGACTTTTTAAATTCCAAAACAGCGGTAGCCATGGCAATAGCCATTTCTTCTACGCCTGCAGTGCTGTTTAAATATTCACGGTCTTTAGGATTAGAAATAAATCCCGATTCTATTAAAATACTAGGCATTCCAGTTTTCCATAATACCACAAAACCAGCTTGCTTCACTCCCCTGCTTGGTCGGTTAATGCCCTTTGAAATCTGATGTTCAACCTTTGCAGCCAACTTAATGCTTTGATCCATATAGGCGTTTTGATACAAAGAGAAATAAATATGCGACTCAGGAGAATTTGGGTCGAAACCTTCATACTTTTCTTGATAATCGTTTTCTAACAATAAAACATCGTTTTCTCTTTTGGCTACTTCTAGATTATCTTCAGCTTTGTGTAAACCCATGGCAAAAGTTTCGGTACCCATGATGCTGGTATTGGTATGCGAGTTACAATGAATAGAGATAAATAAATCAGCCGCATTTTTATTGGCAACAGTGGCGCGCTCCCAAAGCGGAATAAATTTATCGGTGGAACGGGTATAAATTACTTTTACAGTTGGTAATAATTCTTGCAACTTTTTTCCAAAGGCTAAAGACAAGGCCAAAGTAACATCCTTTTCCTTCACCCCTGAACTCATAGAACCCGGGTCGTTGCCTCCATGCCCTGCATCAATAACAATGGTGGTGATTGTTTTTTTTAGGCCAGCTGGTTTATTAGGGGGAAAAGTTAAAGCCATCAAAAAAAAGAGAAAGAACGGCACAATTTTTTCATAGTTCAGAATTTGCCTTCCTTTAATTAGCTTTGCCCACCACATTGAATACAATTGTCTCATATCAGTTTACCTTATTGTTGAATAACCGCAGTCGGATTTATTTACTCGCATGCTTGTGTTTAATTGGCGTTTTTTCTACCTATGCTACTGACTTCAACTTGGATGCGAATTTAAGCAATTTGTCAGCTAATGCTACAAAACATCCAAACATCACCAAAGAAGAGTCCTATAAATCAAACACCTATCAAATTCCAGATACCATAATTACTGGCGCCGCGAGTCTTCCAGATTCCTTGGCCATGGATAGTAATTATTTACCTCGAACCAAATCTGCCATTAAAACTAAAATCAAATACAACGCCAAAGATTCAATTGTATATGATTCAGATGCAAAAACTGCCGCATTGTTTAGCGAGGCACAAATTAATTATGACGAGTATGACATGAAATCTGCCCGCATTTTGATAAACCTCGATAAAAAGTTAATTAATGCAACTGGAGAAAAAGACTCGACCGGAAAACTTAGCAATACTCCTGTATTTAAACAAGGTTCTGATGAATACAAAATTGAAGAGGTTACCTTTAACTATGAAACTAAAAGGGGATTAATGCGAGCCTTTAGAACCCAAGAGGGCGATGGATTTATTAAAGGCGAGCGCGTAAAAAGAGATGAGTTTAATAACTTTTATATTAGAGATAGTTACTATACTACTTGCGACCTAGACCATCCGCATTTTAGTATTAAGGCAAAAAAACTAAAAGTAATTCCAGGTTCTAAAGTAATTACAGGTGCAGCCAATCTTAGTATTGGTGGTATGCCGACGCCTTTGGTATTACCTTTTGGATTATTTCCGCTTAAAAGAGGTCAACAAAGTGGCATTATCATTCCTTCTTATGGAAACGCACTGGGTAGAGGCTATTTTTTAAGACAAGGTGGTTATTATTTTGGATTAGGGTCAAAAATGGACCTAGCCCTCTTGGGTGATATCTTTACCAATGGTAGCTGGCAATTAGGAATGCGAAGCAATTATGTGCAACGCTATCGCTTCAATGGTAATTTTACTGCCAATTACGCTTTTAATAAAAACGGCTTACCCGAAGATAGAAACTTTCAAAAGTTTAACACCTTCAATGTTCGTTGGACCCATGGCATGGACGCCAAGGCTAGACCCGGCATCTCTTTTAGAGCAGATGTAAACCTAGCTGGAAACCAATATTTAGCCCTAAATACCTACACCAATAATAACAATACTGCCTTTCAAAATAATATTAACTCCTCTGTTAATTATAGCCAGTCGTTTGCAAAGGGCAAATACAACTTAAATACTTCTGCTAGGGCTTCACAAAATATGGCAACACGTGTAATTAGTATTACCCTGCCCGACCTCACCTTTACGGTTCCTTCCTTCCAACCCTTTAAGCCCAAATGGAAACCAACTGCCGATAAGTGGTATGAGAAAACCAGCATCAACTATACTGGTCAGTTCCAAAACATTATCAATACACGGGATACTTTATTATTTAAACCGAGAAATTCAGAAGACAATAAAAGCTATTTTGACAGTATCATGCGCAATGGCTTTAGACATAACGCCTCTATTCAAAATTCATTTAACTTGTTTAAACATTATACGCTTTCTGTGGGAGCGGATTATAATGAAGTGTGGGTATTAAAAACAATTGATAAGTCTTATGACTCAAGTAACCGAAGTGTTTTAACCACTACCAATGGTGGTTTTGATAGATTTAGTCAGTATTCTTTTAGAAGCGGACTTAACACACGTTTCTTTGGAACCGTGCAGTTTAAAAAAGGTAGATTAGTGGCCATTAGGCATGTTATAAATCCGGATATGAGTTTTAGTTATGTTCCTGATTTTGGAAATGCTAGGTATGGCTATTTCCAAAAGGTGCAAACCGACTCAGCAGGCAACCAATTAGAATACTCGAGGTTTGAAGGCTCTTTGTACGGCAGCCCTGGCAAAGGTCGCCAAGGCAATATCAATTTTGGGATCGACAATAACTTTGAAATTAAATGGAAAAAAGGCAAAGACACCTCAGAAAAAGTAGAGAAAATAAAAATCTTTGAAAGCATAAGGTTGAGCGGAGCTTATAATATTTTTGCCGACTCTTTAAAGCTAAGCACCATTCCAATTTCATGGCGTACCACTTTATTTAAAACCATCAGTCTTATTGGCGGGGCCCAATTAGACCCTTATGTGAATGAAATTGTGAGCAATGAATTTAACACAAAATTTTACCGCAGGGTGAATCGCTTTTACTTTTCTGAAACAGGCTCTTTAGGGAAAATCACTAATGCCAATATGGGTATAACTGCAGGCGTAACTCCCCAAATGTTTAAAGGAAAAATACAAGAAAGAACTGAAGCGCGAAAGAAGGAAATGACAAAGCTCAACTTTACAGAACCTGCGCTGGATTGGGCACTTAATTTTAATTATACGATTAATTATAATCATACCACGCGCTTAGAAGAAAACGCTAAACCATTTATTCAAACCCTTTCCTTTAATGGTAAACTTAATCCTACTAAAAATTGGTTCTTAGATTTTAATTCAGGGTATGATTTTACCAGCAAAAAAATATCACATTTAGGCATTGATTTGCGCCGCGACTTGCATTGTTGGCAGTTTACCTTTAGCTGGACTCCCCTCTCGGCTTTTGGTACCCAATACTTTATTTTTAACATACAAGTGAAATCACCAACCTTGCAAGATTTAAAAGTACCTAAACGTAAAGATTGGTTTGACAATAGAAGAATATAAATTATTCTATAGTTTTACTTTAATTTGAACCCAAAATACACACACACATGAAATACGTAGCACTCAACGACCTCCATGTTTCTCTTGGAGCCAAGATGATTGAATTTGCAGGATACAATATGCCTGTGCTTTATAACAACCTTATTCAAGAGCATCAAGCAGTGCGCAATAGCGTGGGCGTTTTTGATGTGAGCCACATGGGTGAATTTATGTTAAAGGGAGAAAAGGCACTCGAACTTATTCAATTGGTTACCTCAAACGATGCCTCAAAACTTACGGATGGAAAAGTACAATACAGTTGTCTGCCAAACGACAAAGGAGGTATTGTAGATGACTTACTTGTTTACAGATACAGTGCTACCGAATACTACCTTGTGGTGAATGCAAGCAATATTGAAAAAGATTGGAACTGGATTAGCCAACACAATACCTTTGGGGTTGAAATGACCAATATGAGTGATGACTTAAGCTTATTGGCTGTGCAAGGACCAGATGCTATCAAGGTTATTCAAAAACTTACAGAAGTTAACCTAGCCCCAATGGAATATTATACTTTTACCAGTGGCACGGTAGCGGGTTGCGAGGATGTAATTATTTCTAATACGGGTTATACTGGTTCAGGTGGTTTTGAATTGTATGTTTGGAACAAAGATGCACGCAAACTTTGGGATGCACTCTTTGAAGCAGGAAAAGAATTTGGAATCACTCCATGCGGACTTGGTGCACGCGATACCCTGCGTTTAGAAAAGGGCTTTTGCTTATACGGAAATGACATCAATGATGAAACTTCTCCTATTGAAGCTGGCCTTGGTTGGATTACCAAATTTACTAAGCCTTTTATAAACCACGAACACCACAAAGCCATCAAAGATAATGGCGCTACAAAAAAATTAGTAGGCTTTGAAATGGTTGAACGTGGCATCCCTCGCCAACATTATACCATTAAAGATGCAGCGGGAAATATTATTGGCGAAGTAACTTCTGGCACACAATCTCCAACACTTAATAAAGGCATTGGTTTAGGATATGTTAGCGCTGCGCATAGCAAAATTGACAGCGAAATCTTTATTGAAATTAGAGATAAAGTGATTAAAGCCAAAGTGGTTAAAATTCCTTTCTTATAATGAAAGCAGAGGTTGTTCATACACCTGCCCTACTTCCCCTTTATGATTTAACTGATAAAGTGGTAGTGGTAATAGATATTCTTAGGGCTACCACCACTATGTGCGTAGCCTTTAACACAGGCGTTCAAAAAATCCTTCCGGTTTCAAACCCGGAAGAATGCCTTATGTTTAAGGAGTTTGATTTTATCATTGCTGCCGAAAGAAATGCCGTGAAAGTGCCCGGCTTTGATATGGGAAACTCTCCCTTTGAATACGAGAATCCTTTTTTAAGTGGAAAAAACATTGCCTTTACCACCACCAATGGCACCAAAGCCATTAAAATGGCAAAGGCTAAAAACCCCCATAGTATCCTCATTGGTGCCTTCTTAAACATCGATGCCTTGTGTCAAAAAATTAAAGCAAGCGGCAAAGACCTAATCTTACTTTGTGCAGGCTGGAAAGACAAATACAATTTAGAAGATACCCTGTTTGCAGGCGCTGTGCTTAGTAAACTACAAGATTCATATGAGATGCCTGATGATGCGGCCCTCTCTGCCTTGCTATTGTTTGAGCAACATGAAAACAACTTAGAGGCATTGGTAAGAAAAAGCTCTCATGCCAACCGCTTCCAATTATTGCACTTGCAAACAGATGATGTTAGCTTCTGTTTGCAGCAAAATACTTACTCCTTGGTACCAGAAATGGAAGGGGAATATTTGGTTTGCAAAAGCTGAAACACAAAGCTGAACAAGATTACCAATGCACTTCCAAATAGGTTGAACCAAAGGAAGCTAATGCTGGTAAAAAAGTATAAATACAATACAATAGCCTCGGCTATTACCGCAGCATAAAAGGCACTTCCGCCCTTAATGTATTTAAACATAAAGGCAACTAAGAATATGCCCAAAATGGTTCCATAAAACAAAGAACCCAATACATTTACGGCTTCAATTAAACTTCCTAATTTATTGGCAAACATGGCAACCCCAATGGCATATACACCCCATAAACCTGTTGCCCATTTAGAGGCTTTTAAATAGTGCGCTTCACTGGCATTCTTCACAAAACTACGCTTATAAATATCTACCATGGTGCAAGAGGCCAAGGCATTTAACTCTGCCGACTTACTTTGCATAGAGGCTGCAAAAATTACAGCTATCAATAAGCCAATTAATCCATGGGGTAAGTAATCTATCACATACCTTAAAAAGATATAATTGGTATCATCCGTTTCTGCTTTGGGGTCGTTTAACTTCATTAAATCGGTGGCCTGCTTTCTTAGGCTTTGCATTTCTTTTTCGGTTTGAACCAATACCGATTTGTGGGTCTCAATTCCCAACTCATTCCCTGTCTCTATGGCTTGGTTCAACCCGAATGCAGCTTCTTTCTTTTGCGCAAACAATGCGCTATGGGATTGATTAATTTTATGCCAATCTGCTGCGTAAGTGCTATTTTCTAATTTTGTAATTTCATTAGAATTAAAAAACAATGGCGCTGGCTTAAACTGATAAAAAACAAATAACAATACCCCAATTAAAAGGATGAAAAACTGCATGGGCACTTTTATTAACCCATTCATAAGAAGTCCCATCCTACTTTGTTTTAAATCTTTGGCACTAATATACCGTGAGACCTGCGACTGATCTGTACCAAAATAAGACAAGGCCAAGAAGAATCCTCCAATTAAACCGCTCCAAATATTGTACTTATTGTTAAGGTCGAAGTTAAGATCAATTACATTCATCTTCCCCATTTTACCGCCCATCTTAACCGCTTGGGTAAAGCCAATTTCTTCGGGTAAAAGATGCACTATCATGTATCCGGCAATAAACATCCCAATAAAAATAATAGACATTTGTTGCAAGTGCGTATAGCTTACTGCCTTTGAGCCACCCAATACCGTATAAAGAATCACAAAGGCCCCAATGAATAAATTGGTATAATAAATATTCCATCCCAGCAAGGCAGATAATATCAAGGCAGGCGCGTAAAGGGTAAGTCCAGATGCCAAGCCCCTTTGTGTTAGAAACAAGAGGGAAGTAAATACCCGTGTCTTTTGGTCGAAACGTTGTTCTAAAAATTCGTAAGCCGTGTAAATATTAAGCCGATGATAAATAGGTAAAAAGAAAATACTTAAAACCACCATGGCAATAGGTAGCCCAAAATAATATTGCACAAATCGCATTCCATCGGTATAGGCTTGCCCTGGAGCGGATAGAAAGGTAATAGCACTGGCTTGAGTGGCCATAATAGATAATCCCACCATGTACCAAGGAATGCTATTGTCTCCTTTAAGGTATGACTCAATATTTTTTTGGCCACGGCTTTTCCAAATGCCATAACCAGAGATAAAAACCAAAGAACTTATAAGTACTAGCCAATCTAACCAGCTCATGAGAAGGATAAGGTTAAAAGGTAAGCCAATATAATTTCAACTACCAAAAAAGCAATCACCAAAAAATACCAACGCCTAAGTTGTTTATCCGACCGAAGTTTGGATGAATCATTTAAAATTGCCACTTAAAAGAATTTTTATTTTATATTGTAAACATCAAATATAATTGCCCATTATTAACAAACCTAAAAAATGAGAAGAGTTGCCCTTTTAGCAGTGAGTATTGCCTTAAGCATTTCATTGTTTGCACAAAACAAATCAAACAAAAATTGGTTCAACCAAGACCCCACAAGTGATGGCGTTTGGGGATTAAGCACAGAAAAGGCTTACCAGGAATTTAAGCTAAACAATAATGGCAAACCCAAAGTGGTGGTAGCGGTTATTGATGCGGGTACCGACATAGACCATGAAGATTTAAAATCGATGCTTTGGGTCAACAAAAATGAAATTGCAGAAAATGGCATAGACGACGATAAAAACGGCTATATAGATGATATTTATGGTTGGAATTTTATTGGCGGCAAAGAAAAAAATGTGGGTGAAGACACGTATGAATCTACCCGTTTGGTGGTATTGTTAGAAAACAAAGCCAACAAAACAGCAGCAGAAGAAGCCATGTATCAGCAGGCGCTTAAGCTTTATAATGCTTCGCTAAAAGAAACAGAAGAGCAGGTAAAGCAATTAAATGATATACTAGAAGCCATTCAAAATGCACTTAAAAAAACAGGCAAGCCCAACCCAAGTTTAGACCAGGTAAAAGCCATTGAAACCAATAGCAAAGAAGAAAAACTTGGCAAGCAAATTTTGCAATATGTGGTTCAAACTGGAGGCATGCTTAACTCGCCCATTATGAAATCGCTAAAAGAAGGGCAAGAACATTATCAAGGTGTGTTGGAACATGGCTTGAACAAAAAATTTGACCCGCGCAATTTGGTGGGTGATAATTACAATGACAACAAAGAAATTGGCTATGGCAACAACCGTGTAAACGGACCAAAAGCCGACCATGGTACGCATGTGGCAGGTATCATTGCAGCTGATAGAAACAATAACAAAGGCATGATGGGCATTTGCCAAATGGCAGAAATTATGACCGTTAGATGTGTGCCAGATGGAGATGAGCGCGATAAAGACGTGGCCAATGCCATTAGGTATGCTGCAGACAATGGGGCCAAGGTGGTGAACATGAGCTTTGGCAAAAAGATTTCTCCTTATTCTGAATTGGTTTTAGAAGCCATAAAATATGCCGAAAGCAAAGATGTTCTATTAATTCATGCTGCAGGAAATGATGCTGCCAACTTAGAAAAAGAAGTATTTTACCCACAAGGTTTTGTAGCAGGAACAGGCGTTAATTTTAGCAATTGGATAGAAGTTGGCGCAATGAGTGCCAAAGAAGGAAAAGAGCGCGTGGCCGCTTTCTCTAACTATGGCAAAACCCATGTAGATGTATTTGCACCAGGGGTAGATATTTACTCATGTGTACCCGGCAGTGAGTATAAAAGCCAAAATGGAACCAGCATGGCAGCCCCAATGGTATGTGGCGTGGCAGCAGTTATTCGTCAAAATTACCCTGCACTAAGTGCGGCACAAACCAAGCAAATTATTATGATGAGTGCCATTGTTTGCACCGAGAAAGTAATTATACCAGGTACCAAGAAAAAAACCAAATTGGCTAAAATTAGCAGAACAGGCGGCATTGTTAACTTATATGCAGCTTTGGTATTGGCAGAAAAAGTGAGCAAGGGAGAAGTTAAACTTCCTTAAGCATGAGAAAAATACTTGTCTTGTTTATACTAGGGTTTGGGTTGACCCAAAGCTGCAATAATAAAAACTGCAACAATGCAATTTGCACAGAGGAATTTGCTATGCTTTTGGTAAAGCTAAGTTCTTCTAGCAACCCTAGTTTAAACAAGATAAGAACCGAAAGTATATTGGTAGAAGGCAATGTGGTTTTGGAAAGAGACAGTGCTAAGAACGCCTTTCAAGGGCAATATTTTGGCTTGGCCACCGATTCTCACTTAAGACAATTGGGTTACAACAAAGAAAACAGCATGCTTTTTAAAGTTTATCAGTCGGATTCTTTAATCTACACTGGCCAATATGTTGTAGCCACAGATTGTTGCCATATTGATTTAAAGGAGGGTGCGATAAATGTAGTGTTGCCGTAGGGATTATTTGTTTGCTAGTTTTGAGTTCAAGAGTCGGCGTTTTATGGAACCAAAGAAATACTAGGATAACTTGAGCACTATCTATTGTTTTCAATAAAATACGTATATTTGAAAATAAAACACGTATTATGTCAACTAAACTTACATTGACAGTAGATAAGTCAATAATAGATAAAGCTAAATCTTACGCTAAAAATACGGGTAGAAGTTTATCTGAACTAATTGAAAGCTACTTGGATTCGATTACAACAGAAAAGGAAGTAAATGAACTTTCTCCAAAACTTAAAAAAATTGTAGGCGCAGTAAATCTACCTGCAGATTTTGATGAAGAAACAGAAATTAGGTCTTCAATGGAAAAGAAGCACCTATGAAAAAAGTATTTATAGACACAAACATAATTGTAGACTTAATTGCTAATCGTAAACCTTTCAGCAAATATGCAATTGAGTTATTTCAACTTGCAGAAGAAAATAAGCTGCAAATATTCACTTCTTCACATTCGATTGCAACTACACATTATTTATTGAAAAAATACCTAGATGAAAAATCACTCCGTGAAGTATTATATAATCTGCTAGAATTTTTAACTGTAATTCCTGTTGATATCGACATCATAAAAAGAGGACTTTTATCAAATCACAAAGATTTTGAGGATTCCATACAAATTTTGTGTGCCTCCTCCGTCGAAAAAATAAATTACATTATTACGCGTGATGGGAAAGATTTCAAGGGGAGCGAAATTCCAGTTATAAGTCCTGATGAGTTTTTTCTAAACTAGCTTCTGACGGCAGAGTTTGCGAACACCTCCTAATTTGCTTGTATTAAGAAGCAAAATGGGTCTTATTCCTCTGAATTTACATCTAACACCTCCTAATTTGCCTGTATTAAGAAGCAAAATGGGTCTTATTCCTCCTAATTTACATCTAACACCTCCAAATTTGCTTGTAATAAGAAGCAAAATTGGGTCTTATTCCTCTGAATTTGCTTCTAACACCTCCTAATTTGCTTGTAATAAGAAGCAAAATTGGGTCTTATTCCTCTGAATTTGCTTCTAACACCTCCTAATTTGCTTGTATTAAGAAGCAAAATGGGTCTTATTCCTCTGAATTTGCTTCTAATACCTCCTAATTTGATTGTATAGAGCATCATGGCATTTCTGCTTTTAGCACTTTTCTATTTTAAATATACCTGCTTACGGGTATTTTTTGGGTGAGAGGGATTAAGTATGTTTGTTTAATAAGCGAGATGAAGCTGCGGGGGTTGAATTAACGTCAAAAGCGCAAACTCAAAACCAATTTTAATAAATACTTAAAAATACAATAAATGAAAAGTTGGAGAATACTGTTAATTGCAAGTATCCTAGTTCATTTCAGTTTCCAAAAAGGAAACGCTCAAGGAATTGGGCCGAAAAATGTACCATTCTACTCAGAATTTATTGATTCGGTGCCGGAACTAAAAACGCCAATCGAAATCAATTGCAGTTTCGAAAGTCTGATTTTAGATATTAACAAAAGGGAAAAGTTAAGACCCTTTACACCTGCTGGTTTTGAGATTATAGGGAAATTGTCAATTAATCCAAATTTTAACCTCCTAATTTGCGGTGAATTAGTTGGTAAAAAGTATGTCCCATATCTCTTTGTAACGAATAGAGAAGGACTTGGAAATTCTTATAAAAATTTATTTGAGGATATATGCACCAACGATTCCACATCTACTGTTACATATATTTTAAATGTTATTTCTCAAAATGCAATTTCACTTAATGAAATTAAATCTAATGCATCAAATCAACAAGTAATAAAGGCAATTTTTGAGATAAACAGCAGAGGAGTAATCATAAGAAAGAAAAAATAATCAAATCAAATTATCTCAGAGTGAATTTGAATCCATATCCGAATTACCAACTCGCATTTATATTTTATGAAGCAATCCAATTCCCCATCTAAATCCCAATTAAATGCGCTACTGTACGCTTTCATTTTCTTGCTAATTACCTTAAGTTCTTGCGGTTCGGGTGCCGCTGATGAAAAGCAAATTTCAACACAAACAGAAAAAGTAGATTCAAATGTATCCGTTTCAGCCAAGACGTTAGACAGTCTTATTAGTTATGAAAGTCTCGATTTTGACACCAATTATTCTGAACTAAAAAAGGCAATAAATGAAGAAACCTTTCACTTCTTTTTTTATGAATATTCTTTAAATGACAGCGGCGTTTTTCAGGAGAAAAAACAATTCAATAAAAACAATGAACTTGTTTTTAAAAACATCAATTATTTTCATAATAGAAAAATTCATTTTTATGTGCTTAAAAACCAAAAACCTTTTTTTGATAAAATCATCCATAAAGATCTATTCAAACCAGTAATTGAAGAATGGCAGTTTAATAAAATAAAACTATTTGATATTCAATTTCATCACCATAAAAACGGAGAATTATTCTACAGTACAACATTCATGAGTGCCGATACCAGCATCATAACAGAAGTAAAGTTTACCATCAAAGATTCTCCTCAAAAAATAAATAATGAAATTAAAGTTCTTAATCCCAATAACTATTTTGAATCAAGTACTAATCCTGAAGTTTTCTATTTAAGTTCATTTCAAATCAACAAAAATAAGAAGATTGGATTTATTTCTTTTTCAGATAAATATCAGTTAAGCGAGCACCCAGATTCATTGGCCATTCAAATAAATCAGGAATCCGAGTATTCTGGTAATAAATATTATGAAGAAGAATATATCAAATTAGATAGTAAACACAGAAAGTTGTTTTTAAGTAAATTAAAAATATCAGAAAACGATTCTTTGTTTATCTATGATTACGGAATGGATACTTTAATTTCATTAAAAGTAAATAAATTGAATGTTGTTGCTTGCCTTAATGTTTATAGACAAGGAGAACAAAACGAAAGTGATTTTGAAGGCTTTGATCAATATGATTATATGATCGGATTTGAAGTTGAACCTAGTATTTTAAAACGTTTAGGAGACAAATACTATCAGTCTTTTGTTTGTATTGGAAAAGTAAATCCTTTCCTTAAGAATCAGCTCAAACCTCTTGTTTGGACTAAAATTAAAAGGTCGGAATACCCTAATAAAGGCAACAGTACAGAAAATGATTTATTGACAAAACGATGTATTAATGCCTCAGATTCAAATTATAAATGTATCAATTCAATCCATTCTTATTATGTAAAAGATATTTTCGTAAATAATTATAATTATGTTTCCAAGTTAAGAAGATTGATTATCATCGAGAATAAATCCAATGAGGTTGTGCTTGATGAACTATTTGATGAGGGAGAAAGTACTTCAACTACTCCATTGAATAATGCTATTAATAAGGAAGGTGATTTTATTTATCAATGGACAGGTAAATTGTTTAAAAACAAAGCACCTGTAGTTTTTGGATTTAACTTTGAATCATTTGGCTGTCCACATATTTCAATTCTAGACTTATCTGAAAGAAGTATTTACCTCAGGTGCGACAATAGGCATTAAGTTAATTTAGCTACTAATTACCCTAAATATATTTTCTAAGCGGCCGTTTTTTAGCCAATTTATAAGAACAACAAAAATGGCATAATCCAACACCCATATCCAAACAATGGTATTTTTTGGGTGAAGGAGATTGGGTATGTTTGTTTAAATGCTCGGGGTATAGTTGCGGTTGTTTAATAGTTGGCGGTAATGTTAAAAATCCGAGCAAAACAGACAACTATGGGCCTAAAAACATAAGTTTGTACCATATAGAAATAAACAATGGACAATCGTTTTGCAGATATAATTCAGCTAATAAAGCAATCTAGATCTAATGCCATAAAAGCCGTAAATGCTGAACTTATAAACCTCTATTGGAATATTGGAGAATATATCAATAAGAAAATTGAACAATCAGGATGGGGCGACTCTGTAGTTAAAGAATTAGCCAACTTCATACAGACAAACGAACCCGAAATAAAAGGCTTCTCCGATAAAAACATTTGGAGAATGAAGCAGTTTTACGAGACTTACAAGGACTTTCCAAAACTCTCAACACTGTTGAGAGAAAGTAATCACGACCTAACAAATACTTTTAAAGACAGTTATGTATTTGAGTTTCTGAATTTACCTGAGCCACACAGTGAGAGCGACTTGCAGCGCGGTCTTGTAAGACAAATGAAAAACTTCATTCTTGAACTCGGCAAGGACAAAGACAGTGAAGTAGTTGAATATGCTTTAAGCAGAAGCCTTTCCCCAACAATGGTTTCAGAATATAAAACGCAACTGCCTGATAAAAAACTTTTACAACAAAAATTGCACGAACTATTTGACAATTGAAACGGATAAGAAATAGAGCCACTTCACCTAACAACAAGCCTTTCCTGGTGGCCGCAAACCAAGCCATATGTTAAATTTATTTATGACAATGAACAAAATAACACCTTCCATTTGGGTCGAAACAACAGATGCAAAAGCAGTTGCCGACTATTATCTTTCAATTTTTAAAGATGGTAAATTAATAGACCATCGAAAATACATAAACCCACCAGAAGCAGGAGGTGGAAACTTTGAAACAGCTATGATTGAAATTGCTGGCATGGAATTAAACATTTTAGCAGCAGGTCCATTTCAAAAATTTAATGAATCTGTTTCTTTGGTTATTAACACAATAGACCAAGCCGAAACAGATTATTATTGGAATGCCTTAACTAAAAATGGTGGCCAAGAAAGTTCCTGCGGTTGGTGCAAAGACAAATATGGCTTATCGTGGCAGGTAGTTCCTGTTGAGTATTTTGCCTTAATAAACAACGCTGACCCAGAGGTTAGAGAAAAGGCCATGAAGAACACAATGCAACAAAAGAAAATTATCTTAACAGAACTAAAATAACTTTATTTGAATTCATGAAAAAATTCATATTACCCCTTATTCTTGGCCTGCTTGTATTGCTTTATTTTTTAGGTCCGCAAACGGCTGAATTTACTGCCAATGATAAATTAACTGACCTCAATCCAAATATTGAAGAGGCCATTCAATTTGTAAGTGCTAAAGAGAAAAATGCCCCTATAAAAAGTGGCAATCAATCTTTTTTTCTGTTTGCAGATTCAGTACCTCAGAAAAAGCCAATATCAGTATTGTATCTTCATGGTTTTGCAGCTTCTCCTTTCGAAGGAGATCCTGTTCATAAGTGGTTTGCTAAACAATATGATTTAAACCTGTATGTACCACTTTTGGCTCATCATGGTTTAACAGGGGGCAATGCCATGTTAGACCTTACCGCAAATTCTCTTTGGGAGTCTGCAAAGGAGGCTTATTTAATTGCAAAAACACTAGGTGATTCTGTTATTATTATGGGAACCTCCACAGGTTGTACGCTTGCTTTAATGCTTGCAGCACGTTATCCTGAAATCAAAGGGCTTGTGTTATTGTCACCAAATATTAAAATTAAAGACCCTGCAGCCTTTGTGCTCAATAATCCTTGGGGATTAAATATTGCAAGAGTAATCATTGGTTCAGACTCTTTAACTTTTCAGAATGAACCAGAATTTGGTAAGTATTGGTATAATTCTTATCGACTAGAATCTACCGCGCAATTGCAAGAATTGTTAGAAAAAAACATGACCCAAGAAACTTTTGCAAAGGTCAATAAACCTACCTTAACTTTATATTACTTTAAAGACAAAGACCATTGCGACCAATTGGTGAATACCGATAAAATTATTTGGATGCACCAAAACCTTGCAACTTCACCTAACGCAAAACGTTTGGTTAATCTACCAGAAGCTGGTGATCATATTTTGGGCAATCCCATTAGGTCTAAGGATGTAGCTGGTGTGCAAAGAGAAATACAAACTTTTTCTCAAGAAATACTAAACTTAACAAGCGATTTAAAGTAATTCAATAATTTATAATAGAAATGTTAATACTCAAACTCCTACTCTTAAGCTTATTGGCATTGATTGCTTTATTGCTACTTGCAGCCCTTGTGATGCGCCGAAAGTATAGCATTATTTGTAAAATTGAAATGAATACCCAAGCTGCAGCGGCGTATGATTTTGTGAGGCACTTAAAAAACCAAGACCGCTTTAACAAGTGGGTGATGGTTGAGCCCAACATGCAGCGCATATTTAAAGGACAAGATGGCGAACTAGGCTTTGTTTATGGCTGGAATGGAAACAAAAAAGCGGGTGAAGGCGAGCAAGAGATTAAATCACTCATAGAAAACAAACAGGTAGTAACAGAAATTAGATTTAAAAGACCCATTGAAGGCTTGGCAATTTCTATAATGGACATTGAAGACTTGGGCAATGGAAATGCTCAAATTAGCTGGACAAATGACAGCGAAATGAAGTATCCTTTGAATGTATTGTTGCCTTTTATTGAAAAACTTTTGGCAAAAGACATGAATGAAAGCTTAGTCAATCTCAAAAAAATCATGGAGAACAAACCATAAAAAAAAGGGCTGCCAGTTTAATCTTGCAGCCCTTTTTTATGTTTGGCAAATTATCCTAACCTAGCTTTTAAGCCTTGGTCTAAGGCATCTAAAAACTCTTCGGTATATAAGTAATGTTGGCCATGAGCAACTTTATTGCCATGAATACACACAGCTAAGTCTTTGGTCATTTTGCCACTCTCTACCGTTTCTATGCATACTTCTTCTAAAGCAGTACAGAAATTAATGAGGGCTTGGTTATTGTCTAATTTACCTCTAAAGGCTAAACCTCTTGTCCATGCAAAAATGCTGGCAATTGGGTTGGTAGATGTAGGCTTTCCGTTTTGATGGTCGCGGAAGTGGCGCGTAACGGTTCCATGGGCAGCTTCTGCTTCCATGGTTTTGCCATCAGGGGTAACCAATACAGAAGTCATTAAACCTAAAGAACCAAAACCTTGCGCTACGGTATCGCTTTGCACATCGCCATCATAGTTCTTGCAAGCCCATACAAAATTACCATTCCACTTAAGAGCAGAAGCCACCATGTCATCAATTAAACGGTGTTCGTAGGTAATGCCTGCTGCTTCAAATTGTGCTTTGTAATCGCTAATATAAATCTCTTCAAAAATATCTTTGAACCTACCATCATATTTTTTCAAAATGGTATTTTTGGTTGAAAGGTATAAAGGCCATTTTTTGCTAAGGGCCATGTTAAAGCATGAATGTGCAAAGCCCTTGATGCTTTCATCTGTATTGTACATGGTAAGTGCTACCCCATCTCCTTTATAATTGTACACTTCATATTCTTGCACAGTTCCATCTTCGCCTTCAAACTTCACGGTAAGTTTACCTTTTCCTTTGGTCACAAAATCCGTCGCGCGGTATTGGTCGCCAAAAGCATGACGGCCAATCATGATTGGGGCAGTCCAGTTGGGCACCAAACGTGGTACATTGCTGCACACAATAGGTTCACGAAAAACAGTTCCATCCAAAATATTACGAATGGTACCATTTGGGCTCTTCCACATTTGTTTAAGGTTAAACTCCTTTACGCGTTGTTCATCAGGTGTGATAGTAGCGCATTTAATACCAACACTGTATTTTTTGATGGCCTCTGCGGCATCAATTGTAACTTGGTCATTGGTTTCATCGCGGTACTCCATGCCAAGGTCATAGTACTTAATATCTAAATCTAAATAAGGAAGAATTAATTTGTCTTTAATAAACTTCCAAATAATACGAGTCATCTCGTCACCATCCAGCTCTACAACAGGATTGTCTACTTTAATTTTTGCCATTTCTATCTATAAATATGAGTAATTTTCAGGCTCAATATTAGCCAAAAATTGGTATATAGAAAATGATTTAATCCTTACCTACAAATTCAACCACTGCAGGGTTGATGCCTAATCTCAAATTCTCTTGATACTTGCCAACCGACTTTGGTATTCTTGGGTTTAGGCTTTCAAAATAGGGATTTCCTTCGCCGTCTTTTAGGGTAATTTCAACGTTGTTTCTAGATTTTTCCCATAACATATTACCTGTGTTTAGGTTCAAAACGTTAAACTTACCCTTCTTATACACGTAAATACTATAACTATAGGCAGGCTCTTTCACCACTGTTTTGCCATTTTCTTGCACCTTTACAGCAGGCACTTTAATAATAGAATCAGCCAAAACACCCCCTTCATTTATCAATAAATAATTACCAAAATAACATAACTCTATGGCATCTGCTTTTCTTTTTAAACCGCCGAAGTATGGCGGAAATTGCTGTGGTTTAATAATTGTAATATCTAAGGCATCAATTAAACTCAATTCTTTGCCATTACTCAATAAAAGCAAGGGCAAACGTTCTTCTGTTATGCCTTCCCATTTGTTTTTAGAAAGGTCTATAATTTCATCATACACATGGGGTTTTAATAGCAATCCTTCTTCATTTATGAGGCCCCATTTGCCATTAAGTTTCGCCATAATAGGCTTTTTGGGCAAGTATATTTTTCTATCATTCACTTCTAATTGCACCACTACTTTCTCTGGGTCGTTAGGATCAATGGGCACTTCAATAAACTCGGTATCGCTCCAAAAGCGGCACGATAAATATCCTTCGCCAAGGTCTACACCTCCAATGCGTGTTTTTACCATCATGGCAAGGTCTTCAAATTGAGGACGTATAATTTTAATTACTTTTTCTTCATTGTCTAAAAATTGAACGCCGTATAAGGAACCTTCTTTAAAGGCTTTAACGGTTTGACCCGACACAGAAAAAGCAAAAAATAGGATACAAATTAAACTTAAACTTCTTATCATTTTTTGTGAAGGGATGCGTAATTTGCTCTTTGAATATTTCATTTTGTTCATACACTTAAAAAAGTAAATATAAATGAATTTAAACCTAAAAATAAAAATCAGTTTGCTTTTACTATCAATAGTTTTTCTTGGCCCAAGCAAAGCACAGGATTCCTTGTATAATAAAAATCGAGTGCGGACTGTTGCTGCAAGCATTACTGCTACTGAAATTGGATTGCTATATTATTTACAAAATGTGTGGTACAAGGACCAAACACCTACTGGGTTTCAATTTTACAATGATTCAAAAGGCTATCAACAAATAGACAAAATGGGGCATGTATATGGTGCTTATATGGGAAGTTATGTAGGGTATAAATCCTTAAAATGGGCAGGGGTATCTAACACAAAGGCTGCACTATTAGGTGGCAGTGTGGGCTTTTTGTTGCAATTACCCATCGAAATTTGGGATGGTTTGTATCCCGGCTGGGGCTTTTCTTGGAGCGATATTGGGGCAAACGCATTGGGTTCAGGCCTAATTATAACACAGGGATTGTTGTTTAAAGACATCCCTGTTAAATACAAATTTAGTTTTTCTCCAAGTCCATATGCCAAGCAAGCCAACGGTTATTTAGGCGCAGGTTTTAATCAAGTATTTTATGATTATAATGGACATACCTATTGGTTGAGTTTTGGATTGCATCATTTTAGCAAAAGCAATAAGATACCACAGTGGCTAAACTTAGCAGTTGGATATGGTGCGGGCGGTATGTTTGGGGAATTTGAAAACAGAAAAAGCTATAGAGGCGTGGGCATACCTACCACAGAACGGTATAGAAAATTTGTATTGTCATTGGACATAGACTTTGGGAAAATCCCTTGTAAAAACAAAACCCTTAAAAAGGTATTCAACCATATGTTTATGATTAAAGTTCCCTTCCCTGCCCTTTCATTTAATACCAAAGGTGATTGGCAAGGACATTGGTTGTATTATTAAATCCCAATTGGCTAATTTTAGTTTGCATCCTGAAAATTAAAGTTGGGAGATTAAAAATGCATACTGGTACATTTGAAATTTAGACGAAGAACTAAAACAGCTATTCTTGTTCCATCAAAATGAGAAAACAATGAAAAAAATGTTGAGTACCCTAATCCTTTTAGGATGTTTAATTGGTTTAAAAGCACAATCCAATGACACTACTGCCAATGTAAAAATTGGCGGCTATCGCATAGAGCAAGATGAAGTAATCTTTAGCTTTGACCCATCCGAATACAGCGACTTTACCACTTCTTATGGCATGTGGCGGAGCAAACAAAATGTCAAAATTAAGGAAGTTACGCTATGCGGAGAATTTAACGGTTGGATGACCACAGCCAAAAATTTTCAAATGAAAAAGGTAGGTGAGGTGTATGAGTACCGCATGAAGCTTTCTGATTTTAAAGGAAAATCGCAAGTAGAATTTAAGTTTGTGGTAAACAATAAGTATTGGGCTGAACCAAAATCAGTTTACACCAACTTAACGCGCAGTTTGATGGAATATGAAAGTCCAAGAAACTTTATTTTATATTTGGTTCAACCCAAAACCAATTAACAAAGCTCATAAACAACGGCAGCACCTTGGCCAACGCCAATGCACATAGTTGCCAAGCCATACTTTACCTTGCGTCTTTTCATTTCGTGCAAGAGGCTGGTAGATATTCTAGACCCGCTTGCACCTAATGGATGACCAAGGGCAATGGCACCTCCGTTTACATTTACAATATCTGGATTGAGTTCTAGCTCTCTCATACACGCCAACCCTTGAGAGGCAAATGCCTCATTGAGCTCTACTAAGCCTAAATCATTCACCCCAATTCCGGCTCTTTTAAGGGCCTTTTGGGTGGCGGGTACAGGACCTATTCCCATAATTGAAGGATCAACCCCGGCAATGGCTCTGCCTGCAATGCGGGCAATGGGCGCAAGATTAAACTGCTTTACCATTTCTTCACTGGCCAAAAACAAGGCCGCAGCCCCATCATTTATGCCACTGGCATTGCCAGCAGTTACCGAGCCATCCTTGCGAAATGCAGGTTTAAGCTTCGCCAGTTCTTCCAATGAACTTAAGCGTGGGTGTTCATCTTTATCAAATAGTTTGGGATCTCCCTTTTTTTGTGGAATGGCAACCGGAACCATTTCATCTGCAAATTTTCCAGCCACGTGCGCGGCTTGGTACTTAATTTGGGATTGGTAGGCAAAAACATCTTGGTCTTCACGGCTCACCTTCCATTGTTGGGCTACATTCTCTGCCGTTTCGCCCATGCTGTATGGGTGATAGAGGGCCGCTAAAGCCTTATTGGTAAAACGCCAACCAATGGTGGTATCATATATTTCTGGGGTTCTGCTAAAAGCCGCATCCGCTTTTGCCATCACAAATGGGGCGCGGGTCATACTTTCTACACCACCCGCAATATAAATCTCACCATCCCCAACTTCTATGGCACGTGAGGCATCAATAATACTTTGGAGGCCACTGGCACATAGTCTGTTTACTGTATTTCCGCCAATAGTAGTGGGCAATCCTGCCAATAGTAATGCCATTCGGGCTACATCGCGGTTGTCTTCGCCCGCTTGGTTGGCTGCACCAAAAATCACATCTTCAATAAGCGATAGGTCGATGCTAGGATTTCTAGCGACCAAAGCTTTGATGGCCAAGGCTGCCAAATCATCTGGGCGAATGGTACTTAAAGCACCACCAAACTTACCAATAGGTGTGCGTACCGCATCCACAATATATACAGGTTTCATCACTTTAATTTTGGAGGCAATATTAGTATTAAATCTTATAGGATTGTCAAAAAAGTAACTTAAATAAGTTGCCAAAAGGCCTAATTTTACTAATTATGTAAATGTCATGTAAAACCTTGAAAATACTTACGTCAAAATAATGTCACAAACCCAAAATATGATAAAAGTTAGCTGTTGTTCTGCCTAGAAGGAATTTTATTTGCACCCACATTAAATATCAAAAATGAAAAAACTACTTTTACTTCTTTCATTAGCCTTTACTACCCAAATGATTTCTGCCCAAGCCATCGTGAGCGATTCTGCAGCCATGGGGCCTGGTTATGGAAAAGACATTTTCTACAGCTTAGAAAATGGCAAAATTGCTGAAGCTCCTAACAATAACTGGCATCTTGCCTTTCGCAGCGGATTTATTAGTGATGGGATTTTTATTAACTCTACCAATGCAACTAGGGGATTTTTAACCAATAGGGATACTAGTGCTTGGGCTAGTTTAGACAGCAATAATGCAGGCATGGAAGTTTTTAATACTGATACCAGTTGGGACATTGGTGCATTTAACAGAACTTTTGATAGCCCATATTGCAGCTGGGGTGCATACAATACCATTACCCATAAAGTTACAGGAGATTCCCTATTCTTAATAAAGCAAGGAAATACTTGGATTAAACTTTGGGTAATTGAAAAAGATTATGGCAATTGGAAAATTAGAATTGGAACCCCAACCTTAGACACCACCCTTGAAATTTTAAATACCAATATTCGTAGAAATAACTTTGGCTATGTTAACCTCTTAACGGGTAAAGTTGAATACAGAGAACCAATTGATTCTACTTGGGATTTTGTTTTTACAAGGTATAACTCTCTACAACCTGCGCAACAGATTTATTACCCTTCTACAGGCGTATTAAATAACCGTGGTGTGGTTGCAAGTAAAGTTGCAGGCATTGATAAAGCAACTTATTTAGATTACAAATCAAACGCATTTGCGCGCAGTATTTCTGTGATTGGTGCAGATTGGAAATCATTTGACAACAACACCTTCCAATGGAAAATTGCTGATTCAATGGTATATTTTGTAAGTGCTAAAGATGGAGATATTTGGAAACTTTGGTTTACAGGTTTTAGCGGTTCACAGGCTGGAAAATCATACTTCAACAAACAAAAACTATTTACTGTTGGCTTATTGGATCAAACCAAAAATACATTGGCTAAATTAGCCGTTTACCCTACGCCAGCCAATGAAACCATTCAAGTTGTGCTAGATAATACTACCCTTAATTCTGCAATCCTACACATAACCGACTTAAACGGACGTTTAGTAGCAGAACAAACTTATGAGGTAAACAAAGGCATGCAAGAACTACAATTACCAGTTAGTCAATTAAACGAAGGCATTTACTTATTAAGTTTAGAAAGCAATGGCTATCGCGCGGTTAGTAAAATTGTGATTGCACGCTAATTTAAAGGATTGAAGTATTTTAAACTTATATTACTCTTTTCACTTTGTGCCTTTACCCAAATAAAGGCACAAAGTGTTTTGCAGGTTCTTCAAAAATCTGGCAACCCGCTAGAAGGTGCTATGGTATATGTGAAGTGTATTGAAGGGCCCTGCAAAAACAGAACAGAAATACTTTATTCTGATGCTAAGGGATGGGTGAATATACCAAGTGGCGGAACTTATGAAGCTACCGTAAAAAAAATTGGGTTTGAACTCAAGAAACTAGTTTTAGTGCCGGGAGTTAAACAATCCATCGTGCTAGGTGAAACACCCAATGATTTAGAGGAGTTTGTAATAACTGGAGAATATGAAAAAACCAGCACCCAGCAATCTTTACAAAAAGTTAGAATTATAGATCAAAAAAGAATTCAAGCACAAGGTGCCGTTAACCTTAAAGATTTATTGGCGAACGAACTTAATGTTAGGGTTTCTCAAGATAATATATTAGGCGCTGGACTCTCGCTCCAAGGGATATCAGGACAGAATATTAAAATTTTAATTGATGGTGTGCCTATTGTTGGAAGAGTAAATGGCAACATAGATTTGAGTCAGCTTAACCTTAGCAATATAGAACGCGTGGAAATCATAGAAGGCCCCATGAGCGTTGTTTATGGCACGGATGCCTTGGGTGGAGTTATTAATTTAATTAGCAAGAAACAACTCAAAACAAAAATAAGTGGCAGCTTGCAAGCCTATACAGAAAGCGTAGGGCAATACAATGTAAATACCAGTCTAGGGATTCGCAAAAAACAACATGCCCTGAAAATGGGCGCTGGGAGAAACTTCTTTGATGGCTTTACAAGTAATCAATATAGAGCGCAAAATATTGCACCTGCCATTACCAATACAGCCTACGAATCTTACTTTGAACGCAAACAACAATGGTTGCCTAAAACACAATACTTTGCCGACTTAAATTACACCTATTCATTTAGAAATGGGGAAATAACGTATCAATCCTCCTTTTTTGATGAGACAGTAAGCAATAAAGGCTTACCTACCATTACTAGTTATGATGCCTATGCATTTGATGATTATTATGCAACCAAAAGGCTTAACAATTTTGTATTTTTAAATTTAAAATTTAAAAGTAAGGCCAATTTAAACTTGATAAATGCTTACTCTATTTTTGACAGAAAAAAGTCCTTGTACAGAAAAGATTTAGTTACCCTTAATGAGAATCTTATTCCAGTAGAAGACGACCAAAGTAGGATTAAATTTAGCAACTTTAACTTCAGGGGAACTTACAGTACCAAACAACACCAACGACTCAATTATCAATTGGGTTATGATGTTGTTTATGAAATTGGAACAGGCGACCGAATGGCTGGCAACCCAGCTGTAATGGATGCTGCCACTTTTTTGAGCATGGAATGGAAACCATTGGCGCGCCTAAAAATTATGCCAGCCGCAAGATTAGCCTATAACAGCAGGTTCAATGCTCCGCTGGTGCCCTCCTTAAATATCAAATATGATATCAGTCCAATTTGGACCTTAAGAGCTTCTTATGGCAATGGGTTTAGAGCGCCCTCTTTGAAAGAGCTAAATCTCTTCTTCTTTGATTTTAATCATAGCATTCAAGGTAATCAAAATTTAAAAGCCGAAAACTCTCATAACTTTAACATGGTATTAGGCGGAAGAAAAGCCTTTGAAAAACATATTTTAAATTTCGAAACTTCCCTATTCTTCAATCATATTTATAACATGATAAGTTTGGCTATTGTAAACCCAAATACAACTCCGCCACTATACACTTACATTAACCTTGAGACTTATAAAACTTTTGGTATTAACCTTCAAGGTGAATTTAAATACCAATCCTTTAGCGTTAATGGAGGCTATACTTATAGTGCCAGATATAATATCATGGCAAATACGCATGCTAATGTTGAGCCATACGCTTACACCCCAGAATACCGATTAAATGTGAGTTACCTTATTCCAAAACTATTGGCGCAAATCAATATTTTTGGTAAATACAATGGCGCTTTACCAGGATATTTTGTCAATCAAAACAATGAAGTGGAACAAAGCTTAATAGCCGCGTATAGTTTATTAGATGCAAGTACTACTAAAAGTTTTTATAAAAATAAGATAGCATTTACAGCAGGAGCCAAAAATATTTTAAATGTAACAAACATAAACAATGCAGCCAGCGGCGGCGCAGTGCATGGAGGTGGTAGCCTTATGCCTGTAAGTTGGGGACGCAGTATTTTTGTTCAAATGACCATAACCCTTTAGAAAATTGAAAAAAATAATTCTATACAACTCTATACTTTCTATGGCAGCAATATTTCTATTGACAGCCTGCGAAAAGGAAGAAAATGCTCTTGTTTTACCTGCCTCTAAAGGGGATGTTAAAAGCTATACTGTTAAACTTGGAAGAGATTATACTACCCAACTATTTTTTACCTTAAGTAATGGCGATATTAAAGCCAATGATTTTATGGCGTGGGATTTAGGATTCTCCTGCAATCCCAATAGTAATATTGTAAAAATTAATGGCGGTAAAGAAGTACAAGTTGCCAATACTGGTAGTAAAGATTTTTCTGAGGTGCCCGCAATTCAGGGAGTAGAATGGGAATACGATAACCCTGCTGGAGAATGGAAAGGCACTGCATTTGGCGAATGGTATGATTCACTCAGCAGAAAATGCCATGGCTATGTATACCTAATTGACAGAGGACAAACAGCCAATCCAAGGTATAAAAAACTAAAATTTACCAACGCAACATCCAGCAATTTCACCTTCTTGTTTGCAAACTTAGATGGTTCAAACCAACATGAATATACCGTGCCAAGGATCGCAAGACGCAATTACTCTTATATAAATTTTGATGACCCCAACAAAGTAATTGATCTTGAGCCAGACATGGAAGAATGGGACATCTTATTTACAAGATATAGACACGTTTATTATAATACGACACCATTTACACCATACAGTGTTACCGGAGTGATTTTAAATCCAAACAAAGTTATTTGTGCAAAAGATAGCCTTCTTGGTTTTGAAAATGTGAATGTACAAAGCATAAAGAAATTTGAATTTACCAATAGGAAAGACGTAATTGGATTTGATTGGAAAACCTATGATTTTGATTTGAACCGATATGATGTTATTAGAAAATACACTTATATTATAAAAGATACCAAAGGCTTTTTTTATAAACTTAGATTCATAGATTTTTATGATGAACAAGGGGTAAAAGGAGCGCCTAAATTTGAAATACAAAGATTATAACCAGTATGAAAAAACTCACCTCACTAGCAGCGCTTCTATTTTTTGGGTTCGGTTTGACCCAAGCTCAAAATGAAGAAAAACACTTAGCGAATCTTCAACAACTAACTTTTGGTGGCGATAATGCAGAAGCCTATTTTAGTCCGAGAGGAGATAAAATTAGCTTTCAAAGCAATAATAGAAAATGGGGCTTAAAATGCGATCAGATTTTCACTATGAATTTGAATGATCCAATTATAGATTCTAATGGCACAGCACCAATGGTAAGCACAGGCAAAGGCAGAACCACTTGCAGTTATTATATGCCAAACAACCATGATGTAATTTATGCTTCAACCCATTTAAAACACCAAACTTGCCCGCCAGATCCTATGAGCACTGGCAGATACCTTTGGGCCATTTATCCAGAATTTGACATTTTTGTAGCAGATGAAAAAGGTAAAATCACAAAGCAAATTACCAATGCCCCAGGCTACGATGCAGAAGCAACAATAAGTCCGGATGGTAAATTGATTGTTTTTACTAGCACACGCAATGGCGATTTAGATTTATACCTTAGCGATATTGATGGGAAAAATGTGAAGCAAATCACCTTTGGATTAGGATATGATGGTGGCGCATTTTTCTCTCCTGATAACAAACAATTAGTATTTAGAGCCAGCAGACCAAAAACCGAAGCAGAAATTAAGGATTACCAAGACTTGCTAAAACAAGGTTTAGTGGCGCCCACCAATATGGAATTGTATACTATCAATATTGATGGCAGCAACTTAAAACAAATTACGAACTTAGGTAAAGCAAATTGGGCTCCTTTCTTTCACCCATCTGGCAATAAGATTATTTTTAGTAGCAATCATCATAGTGTAAAAGGTTACGATTTTCAATTGTATATGATTAACGTAGATGGCACTGGTTTGGAACGCATTACAAATAACAGTTTATTCAATGCCTTTCCTATGTTCTCTCCAGATGGAACCAAGTTAATCTTTAGTAGTAACCGAAACAATGGTGGCACTAGAGATACTAATTTATTTATTTGCGACTGGGTTGAATAATCCGACTCATGCATTCTAAACAAAACATCTGGGAAACTGCGAAAAACTTTCAGGAGCAAAAAATTGCTGAAATAAAATTGTCAATAAAAAAGGTACAAGAAAGCGGAAATTCTGAGCAAAAAAGCAGCATGGGCGATAAATATGAGACGGCTAAAGCCATGTCTCAAAACGAGATTTACATGCTATCGAAACAGCTTGAAATTTTGCAAATTGATTGCCAAAAATTACTCAAAATAAACGCAGAAAAACCTTCCAATATTGGAGAAATAGGTGCTTTGGTTCAAACCGAAACCAGTTATTGTTTTATAAGCGCAGCCATTGGGACCTTGCAAATAAACCAACAAAAAATTGCTTTTATTTCTGAGGTTTCGCCATTGGCAAAAGCCTTAATGGGAAAATCTGCTGGTCAGGAAATTGTATTGGCTGGAAAAACAGTTAAGATTCTTTCAATCGCTTAGTTATTAGAAGCATTTTCGCTAATTATACGCAATTTTATAGTGCCAATTTTTGCTTGATTTACCGATTCAATGGTAATTTCAAATTGATCAATAATCAATCGTTCACCTGCCATCGGAATACTTTCATGAGAAGAAATTATATAACCACCAACGGTATGATATTCTCCTTCTGGAATTCCTAAATCGTAGGTATTGTTTAAATAATCTATTTCTTGTCTTGCTGAAAAACGAAAGGTATTATCCTCTATTTTTTGTTCAATCAATTCTTCCACATCATGTTCGTCTTCAATCTCACCAAATACCTCTTCCATAATGTCTTCGATGGTAATAATTCCTGCTGTTCCGCCTAATTCGTCTACCACCAATGCGATACTTTTTCGGGTGCGAGTAAATCGGTTGAGCAAATCCATAATAGACATGGTTTCAGTTGCAATTTCTATCGGAATAAGAATGCTCCTAATATTGCTTGGCTTCTTAAACATCTCCTTTTGATGAACATACCCAATTACTTGGTCGGGATTGTCTTTATAAATTAATATTTTAGACAAACCAGTTTCTACAAATAAGGTGTGCAATTGATTAATACCACTATCTATGTTCATGCTTATTAACTCAGTTCGTGGCGTAAGACATTCTCTTACTTTGATATTGCTAAAATCGAGTGCATTTTTAAAAATTTCGGTATCTACTTCAATGTCATCCGGCAGGTCATGCTCAGTAATTTGATCAATGTATTGGTCTAAATCAACCCTACTAAATGCAGGTGTATTTTCTGTAAACTCCCCTCCTCCAAGCTTTGAAAGAATAAGTTTAGAAAGCCAAGTGATAAAATGAACAACAGGCCAAAATAAATAATAGAAAAACAAAAAGGGAACTACTAAAATTTTAAGAATGCTATCAGGATTAATTCTAAAAAGCACCTTAGGTAAAAACTCTGCCGTTACAAGAACGATCAGTGTAGAAACCAATGTTTGGATAAATAGTAATAAAAAATGGTATTCGGCCAAGCTTGGCAATAAATTTAAAAACAAGCCATCGAGCACTTTGGCCATATAGATACCATAAATTACTAAACCTATATTATTACCAATAAGTGTAGTGCTTATAAATTTAGAAGGATTTGCAATAAAGGGCGATAAAAGCCGAGCATAATAACTGCCTTGTTTATTTTTAAGCTCAATAAGTAATTTGTTGGCAGATATAAAAGCTATTTCTATACCAGCGAAAAAGGCAGAAAACAAAATGCTGCCTATGATAATGACGGAAGGATTGTCCATTTGGTGTTGCAATTTAGGCAATAATCAAAGGAAATCCCAAATCAAGAATTTACTAAGGCAATTGTAAATCAGACTTTTTCTTTAAAATCCTTCTAAAAGCAAACTCCTGTACCGATGCCGCTAGGTCTTGTTCTCCAACTTTTGCAAAAAACTTTTCAGGGTCGATACTGCGTTCAACATTGTTTTCATCATATCGGTCTTTGGTTTTTTCGCCAATTGGTTTTTCAAATAAGCTTAATTGTTGCAACTCTCCATTGCTGAGCCTAAGTTGAATTTTAACAAAAGCCGGCTGAGCAAAAACAGAATCACGTTCGGCTTTTGTAAATACTTTTTCGTCATAAAATCCTTCGGCATATAATTGTTCAAATGCATTTAAGAGAAGGTTAGTTTTTAAGGTGTCGGTTCGAACCAAATTGCCTTTAATATCTTGTATAAAACCTTGCTGCTGTGCTACCTTAGCATTTAATACAAAAGACTCTTGTGGTGCATTTGGATAGGTAATAGTGATTTCTTCAATGTCTTTTTTAGCTACATTAAAAATCAACTTGCTTCTCCATTTAATTTCGTCGGTACTAAAACGTGGGGTGAGAAAACCAATAAAGCCAGGCTGTTGCACAATATAGGGTTGATCTTCTCCTTCCAAAATCATAAAGGTACCTTCTTTATCTGGTGTTTCGGAACCTATATAAATCACCTTAACAATTTCATCACCAGCATAAACTTCACATTTAATTCCACTGCTACCCAAAATTGCCATGGCAGTATTGTGCATAGAGGCAGCCACGGGTATCTTCATTTGTAAATCATGTAAAGTAGTCAGTAATAAATTTATTTTAGTATGGTCTACCAAAACACTTTTATTGGCATTCCAAGTATTATCGGAATTCCTTTGTAATAACAGGCTACTTCCGGCTTTGTCTGCTAAAAAAACACGTGTTACCTTTGAGGTATCTTTTACGGCAAACATTTCAGAAGAACGGGTGGAATTGGACCAAGGTTTACGCATAAGAACAATACTTACTATTCCTAAGCCAATTACCACGAACAATAAAATCAAAGTGCCTTTTTTCATGTCGTATATTTCTTTTTACGAATAAAATTATTTACCAATCCAAATAATAAAATCAAAGCAACTGGTAGTCCGATGTTAATAGCAATCCAAAAGTTTCTATCCTTCTTAATCTTACCTTTATCCAATAACCTAAGCTTTACCTCTTTACTTCTAATCTCAATAATACCAGAGTCGTCGCACAAATAATCCACGCAATTTAAGATCAATTTTTCATTGCCAAATTGCTGGTTGGTAAACCTGTCGTAACCCAAAGGAAATACCTCTCCCGTGCTCTTCTTAAACTGATTTCGAATAACATCTCCATCAGAAATTACAATCATCTTATTTTGATCAACATGGTCTTTAAATGGCAAGTCAGGCGTCCTACTTTGATCGAAACGATAAGCAAAATTACTGGTAAACTTTCCTTCTAATAAAACACCCATTATAAACTCGCCTTTACTTTTGCGTTGGAACATTTCAGGCTGCAAATCAAGTCGAGAAACATTAAGATCTATCCTTACAGGTGCTGTCAATAATCTAGAATACAAACTACTTTTATAAAGCACTGTCTTTTTAATATCTGGATTGGTAAGCGTATCAATAGAAGCGGCAAACTGAAACCAGATTGGTTCAACACCACGCACAATTGGATGATTTCCAAAACCAGAAGCTATTGGGTAATAAGGCCAATTAAGAAGCTTTTGCTGAGGAGTTCCATCGCGCATGCCAGAAAGTACTGGAATGGCATGGCATTGTAAATCTTGCACCATATTGGTATTTACTCTTACTCCATATTTAAATAGCAAATCTTCCAGACCTGTTTCATAACTTGGCGTTACAAAAAGATTCTCTTTTCGTAAGCTATCCATATCGGCACTTTGTGTTTCTACGAGCCAAAGCACTTTTCCACCATGCATGATAAATTGGTCTATTTTAAATTTATCAAATTCAGAAATTGGCAGGGTAGGTTTAGCAATTATAATCCCAGCATATTCAAATAATTTTTGGGGAACTTGAATGGAAAGAGAAAGCCGTTCCACCTTGTAAAACTTACTTAACATTGCTTCAGCTTCTACAATATCCCATTTGTCTAATTCGCCGTGGTCTTGAATAATTGCAATTTTCTTTTGACTGCCTTGTAAAGCATTTCGCAAGGTATTGGCAATTTCATATTCTAAAAGTTCTACTGAACTATTAATAACCTCTTCTGGATTTTGCCCAAACTGACTCCTTAATAAATTAATAGGATACTCTTTGCCTCTGTAGGTGAGGATGGCACCCGGAATTAATATTTTTTGTGCAAACTCATCTTCTTTTTTTACTTGGACATTTGTTGGTTGCAAACCTTTACTTCCCAACTCCTGTATAATCTCAGAGGTTTTTTTGGAATCTGCTCCTTTAAAAGGATCTATAAACTCATATTGAATATTTCCATTACTGTATAAGGCAAATTCATCTAACATCTCTCGGGTAGATTTACTCAATCGCTTAAAGCCAGCTGGAAACTCGCCTTCCAGGTAAACTTTTACATAGGCCACATCTGCAACATTAGCAGCCATCTTCTTACTAGCCTCAGATAATGAAAACCGTTTTTCAGTGGTTAAGTCAATTCTAAAAAAGTAATTGGTAAAAATTAAATTTACACAAACCACTAAAAGCACAACTAATAAAAGTTTCAGTAGGCTTTGTGAGCGTTCAGATTTTCTTTTCTTCATTTTTTCCATCTCTCCTCCTACCATTTTCTGCTTTCAAAAATTGTTTTACTTGCCCAAATAAAAATTAGGTCGAAACCCAAAAAATACATCAGGTCTCTTGAATCAATAACCCCTCTACTGATACTTTGATAATGGGCATTAATCCCTAAACTAGCAACCACTGAATCCCAAGTTCCCAAGAGTTTAAAGTCGGCAATCAAATCAAAAAAATTGTAGAAAAGAAAGCATAAAAACAAGGAGAAAATAAAGGAAACAATTTGGTTATCACTCAGTGCGGAACTAAACATTCCAATTGCCACAAAACAACTGGCTAAAAAGAACAAGCCAATATATGAACCAATGATAGCGCCAATATCCAAATTACCTTTTGGCGCGCCAAGTTGATAGATAGTAACAAAATATATGAGTGTAGGCAAAATGGTAAACAAAACCAAGGTTATTCCCGCTAGATATTTACCTGCTATAATTTGCAAATCGCTTACAGGTCTAGTGGTAATAATCTCGATTGTACCAGTCTTTTTTTCCTCACTTAAACTGCGCATGGTAATAGCACTTATTAAAAACATAAACAACCAAGGCGCCATGCTAAATAAGGTATCTAAATTTGCATAGCCATAATCAAAAATATTGTAATCAGGCAATACCCAAGTAAATAAGCCCGTGGCTAATAAAAAGACTAACATCACAATATAGGCTATCAATGAACTCAAGAAGCTTCTAATTTCTTTTAAATAAATTGAGCGCATATTTTATTTGGTTAAAGTTTGAAAAACATCTTCCAATGATTGTTCCTCTAATTGCATAGAGAGAATAATCCATTGCTTGTTTTGAGATAGAATTGCCAAGGCTTCTCGTACATCTTTATCCGACTTAATTGTCCAAAATGTACCATTTGCCAATGCACTAATTACACCCGGTATTGCTAAGAAATCATTTACATTACAATTGCCTTTAACTTCTAATTGCAAAATAAATTGCTTACGTATCATTTGTTGCAAACCAGCGATGTCGTTATCTGCAACTATTTTACCTTTATTAATAATTACCACTCTACTGCAAAGAGCTTCTACCTCTTGCATAATATGTGTTGAGAAAATAACTGTCTTGTCTTTCCCAATTTCCTTGATTAAGTTTCTAATCTCTACCACTTGATTGGGGTCTAAACCAGTGGTTGGTTCATCTAAAATTAGCACATCAGGGTTATGCAGTAAGGCTGCCGCTAAACCTACTCTTTGCTTATACCCTTTTGAAAGTTGGTTAATTTTTTTATTTCTTTCTGGTGTGATGCCAGTTCGGGTAATCATTTCCTCAACCGCAGCATGTGCTTTTGCGCCCTTCATATCCATCAAACCAGCAGCAAACAACAAATACTCTTTGATATACATATCTGCATACAAAGGATTTAATTCTGGCAAATAACCAATGTGTTTTCTTAATGCTAAGCTATCACTATTTACATCATAACCGCATACTTTAACCACCCCAGAAGTTTGTGGCAGATATCCAGTGAGAATTTTCATAGTGGTGGATTTTCCAGCACCATTTGGACCTAAAAATCCTAAAATTTCGCCGGGTTGAACCGAAAAGCTCACATTATCTAAAGCTTTCTGCAACCCATACACTTTGTTTAAACCAACAACTTCTATTGACATGTTTTAAAAGACTACCTAAATTTTAAGTTCAATTACATAGGTAAGACAGCGAAAATAATGAAATGGTTGAAAAATTTGACATAAAAAAAGGGGGCAAGCCCCCTTTTGTCCTTTGAAAATTATTATTAAAGAACACCAATTTCGCTTAACACAGCATTCATAGCCCTTACAGCATCTGCGCTCTTATTAAAAGCTGCTTGTTCTTCTTCATTTAACTTGTAATCCACAATAGCTTCCCAACCATTTTTGCCAACTACAACTGGCACACCTAAGCAAATATCTTTTTGTCCATATTCCCCCTCCAAAAACACACAATTAGGAAGAATACGTTTTTGATCACGCACAATACTTTCTACCAACATAGCCGAGGCAGCACCTGGTGCATACCAAGCAGAAGTTCCTAATAGTTTCGTTAGGGTGGCTCCACCAACCATGGTAGCATCGCTAATTTCCTTTAATTTATCGGCACTTAATAAATTGGCAAAAGGAACCCCATTTAAAGTAGCCAAACGGGTTAATGGGATCATTGTGGTATCACCATGGCCGCCAATAACAGTTGCATGTACATCTGTAGTAAGTGCATTGGTGGCTAATCCTAAATACCCTTTAAAGCGAGCACTATCTAAAATCCCTCCCATACCAATAACTCTATTTTTAGGCAATCCCGTAGATTTTAATGCTAGATATGTCATGGTATCCATTGGATTTGATACAACTACAATAATTGCATTTGGCGAATGCTTAAGTACATTTTCAGCTACACTTTTAACAATATTTGCATTGGTTCCAATTAACTCCTCACGGGTCATTCCTGGTTTACGAGGAATACCAGATGTAATTACAACCACGTCTGACCCTGCTGTTTTGCTGTAATCGTTGGTAGTGCCAGAAATTCGCGTTCTAATTCCTCTTAATGAGGTTGTTTGGTAAATGTCTAAGGCCTTACCCTCGGCAAAACCTTCTTTCACATCTAATAAAACAACTTCATCTGCCAATTCTCTGCTGGCAATTACATCTGCTGTAGTTGCGCCTACAGCCCCTGCTCCAATAACGGATACTTTTGTCATGGTATAAAAATTAATAATTTACTTAAAATAGAGCAGCGAAATTAACAAAGTTTAAGAAAGGAAAAAGGTGATTTTATGCAGCTAGCGTTGGTTCAAACCGAAAAAAGATAAATTAAACCACTACTGGGAAAACTAAAATAAAGGTAGACCCTTTGTTTTCGGCAGATTCAACCAAAATTCTACCACCGTTTTTAATTACAAATTCCTTCGTTAAAATTAAACCAATCCCTGTGCCTCGTTCCCCTTTGGTTCCAAAAACACCAGGCTGCTTATTAAAAGAAAACAAAGTTTGAAGTTCTTTCTTATCCATTCCTTTCCCCTCATCTTTAATAGAAACAAAAACTTCTTTACCCTCTATATGAGCCATTAAGGTGATTTTTCCGTTTTGGAAAGAGAATTTAATAGCATTAAAAAGAATATTTCTAATTGCAACATCTAAGTGATTTGGGTCGACCCAAACTTTAAATCCAGGTGTAATTTTATTCTCGATTTGTAAATTTTTTTGTTCAATAAATTGCGCAAACAAATTAAGGGATTGAAACATAAAACTAGAAAGGTCTACTTCTTGTTGATTGGGTTTTAGTTCACCTTCTAGCTGACTTTTACTCCAATTAAGCACATTGTCTAATAGAATATTTATTGAATTTAACTGACCATGAAGCCTATCTTTTATAAATTTTAAGTCGTCTATGGTTAATACATCTTCATTAATTAACTCCACCACCTGATTTAATGAGGATATTGGATTGCGGATATCATGTGAAAGAATTGAAAATATTTTATTCTTATAGGTATTTAATTCATCTAAATTTTTGGCTTGTTTTTCAAGGGCTAATTTTTGAATGGTAACCAACTCTTTGGCTTTGATTTCATTGCCGCGAGAACGATTAATGATATAAACAAATACCACCAAAAAGATTACAATTACCAATAGCCCGATGGTAATTGCATATTGAAACTTACTCCTAGCAGCTTGTATAGAATTATCCTTTTCTAAAATGATAATTTCGTTTTGCTTTTTCTCTAATAAATAATTGTATTCCAATTCATACGTTCTTTGGGCATTTTCTTCGATAAGCAAACTGTCTTTATAAAGTATGCTTATATTTAAATATTGGGTTGCGTCCTGGTATTTCTTAAGCTTTTGAAAAACAAGGGCCATGTGTTGTGCCCCTTTATAAATTTGCGGCTTGTTATGAGTTCCTAATGCCAATTGATAGCCCGCTTGGGTATGTTTTAAGCTGCCCTGCCAATCTCCTTTAAGAAACTTTGCTTTTCCAATTCCTAATTCGCATAAGGCTAAGCCAGTCACATCGTTGTACAACTTGCATTTAGGAATTGAGGTTTCATAATAATACAGCGCGCTGTCTGGCATTCCCATTTCATTATAAAGGTCCCCAAAATTACCCAAGCATACAATCTCATCGGCTTGGTCGCCAATTTCTTTGGTAATTTGATAGGCAATTCCAAAATAAAATAATGCTGAGTCATATTGCTTGCGGTAAGTATAAATGCCTCCTAAATCAATCGTGGTTTGAATATAACCAACCTTTTCTCCAATTGACTTTTGAATGGTCATGGCGATCCTGGCATATTTTTCAGAATCATTATACTTGCCAAGCAAAAAATACACACCAGCAATACTTGAATAGCTATTGGCGATGCTAATTGAGTCTCCAAGACTTTCTCTAATTTGAAGTGCTTCGAAATACCTTTCTATTGCTTCTTTGTAGTTTCCTTTATCAGAATAAATATTGCCAATATTATTATGACTGTCACCTATTCCTTTTACATCCTTTACCTCTTTGCGCAGCTTTAAACTTTGGAAATAATTTTGAAGGGCCAAATCAAATTTACCTTCATTATGGTGCATCATTCCCAAATTATTGAGAGTAGCTGCCTCCCCTTTTTTATCTTGTACTTCTTTAAACAATACAAGTGCTTTCTTATTAAAAATTTTAGCTGATTGAATATTAGAATTATAGTAATTGCCTATTGCCAATTGTTTATAGGCATTTGCTTGCCCTAATTTATAATTAAGCTCAACAGACAAAGCCAACGCCTTGGTGGCAAAATAAATGGTACTATCAGGAAAGTTGTTTCTATATTCAAAGGCTAAGTCGTTCAAAGTATGAACGGCAGCCGTATCATTTTTTGAATGCCCAATCCATTGTTTATGCAATTTGGGGATGGATTGATTTTGAGAACACAAATCCCCGCCAAACAAAAACAACAGAAATAAACTTAAATTCCTAACAAAATAAAAAAAGTGGTTATTCATCAGCCTTATTAACCTAAATATATAAGGCAAATGTAAGCAAAAAAAAACGATTCTTTACTTTTTAGGCCAAGGCATTTTCTAATGCATCCTTAACTTGTTGCAAAGTATAAGGCTTTGAGATGAAGCCATAGCTTCCTGCTTTTGCAATTCTTTTAAACGTTTCTCCATCTTTATGATGTGCAGAGGTGAAGATAACCCGCGATTTTCCCTCCATTAAGGAGCTTGTGTCTATGCCGTCCAATTTGCCTTCTAGGCCAATGTCCATTAAAACTACATCAAATACCTTGTGCTTTACTTCATTCAAGGCATCCATGCCATTAGTTACATGCACTAAATTTTGATAACCTAAATTGTCAAGAATTTTCTTTAATGATTCAAAACTCATTTGATCATCTTCTACGATGAGTAGGTCTCTTTTGTTCATAAAAATTGGCTAAAAATTTCGCTTCAATATTCAATATTTTTTCCTTTAAATACCAATAAATACTAAAAATTTTAGCATAAATTATGTTATGATTTGGTTAATAGACAATGTAAATTAAATTTGTCGTTCTCAATAGGCGTAAATATGTTAGACAAATTCGGAATTGCCAAAAGAATAGCGCAAGAACTTAAAGATGGTTACTATGTAAATCTTGGCATAGGCATCCCAACTTTAGTGGCCAATTATGTGCCCAAAGGAATAGAAGTAATTCTGCAATCAGAAAACGGCTTATTAGGTATTGGACCTTTTCCATATGAAGAAGAAGTAGATGCCGATTTAATTAATGCAGGTAAACAAACGGTAACCACTACTATTGGCTCTAGTTTTTTTGACTCGGCAATGAGTTTTGGAATGATAAGAAGTGGCCGGGTTGACCTAACCGTATTGGGTGCCATGGAAGTAGCAGATAATGGAGATATAGCCAATTGGAAAATTCCAGGAAAAATGGTTAAGGGCATGGGCGGAGCTATGGATTTGGTAGCCTCAGCAAAGCATATTATCGTAGCCATGCAACATGTAAATAAAGCAGGCGAATCTAAACTCCTTAAACAATGTAGTTTGCCTATTACAGGTTTGGGCTGTGTCAAAAAAGTAGTAACAGAATTGGGCGTATTCGACATTACATCCGAGGGCTTTGTATTATTAGAAAGAGCGCCGGGAGTGAGTGTTGAGTATATAAAAAGTAAAACCGAAGGAAGGTTAATTGCAAATGAAAACGCACCAGAAATGCTTTTAGATTAAACCGCTGGAATTCTTTTATCTATCATGGCAAACCATAAAGGAGGTATTGCCGCAATAAAAAATAATCCAGCATATCCGCTGGGCATTTTTGGACTTTTATCGTAATTTATTAAGGTGTGGTAGGGTTTAGCTGCATAGTAGTGATGGTCTGCATGTCTACTCAAATCAACTAAAAGAAATCTGCTTACAAAACAATCAGAATCCCAGCTATGTTGCTCAGTAACTCGTGTATTTTCGGGCCTGCTCAATCCATAATGCTGAACATAATTAACATACTCTAGTAAGAAATTAGCTACAATGCAATGAAAGACCCATAAATTTAGCAGAAAAAAGCCTCCATACCAAACTAATAGTGAATCAAAAATTCCATGTAAAATAAATTGTCGATAAACATAATGGTTCAGCAAAAAATTGACTTTTCCCTCTTTTTTCAACCTTTGTGTTTCTAGCTGTATTGCCCCTTTCCACTGGCCAAAAACAGATTTAAAAAAGAAATAATATAAATTTTCTCCCCTTCTAGCGGTGGCATGGTCTTTACTCGTACCAACCCATTTATGATGTACCTTTAAATGATCAACAAAAAAATACATATTACCGGCTGTAAAAAGTAACCAACGACCCAAAAATTGTTCAATTTTATTTTTTTGGTGTATAAACTCATGTGAGACCACAATAGCTGAAGAACCTGAATTAATTCCAGTGCTAATTGCGGCAACCCAAACCCAAGGACCATTTATTATGCCAGAATTGATTCCAATAATAAAAGTACTAATGCTTACTAATTGAAAAGGAATATGCAAAAACAATATAAATTTAGGCATCCAATCTGATTTAGCTGAGGCCTCATTTGAATTGATAGGTTTTGTAATCCATTCAACAATTCCTAAAAATACCAAGGAATAAATGAAGTTTAAACTTGTGTAATAAGTTCCGTTTAAATTGCCAATTATGCACATCAGTGCAGGTGACAAACTAAATAAATACAAAATATTTCTATTTTTTGCTTTCACTCTTTTTAGTTTTCAGTTTGAACCAAATAAAATATTAAGCTGATTTTCTGCGGTGTATTTTCTCCTGCACAGATTGATAAAGGAGACCCCCATAAATTGCAAAAAGGCCATCTATAATTAAAAATCCAATTAAAAACAAACCAATAAAAGGCAGTAACATAGTAGTAAAATTACTTAAGGCAAAGCCCCAAGCGCCATTAATTATTGCTACTAAATAAAAATAATTTTGCTTTTTCTTAGCATTAAATGAGAATACAATTGAAAACAATGCAATAAGAATCGCTAAAATTGAAACTAGGTTAAGAAAAAATTCATAGTCGGGTTCAAAAGCAGATAAATAAACCCCAAAAGTAAATTCTATTAAACCCCAAGCAAGTGTGTAATACCATATTTGCTCTTTCTTTTTATGGCCTAATGAAGAAATTATAATTGCACCACCAGATAAAATGCATAAAATACTAATTAATGGAATTGCCTGCCCACCCTGTTCAAGATTTAAGAAAAATGCTACTATCCCTGCAATTAAATAAAACAGCCCTCGCATGATTAATGCCTTTGAGCTTTTCTTGGAAAATTTGTCCATAGGTTAAATGTTTGTGCGAATATGCAATTTTAGAATTAAATCTACATTAAAGTATTACACGATTTGAAATTCAATCAAAACCATTAATTTGCGGACTCAATGAGAATCTTACTTTTATTAGCAATATTACTTTTTTGGGGGGTTGAAAACCTTTCGGCTCAAAAAAGAGTTGGTGGCAAAGTTTTAAAAGGCTACGACGTAATTTACCCTTTCAAAAATGGTAGAGCCAAGGTTATTAGAAATGGTAAAATGGGTTTTATAGATATGCAAGGAGAAGAGGTCATCAAGCCTGAATTTGATCAAATTTACCCATTTGAAAAAGGATTTGCTAGGGTAGAAAAAATGGGCTTATTAGGCTTAATCAATGAGCAAGGCGAAATCTTGCTTGACCCAATTTATGACTATATTGGTAACAATAAAGACGGCCTAGTTATTGTGACAAGAAAGGGCAAGAAAGGTTTAATAAAAATCACAGGTCCATCTCCAGAAAATATAGAATATTTAGTTGATGTGAGGGATTGATTAATGACTAGCAGCTAATTGATTTGCTACATCCAAATAATCAAATATATCTGAAGGCAACTCATCCCCTTTTTTCTCAGCTCTCTTATGTCCTAACCTAACCAAAATTAGTTCTTGCGAAGGAACTACAAAAATATATTGTCCTCTGATCCCACGGGCATAAAAAACAGATTCTCCTTTGTAATTTAATAACCACCATTGGTAACCGTATTCTGTATTGGTTGCACCTGCATGTGTAATAGCAGCACCAGGTTGTAAACTCTGAGCAATATAGCTGCTATCAATAATTTGTTCATTCCCCCATTTTCCAAAATTAAAATACAATTTCCCAAACCTTGCAAAATCGCGTGCAGTAGCATAAAAACAACAGCTTACCTTTTCCATTCCTTCTGGTACATCCAAACTCCAAAAAGCATCAGACTCTGCCCCTATTTTACCCCATAACTTTTCAGCTGCATAATCAGCCACCTTTTTGCCAGTGGCCTTTTCCAAAACCATACCTAACAACTGCGTATCGCCTCCTTTATAGGCATACACTTGGCCTGGCTCATTTACCTTAGCTGGATTAAGGATTGTAGCATTCACATCTTTCCCATAATACGCCTTTGCAGGCCATGAAAAAACACTTCCATAATCTTCTTTAAAATCTAAACCACTGCTCATCATTAATGCATGTCGAATAGTAATTTTATCATATGGAAAAACAGCATAGGCTGGCACATAATTACCAATTGGCTCATCTAAACTTTTTATAAAACCATCTTTTAATGCTATGCCCACTAAGGCCGAGGTAAAACTTTTTGCCATAGAAAAACTATTGCTTAAGGTATTCGCATCATATGTTAAATCATACCATTCAAAAAGGAGGCTATCTTGGTGTATGGCAACAAGTGCAGTTGTTTCTAACAACTTTAATTTTCCAAGTGTACTATCCTTTAGTTTATATTGATTATAGGCGATTGATTGTGGCCAAACTTGCGCCTTTTGTTTGCTTATTTTTCTGACTGGAAAATCATTTAATTCGTTAATATCTGGACCCATTTTGCCCTGCAAAACGGTCATGTAAAGGGTTCGAGGTATATGAGAATTTCCTGTAAAATTTAAGCCCAACCAAATTACTAGGAGAGTTGTAAGAAAATATAAAATTATCTTTTTCATCATGGTAAAATAAAAATTCAAAGTACAAACAATTATACCACCTGAAATCTAAAATGCAAACAAGATTAATACCACAAATAACTAGATTTTTGTACCAACTCCAACTTACCACTAGATTTAAATCGCTTTAGCTCTGAGCGATATCCGCGACTATTATACACATATTCATTGTAGGAAGTTCTTTTTCCTTTGCCATTATATAACTCATACTTTGAGCAAAGTTGTTGCTCATTATAAAAATACAAAGTCTTTCCTTTTGGCTTTCCCTTTACGTCTGTATATTCATAGGAAAGCAGCAAACTATCCGAACTGTAGGTATACACTTGCCTTGACGCTTTTCCTTTTCTAATGGTTTCGATGGTTTCATAAAAACGACCGTCAGAATGTTTTCCTTTACTAGTGCAATAGTTTACGCTATTTACTTTTTTCAATTGCTCTCCTTTTGAATCACATGCATAAGAGTACACACTTTTCAATTTGCCTTTTGAGTTGTAATATTTCCTCTCTGCAATGTTGCCACCAACATTATAAGACATTTCAATATAACCTGTTAGCTTATTCTTATGATTGCGATTTTCGTATTTAATGGCTCTTGATTGATTGTCATATTGTGTGGTTTGGCTCCACCTTGTTTTGTGAATGCTTTTATAGGCCCAAACATATTTCACAATTTTACCCTTTTCATTAAAATCATACATCCAAATGCCCGCTGTATCTCCTTTCCAAAGCGTAATGCCAGTTTTATAAATGCTATCTCTAAAATAGGTATAATAAGTTTCTTGCTTTCCATTGCGAGTATTTCTATAGGTCAATTTCCCTAATGAATTGAATTGATCATACTCTGCCAATTTTAGTTTGCCATTTACTGAAAAAGTTGAATCATAAGAAATTGCCACTTTATATTCCGTCTTCGGCTGAAAACCCTTTTTAAACTTACTATTATGGTTGTAAAATTCAGTCCCTTGCGCAAAGGAAAAAAGGTTCATGAATACAATTATTAAAATCAAGAATAGTTTTTTCATAGTTGTTAAAAATCGATTAACGAATATAAAGGATAAATGTTATTATAACTTAGTTGAAAACCTAGTTTGGTTCAAACCAAAAAAGACTAATTCATAAAGGCACGAGGCAATAGAATAGTAACAAAAAAAATCCCGAAGCAAATGCTCCGGGATTTTATTTTGTAATAGGATCTCCCTACTCACTCTCCAACTCAATCCTGATTTAGTAATCCATACCACCCATACCGCCTGGCATTCCGCCACCCATAGGAGCAGGGTTAGTTTCTTTTTCTTCAGCTAAAATACATTCTGTTGTTAAAATCATTGCTGCAACAGAAGCTGCATTTTGAAGGGCAACGCGACCTACTTTTGTTGGATCGATTACACCAGCAGCAATTAGATTTTCGTATTGTTCTGTGCGCGCATTGTACCCAAAATCACCAGAACCTTCACGCACCTTGTTTACTACAACTGAACCTTCACCACCTGCATTAGCTACAATTTGACGCAATGGCTCTTCGATAGCACGCTTGATGATAGCAATACCAGTGTTTTCATCTTCATTTACACCTTTAAGGTTTGTTAGTGTTTCAATAGCGCGGATGTAAGCAACACCACCTCCAGCAACAATACCTTCTTCAACAGCAGCGCGAGTAGCATGAAGCGCATCGTCTACACGATCTTTCTTTTCTTTCATTTCAACTTCTGTAGCTGCGCCAATGTAAAGTACAGCAACACCACCAGCTAATTTAGCCAAACGCTCTTGTAACTTTTCTTTGTCGTAATCAGAAGTTGAGCTTTCGATTTGTGCTTTAATTTGGTTTACACGTGCAGTGATATCTTCTTTGGTACCTGCACCATTGATAATAGTAGTATTATCTTTATCAATAGTTACCTTTTCTGCTCTTCCTAAATAGGTTAAATCAGCATTTTCAAGTTTATATCCACGTTCTTCGCTGATAACAATACCGCCTGTTAGGATTGCAATATCTTCTAACATTGCTTTTCTTCTATCTCCGAAACCTGGCGCTTTCACAGCCGCAATTTTTAAAGAACCACGAATTTTATTTACTACCAAAGTAGCTAAGGCTTCACCTTCTACATCTTCTGCAATAATTAACAAAGGTTTTCCAGTTTGAACCACTTTCTCAAGCACTGGCAACAATTCTTTCATGTTGCTTACTTTCTTGTCGTAAATCAAGATATAAGGAGCATCCATTTCTGCTTCCATTTTATCTGCATTGGTAACAAAATATGGAGAAAGATATCCGCGGTCGAATTGCATACCTTCAACAGTTTTTACTTCTGTTTCTGTACCTTTTGCTTCTTCCACAGTGATAACACCTTCTTTACCCACTTTTGCCATTGCATCTGCAATAAGCTTTCCAATTACTTCGTCATTGTTGGCAGATATAGTTGCAACTTGTTGAATTTTCTTGTTGTCGTCTCCTACTTGTTGTGATTGACTTCTTAAATTCTCAACTACTGATTCAACAGCTTTATCAATACCACGTTTCAAATCCATTGGATTTGCACCTGCAGCAACATTCTTTAAACCTGCACTTACAATTGCTTGAGCTAAAACAGTGGCAGTTGTTGTTCCATCACCTGCTAAATCAGCAGTTTTTGAAGCAACTTCCTTAACCATTTGTGCACCCATGTTCTCGATTGGATCTTTTAATTCAATCTCTTTTGCAACCGACACACCATCTTTAGTTACCGAAGGTGAACCAAATTTTTTGTCGATAACTACATTTCTACCTTTTGGACCAAGGGTTACTTTAACCGCATTTGCCAAAGCATCAACACCACGTTTTAAACCGTCGCGCGCATCTACACCGTATGAAATTTTCTTTGTCATAATTATTAATGTTTTATTCTAAAATTAAATGGTAGCAAAAATGTCACTTTCACGCATGATCAAATAATCTTTGCCTTCTACTGTAATTTCAGTTCCTGCATACTTTCCATAAAGTACAACGTCTCCAGCTTTAACCGCAGGTTTGTTTCCTTTTTCATCTACTTCACTTACAGATACTACAGTGCCTCTTTGTGGCTTTTCTTTAGCTGTATCTGGAATAATGATACCTGATGCTGTTTTTTCTTCTGCTGGCGCAGGCTCAACCACTACACGATTTTGAGTGCCTGCAATGGGTTTTAAATTTACTGACATATAATTTAGATTTTTATTGGTTAACGAATACCCTCTTCCCTTTGCCAAAGCTATGCCAAGCAAAAAATGCTGACAGTTTTGCATACCTAGCTAGAAATTTTGTCCCACTCCTATTTTTTCTGACTATTTTCGTGACAAGGATACAACCTTTTAAAGGGTCAAACTGACTTTAACTTATAGCAAATATTCATGGCATACCAAGAGGCAAATATCATACAAGGCTGCATTGCGGGCGAGAGATCGGCTCAAAAAGCACTTTATGAGCACTTTGCAGGAAAAATGCTAGGTGTTTGCATGCGTTACGCCAAAGATCGCTCAGAAGCTGAAGACATGCTACAAGAAGGATTTCTGAAGGTGTTTCAAGGTATTTCTAAATTTAAAAACGAAGGAAGCTTTGAAGGATGGGTAAGGCGTATCATGGTTTACAATGCTATAAATCATTATAAACACCGTAGCAGAAAATTTCAGGAAGACCTTGATCAAGAAAATTATGATGCCCCCTATCATGATGAATTACTTGAAAAAATAAGTGCAAAAGAGATTGTTGCGCTTATTCAACATCTGCCTGAAGGCTATCGCGCTATTTTTAATCTCTACGCAATTGAAGGGTATTCCCATAAAGAAATTGCCGAAAAATTAAATATTGCCGTTGGCACCTCAAAATCTCAATATTCAAGAGCAAAACAAAATATGCAAGCCTTATTGGCCAAGCATTACCAAATAATGAATGAACCCTTTGAAGAAGCAAAATAGTTTTGAACAGAAGTTGCAAGAGAACCTAGACGGGATGGAGTTCAAACCTTCTGATGCCCTGTGGGATAAGATTGCTCAAAATATCAGCACAGATACTTTTGAACCCAAATTGCAACAGAAACTTCATAATTTTTCAGTAGAACCCAAATCTGAAACTTGGGACCAACTTTCGGCCCAATTGCCAGAAAAGAAAAGAAGATTCGGCTGGCTTTGGCTTAGCAGTGCCCTAGTATTAGTTAGCCTTGCTGGTACTATTGGATACTTTCAATTTAACCCGTCTGAAGAAAATTTGGCTTGGGTTCAAGCCAAAAATACCACAAAAATTGAGTCACAAAGCGTTAAAGCTGCGAAACCAAGCGTACAAGCCTCAATTAAACTAAAAACAACAAAAACAGCGGCTAGCAAAAAGCAAGTATTATCCGGGCTGAACCAAACTAATTTTGAGGAAAATAAGGCAAATACGCAATCCTTTATTCAGCAAAAAAAGAAGGCAAGGCTTGAACCAACCCTCGCTTTAAGCGCAGAAGAATCCCAATCAAATAGCAGCACAAATAAAATTGTTTCAACACAATTACCTCCCAACCAAGTTGCAAGCACTCAAACAAATGCTGGCCCAAGCCAAGAAGCACCCAAACAAGCTTCTCCAATTGCAGACTTGCAAAATAAGGTAAAAGAAATTGCAGCAGATAAACCTATATCTGATAATAAAATCTTGCTCGACTCCCAACTTGTGAGTCCAGCAGTTAAAACAAACGCCTACATGGAAAGTGACTTAGAACTTTCTAAACTTTCCATCGTTGCAAGTATTGGTGCGCATATGAGTTTTATGCAATTAATTGCCCCTGCCAATAATAGCGCTCAATTATCAAAGGCCCTGGCCTTAAGAAAAGAAATTGAAAACCCCGAAATTGATTATAATGCAAACCTATCAGGAGAATATGCTATCACCGAAAAGCTTTTTATAAGGGCAGGCATAGGAATTTTATCTTTTACCCAAGATGTTAGGTATAATTTAACCAATGCCGACTCAGTTCCTCAAAGGGGTTATGCAGCTAATTTTTATATGCATAATTCAGATTCAATCGTTGTAGGCTCTTCTTACACCACCAAAAATAAATATAGCTTCACAGAAATTCCAGTTTCCATTGGATATAAAATTTTCAGGGGAGAGCATGTTGGTTTTGATTTAAACCTGGGCCTGAGCTATGGCAAATTAAATTTGGTTAATGCCTATTTACCTGATCAAAGCTGTATTGGATTGATGGTTATTAGTGACAAAGCGTCATTTCCAACCTATAAAAACATGTGGTTTGTAAATTTCTCACCTGCCATTGTTTGGCAAATGGGTAGCACTTTGGATGTGGGTGCAATGCCACAACTTAGAGTAGGCATTAACAACTTGGTTGAAGCTGAAAATTGGATAGGACAACGCCCTTGGAGCACCGGACTAAACCTATTCTTAAGAAAACGTTTTTAAGTTAAAGCAAGCATAAAAAAAGGCTGCGCTAAAATTTTAGCACAGCCTTTTTAATTTATTTGGTAAGAAAAATTACAAGATTTCTGTTACCGGTGTATATGGCAATCCAAAAGCATCAGAAACACCTTTGTAAACCACTTTACCATTTACAACATTTAAACCTAATCTTAGTTCCTCATTATCCTGACAAGCTTTTTGCCATCCTTTATTAGCCAATTGCAAAGCATAAGGAAGCGTTGCATTTGTTAAAGCTAAAGTAGAAGTATAAGGCACAGCGCCTGGCATATTAGCTACACAATAATGGATGATACCATCAATTTCATACGTTGGATTTTCGTGTGTTGTAGGCTTACACGTTTCGATACAACCACCTTGATCAACCGCAACGTCTACTAGCACAGTTCCTTTTCTCATAAGACCCAACATATCGCGGGTAATAAGATGCGGAGCTTTTGCACCTGGAATTAAAACTGCACCTACAATCAAATCTGCTGTTTTAATGGCTTCTTTGATATTATAATCATTTGAAAAAACCGTTTTAACATTGGCTGGAAGAATATCATCCAACTCACGTAAACGCGGTATAGAAATATCCATAATGGTTACATCTGCTGCCATGCCCGCTGCCATTTTTGCCGCTTGCGTACCAACTATACCTCCCCCTAATACCAATACTTGAGCAGGTTTTACTCCGGGCACGCCACCCAGTAAAATTCCTCTTCCACCCATTGGTTTTTCTAGGTATTTAGCTCCTTCTTGAATACTCATTCTACCTGCAACTTCGCTCATAGGAACAAGTAAAGGTAATGAACGATCTTTTTTCTCTACCGTTTCATAAGCTAAACAAACCGCTTTACGCTCAATCATTGCATTGGTTAGCGGTTCGTATGAAGCAAAGTGAAAATAAGTGAATAATAATTGTCCTTCTTTAATCAAAGGATATTCTGTTTCAATTGGCTCTTTTACCTTGATTATCATTTCGGCTTTGCCGTAAATTTCTTCAATGGTAGACAGAATAGTTGCACCTGCAGCCGCGTATTCTTCATCGCTAAAGCCACTGCCGTTACCAGCTGTAGCCTGCACAAATACTTGATGATTTGCCTTAGCAAAGGCCGAAACGCCTGCGGGTGTTAAACCTACGCGGTTTTCGTTGTTTTTAATTTCTTTTGGAACACCAATGATCATAATGGTAATTTTTGGGTTGGCAAACTTAGTTTGATTATCTGAATTCCCAAAACCTTAGTTGCAAGAATTTATAGGTCTTGAAAACAAAGAATCTGCTTGCTCCCATGTTAAATTTCCAAATTTTTGCGCCACAAACACCGAAACATCTTTGATTTCGGAATCCGATAAATGTCCAAACCCAGGCATTGGCTGTGTATACACCAAGCCGTTCACGGTAATTGGGCCTTTATTACCAACTTTAATTAGACAGGGTAATTCTTCTATATTTTTCTCGAACCAATCACTTTTTAAAAGAGGTGGCATTAATTTAGCCAAGCCTTCCCCGTTTTCTTGGTGGCAGTTTGCGCAATTCATTTTATATAATTTTGCCCCGTTACTTATCCGATGCATATCGGCCAATTCATTGTCTGAACAGGCGAAAATAAAAACGCTAAAGATTAGGATTATAAAATTTCTCATTCTTGTTTCAAAAGAGCTAAATCTTTAATGAGTTGACTTACTTGCTTGGGATCGGTGCCATCATAAATACCTCTTACCCTAGCCAATCTATCTACCAAAATAAATCCACCGCTGTGCACAAATCCTCCTGGTGCAGTGCTATCTGGTAAGGCCGTGGCATAATATCCCTTTTCTGCCATTTCATAAATCTTCTCGCGGTTCCCTGTTAAAAACTGCCATTGCTTCCCGTCCGAACCTAAGTCACTTGCATATTGCTTAAGCAATGGAAGCGAATCATGTTGTGGGTCGATGGTATGACTTAACAAAGCGATAGCGGTATCTCCTTTAAAGGCCTCATAAACCCTAATCATTTCCTTCTTCATAATAGGGCAAATGGTTGGGCATGAGATGAAGAAAAAATCTGCTACATAAATTTTCCCTTTCAAGGCAGTTTGGGTCAAGCTATCTCCATTTTGATTAATAAATGAAAAATAAGGCACAGTGGCATAAATAGTATCAACACTAGTTTTTCCGTTAATTTCGGTGATTTTTGTGGTTCGCTCCCCAAGAATTGGTAATTGTTTCTTTTCTGAATTACAGGCCAATAGTCCTAAAAATAATATAATAATAAACCGATTCATGCCACAAAGGTAAGATAGAATGTAGGCTATTTCCTATATTTGGTGAACCAATGAGGAAACAACTTTTACTATTATTATATATATGTATCAATTTAGGGCTTGGCAAGGCGCAATCAATTGATTCACTTGAAAACATTTTACCAAATCAAAAGGGGAAACTTCGGATTCAAACTTTGGGTGAACTCTGTTTTCAATTAATGTATGTGCAACCAGATAAGGCAATTTATTACGGAACACTCGCTGTAAAAGAAGCTTCGGTTCAACCCGATTCATTATTATTTGCCCAAGCACTTAACGATTTGAGCCTGCCCTATTTGGTTACAGGAAAATTTGATTCCGTAATATATTTGAACAAAAAGGCGTATGTGCTTAGAATGAAAGCAGGAAAACCCATATTGGCAGCTGCTAATTTATCTAAAATTGGGCAAGCCTATTTTGAAATAGGAAACTATAAACAAAGCTTAGTTGAACAAGCAAAGGCAAACTTTATTTACGAAAAATTAGGTGATACTGCCCGCATGGTTCAAATAAGCAACAACTTGGGTGTACTGTTTGAAAAATTAAAAGACAAGCAAGAAGCCATGCGCTGGTACACAAAGGCCAGAGAACTTGCCCATGCAATTAAAGATGAAAGAGGTGAGGTTTTGGCTAAAATTAACCAAGCCATTATTTACCGAAAATATGGAGACCTTAGAAAGGCAGAACTTTTGATGATGGCTGTAAAACCATTTATAGAACTACAGGGATTTGCCAATGAAAAAGCAAAGTATTATGAATCTTTTGGGGTTTTATGCCGAATGACTAAAAGAGCTGAGGAAGGCAAAGATTATTATTTAAAGGCATTAGAAGCTTATAAAGAACAAGGAGATGAGCCAGGCCTGGCAAATGTTTACAGAAATTTAGGCTTTTGCTATAGTGATTTGGGTCAACAAAAAAAAGCATTAGAAAATTTTGAAACTGCGCTTAATTATGCAAGAAAAAATAATTTAAACGACCAAGTTCAAAACTTACTATTTGATTTATATGAATGGAACAAAGCAAATAAGAACACCGATAAAGCCCTAAAATACTTGGAGGCCCATAAGGCAAGCTCAGATAGCATTTACAATTCCGAAACAAATAATTTGGCACAACAATACAGTGCAAAGTATCAAGTTGAACGACATAAAAACGAAACATTAAGTAAGGAAAAACAGCTTTTACAAACCCAAGTTGCCTTAAAAAAACGCACTAACTTATTGATTTGGAGCATCGGGTTAGCCCTTGTTTTATTCTTACTTTTTGTAGGCTATTGGAGGTATTACCAGCAAAAGAAAAAGTTGCTAGTGCAGCAAAACCGATTTGCGATGAATGAAGAAAGAGTGAGAATCTCACGGGATTTGCATGATAATCTTGGTGTCGACCTCACTTGGCTTGCCTCAGAAATGGATTTAAGAGCCTATGCTGAAACCAATTCTATTCAAAGAGAACGTCTAAATGAATTGGCTGATAAAATGAGAGGCGCTATGCGCAGTTTAAGAGAAACCATTTGGGCAATTCACCAAAATCAAAGTACACTTGAACAATTATTTACAAGGCTTTCAGATAATGCAAGAAGTGTTTTGGAACTTGGAAGAATTCAATTGATACTTCCAGAGACCATTCCAGCTGTAATTTTATCTCCTGCGCAAACCTTGCATGTTTATAGAATTATAAAAGAAGGTATTAATAATGCCATAAAATATGCTGATTGCAACCATGTACTTATCGAAACCAAAGTGCATGAAAAAACCCTTCACTTTATCATAAGAGATAATGGCAAAGGATTTAAGTTAGAAAATCATTATGCTTCTGGCTACGGCCTAAGAAATATGGAAAGCAGGGCAACAGAAAATGGCATGCAATTGATTATAAATAGTAGCCCAGGGCATGGCACTGAGTTAAAATTATACATGCCAATTATAACACAAATGCAAACCCAAGTTTAAGGTCTAATCGCCTAGTTTGGTTTGGCAAATTTCCTCGGTTAATAAGCTGCACAAATTGACCTTCCATAAACAACCCCCATTTACTCATCAAAGTAATGTTTCCATGCAAAAAATGCGGCTTAGGATAAGCATCATCTGCCTTTGCATAGCTAACATCTACAGGCTTGAGTAAAGAGGGTACATAGGCCGCTGAGCTTATCAAGACAAAAGTATTATTGATTCTGTTTGACATTGTTATTACAGGCCCTAATCCAATTTGCCAACCTTGCGGCTCATGTAACACAATGTCATTGTTTTCTCCTTGGTAGATTGAACCAATAAAATAGTCGCTAAGGTTTATCCCTAACCCAATACAATGTTGCGGTTTAGCAATAATATTCCACGACCAATGATGCCAACCTATTATCCCACCTGTAATGGAACTACCTTGATTTGCATACAGCTTCTTCTCGTCCTTTTCAGTTATCTGTTTAAAAAGCCAAAACATGTCGGGTATTAACTTGTAATCGCTCCGTCGGTTCAAGCCACCCTTTGAAAAATCTGGTTTCAAAAAGTAAAGATCAATAAAAGGCACACTTTGCTTGTGTAGGGCTCTGTTATTTGGTGCAGCAGGATTATCTAGATTGGCAAGCATAAAAGAGAAATTAAGATACTCTTCTTGATGAAACCGATCTTTTAGATACGTAAACTTATCTAAAGTTTGGGTCATTCCAAGTATTGAAAAACCCAAATAATAGCATAAAAAAAACATACCTTTCATAGGTCTATTTCTTAAATAATGTCATGCCCACACCTCCCTTAAAATAATATCCAACATAAGGCATGATGCCAGCTTCAAAATTATAGCACATGCCAAACTTTTTACCTGTTACATCTTTGGGTGCTATTTGAAATCCATTGATTCCAATTCTGAAACCCATGGTATTTGTACCAAACACTTTTTTTACATCGTCTGTAATATCCTGGCCATTTGTATAAGGAACTTGGAAAATTGGAGCAGGTGTTTCTCTAAGGGTAAATCTATTGGAGAATTGAACCATTCCATCTACATAAAAATCAAATCCAAGTGAGTGAAAGCGCTTGCCATAACCTGTTGCCTCCACAACCAAATTTGAAAGTCGGCGACTAATTAACCCAGCATATAAACCTGTATTGCGCATGGAAGCTGATTCTAAATTAACCTTGTCAAAACTCTCATCATTTCCTAAGTTAAAGGCAGTTGTTTTAGTGTATAAGCCACCTCTAACGCCCTTAAATTTAACAACATTTCCTGGCACCATAATATAGGTGGTAGAAACAACATCTTTATTATTTACTCTTTTATTCTCACTTTTCAAATCAACTTTCACCTTGATGGTTTTGGTTCTTTTGCCTAGAAACAAAACACCACCTAGGTTTAACTCTTTAGGAGAAACTTGATCTTTTGAGCTTAGCTTGCCCAAGGCTAAAATTGAAGTTTGCGCATTAAACTGTATGCCAATTCTATCCTGAACCATAAAATGGCCAAAGGTGGCCACATAAAAGTTCATGGCATCTATATTTGTTAAAGAAATGTCAATTCCACTAATTACGGTATTCACACTCAAGCGAGGATGAAACTTCTCTGGATCGTTTTGGGTGATTTTATAATTAATGTTTTGCGCACTAATCATAAAAAAAGTTAACATGGATAGTGTTGTTAAAATTGCCTTTTTCATAAGTTGATTTTTAAAGTTGGGTAAAATGTTAAAACAAATTTATTTTTAGGCGGGAGTGAAACCTATACGCAGAATTGCGTATTTTTAAATTTGATTAAGGCCTTAGCTTTGTAACACAATTACCCTATGATACGAATTGGCATTACAGAAGACCAAGAGCGTTTGGCCCTTGCTTTAAAAAATAAACTTTTATTATCTCCCGATTTTGAGGTAAAATTTATCGCGGCCAACGGCCAAGAGGCAATTGATTTTTTAGAAAAAGATGCGTTAATTGAGGTATTACTAATGGACATTGAAATGCCCATGATGAATGGCTTGGAAGCCACCGAAAAAATTAGCACGCGTTGGCCCCAAATTAAAATCATTATGAGTACCATTTTTAATGACGACCAACACTTATTAAATGCCATTCAGGCAGGTGCTGGTGGGTACCTTATGAAGGATGAATCTCCCGCAAAAATTCATAAGGCAATTTATGAAATTTTGGAAGGTGGAGCGCCAATGAGTGCTGGTATTGCCGCAAGAACCTTGCAACTACTAAAGCTAAACACAAATATACAACCCTTAGAAAATGAAGAAAGCTTTAGTTTAACAGATAGAGAAAAGCAAGTATTGCAGCACCTTGCCAAAGGATTAAGCTATGAGCAAATTGCAGATAATCTCTTCATTAGTTATGGTACAGTGAGAAAGCACATAGAAAATACTTATAGAAAAATGCAGGTTAGCTCTAGAACTGAGGCACTCAACAAGGCTGGTAAAAATCGGTTAATTATTTAATGCCTAGAAACTTTTCAGCGGCAGTAATGCCTTCTTCTACTTCGGCTTTTACCTTAACTACTGCATCTTTTTGCGCCCCTAAATAAGCTTCTGCAGTATCCAACCCTTCGGGATGCTCAAAGGTGCGCATCCATTGCATCATGTCTTCGTCTGCTCTTGTTAATAAATAAGATATTTGTTGTAAGCTGTCTTTGCAGGCTTGGTTTTGACATGAATCTAACTTCTGATTAATTTGCTTTTTATAAGCCAAAACTTTACTCATTTGAGGCATTATTTCATCATGAATTTGCATTACTTCTTTATCCAATGTATCAGCCAATTTTTGACGCGCATCTGAACATGCACTCAAAGTAGCGAGTAAACCTAAAACAACAATTAGTTTTTTCATGCTACGAATATGCAGAAATTATCCTAGAAATTTGGGAAAGGTTAACATAAAACTAGAACCTTTTCCAGCTTCGCTTTCCACCCAAATTTTACCTCCATTCTTTTCTGTAAATTCTTTACATAACATCAAGCCTAGGCCTGTTCCCTTTTCATTGGCCGTTCCTTGTGTACTCACATTCATATGAGCAGTAAACAAAGTTTCTAACTTTTGTAAATCAATACCTACCCCATTATCAATTACGGTAATTTGATGGTATGCATCAAATTCTTCAGATAAAATACTTACCTCTCCACCTTCCTTTGTAAATTTAAGTGCGTTTGAAAGCAAATTTCGAAGGATAAGATTAACCATATTAGCATCTGCAAAGAGATAAGCATCTAATTCAGTTTCGTTATGCAAGGTTATATTTTTCTGAATGGCCATGCTTTTTAGCATCCCAATATTTTCTTCGGCCAATGCATATAAGTTAACTTTTTTAGGTTCAACCCGAACCCCTTTAATTTGGCCACTCGCCCAAACGAGCAAGTTCTCTAATAAATCAATTGTGTTCTGAACTGAAGCGGCTACCTCTTTACCAAAATCTTTCTGGGAAGCATTATCATAGGCTGGATTACTTACCAAATCAAAATATAATTTCATGGTGGTAAGGTTATTTCTTAAATCATGTGAAATGATTGAAAAGAAGCGATCTTTAACATGATTTAATTGGGTTAATTGCTCTTTTTGAATAGATATCTCGTGATTTTTAACTTCAAGCTCATTTAGCCCTTGTTTTAATTGTTTGTTGATTTTACGGTTCTCAGAAATGAAATACACAAACAAAAATATGAGTATGGCTAAAAGCACAGAAAGGGCAATAAAAAAGTCTTTAACTTGATTGGTTTGCCGCAATTGCATGGCCTTAATTTCATCTTCCTTCTTAAAAATCTCTATCTCGGCTTGTTTCTTTTCTGCCTCATAACGCAATTGCAAATCGGAAGTTTTTCTAAGAATGGAGTCATTAAATAAAGAATCTTTTATTTCGTTACTTAAACTTTGATATGCTTTAGAAGTTTGTCTATCATTTAAGGACCGATACAAATCTGCAAGCCCTTCATAAGCTTCTTCAAGCTCTATTTTCATCCCAGTTTCCTTGGCTAAATTTGTAGCTTTTCGATATTCGATGGCTGCTAATTCATAATCCTTAAGCATGGCATGTGATTTTGCCAAACCCAATAAACTTCTAATTTGTAAAGGGATAATTTTTAAATCATTTACAGCTGTATTTGCAGTTGAATACTGGCTTATTGCCAAAGAGAAATCATTTAGTGAGAAACTCAAATCTCCCATATTGATATAAGTGGCTGCTATGCCAGCTTTGTTCCCTAACTCTTGGTAAAGTTTAAGCGCCTTCTTATACGATTCTTCTGCTTTTTTAACTTGCCCTTGCCTTGCATACCATAATCCTACTTGCTCATACGTACTCAACAACCTAAATCTATCTTTTCTTTGTTCAAAAAGTTTTATGGCTTTTAAATTATACTCAATAGCTCTGCTAAAATTATTTTGTCGGCTGTATACATCTGCCAAAGAGGTGTAAGTATTTAGCAGGCCAGTTTCTACCTTAGCCGATTCAAAATACCTAAGGGCTGTTAAGTAGTTTTCTACCGCTAAAGAAAGCTTGCCTTGCGCATGATAAGTGTTTCCTAACAGGTATTTAAAATGTGCATTATACAGCAATAAATTCCATTGCTCCGAAATCTGTATTGCCTTTTGCAACTCGGCAGCAGCGGGATTAAACTTTCCTGCATTGATTTGTAAAATAGCAAGTTGTTTTGCGGCCTCACACCAAGTAATATACTCTTTATTTTCTTCGCTATACTGCAGTACCTCCCTTAACTGAAGCTCTGCCAAATTGGGATTTGAATAAACCAAGGCGCTTGCCTGTTGCAACTTAAGTGAAATAGAATCTTGTTGAATTCCATATGCGTGGTGCATGCAAAAAAGGGCAACAAAGCTTAAACACAATCGCAACAAATATGTATGAATACGCTGCACTTAATTGGCAGTATTTTCTATCAACTTAAATCCAGATCCATGCACATTTATTATCTCTACATTGGGCTCATCTTTGAGTAGCTTTCTCAATTTATTAATATATACATCTAAGTTTCTGGCTGTATAAAAATCATCTCTTCCCCACACGCTTAGCAATAAACTATTACGGGTAAGTAAAACATTTTTGTTCTTAACAAACAACTTTAATAATTCTGCTTCTGTTCCACTCACTCGTTTCTCTCCACCCTGACTATACATTACCAAATGATTGGGAATATCAATTTTCATTCCGGCCAATTCATAAACTTCTTCTTTAACCACTATTTCTGGTTTTGCACTTGAAGACCGTTTAAGAATTGCTCTTAACCTTGCCAATAATTCTTGGGTGCTAAATGGCTTGGTAATATACTCGTCTGCGCCTAAACCAAAGCCTTTAAGTTTATCTTCTTCGCTGCTATTGGCGGTTAAAAAAACCAAGGGGGTAAAGGCATCTTGCTCCCTAATTAACTTGGCCAACTCAAAGCCATTCTTTTTAGGCATGTTTACATCTAATAAACATAAATCAAAGCGTTCCTTCTGATAAACTTGCCAAGCCTCTTCTCCATCTTTGCACAATCTGGTTGTATATGCATTTAGTTTTAAATTTTCCTTTAATAAAGTTGCAAGTGTAATATCATCTTCAACTACTAAAATATGTGGTAATGATTCTTGTGCCATATGTTTGTGATTACTCTACGAAATTATTACATTTACACTCAATAAAGTAATACTCTTATTGCTCAAAAGCCATCTTTTAAGACTTACTTTAGATATTTTAAAGAAATAATTAAGCAAATGAACCTGGCGCAGGCCCTTATCCTACTTCGTATCCCGTTTTCCTTCTATTTAACACCGGTTTTCTTTTTTGCCTTTGCCCTTTGCGAAACACCAGACCCAATTAAAATGGCAGTCCTTTTTGTGGCCTTACATTTATTTATTTATCCTGCCTCTAATGCATACAATAGTTATATGGACCAAGATGAAGGCAGCATTGGCGGACTAAAAAACCCTCCTAAAGCTGGTAAATTAGTTTTATGGTTATCCTTTATCTTTAATTTAATAGGCTTAAGTTTAGTTTACTTTTTCCTGGGCAAGCTGGCTGTTTTCCTCCTATTCATTTATGTATTGGCGTCCACTTTGTATAGTTGGAAAGTCGTTAGGTTAAAGCGTTATGCCCTGATAAGTTTTCTAACCGTTATGTTTTTCCAAGGCGCTTTTGTTTATAGTTTGGTATTCTTATTTGGGCAAATCAGTTCTTTTGACAATGCATTATTGCAAGCTAATTATTTACTTCCCGCAATTATTAGCTCTGTATTAATTGCCGGTGTTTATCCCATGACACAGATTTATCAGCACAAAGCCGATAAAAAAAATGGAGACCATACCTTAAGCATGTTATTAGGTATTAGAGGAACCTTTGAATTTTGCGGACTAGCCTTTGGACTAGCAGGTGGCCTATTGGGATACCATTATTTTAGCCTCCAACAATCTCATTTATTCTACCTTTTTCTATTATTTAATTTTCCTATTGTATCCTTTTTCACTTGGTGGGCTTTTAAAGTATGGGATGACCCATCCCAAGCCAATTTTAGATATACCATGATGCTAAACAAAACATCTTCAATTGTAATGGTGTTGTATTTTCTTTCGGTTTACTTTATCAAACACACGCATGAGTTACCTTTCTAATATTGGCCTTGCTTTTCCATCCCAAAAATATTCGCAAGCAGAATTGCTAGCTTATATGCTTAGTTGTTATCGGTTTGAACCAAAAGAAGCACAAAAACTAAGCTTAATGTACGGCAGAAGTGGCATTGAAAATAGATACAGTGTACTCAAAGATTTCGGGTTGAACCTAGATGAATCGGAGCGTTTTTTTAAGACAGGACAAGAAGTGCCAATTTCAAAAAGAATGTCAAGCTATTTTGAACATGCTCCTCCCCTCGCTCAAAAGGCTTGTGAAGCATCCATGAAAGGCCAAGAAATTACGCACTTAATTACGGTTTCTTGCACAGGAATGGCTGCTCCAGGTTTAGATTTAATACTTCTACAAACATTAGGCTTGCCAGCAGAAACACCTAGAACTTCAGTTAATTTTATGGGCTGTTATGCCCTTTTTCATGCCTTTAAAATTGCCGATGCTATCTGTAATTCAAGGCCCAATGCGCGGGTTTTAGTAGTTTCTGTAGAACTTTGCACCTTGCATTTTAACCAGCAAATTACCACAGATGTATTGGCAGCAAATTTACTCTTTGGCGATGGCGCTGCTGCTTGCATTATAAGCACTAAACAACCTGAAAATAGCTTTCTTAAAATTAGCAATTTCTATTCAAAGGTAATTTATAAGGGCAAATCAGATATGGCATGGCATATTAATGAAGATGGATTTTTAATGACCCTAAGCGCCTATATCCCGCAATTAATAGAAGAGGGTTTAGGTAGTATAATGATTGATGCCTTGCAACAACATGGCTTTAATTTTCAAAATATAACGCATTGGGCCATTCACCCTGGTGGCAGAAAAATTGTTGATGGCATTCAAACGGTACTTAAAGCTAATTCGGTTCAAACCGAAAACCCTTTGAAACATTCTTATGAAGTTTTAAAAGAAGTAGGCAATTTAAGTAGCACCACCATTTTGCACGTTTTAAATAAAATTATTAATCAACCTGACTACAAGGAAACCCAAAGTGTTTTTGCCGCAGGATTTGGCCCTGGCTTAACTGTAGAAACTTGCATTTTCAATGCCTAAGAAGGCTGCTTAAAACCAATGCTTCTTGGACCACTACCTGATTTATCTTCAATTTTAAATTCTTCAACATCCTCCCATAAAATCGTATTTATCATTTCAATGGTGCGCGATTCAGTAGGTAATTTTGCCAATCTCAAGTGTTGGTTTCTAATGGTTTCTTCTACTACTTTTCTTACATTTCTTGCATTGCCAAAATACTGATTTCGGGTCTTGTGCAAAAAGGTCATATAATTATTAAGGTGCGCAGCAGCAGTTTCATCTGGTGTTACGGCATTGGCATGCAACATTTTTAAGGTTATTTCATACAATTGCTGGGCATCGTAATCTTCAAACTTCAACTCCCTATCAAAACGGGAGTGTAAACCTGGGTTACTTTCTAAAAACCTTCGCATATTATCTGTATAGCCTGCTGCAATTACTACAAAAGACCCACGCTTGTCTTCCATGCGTTTTAAAATGGTTTCAATGGCTTCTTTTCCAAAATCATTTTCACCCCCTTCACTTAAGGCATAGGCTTCGTCTATAAATAAAACGCCACCTTGCGCTTTGTCTAATACCTCGGCAGTTTTTATGGCAGTTTGACCTACATATGCGCCTACCAAACCTTGCCTATCGCATTCTACTAAATTCCCGCGCTCTAAAATCCCTAAGGCTTTATAAATTTGAGCCAGTATGCGGGCTACAGTGGTTTTACCAGTACCTGGATTGCCAGTAAAAACAGCATGTAAAGAAAAACTTTGCCTAACATCTTTTCCAATCTCTCTGTAAAAACGAACCAATTTTACCAATTCATCAATTTCTGTTTTTACCGCTTCCAAACCTATCATTTGGTGCAAGGTTGCCAACGCTTGTTTTAATAAATCTTCATCTACTGGAATATCGGCATAGCCTTTATCTTTTCCTTCAAAAATCTTTTGAATATCTTCTTTATGAATGGTTGATAGGTCCTCCTTACTTAAGGCCGATGGATTTTTATCGGTCATAATCCTTAGGCCCATGTTCATCTTACTTTCGTCGATAACCGTATTTACATAACGTGCATTTCCAAACATATTATCCCTGCCGCGGTATGCATCAACAAGCATTTTATACAAATAATCAGTTGCATTTTCACTTAGTTTAACCCCTCGTTTCTCCATGGTAAACTCCGCAATTTGCATAAGCTCTTGCGGCAAATAATCTGCAAACTCATAAAACATGCTAAAACGCGAACGCATGCCTGGATTAGATTCTAAGAAACTATTCATTTCACTTGGGTAACCCGCCACTATCACTGCCAAATCACCTTCGCCATCACTCATTTCTTTTAATAAAATCTCGATGGCCTCTTTTCCAAAATCTTTGGAGTCGTCGTTTTTACGCGCCAAGGCATAAGCTTCATCTATAAATAAAATCCCTCCCCTCGCTTTTTTAATTACTTCTTTGGTTTTGGGTGCTGTTTGCCCAATGTATTCGGCTACCAAGTCGCCACGGTCTACCTCCACCACATGTCCCTTGCTTAACAAACCCATTTGATGGTAGATTTTACCCAGCATTTTGGCTACGGTAGTTTTACCTGTACCCGGATTGCCAGTAAATACGGCATGTAGGTTAATTTTCTCACTGTCATCAAAACCCTTTTCTTTTCTAATTTTCAAAAAGCTAAGGTAAGTAGTGTACTCTTTTACTTTTTTCTTAATGGCTGCAAGGCCAATCAAGGCATCCAAATCATTGAGCACCGCTTCTATCGTTTCTTCGGCAACAACCGCAATTGGCATTACCTCCCTAGGTTTTACTTTTGGAACAATTGCCATTAGTTCTTTAAATTCTAACCCAACCTCAAAGGGAATGCTGGCAATTATTTGATCCATAAAAACCACAGAAATAGTATAAGAATCTATGCCCCATGTGCCTTTTAATTCATTTCCCCAACCTATGGTAAATTCAAACTTTTGTTCACGGGTATCTGTGAAGGTTAATTTATCAATTGAGCCTTTTAACTGACCAGTATGTGTGTGGAAAAGGAAATTCAACTCGCAAGGCCAACTAGGCACTTCCGAAATAAGATTTTCCATCTCTAACTCCAACCAAACATATCTTGTTTCTTCACTACTAAATACAGAATAATATTTGCGTTGTGCTTTTTCTACCAAGGTATCTGGACCTTCAAATAGCTTTATTTTAGAGATATTAAAAAAGGGATTAACCGTATCCGAAACAACACCAAGATCAATAATATAAAACAGACGCTCTGCCACAAAAACCCCATCAATCCAAGCTTCCCAGCGATAGACTCCCTTCTTCCAATAATTCCCTGGATTTTTAACCCCCCAACCTTCGCGTACAAAAACAATATTCTCATCTTTAGTAATTGCTTTGCTTGCACTTAAATTGCAAACAATCGTGCCATCCTCATTATTTATACATTTTAAATTGATGTTTACGTCCCAGTCGTTTTCATCAAAAAGCTTATTAAAAAAGGATAATTCGCAATAAATAAATGAGCACTCAGACTCATCAAATACCAAGCGATACTTTTTCTCATTATTGGCAAGCCATTCGGTTGAACCAAAAATTTTAAGGTCGCGAAATTTGTAATTATTCAGCAGGTCTTTGGTCATGGTAGTTTAGAATTGGTATATCAATACAACAATATTTTAGTCAAAAAACGTACGCAGGCTATGCACAAAATTTAGTTTAATCAAAGCAAAGCATATTAATCTACTAAATACTAGCGACTTAATATTTAGGCTAAAATGTTAAATTACTCAAATCTTACTTTTAGTTTGGGTTTGCTTAAAATAATACTTGCAAATTTAAGACAGAGCATTAAATTCGCACCTCTTAAGAATTCAGCCGCCACGGAGAGATGGGTGAGAGGCTGAAACCACCGGTTTGCTAAACCGACGTAGGTAGTAATATCTACCGCGGGTTCGAATCCCGCTCTC
>JAIYCU010000010.1 GCA_027487835.1 Bacteroidota bacterium | reverse complement strand
TTTATTTTAAACTATTTTTAAACCTAAACTCTTCCGCTGTCCAATTCCCTTTCTTTAAGGGGATGCAAAGGTAACCTTCTTTCTTTTACTTCCAAATTTATTTTTCAAAATTCTTCGCATTCCCTCATCCTTTCAATCCCCCCTATCACTCACTTCCTCTCTCTCAATGGGGGTGCAAAACTATGGACTTTATAATCCCCCGCAAATCTATTTTCATCCCCCATCACTAATTACCTATAAATCTGATACTAAAATTTAATACTTACTTAATATTTACTAAATACAAAGCTAACTTCCCTACAAATTCCTCGAATAAACTAATCGGTTCAAACCGAAAAAAAAATTGCAAGACGCTATTTGGAGGGAAAGAAAAGGAGAAAGAGAAATAGAATTTAGAACAAAGTATTTTTATAACTTGGCCCCATGCCCAAATGTCTATAAGCTTTTTCTGTTACTTCCCTGCCTCTTGGCGTACGAACCATAAAACCTTCTTGTATTAAATAAGGCTCATATACTTCTTCAATAGTTCCCGCATCTTCTCCTATAGCTGTGGCAATGGTGGTTAAACCAACTGGGCCGCCTTTAAACTTGTTGATAATCGTTTTTAATATGCGCGCATCCATTTCATCTAATCCTTCTGCATCTACATTAAGTGCGTCTAGCGCATACTTGGCAATGTCCATAGTTATTGCGCCATCGCCCTTTACTTGCGCAAAATCGCGGGTTCTTCTTAATAAGGCATTGCCAATCCTTGGGGTACCTCTGCTCCTACGCGCAATTTCATAAGCGGCTTCTTCATCTATTACCGTTTTTAAAATGTCAGCAGATCGACCAATGATGGTTTTCATTAATTGCTTGTCGTAATACTCTAAACGACTATTAATACCGAACCTAGCACGCAGTGGGGCTGTTAATAAACCACTTCGGGTAGTAGCGCCAATGAGTGTAAAGGGTGCCACTTCTATTTGTATACTGCGGGCATTGGGACCGCTGTCTATCATAATGTCTATTCTAAAATCTTCCATAGCCGAGTACAAAAACTCTTCTACCACGGCACTCAAGCGATGTATCTCATCTATAAACAATACATCTCCTTCTTCTAGGTTGGTTAGCAAGCCGGCCAAATCCCCTGGTTTTTCTAGCACCGGACCAGAAGTAGTTTTAAATCCTGCATTGAGTTCATTGGCAATGATGCTGGCCAAAGTTGTTTTACCTAACCCTGGAGGGCCATGCAATAAAACATGATCAAGGGCTTCACCGCGTTGACGGGCAGCCGTTACAAATACTTTAAGGTTATCTATGGTTTTTTGTTGACCGGTAAAATCGCTGAAAACCCGCGGCCTTAGCACACGCTCCAATTCCTTCTCGGTGCTGCCTAAACCCGATGTTTCTGCATTTAAATTTGGATTTCTGCTCAATTCACTCATCCACGCAAATGTAATTAATCAAAATCAAATACGACCTTTCAGTGATAAATCTTTCCTGTCATCAAGTAATTGAGGTAAAATATTTCGGTTTGAACCTATATTTACCAAAAAATTAGAGATATGAAACAATTTTTCAAATTCATGTTTGCCAGTATTCTTGGCGTTATCATTGGTAGCTTTTTATTAGTGCTTATATTAGTAGGCATCATAAGTGCGCTTGCAGGCGGAAGTTCTAAGCAAGAATTTACCCTTAATGAAAAGTCGGTTTTTGAACTAGACATTAACTACAGCATACCAGAGCGTACACAGAACAACCCATTTGAGGGTTTAAATTTAGGAGGATTTAGCAATCCTAAATCTATTGGTTTACAGGATATCTTAAGTAGCATTGAAAAAGCGAGTGGGAATGAAAACATTAAAGGCATCTTATTAAAGGCAGAGGTTTCTCAAAACAGCTATGCCACTTTAGAAGAGATTCGCAATGCCTTAATTAAGTTTAAAAAATCTGGTAAGTTTATTTATGCCTATGGCGAGTACATGGATGAGCATGCCTATTATGTTGCCTCTGTTTCGGATAAAATATTTTTAAACCCAGCGGGAGAACTTTTGTTAAATGGGTTTTCGCAGCAAGTAGTTTATCTTAAGGGAATGTTTGAAAAGATTGGCGTAGAGCCTCAATTAATTAGACATGGAAAATATAAATCTGCTGGAGAGCCTTTTATTGCAGATAAGATGAGCAATGAGAACCGTCAGCAGATTGAGGCTTATATGGGGAATTTGTATTCGCACTTTGTGGTTCAAATTGCCAAATCAAGAAAAATAAATGAGGCTGATTTTAGAAACATAGTAAATGAACTTCTGGTGCGCAATGCTTCCGATGCAGTTAAGTTAAAGGTGATTGATGGACTTAAATATAGAGATGAAGTAGAAGCGCTTATTAAAACTAAACTGGCCTTGGAAGAGAAAACAAAAATATCTTTTGTGAACCTAGGCAAGATGAATAAAGTAAAAGGCAATACCTCTATTTCTGATAATAAAATTGCAGTAGTTTATTGTGTAGGAGATATTGTGAGTGGATCGGGCGACGATGAAACGATGGGTTCAGACCGAATAGCTGAAACCATTAAAAAGGTGCGCGAAGATGATACTTATAAGGCCTTGGTTTTACGCATTAACTCGCCAGGAGGTAGTGCCTTGGCCAGTGATGTAATTTGGCGCGAAATTACCTTGTGTAAAAAAGTGAAGCCTGTGATTGTTTCTATGGGTGCTGTTGCAGCTAGCGGTGGTTATTATATTGCGGCTCCGGCTGATGTGATTGTGGCAGAACCCAATACCATTACAGGTTCTATTGGTGTGTTTGGCATGTTAATTAATGCCAAAGAATTGCTCAATAACAAATTGGGTGTTAAAATTGAAACAGTAAAGTTTGGGGAATTTAGTGATTTAGGATCACCAGACAGACCTTTAACTGCAGCTGAAAGACAAGTGGTTCAAAATGCTATTGACAGGGTTTATTCAGATTTTGTGAAGCGCGTGGCTGAAGGCAGAAAATTAACTGAAGCGCAAGTAGATTCTATTGCCCAAGGCAGAGTTTGGAGTGGCATTGAAGCCAAACAAATTGGCTTGGTAGATGAATTTGGGGGCTTAGACCGTGCTATTGAAATTGCGGTTAAGAAAGCTAAATTGAGCGAGCATCGCGTGGTAAGTTTGCCAGAACTTAAAGATCCTTTAGAAGAAATCTTTAAAACCATGAGTGGCGAAGCCAGTGCTTATTTTATGAAACAAGAATTAGGTTCGAACTACCAACAATATATAGAAGCTAAAAAAGCTTTACAATACCAAGGCATACAAGTAAGGATGCCGTTTACGGTTGATGTTGAGTAAAAAAGATTAAATAAAAAAGGCTGGTTTCACCAGCCTTTTTTATTTATTACCTTCCAAATGGCATGCCCCGCATGCTTCGGCCAGCGCCTTGCATTTTGCCAATGCTCTTCATCATCTTACGCATGTCTTCAAATTGCTTGAGCAGTTGATTTACTTGTTGAATATCGGTGCCGCTACCAGATGCTATTCTCTTTCTTCTTGAACCATTGATAATATCTGGTGTTTTGCGCTCTCCTGGGGTCATAGAATTAATAATAGCTTCTATCCCTTTAAACGCATCATCGCTAATGTCTAAATCTTTAACGGCCTTGCCCACCCCAGGAATCATGCCCATTAAGTCTTTGAGGTTACCCATTTTCTTAATTTGCTGTATCTGGGTATAGAAATCTTCAAAGGTAAATTGGTCTTTTAATAACTTCTTTTGAATTTTCTCTGCTTCTTGCTCATCAAAAACTTCTTGGGCGCGCTCTACCAAACTCACAATGTCTCCCATGCCCAAAATCCTTTGCGCCATCCTATCTGGATGGAAGGTATCCAAGGCTTCCATTTTCTCGCCCATCCCCATAAACTTGATGGGTTTGTTTACAATGCTTTTAATAGACAATGCCGCACCACCGCGCGTATCACCATCTAACTTGGTAAGGATAACGCCTGTAAAATCTAAGACATCGTTAAAGGCCTTGGCAGTATTCACCGCATCTTGCCCTGTCATGGCATCCACTACAAACAAGATTTCTTGTGGGTTCAAGGCTTTCTTGATATTGCCTATCTCGGCCATCATCTCTTCGTCTATACTCAAACGGCCTGCGGTATCTACAATCAATACTTTGGCATTGGCTTCTTTTGCCGCTTTAAGCGCATTTTGTGCAATGCTAACTGGATTCTTGTTTTCCATTTCAAAGAAAACTGGCACATCCAATTGGGCACCCAATACCTTTAACTGCTCAATGGCTGCTGGTCTATACACATCACAGGCTGCTAACATCACAGAGCGCCCTTTTTTCTTAAGAAAATTAGCCAATTTAGCCGAATGGGTGGTTTTACCCGAACCCTGCAAACCCGCCATTAAAATAACGGTAGGATTGCCTGTAAGATTAATATCTTCTGTTTTTCCGCCCAATAGCTCGGTTAACTCATCATTCACAATTTTAACCATCAATTGGCTAGGTGAAACGCTGGTAAGCACGTTTTGACCCAAAGCCTTTTCTTTAACCGTATCGGTAAAGGTCTTGGCTATTTTATAGTTAACGTCGGCATCAATTAATGCTTTTCTTATTTCCTTCATGGTTTCTGCCACGTTGATCTCGGTGATTTTACCTTGACCTTTAAGCATTTTGAAGGCTTTCTCTATTTTACCACTTAAATTTTCAAACATTTTTCCGTTAAATTGGGCTACGAAAATAACTAAACTGTATATATTCGAACACAAAAAAGTATGAAGAAGTTAATTTACACCTTTAAGCAATGGCTAAGTAGACCAAATACCGCTCTCTGCAACTTTTATTTCGATTCTATTTCTTGGATTTAAAAATGAATTACCTACCCATTTGGTTCAAGCAACTACTTCTTCCGCAAGAAACACCTAGCATTGCAGCTTCTATTGTGACTGTTTTCCTTGTATTGTTCTTAGGCATTTTGCTAGGAAAGGTAAAAATTCAAAAGGTGTCTTTAGGCGTTTCTGGTGTTATTTTTATTGGGATTCTTTTTGGGCACTTAGGCTATAAAATTCACCACGAGATTCAAGAGTTTTTAAGAGATTTTGGGTTGATCCTATTTGTATATGCCATTGGCATGCAATTAGGACCTTCCTTTTTTTCTAGGCTCAAAAAGGATGGTATTAAATATAATGGCTTGGCTCTTATCACCGTCATAGCCGCGATGTTTGTTACTTGGGCCATTCATGCTTTGTATAAAATTCCGATGGAAAGTGCAGCAGGATTAATGACGGGTGCCGTAACCAATACCCCAAGTTTGGGTGCTGCCAAAGCAGCCCTGCAAGATTTATCAAATCAATTTCCCAATAAGGTTTTTGCCGACCCAACCCATACCTATGCCATCGCCTACCCAATTGGAATTTTAGGTATTATCTTTCTACTTATATTGGTTAAGGTTTTTTATCGCAAGCAAATAGCCGAAGAAATTGATTTATTTAAAGAAGAGAATAAACGAAAATACCCAGAGCCTCAAACCCTCAAATGCAGGGTAACCCAAACCCATGCCATTGGCAAATCTATTAAACAATTGGTGGAGACGCATCAGCTTGAGGTCATTGTTTCTAGGCTTAAGCATTCGGGTTCAGAAAAGGTAACCTCTCCGGCTGGCAGTGATATTTTAAAGGAAAGGGATGTGCTAATGTTGGTGGGTTTACCACAAGCTCTTCATAAGGCAGTTGCTGTTTTAGGGTATGAATCGACTGATACCTTTATTGAGTCGCAGCAAGACATGCGCACCCAAACTTTAGTGGTTACTAATAACCTCGCCATTCAAAAAACCTTGGGACAATTACATTTAGAAAAGGCGTATGAAGCTCAGGTAACCCGCGTATATCGCTCGGGCATGGAATTGTTGGCGCACCCAGAACTTGTATTGCATTATGGCGACCGATTGCGGGTTGTGGGCGAGGAAACGGCCTTAAAAGCCATTGCAAGGTTAGTTGGGAATTCAGAAAAACGCCTGCAAGAGCCACAATTGCTTTCTATATTTATTGGAATTGTGTTGGGTGTACTATTAGGTAGTATTCCTTTTTACTTACCCGGTCTTTCAGTGCCTGTTAAGTTAGGAGTGGCTGCGGGCCCTTTGTTGGCTGCCATTTTCATAAGCAGGTTTGGGGGCATCAAATCGCTTCACTCCTACTTGCAACAAAGTGCACTTTCATTTATGAAAGACTTTGGCATTTGCTTGTTCTTTGCCAGTATAGGCATTCATGCTGGCGAAACTTTTTACGAAATATTTGTTCAGAACAATGGGGTTTTCTGGTTGATCCAAGGATTATTAATCACCCTAATTCCAGGCTTATTGATGATTTTGCTTGGGAAATATATTTTTAAAATTAGCCTTATTCCACTGTTGGGCCTCATTGCGGGTGCACATACCGACCCCGCAGCGCTGGCGTTTGCAACCAACTATTATAAAACAGAACTACCGCTTCAATCGTACGCTACGGTTTATCCAATAACTACCTTAGCAAGAATTGTTTCGGTTCAAATCTTAATCATTTATTTTACATGAAAAAGTTAGTATCAACTTCTCTTTTAGTGATTTGCTTTATTTGGGCAAATGCACAAAGCAAAATGCTCAGTGTGAGCGATGCAGTTATGAAACAAAGAACCACTTTAGCACCAGAGCGACTCAGTCTCTTGCAGTGGATACCTGGCAGCAGCCAGTTTTCTTATATTGGTAAAAAGAATAACAGCGATGTGCTTATTACACAAGACGCCCAAAGCCTTAACCAAGATACCCTTTTAAACATGGAGACGTTTAATGCAGCTTGGCAGAATTTATATCCCAATGAAAAAAAGATGAATCGCTTTCCGTTTATTACTTGGACAAGCAAAAACTCGTTTCGCTTTTTTTACACCAATAGCTATTACCTATTTACGTTTAACGACCAAAAAATTAGGGTTATTGCCACAGCACCAAAAGGCGCCGAAGACTTAGACTTCGACCCAGTAAGCAACAAACTTGCCTATACCTTAAACTATAATTTGTATGTAAACACAGAACCTGGCGCTTATGAAAAAGGCAATACCAATAATGGCGATGAGGTAAACAAAAAAGACATCATTACCATGGATGGCGGACTGTATAATCATTATGGTAAAGTGGCCCATCGCAATGAGTTTGGCATCAATAAAGGAACTTTCTTTAGCCCGAAAGGCAATAAAATTGCATTCTATAAAATCAATGAAAACATGGTGAGCAGCTATCAACTCATGAATGTTACATTGCCTGATACAATTGGTTCAAACCTTAGCAAACCTACCGAATTTGAAACCATAAAATACCCAATGGCGGGCAATGCGAGTCACCACGCTAAGGTAATGCTATACGACTTTAACAGGAAGCAAGTTATTGAGGTAAAAACGGAAGGCGACCCAGAGCAATACCTTACCAATATTGCATGGAGCCCCGATGAAGAATACTTATACATTGCCGTGGTAAATCGTGCACAGAATGAAATGAAGTTAAACCTTTATGATGGACAAACAGGTGCTTTCATTAAGACTTTATTTACTGAAACCAACAGCGCTTACGTAGAACCAGAAAAGCCTGTTTACTTTGTTAAAAACGACCCTAGCAAATTTATTTGGACCAGTGAAAGGTTCGGTTTGAACCAACTGTTCTTGTATAGTAGTCGCGGTGTTTTGATAAAACAACTTACCGATAACAGCCAGATTGTTTCGGACATCATTGGCCATAATTCTGATGGAAGCTTCTTGTTTTACCATGCTTATAGCCTCGATGGGTTAAACAAATATGTTTATAAATTAGACATGAAAACAGGCAAAAACACTAAGATAAACATGCTAGAAGGTCAACACAATGGTTTGGTATCGTCCGACTCAAAATACATTTTAGATAATTTAAGTAGTACTACCATTCCTAGAAGAATTACTTTAATGAGTGCCACGGGTGCTGATTTAGGCATTGTGTTTAACTCAATTAATCCTTTAAGAGATTACCAAGCTTGCGCTATCAAGTTATTTAAATTAAAAACCAAGGATGGCAAAACCGAATTGAATGCGAGGATGATATTGCCGCATAACTTTGACTCTACTAAAAAATATCCTGTAATTGTATATGTATATGGCGGGCCGCATGCCCAAATGATTAGCAACACTTGGCTAGGTGGCGCCGATATGTGGTTGTATTATATGGCCCAACAAGGATACATTACCTTTACAGTAGACAACCGTGGCAGCGCCAACCGTGGCTTTGATTTTGAAAAGGGCATCCACAAGCAACTTGGGGTAATTGAAATGGAAGACCAATTGCAAGGTATTGAATATTTAAAGGGCTTGAAATATATAGATGCCAAGCGCATGGGCGTGTTTGGTTGGAGCTTTGGAGGTTTTATGAGTACTTCTTTAATGACCAAAACCCCAGATGTATTTAAAGTGGGCGTGGCAGGCGGACCCGTAATTGACTGGCGCTTTTATGAAATTATGTACACCGAAAGGTATATGGATACCCCACAAGAAAACCCTGCGGGCTATGCAGAAGCAGATTTAAAGAACTATGCCAAGAACCTAAAAGGAAAGCTTCTATTAATACATGGCACCAATGATAATGTGGTATTATGGCAACATACCTTGAGTTATCTTAAAAGGTGCGTAGAAGATGGCGTATTGGTAGATTACTTTGTATATCCGGGCCATGAGCACAATGTACTGGGGCCAGACCGCGTGCATTTAATGAACAAGATTACGCAGTATTTTAAAGATTTTCTTTAGTAGATAATCATACGTTGAACGAATTGTAAATCGTTCGCCGTTACTTTTAAAAGATAGCAACCCGGTTGTAGCATTGGCGCAATCGGGTTGTTTTGTTTGGGTTGGTTTGGGTTGGTTTGGTTTGGTTCAAACCGATTACCTGCATAAATTTTTAGGGTCCTATTTTTTGCAAAGTTTTAAGAGTTCGTTGTATTCGCCTTTGAATACGTTGAAATCTACTTCGCCGCGAATCCCTTTAACCTTGCCGCCTTCATTGTGCTGCCAGAAATGCCATTCTTTGGTAAGTCGATTAAGATCGTCTGTGGCATAATGAGCAATCCAAAGTGGGTATTTTTCAAAATCCTTAGAATTGAAATAATTTTTATAGAAAGAATAAGAGGTATAGAGAATTGGCGTAACCCCATAGTGTTTTTCTGCAAGCACAAGCCATCTTTTGACACTTTTCTTCATTTTAGCAGGGGGCGTAGATCCACGCATTTCTACATCAAGTACAGGGGGAAGGTCGTCTTTCTCTAGTTTTACAATTCCTTTGAAGAGATTAAATTGTTCATCGGCAGTAAGGTGAGGCCTAAAGAAGTGGTAGGCACCGCGCATCATACGATGGGTCTTTGCCTCTTTCCAATTCCTTTGAAAAGTAGCATCGCGCAGGGTTCTTCCTTCAGATGCTTTGATAAATGCGAAACTAATTCCAATGTTGTTAGAGGTATGGTCGCTTACCAACTCCCAATTGATGGTGCCTTGGTAGCGAGAAACATCAATGCCATGCACTTCGTAATCTGGTGGAAGCCAAATGCCAAATCCTGGTAATTTTGCGCTAGCAGAAAATCTATTAAATACTGCTTTTGCAATAGAAGGAGGAAACACTAGTAAGAGTGTTGTAGCTACTACAAGGGCTACACCAAGCAACACTACTTTTTTTCTATTTGTTCCTTTTAACTTCATTTTGTCAGATTGATAGCTTACAAATTTAAGATTAAAGCCTATTAAAAATAATACAAAAACCTTTTTAATGTTAAGATTTTTGTGAAAAGTTTAGGAAATCAGACTTTTTGGAAAATTTGAATTTCAATATAAAGACGAAATAAAGCCTAAAAAATTGTTTATGCTTTAATTTTGAGTTACGAATTTTGGTTATTGCTTCATCAGTACAATTTCTTCCGGCACAACATCGTGCAAATGCGTGGCCCAATCAGCAATAATGCGTTTTAAAATTAACTTTCTTCCTTGAAACTCAAACTTATAAAGCGTGCCTCTATACCAGTGGCCAGGATTAGCGCTTGTAAAAAAGACAATGGCATCAAATTCTACCCCTTCGCCAAAGTTGCTTACAAGTTTATAGGAGGAAAAATCCAAAAAGTTAACCTTACCTTCTTTGGTGAAGACAATTGGGATTGAATCGCCCTCTGCAAGGTATTTGCCTGCGGTAACAATTTTTCTTAGTTCATCGTCTAAAGTAGATTCAATTTTACGAAAACGATCGGTTGTTCTTTCTATTGGAAAGTACATTTCTACCCTACCCTCTGTATATTGTAAGTCGAAAGCCTTAGGAATAGAAGGAAAGGTATTGTATTTGTTTAAATCATTTAAAAAGCAAGTTTTATTTCTGTCGAATAAAAGGTAATTCCTGTAACCGCCCTCTACCTCGGTAAAGCCTGCCAAATAGGGCTCATTAGAAAGAAGGATACTTTTATCGAAATCAAAACCGAGCAGTTGCGTTGCATATTTTCTATGTGAATAAATAGACTTTGAATTTGAAATTTTAGTAAGGTAATCTTCACTCACCCATTTACCTTCCATGTTTTCAGCCATTTCTATTTTTTTCTTCACGAGTAAGGTATCTCTTCTGTAATCTCTATAGCCTTCTGAAGGCTGTTGTTGTGGTGGACGCGCGGCTTGGTCTTGGCAGGCGCACAAGGACAACAAAAGGGCAATACTCAATGCGGTAAGTACATTAATATTCAGGGCTTTCATTTGATTTGTGTGTGTTGCGCAAAATAATTGTTTTTTTATTTTTTATAATTTTATGAAAACAATTTTTCATTCTTACTAAACTATTTTACATTTGCATCCCCTAAAAGGTAAAATAATCCTTAGTGGGGAGAATGTTCTTTACTCATTGAATGCAACAAAACAGGGTTGATTTCAGCAAAGTCAAAATTGAAATAGGTTCAATACTGAAATAAAAGGTTGATATTTGGCGGGATAGCTCAGATGGTTAGAGCGTAGGATTCATAACCCTAAGGTCGGCAGTTCGATTCTGCTTCCCGCTACAAAGTTTGCAAGGGTGCAAACAAATTTGGTCTCTTAGCTCAGCTGGATAGAGCAACGGTTTTCTAAACCGTAGGTCGAAGGTTCGAGTCCTTCAGGGACTACCGAAGCAGCAAGAGTTTGGGTGTGGAGTTTAGAGTTTGGGTGTGGGGTTTGAGTGTGGTAAGGCTGCGAGAAATTAAAACCTGTCAAGATGTTGGCAGGTTTTTTTTGTGCATTGTGTTTTGGGGTTGCCACGGATGCACAGATAATTGGTTTGCTTTAGCTGTTAGGTATCATTTTATATTTAAAAATGAACACAGATGACTTAGCGCGCTTCGCGCGCTTTGAAGATTGAGATTGAATTTGATGAAAAATTGTCATCTTTTGCTTGTTATTAGCACTGAAATGTATCAATGGAAAAACAATTTGCTTCAACATAAAAGCAAAATGCTTTGCCCTTTTCTTCTTTTGCTTCAAGCTAGAAACAGATTAATTCTAGGTTCACTTAATTTAAGTCAACTATAGATTGAAATTAAATCTAAGTTTACTGCTTTTGCTTCTCGCTTGAACTGAATTGCTTTTATGTTAAACCAAAATGCATCTTGTTGCCTGACAACTTGGCTTTGTGCAGAAGCAAAACGCTTTTTCTTTCAACCAATTTGGTTAAAGCTTCAACCTAAAACGTATTATGTTTAATGATTTTGGTTAAAAGGATTACTCAAAACATTAAACGTTTAATAAATTAGGTTAAAAGTATAATGCGCGGCATTATACTTTTAACCCAAAACAGAAAACGTTTAACAAAATTGGTAATACTTTTAATGCCATGCATTAAAAGTATTATCTAAAATGGTATACGTTTAAAGATTTAGGTAATAATTATTAGTCCAAACATTAAAAGGATTATCAAAATCATTAAACGTAAGGCAAAATTGGTAATAAGGTTTATCTCAATCATTAAACGTTTAACCCAAATCATTAAAACCCAAAAAGCCGAGATGGATAACAAACTCGGAAACCTTTTGAAGCCGCTGGACGATAGAAATGTTATGAATCCCGAAGGGGTTGGACTTTACATCAAACATCGTTTTCAAAAAATATTTGAACCGATGAGTTCGATAAGACCGCACAACATGGCTGTTTCGCCTTTCAAAATTTCTCTTACCTTTGTTTTTTAACTACTTGAACTAATCCAATGATTCAAACACTTTCCATTATTATACCAGCCTACAATGAAGAGAGAACCATTCACCTTATTTTAGATAAGGTGAGACAGGTTATGTTGATTGATAATATAGCAAAGGAAATTGTAATTGTGAATGATTGCTCTACCGATAATACCCTTGCACGTGTTAGTAATTATGTGCAAGAAAATAAACTAGAGAACCTAATTAAAATTTTCTCTCACCAGAAAAACCAAGGAAAAGGGGCTGCTATACACACAGGCATTCAGAAGGCAACTGGAGAGGTTATCATTATTCAAGATGCAGATTTGGAATATGACCCCAATGAATTTAACATCTTACTTAAACCTATGGTGGATGGCTTTGCCGACGTGGTTTATGGCAGCCGATTCATGGGAGGAAACCCGCATAGGATTCTATTCTTTTGGCATTCTATCGGGAATAAAATCTTAACTTTTTTAAGCAATTCCCTCACCAACTTAAACCTTAGCGACATGGAAACCTGTTATAAGATGTTTAAGGCGGATATTATTAAAGGCGTTAAATTACAAGAAAAACGCTTTGGTTTTGAGCCTGAAGTAACGGCTAAAATTGCTAAAATTAAAGGCATCCGCATTTATGAAGTAGGCATTAGTTATTATGGCCGAACCTATGAAGAAGGAAAGAAAATTGGGTGGAAAGATGGTTTTAGAGCTATTTACTGCATACTAAAATACGGGCTAGGAAAGTCTTAATACTCTTCATACCATTTAAAGGTATCTTCTATAATTTGTTGCTTGTTTTGAAACAAATACTCTTTAAAGGCAGCAGCTATGGGTGGCAACTTTTTATGTTTCAACCAGATTAAACTCCAATTGGTTTTAATGGGCAAACCTTTGCAAGCTATGATTTGCAAATCATTGTTAAACAATTCACTTTTTAATCCAATGAGTGGCATGATAGAGTAACCTAAACCCGCTATTAAGGCTTGCTTTACGGCTTCATTAGAGGTTAACTCCATTTTCTTTTGTGCCATAATTTGTTGGTCTTTCATAAAAAACTCCATGGTTTGTCTGGTTCCAGAACCTTCTTCGCGGTAAATTAATGGGAGTTTGCTTAATGCTGCTACATCGGTTATTTTTCCAAAAGAGGCTGCTTTGCTGCTGGCTACCAAAAATAGTTTATTTTGTATGAGGGTCATCTTGTCAATATCCAAATGCGTAGGTAGTATAGACACTAGTGCAAAATCCACTTCATTGTTTTCTAAGCTTTTTAAGACTTTTGATTTATTGGTTACATCCATGATCAATTCTACCTCAGGATGCGTTTGCATAAAGTCTGCTAAGAAATAAGGCATCACATATTTACCAGTAGAAACCACCGAAAGGCGCAATTTTCCAGCTAAATTCCCTTTGTATTGCTGGGTCTTGTATTTTATATCTTTTACATTCTCTAAAATATTGATAGCAGCCAAACTAATTTCCTTGCCAAAGTCGGTGATGAAAATTCTCCTTCCTATGGTTTCGGTTAAAGGAATCTCAAACTGATTTTGAAAATTTTTTAATTGAATAGAAACTGCAGGCTGGGTAAGATTTAAGGCTTCTGAAGCTTTGGTGATACTTTGCATTTCAACTATTTTAACAAATACTTGGAGCTGACTAAGGGTAAAGTTCATAAAATATTTTAATACTATTCATTACAAATATAAATAAAAACTTATGAACCCTTTTCCTCAAACTTGCACTTCCAAAAACAAAACAACATGAGAAAAATAACCATCGCAAAAGGAGACGGAATTGGTCCAGAAATTATGGACGCTACCCTAAAAATCATTTTAGCAGCAGGCGCTAATATTGAGATTGAAGAAATTGAAGTGGGAGAAAAAGTGTATTTATCTGGCAATACCTCTGGCATTAGTGAGGCCTCTTGGGACGTAATTAGACGCAACAAAATATTTTTAAAAGCTCCAATAACAACTCCACAAGGTGGCGGTTATAAAAGTTTGAATGTGACTACTCGAAAGTTCTTGGGATTATATGCCAATGTGAGGCCATGCATGAGTTTGCATCCATATGTTAGCACTAAGCACCCCATTATGGATTTGGTAATTATTAGAGAAAATGAAGAGGATTTATATGCAGGAATTGAGCACCAGCAAACTGATGAGGTGGTACAATGCTTAAAATTAATTAGTAGGCCTGGTTGCGAAAAAATCGTTCGCTATGCTTTTGAATATGCCAAGCAGCAAAATAGGAAAAAGGTAACTTGTTTTACCAAGGATAACATTATGAAGCAAACGGATGGTTTGTTCCATAAAGTTTTTGATGAAATTGCAGCAGAATATCCAAGCATTGAGAACGAGCATTGGATTATAGATATTGGCGCAGCTAAGATGGCCGAAACACCAGAAATGTTTGATGTAATTGTAATGCCTAATTTATATGGTGACATTTTGAGCGATGTAGCCGCGCAAATTACTGGCTCTGTTGGCATGGCTGGCTCTTCTAATATTGGTGAAACCTGTGCCATGTTTGAGGCAATTCATGGCTCTGCCCCAAGACGCGCTGGTCAAAATTTAGCCAACCCATCTGGTTTACTGCAAGGAGCCATTTTAATGCTCAATCATATTGGACAATCTGAGGTAGCAGAAAAAGTGCAAAATGCTTGGTTAAAAACTATTGAAGAGGGTATTCACACCTATGATATTTATAAAGAAGGCACAAGCACTGCCAAAGTTGGCACGAAGGAATTTGCAGATGCAGTGATTAAAAACTTAGGCGAAAAACCTAGCTTACTAAAGCCCGTTAACTTTGGCAATACTGCAGCCTTAAACTTACCTAAGTATCAAAGAAAACCTGCGCAGAAAAAAGTATTGGTAGGAGTAGATTTATTTGTGCATTGGTCAGAAAGTAATCCTAATGAGTTGGCCGCGATAGTGCAAAAACTTGAAACGGCTGAGGTATCATTATCTATGATAACCAATCGAGGCATCAAAGTTTGGCCAAACGGATTTGAAGAAACGTTTTGTACAGACCATTGGCGTTGTAGGTTCAAACCGAAAAACAATGCGGCTTTTGAAAAAACTAGCATTTTAAACCTATTAGAAAGTGCATTAACCCAAAACATAGACATTATTAAAACAGAAAATCTATATGAATTTGATGGCATATCTGCCTATTCATTAGGGCAAGGACAGTAATAATAAAAAAAATGCAAATACAATTAATTCAAGGCCAATTTAGCCAAAGAGATGCGATGGCGCTAATCAATGATTTGATTCGCACCAAAATTAAGTTTCACGAATCGCGCATAGAAGTTGATGCAAGTGAGGAAGACATCAAATCACGAGAAGCTAAAATCATCTTTTTGCAAAACCAATTGCACACAATGCGGTTACAATTTAATAATTTAGACCAAGAAATTAACATTAATGCTTCTATAGAGATTGAGTAAAAAAGACAACTTAAATGCCCCTATATTTAAAAAAGATTTATTTAAGGATAGGGTATTGTGCGTAGCATCTAAGCACAAAAAAGAAAAAGTTTTTAGCCCTATTCTGCTTCATCCGCTTAAGTTGAAAGCGATAGAAGTATCACTGATAGATACAGATAAATTTGGCACTTTTTCGGGCGAAACTGAAAGAACAGTTTCGCCCTTAGAGGCCTTACGACTTAAATGTAAGGAGGCTTTAAAAAACACTAACCATAGCTTGGTAATTGCAAGTGAAGGCTCTTTTGGTGCCCATCCCTCCTATCCTTTTTTACAGGCAGATGATGAATTGATATTACTTTGGGATAAAGAGCATGACTTAGAAATTTGGGCCAGAGAAGTTTCCCCCAATACCAATTTTAATGCTCGAATGATTAATAAACTTGAAGAGGCAATGGACTTTGCAAAGGAGGTAAAATTCCCCTCCCATCACCTAATCATAAAAGACAAAAAAGTGAAGCCTACTTTGCTTCAAAAAGGAATTGATAGCTGGACTAAACTTCGCGAAATTTCAACAACGCTTTTGAGTAAGGAAGGTCAATTTTACATTGAAACAGACATGCGTGCCTGTTACAACCCAAGTAGGATGGATGTGATATCTGTAGCCTCCCAAAAACTATTCGAAAAACTTCAATCACTTTGCCCAAACTGTCAATGTCCTGGTTTTGGTTTGACTCAAACTAAAAAGGGTCTTCGTTGCGAACAGTGCCATACACCCACCAATCTAACCTTGGTTGCTATTCATTCTTGCCTAAAATGTACGCATGCCAAAGAAGTGATGTACCCCTTAAACATAAAAGTTGCCGATCCATTGTATTGCGATGTTTGCAATCCGTAAAACAGTATTGTCTTCCTCATTTTTTTCTTATCTTCGATAATGAAAATGCAAAAAATATGAGAAAACAACTACTTACTTTACTGTGCTTCTTTTTGGTTCAAACCGGAATAAACGCACAAACCTTTACAGACAATTTTGACAATTACACTGCTGGCAATTGGCTTTGCACTAGCAACAGCGCATGGAAAACTTGGGGCAATACCCCTGGTGGTGCTGATGATGTTAAAATCTCTAACAACAAAGCCTATAGCGGAAGCAATAGCCTTTACTTTGGCTCTGTTTCTGGTGGCCCAAGTGATATTGTGCTTCCCTTTGGTGGACAATTCAATACCGGCAACTTTGATTTGTCTTTCTATTTATTTGTGGAGACTGGCAAAAAAGCATACATCAATTTGCAAGAGCAAACCGTGGTTGGTAAAGCTTGGACCTTAGACCTAAACTTTGATTCGGTTGGTAATTTTTCTTTGGTAAATACGCAAAGCGGCAGCTTACTTAACGGCGCTTATCCCGTAAACCAATGGATAAAAATTAGCATTGCCGTTAACCTAAACACCAATAGCTGGAACTTCTTAATTAATGATGTTTCGGCAGGTACTTTTCAAAATAGCTACCGCCAAATTGCTTCACTTAACTTTTACCCAGCGGCCAATAATGGTTTTTTTATTGACAATGTTAGCTATACCTACACGCCATTTTCTTTGCCTACCTTAAATGGTGCAGTAACTTTAATAGACAAAGTTTCTGGAAAGTTGGCTGGCCAAAAAACAGCACCAATTATAGAGATTCGTAACCTGGGCACTACTGCCATTACCCAAGCAGAGGTTGAGGTAACTTACAACGGCAATCAAAGCATAAAAACAGCTATTTCAAATATTAATGTAGCTAGCTTAGCATATGTTTCTATTCCTATGAGCGGAGAATTAAGTTTGGTTGCTGGAAAGAAAGATGTAGTAGCAAACCTTACCCAAATCAATGGGGCTGCCGACCCAGTAGCAGCTGATAATTCAAAAACCATTAGCATTAACCCAGTAGTGCCAGCAAAAAATAAAATGGTGGTGGTAGAAGAAGCCACAGGCACTTGGTGTTCTTGGTGCCCCAGAGGAGCGGTTTGGATGCACAACATGGAAGAAAGGTATAACGGCTATTTTTTAGGCGTTGCAGTTCATAACAACGACCCTATGGAAAACGCCAATTATGATGGCGGCATTGGCACAAAGATAAGTGGCTACCCAAGCGCTGTAGTAGATAGAGGCATAGACATTGACCCAAGTGCCATGGAAGGTGATTTTTTAACTAGAATTTTGGTTGAACCAAAAGGATACATTACCAATGGTGCTACCTACAATGCAAACACCAAAGAGTTAAAAGTGAGTTTAACCACTAAGTTTAACACCGCCGTGAGTGGTAATTGGAAATTGGCTTTTGTGTTAATTGAAGATAGTGTAACGGGTACAGGCGCAGGCTGGAGTCAGGCAAATTCTTATGCCGGCGGCTCACGTGGGCCAATGGGAGGTTATGAAAGCCTACCTAATCCGGTTCCGGCGGCGCAAATGGTGTATGACCATGTAGGCAGGCTTATTTATCCTAATTTTAATGGACTTGCAAATGCTTTTAAGGCAAGCATTAATGCCAATGATAGCTTTATTCATAACTTTTCTGTAACCCTTGATCCAACTTGGGAAAAGCAGCACGTTAAAATTGCAGGTATCTTAATTGACCCAACTGGCAAAATAGATAATGGCTCTTTGAGCTCAGTGGATGTGGCTGTTACCAATGGATATGTGAATGGCACTTTGGTGGCTTCATTAAATGAGAAAGGCATCAGCAAGGGTGCTGTTCAAATGTATCCTAACCCAAGTAGCAACTTAGTAAATTTAGTTTTGGCTGAACCAAGCGAGGTTGAAGTAATGAGTTTGGATGGCAAAATTGTTTTTACTCAAACTGCTGAAGGAACACTTAGTTTTACTACTGAAAACTGGACCAAAGGGTTGTACTTGGTAAAAGTTGAAAACAAAAACGGACAACAAATCTTAAAACTGCTAACCCAGTAATATTTACTTAAAACCAAAAAAGGGGGCGGCC
>JAIYCU010000022.1 GCA_027487835.1 Bacteroidota bacterium | reverse complement strand
GCTTTGCTTTTTTTGAAATTTTTCTACCTTTGCCATCCCTAATTGACCGATGGTGTAACTGGCAACACGTCTGATTTTGGTTCAGAAGAGTCTAGGTTCGAAACCTAGTCGGTCAACAAAAAAGCTAAAAAGTCGCGCAAACGCGACTTTTTTCATAAATTATGGTTGTTAAAAACGAGGTAAAAATTTTTTCTGGAACCAACTCAAAATACCTAGCAGAACAGGTTGCAAAATCCTATGGACTAAACTTAGGGGATTGTGATATTTCAAGATTCAGCGATGGTGAGTTTCAACCAAGTTTTAATGAATCTGTAAGAGGGTGCGACGTATTTATTGTTCAAAGCACCTTCGCAAATTCGGATAACTTAATGGAAATGCTGTTAATGATAGATGCTGCAAAAAGAGCTTCAGCGCATTACATAACAGCTGTTATTCCTTACTTTGGAATGGCCCGTCAAGACAGAAAAGACAAACCGAGAGTTTCCATTGGGTCAAAAGTAGTAGCAGATATTTTAACTTCAGTAGGTGCAAGTCGTGTGATTACCATGGACCTTCATGCTCCGCAAATTCAAGGATTTTTTGAAATTCCAGTAGATCACTTAGACTCTTCGGTAATTTTCCTTCCTTACATGCAGAAGTTAAGCATCAGCAACCACGATTTAATGATTGCTTCACCAGATATTGGCTCGAGTGCTAGGGCAAGAATTTATGCAAAAGCCTTAGGATGTGATATGGTTATTGTTGATAAAGAGAGAAGAAGGGCAAATGAAATTGCCTCAATGACCTTGATTGGTGATGTTTCTGGTAAAGATATTATTATGGTGGACGACATAATTGATACTGGAAATACTTTAGCCAAAGCTGCTCAGTTAATAAAAGATAAAGGAGCAAGAAGTGTAAGAGCAATGTGTACCCACCCTGTTTTAAGTGGTAAAGCTTATGAAACCATTGAAGACAGTATTTTGGATGAATTAGTAGTAACTGATACCATCCCACTAAAAAAAGAAAGTTCTAAAATCAAAGTGTTATCTGTTGCTGAGCTATTTGCAGAAGCAATTCGTAACATAACCGAGCATGGTTCTATTTCTAGCCTTTTTGAAATCAAAAAAGCTTAATTAAAATCACGCTCTATAGTTGATGGGAAGTACATAGCATTTATAATGCTAGTAAACTTTGAGTAAACCGAATAAATAAAATATATGAAGTCAATTGCAATGTTTGGAAACCGCCGTGATAATACCGGTAAGGTTTCAGCCAAAAATTTAAGAACCGAAGGCAAGGTTCCATGTGTATTATATGGTGGAGAAAACCATGTACACTTTTCAATGTATGAACCAGATTTTAAACTTCTCGTTTATACTCCTAATACCTACAAAGTTAAATTAGATATCGAAGGCACCGTTTATATGGCCATGTTAAAAGATATTCAATTTCACCCAGTAAATGAAGCCATTTTACATGTTGATTTTCAAGAGATCAAAGAAGATAAAACGGTTGATATCGGCATTCCAGTAAAAATAGTAGGTAACTCTGTAGGGGTTCGTGCTGGTGGTAAGTTAATTGTTAAGGCAAAGAAATTACGCGTTAGAGCTTTCCCTAATGTATTACCTGATTTTATTGAGATTAATATCGAGCACCTAGAAATTGGCAAATCAATTAAGGTTGGAGAATTATCAGCAATTGAAGGAATTGTTTTGCTAGATTCACCAAACAATCCAGTTGTTACCATTAAAACAACGCGTGCCGTACAAGAAGCTGCAAAAGCAGACGAAAAAGACGGTAAAAAGAAAAAATAAGATTATCCTAATAGAGGAAAAAAAGCAGCCAATGGCTGCTTTTTTTGTTTTAAAGCAAAATTAATTTTACCTTAGTAGTGAATTTTAAAACAAATACTTGAAAAAATATAAAATTTTCATCCTGCTTTTGACATTCATTTTGGTTCAAACCGAAACCCAAGCAACGAATGATTCATTACTTGCTAAACCTAGTAATGGAATTAGCACAGGTATGCTATTTTCAAGTAATGGATTAGGAATACATTTAAGTAAAACACTTGGGCAAAAGGGTATATGCGCACTTAAACTTTCTGCTAGCTACCTTCCTTACACACTTAACAACTTTGTGATTAATGTAGACGGCAGTAATATAAATCTTAATGCCAATTCATCAACAGGTTTTAAATTAAAACTAAATGGCAAAATTGAATTAGGTTCAGCCAATCTTAGCGCAGAAATTCATCCTTTTAAAAATGCCTTTAAAATCACCGCAGGCGCTGCATTGATGGTTTCTCGCATTGATTTAATTGCTACACCAAGAGACTCTTTAAAACAAGGGGATGTATCACTTGGGCCCGATGAGCAAGGCGAAATATTTTTTGGTTTAACCGTCCCAAACCTTTGTCCCTATTTAGGAATTGGTTTTGGAAGAGCCGTGCCGAAGAAACGCGTGGGTTTAAATTTTGAAATTGGCTCTTACTATATAGGTTCGCCCAAATTGGCCTTTCGCACCACAGGTATGCTTGAGCCAACGTCTTCTGAAGAGAAAAAGCTAAATAATAACCTAAAGACCTACTATGCACTTCCTGTAATCACATTAGGAATTAATATTAGACTTTCAAAATAATTTGTAAATCAATTCATATTCAACTACATTCGATAAATAAAGCTACCAAAATGAAAAAAATAAACGTACTATCAGTGGCCTTTCTTGCAATTGCTATTTACATGGTTTCTATGAATAGTGGATGCAAACTTAAAAATCCAACTGAAGGTTTTGCTATTACGGCAAAAGCTGATTTTGTAACAGCACCAAGTTCATTTAAAATCTTTGACATTGCTAGAAATGGATATAACAAAAGTTTAGAAGGAATAAACATAACAATTAGCGGAAAAGATGCTGAGGTTGTATTTAATTCAGGAGCGAGAAGAATTTTCACCATCAATAATGGCATGGTAAATATTTGCTTAAGAAGAGGCACTGTTGCAACTTTAACCAATCCATTAGAATTTAATATTGAAATTAAGGCAGATGGCTACCTTCCAACGATTTATCCAGTTAAATTAACATCACTTGAACCAATTGATGAAACTATTTATTTAACTAACATTAATGAATTGCCAAAAGGGGCAGATAAAACTAAGGGAAATACCATTACTGATAGCTCTGGCACCACCACCGGAAATACAATAATTGTGCTTCCAGCTACTAGCCAAAAAACAGAAAAAGCTGTGCTTGAAATTCCTACAGGGATAACAATGACAGACAAAAATGGCGGCTTAGTTACTGGAAATATCAGCGTGGATATCTTACACTTTACAGCAAGTACAGGTGAATCTATAAAATCATTTGGTAAACAATCTGACAATGTTATTCAAGATCAAAATGGCTCGACGCTCGACCAGTCAACTTTAGTGCCAGCAGGTTGGTTAAATATTACAATGACGGGTGATGGTAAAAATGTAAAAGATTTTTCTAAGCCAGTTAAGGCACTTATCGAAATTCCAGGAAATCAGTTTAACCCTGGCACAGGTGCAAACTATAAAATTGGCGACCAAGTTGATATTTTAAGTCAGGATAAAGGCACAAAAACATGGGTAAGTGAAACCCAAGCTACAGTTCAAAAGAATTTAGCCACAAATAAGCTTTTTGTAGAATTTGATGTGAACCATCTGAGCACTTGGTTAGCAGGTTCAATGAAAAATAAGTGTGGCAGTTTAACAATTCCTCTTTCATCCAACTTTATTTTAGGGATGGCAGACGGAACGCCAATAGAAGCAACATTTATGGTACAGTACTTTGCAAATATGTCAACTACAGATATGTTATTTGAAATACCAATTACCCAAAGTTTTTTCTATAATGCGTCAAACCCAGTGCTTATTGTAAACTATGAAGGTGCATTGCCGGTAGAAGTTAAAAATGGATTATTAAGCGCAGTTGTAAATGGCTCAAGCATAAGCCAAAGTTTTGCTTCTGGGTCTAGGGCAATAAACACTTGCGAAATAAAATTAAACTTAGGAACCATCAATACAAGCAGCACATTTACAGGAAATTTTAGGGCAAAGTGTATTAGTGGTAGCACAGATTATGCAACACTTCCAAACGGCTCTACAGTATACTATATTAAAGAATCTGATTACCAAAGCAATAGTAGGCCAGCAAACAGCAGCAATTTGTGGAGTAATTTTTCTGCCAATGCAGCAACTGCATCTGTTAACTGGAATACCGTTTCATTGCCTAAAACCAGTTTTAGCACTAGCACAGAATACAGGTTCTCTGTTAATTATGAAAATAAAAGATACGATTATCTATACACCATGCCTGCTTCTATTCCTGATGATATTATTGTAGAGCTTGAAATACCCTGCAATTAAGTAACATTTATTCTTGCAAGTATTATCTTGCAAGGCGATGAAATTCTTAATAATTGGCTTAGGGAATATTGGTAAAGAATACGAGCAAACAAGGCATAATATTGGGTTCGATGTTGTGAATGCGCTCGCTATAAAACACGATGCAAGCTTTTTAACAGATAAACATGCAGATGTTTGCGAATTTGGCTTTAAAGGCAAAAAAATTATTGTCATAAAGCCAAATACCTATATGAATCTTAGTGGTAAGGCCGTTAGGCATTGGATGAATGAGCATAAGATTGAGCTAAAAAATGTGTTAGTGGTGGTGGATGATTTAGCTATTCCTTTTGGCAAAATGCGCATCCGAGCCAATGGCAGTGATGCTGGGCACAATGGTTTAAAAAATATCCAAGAACTTTTGCAAACAAAAGAATATCCACGTCTAAGAATTGGAATTGGAAACAACTTTCCCAAAGGCCGTCAAATTGATTTTGTATTAGGCAAATGGTCGAAAGAAGAATCAAGCGAACTAATTACACTCCTACCAAAAGCTGTAGAAGCAATAGAAAGTTTTGTTTTTCAAGGCTTAGGTCCTGCAATGACCCAGTTCAATAAATAAAATGGCCGAAGAACAAAAAAACAACTACGTTGGAAACTCAATTTGGATTCTTATAGAAAAAGCCTCTAGAATCATCAGTGGAATACTAGTTGGTATTCTTGTGGTTAGATATTTAGGTGCTGAACAGTTTGGAATTATTAGCCTTGGGCTAAGCATTATTGCTGTACTTACAATTATTTCTACCTTAGGATTAGATAGCTTAGTGGTTAGAGAAATTCTTACTAGAAAACCTGATGAAAATAAAATTCTTGGAACAGCCTTTTCTCTTAGATTAGCAGGTTCCTTAGCAGTAGTACTGCTTACCACAACTTGGGCCTATTATAATAAGCCAATAGAAACCACTTATATCTTTTTTTTACTTAGTATAAGCATCGTTTTTCAATCCTTCACCGTCATAGATTTCTACTTTCAATCTCAAGTTAAAGGAAAACTCACTGCTATTAACCAAGTAATTACACTCACTATTTCTGCCTTTACAAAATTAGCTCTAATTTATTTTGAAGCTGGGTTGATTTGGTTTGCCTGCATGGCGGCCTTAGAAGCAGCATTATCTGCTTTAATTCAAATTTATTTTTACTATGCCCAAGATAAGGGTTTGAGCCAATGGAAATTCTCAAGCATAGAAGCAGTATATCTATTAAAAATGGCAATTCCATTGATTGTTTCAACAGCCATACAAATGCTATACTTAAATGCAGATACCCTTCTTATAGATAAAATACTTAATGATATGGGATTGGTGGGTCAATATTCTGCAGGATTGAGGATAAGTCAGGCCTCCTATTTTATTCCAGTTGCCATTTGTGCAGCAGTTTTTCCTGGCATTGTTAATAACAGGAATAACAGGGCACTTCAAATTACTAGATTGACCCAGTTATATAGTTTAATGCTATGGTTGGCCATAATTATAATTATAGGCGCCTTGCTTCTTGGTAATAATGTACTCAGCTTTTTATATGGCGATAAATTTCCTGCCTCGGCGTTTATTTTTAAAATTCACGTATTGGGTAGTATACCTGTATTTTGGGGAACTGCTTGGGCCATGTGGATGCTTGCAGAACAAAAACAAAAATACGTTGTAACCATGCAAATCATGATTGCACTTACAGTGCTCTTACTAGATTTTTATCTTATACCAAAACTTGGCATTTCAGGTGCAGCTACCTCCCTTATAATTGGATTATATGTAGCTTTTGGGTATATGATTTTGGGTTATAACCCAAAAGAAAATATATTGATTTTTAAAAAGGCGCTCAACCCCAAAAACTTGCTTGATATTCTTAACTATTCAAGAAAATAAGAAAACTTATGCTAGTATTTGCAGCCGAAGAAAACGAACGAATCCAATATATACTTGAACAACTTTTAGGGCATCAACTTGGCCTTAATTTTAAGGTAACTGATAACCTTAGTTATTTTCTGGCCTCTAAGGCAACACGTATTAATTACGCCAACGATATCATTGAAGGCGTTATCAATATTCCTGCTATAAATATATTATATGAGTCTGATATACGTCCACAAAAAATTGAAGTTTTTGAAGATGAAAATTGGTTCAAACTATTCTTTAAAGCAGCGCCTATAAAACTTCCTGATTTTAAAGTAGAAACTAGCTATTTACCCTTTGATTTATTAGCCGCAAGTTTCTTTCTTCTCAGCAGATATGAAGAATATTGGGTTGAACCAAGAGATGAACATAACCGATTTAAAGCCGATAGTTCTATTGCCTACAAAAATAACTTTCTAAAATTTCCATTAATAGAACATTGGCTAGAAGAGTTTAAGAAAAAAGCCTTAAAGGTTTACCCTTCTCTCACCTTCAAATCACACCATTATACAGCATTAAATACCATTGATATTGACTTTGCTTATAAATATAAAGGGAGAAGTAAATTTAACTTATTTAAAAAATATGTCGGTTCCGTGCTTCGGTTCAAACCGGATATTAAAATATTTGAAGCCCAAACTCGAGATCCTTATGATACATATGATTATATTTTGGATATAGCCAGTAAAAAAAATATTCAAACCATTTTTTTCTTTTTGCTTTCTGATAAAGGTAATTACGATACTAATATTAACCCTAAATCACCCGAAGCTATTGAACTTTACAATAGATTAGCTGAGAGTGCAAATTGCGGCATTCATCCTTCATATAAAGCATCTATAGATTCAAAAATACTAGCAGAAGAATTTGATATTTTCACAGATATCATTGGGAAAAAACCCAATTTAAGTCGCTATCATTTTTTAAAACTTAAACTTCCAGAAAGTTTCAACAACCTAATAAAACTAGGTATCGAAAGCGATTATACACTTTGTTATGCAGACCAAGTAGGCTTTAGGGCATCAACCTGCAGGCCCTTTAAAGGGTTTGATCTTCACAAAAATAGGAGCATAAATTTATGGCTTTATTCTCCTTGCCTTATGGATGTATCTCTAAAAAACTACTTAAAATTAAGACCCCAAGAGGCAATTAATGAAATTAAGATAATGAGGGAAGTAACCCTAAAACACAAAGGAAAATTCATTTCTATATGGCATAATTCATCGTTTGATTCATCAGAAGATTGGAAGGATTGGGATAAAGTATATGAGTCAATCTTTGATTAACTATATTTGCAATGAAGTTTTAATTATGAGTAGCAAGTTAAAAATATACAATACATTAACTAGAAAAACGGAAGCGTTTGAGCCGATAACCAAAGGATATGTTGGTTTATACGTGTGCGGACCAACTGTATATAGCAATGCGCACTTGGGCAATGCAAGAACCTATATTTCTTTTGATATTATTTACAGGTATTTTCTACACCTTGGATTTAAAGTTCGTTACGTTAGAAACATTACTGATGCAGGACATTTAGAGGGCGACCTAGACGAGGGGGAGGATAAATTTGCGAAAAGGGCTAAATTAGAGCAGGTTGAACCAATGGAAATTGTGCAGAAGTATACCGTCGATTTTCACCAGATCTTAAGTGATTTTAACACCCTTCCACCTAGCATTGAGCCTACTGCGACAGGTCATATTATAGAACAAATTGAAATGACCCAAAGAATCATTGAAAATGGCTATGCATATGTAACTGATGGCACAGTTTATTTTGATGTAGAAAAGTTTGCGAAAGCACATAATTATACGGTGTTATCGAATAGAAACTTGGATGAATTATTAAATAATACAAGGACCTTAGGTGGGCAAGACGAAAAAAAAGGAAGATTAGATTTTGCACTTTGGATAAAAGCAAAACCAGAACACCTCATGAAATGGTCAAGCCCTTGGGGAGTTGGCTTCCCTGGTTGGCATATTGAGTGCTCTGCAATGAGCACAAAATACTTAGGGCCAGAATTTGATATTCATGGTGGTGGAATGGATTTAATTCCTACCCACCATACTAATGAAATTGCTCAGAATATTGCTTGCAACCATGCGCAACCAGCAAAAATTTGGATGCATACAAATATGCTGACAGTAAATGGCCAGAAAATGAGCAAGAGCTTGGGTAATTCATTTCTGCCTCATGAACTTTTTTCTGGTAATCATCCAATTTTAGACAAGGGTTATAGCCCGATGAGCGTAAGATTTTTCATGCTTCAAGCCCATTATAGAAGCACTTTAGATTTTAGCAATGAGGCACTCCAAGCGGCAGAAAAAGGCTTAGGGAGATTGTTTCAGGCCGCAGAACTATTAACTAAAATTCAAGCTGGAAGTAAATCCACCTTTGGGGTAAGCGAATATGCAGAAAAACTGTATGCTGCCATGAATGAAGATTTTAACACACCTGTACTCATTGCTCATTTATTTGAAGGTGTAAAACTCATTAACCAACTTGATGAAAATAAAGCCAGCCTTACTTTAGAAGATAAGCATGCATTTGAGAATATCTTTAATAGCTTCTTATTTGATATCTTGGGCTTAAAATCAGAAGTAGCAGGTGGTGCAGAAAAGGTGGATGAACTAATGCAATTAATTCTCCAAATAAGAGGTGAAGCTAAAGCAAGAAAAGATTTTGCAAGTTCAGACCAAATTAGAGACAGATTAAAATCTATAGGTATTGAAATTAAAGATGGCAAAGAAGGAACTTCTTTCCAAATGGGTAGAAATAATTAGTAGGTGGTTGTAAAATGATTGTTTTTGGTGGTAATTAGTTAACATTACTCCTTTAATTTTGTAGATACATGAAACAGTTTCGCAGTTATGGTATCTAGTCAATCCACCTCATCTTTTGCAATTGGCCTTTTAAAAAAGGAAGGCACTCAGGGTATAGCCTTGAATAACCTGTACAAAATTTACGTCAGTGCTGAAGTAAATAAACACAGAAATACTTTTTCGTTGGAAATAATTGATGGATTTTTGCGAGGAAACGAGCAATTAGTATTTTCATCGCATCAAATTTCGCAAGAAAATACAAGTATAATCTCCTTGGATATTGTAAATTCACCTAAATTAAACACCTACCTAAAAACTGAATCATGGCATTTTTCAGGTGGAAATCACAAAATTTTGGTACTTGTTAAAAAGCAAAAGAAGGCAGTAGGCTTCCAATTTATTGGGTTAGACAATGAAATAATTCCCGAAAGTGAACATAAAATTATTTCTAAACTATTGTAAATCATATAAAATTTAATATTTTTACTTAAACTTGAATCACAAAATCAAACCATATGAAAAAATTTTCTAAATTGAGTATAGCATTGTTTGGAATGGTGCTTACTCTTAGTTCTTGCGATAAGTTAACCACTGATGTAAACTTAGATTTGAAACAGTCTGTTGCAGATATTAAACTTACATTACCAATTATCACTGATAGTATGGTGAACAATGAAATAGTTTTGGTTGAACAAATGATTTATCTTAATGTTGATAGCGTTTTAACTGCTAACCAAATTAAAAAGGAATCCATTAAATCTATTTATTTGAAGGATGCCGTGGTAAATCTTAACCCGAACCAATCGGTAACTGATTTCTCATTTATTGATTATATCAATTTATCCTTTAGAGAAGAAAGCACTTCATACAAACAAGTAGGAAGCGTTACTAATGCAGATTTAAATGGCAATACTACTTTTACAATTAAGTTCCCTGATAGCGCAATAGATCCAGATAATGCTATAAATCTTGTAGACTATTTTGGCAAAACAAATTTCTACATTTCAATGACTGGAAAAGCAACTACAGTAACTACTGATAAAACAAGAACTACCGCAACCATCAATTATGTGGTAACTTATAAGCCATAATCTTTGGCCAAAATTTTTAAAATGTTGAGGTAACCCCTCAACATTTTTTTTTTAATTTCTATGTAAATAATTTCAATGAATAATTTCTACCAGAAAATAGGAACAGTTCTTATTGCACTTGTTTTTTTAATCTCGAGTTGCAAAAAAGACATCAGTTTAGACAAATTTAATGGAATGCAATTCAGTGCCGATTTTGGAGTCCCCCTTTTTATAACAAATCTAAGCATTGAAAATTTAGTTAAAAATGATACTGTAAACACTTCAGTAGACCCTGATGGACTTATAAGGTTTAAATATTATGACGACTCGATTTTTGGTTTCACAGTTGGAAAATATTTAGATATTCCAGTGCAGGCCCCTAGTCAAGTTATCAATAAACTAGGTGCATTGCTTATTCCCCTTTCTACTGTCAATGCCACTAAAACTTTGGGTGAATTAAAAGATGGATTTAGTGCTACCAATAAAAATAGTATTGAAGCCATCGCAGGCACAAATGCCGTATTCCCAAACATTAATGATGCAAATGCAGCCCTTGTTTCTCTCCCTGCACACAATGGCTTTAGCACCATAAATGTTCAAGCCGGTTACGTGAAAATTAATTTTACCAATACGCTTCCAGTTAAAATTAACAGCATAACGTTAAATGTTTATTCGCAGAACCCTGCCAATGTGCTCCTTGGCAATATTACCTTAAATAATATTATGCCAAATGCATCTCTAGTAGATTCATTTCCATTTGTATCTAAAACTGTTTCAGCCAATTGGGCTTATTCAATTCCAGCAATTAACCTTGCAGGGAGTAACCCAACTCAAGTATTTGTAAATTTAAATTCAAGCTTAAACCTACAGTTCTCCCTTAGCTCTGCGATAGGAACAAGTGGTCAATCTAAATTCCCAAGTGCTGTGTTAAAAAATACAGACTCCTATATTTTTATTTCAGGAGAAGATAGCACGCAGCGCTTAAGAAAAATTGAGTTTAAAGCGGGTAAAATTAAATATTTAGCTACAAGTGCTGTTAGAGAGCCAATAGAAATTACGATGAATTTTCCTGGCTCCACAGTAAATGGCAGTGCAGTTCCTGCCAAAATTATTACCATTCCTTTTACTGGCATTGGGATTAACCAAGGCTCAATTGATATCTCTAATATAAAGTTTGATTTAACCTCAAAACCTGGTCAAAATTACTCTAATATATATTATACCTATTCTGCAAGATTAGTAAGCAGCAATACCATTCTACCATTTGATTCGGCTAACACTTTTACCTTACAACTTTTTACTTCAGAAACTGAATTAAAATATGCAGAAGGCTTTTTTGGCGCCAAAGAAATGTTTAGGGATTCTATAGAATTAGGTTTTGATTTCTTAAAAGATATTGCAAGTGGTCTTTCCTTAGATAATCCTAATATCAAGTTCCACACTAAAAACTCTTTAGGAATTCCAATTCAATTAGATTTAGTAATTGATGCAGAAAATGACAAAGGACAAAAAGCCAATTTAGGTTTATCACCATTTGAAATTGCCTTTCCTACCATTGCGCAGCAAGGCCAGCAAATTATTGGTTCAAAAACAGTAAATAAAACTAATTCTAATATCGACAAATTAATTTCGTTACCACCGCACAAAATGAAGTTTAAACTAGCTGCGTCAGGTGAACAAGGTTATACAAACACGAGTAATCATTTTATCTCCTCAACTGGTTATACAGCCATTGGTTTCGAAATGGATTTACCCTTGCAAATTAGAACAGACAATTTTAACTTGAGTGACACCATTGAAGCAGATTTAAGTTCGGCTGAATTTCCATTTGAAGAAGGTGTGCTCTTAATAAAATCTACAAACGGCTTTCCTTTTGATGCAACCATAAACCTTAGATTTTTAAATGGGATAAATAATGAGGTACTCAAAATAGAAAACGTTAAAGTGTTAGAATCAGGGACTATAGATGCCAATGGAAGAGTGAATAAAGCAGGTGTTTACATTGCCTCTATTGCCTTAACCAAAACACAGCTCAATCAGATTAAACAAGCTAAAAAGCTTATCACCTCGGCCTCATTAACCACAACCAATGGTGGTACTTCAACGGTGGGTATTTATTCCGATTATAAATTGCAACTAGGCTTTAGCATTAAGGCTAAAATATCAATTAATTAGGAGGACAGCTACAATGAAAAATACAACTATTTACAATAAATGTCTTCTAGTCTTGGGTTTTATTTGTCTTTCTGGAGCATTATTTGGCCAAAGCAACCTCACCTTTTACAATTCAAAATCTTTGGTTCAAACCACTTTATTAAATCCAGCACATCGCGCAAAACAAAACTTCTCTTTGGGTTTAATTGATGCTAACTTTGGTGTGATAGTACCCGGCATAACTGCTTATGATGTTTTAAGAAGTGATGAAACCTATAATACCACCTTTGGTAAAATTTTAAATGGCAACCAATTCAACCTAGACAATATTAATTTAGGGCTCGAAGCCAATATTTTACTTTTTGGTTTTAAAATGAATAAAATGTACACCTCGTTTGGATTGCAGATAAATTCTAACCAAAATTTTTCTATTCCTAAGAGTTTTGCCTCGCTTGGTTATTATGGCAATACAGGGGATTTATTTGGGAGGGAAATTAGTTTCAATAACCTGAAAGTTAATACCACCACTTATGCCGCCATACATGCAGGGTTAAGTAGAGAGTTTAACAATAAACTCAGTATTGGCATTAGAGGTAAATATCTAATTGGATTGTTCGACGCTCAAATTAACCGGTCAAACGGGTATCTTAAAACTGATTCCGGTGATTTAAACGCTTACCAGTTAAATGCAAGCCTAGATTATGAATTGCAAGCTGCAGGCATAGATAGAATTAGTAATTACCAAAACATGCCAGCTGGCACCCCTATAGCTGATTTTATAAATCCTATTTTTCAAGACCCAGTTGGAAAAGGTTTTGCATTTGATTTAGGCATAGATTATAAAATAAATAAAAGAATGAGTGTGTCGGCATCCATCCTTGATATTGGGGGCATCAATTGGACACAAGCAAAAGTTTACTCGAAAAATTTTAATTTTAATTTTGAAGGATTTACTGATCCCGATTTTGATTCAATTGCTAAATTAACTGAACGATTAGTTGACTCCTTAATTGAATTGGGCAGACCACTTGAAAAAACTACTAGCTACAGACGCACCTTAAATACTAAATATTATGTTGGCTTCAATTATCAACTCACTAATAGCACAGCTTGCAGTTTCGTTGGTTTTGGAGAAAAGCAAAATGATAAATTTTATACTGGCTTAACCGTTAATCTTTCCCAAAGAATTTTACACTTTTTGGAGTTAAGGGCTGGTGTAACAAAGTATAGGGAATTTAACCCAACGCTTGGCGCAGGTATTGCACTTCACTTAGGACCTTTAACAATTTATGGCAATACCGACCAACTTATGAATAATGTAAATTATACAACAAGTAATTTAATTAGTAATAGAGTTGGTTTGAACCTAAACATCGGCAACCTATATGATAACGACAATGATGGCGTGCCCAATAAGAAAGATAAATGTAAAAATATTTCTGGTTATCAAGATTTTGATGGTTGCCAAAACATTGATACCACTTTATTGCAACTTTCTACAGCAGAAAGCAAAATTGTAACTAAAACAATAGACGGGATTAAATTTGAAAAGGGAACTAGTAAGTTAGACAGCAACTCTTATCATAAATTAGCACAAATGTTAACCTTACTTCAGAAAAGACCAGAAGCAATCTTACAAGTAGATGTGAATCCAACTGCTGGAGAAACCAAGGGAATTGGTGAAGACATTAGCCAAGAAAGAGCCAATGTTCTTAAAACATATTTTCTATCGAATGGAATTGTTGCAGATAGAATTATTGCAACTGGTTTAGGGTTGAACCTAACCTCAGATAAGAAACCTGAGCTACCCAAAACTTACAAAAAACAGGTAGAAATTAAACTACTTAAAAAGTAAAAATAAGGGAGTTTGCAAAGCAAACTCCCTTATTTTTTTAAAACTGTTCAAATCTATTAAAGAAGAAAGAAGCTTCTAACAATGCATTTTCATTGCTATCGCTTCCATGAATTGCATTTGCTTCTATAGATTTTGCAAATCTGTTTCTAATTGTTCCTTCTTCTGCCTTTTTTGGATCAGTTGCACCAATTAGCGCTCTAAACGAGGCTACCGCATCATCTTTCTCTAACACAGCAGCAACGATGGTACCGCTTGTCATAAAAGATACTAAATCATTGAAAAATGGGCGTTCTCTATGAATTTCATAGAAGGCGCCAGCAGTTTCTACACTTAATTTTGTGTATTTCATGGCTTTGATTTTAAAGCCAGCACTTAAAATTTGATCAAGAATTTTCCCTGTATGTCCATTAGCTACGGCATCAGGCTTAATCATTGTGAATGTGATGTTACTCATATTGTCTATTAATCGGTTGCAAAGTTAGTATTTGCCTTGAATTTATTGTTAAGGAGAATTAAGGTAAAATTTTTAATGAAATATAGCGTGAAAAAGCAAGGTTATTAGATATTTGCAACCGCTTTGAATAACATAAAAGAAATACAACCGCTATTACGGGCTGCTAAAAGCCTTAAAATTGTAATCACTACGCACCATAAACCCGATGCTGACGCCTTGGGTTCATCCCTAGGATTATATAACTATCTCCTTAAAATTGGGATACAAGCAAATGTAGTAACACCTACAGACTATGGAGAATTCTTAAAATGGATGCCAGGTGAAAGTTCTGTTATAAATTTTGAAGAAAAAGAAAAACACTGTGAATCTTTAGTAAGAGAAGCGGATATTATCTTTTGTCTTGACTTTAATGCACTCAAGAGAATTAATAAATTGGGGAACCTAGTTTCTGCCAGCAAAGCAGAGAAAGTCTTAATAGACCATCACTTAGAGCCAGAAGGTTTTGAACAATTTAGACTTTGGACCACTAAAGCTAGTAGCACTTGTGAATTGATTTTTTGGTTCATTGAAATAATGGGCGACGTGAATTTAATTGATGAAGAAATTGCCTCTTGCCTATATGCAGGCATAATGACTGATACTGCTTCCTTTAAACATGGCTCTACCACTGCAACAACCCATAGAGTGGCAGCAACCTTAATTGAAAAAGGCGCAAAATCAAATAAAATTTTTGAGGCAATTTATGATAACTATTCCGAAAGTAGAACTCGCTTTATTGGGTTTTGCTTAAATGAAAAATTGCAAATTTTACATGAATTTCATACTGCCCTCATTGTAGTAACCGCCGAAGAACTTAAAAATTTTAAAATCATTACAGGCGACAGTGAAGGATTAGTAAACTATGGTCTATCTATAACTGGAATTAAATTTTCTGTATTAATAATAGACCGCACCGTAGCGAGAAAAATGAGCTTTAGGTCGAAAGATAATTTCCCAGCCAATGAATTTGCCAGAAAGTACTTTAATGGCGGTGGGCATTTTAACGCAGCAGGTGGTGAAAGCAACGAGCCGATAGAATTGGTTGAAAATAAGTTCAAAGCAGCATTACACGATTACAAAAACTATTTAAATTAAACATAAAAATGAGACAATTATTTGCACTAGGTGCAATGGTATGGCTGCTTGCAGCTTGTAACAGCACAGAAACAACAGAAACCGGTATTGAATACAAAATTCATAAAACCGAAGAAGGCGCCAGAATGGTAGCAAAAGGTGATATCCTAACCTTAAACATGCTTGTAAACGTAGAAAACACAGATTCTCTACTTTTTAATTCTTTTGCAGAAAATAAACCCTTCGAAATCCCAGCAGATGAGCCTAGTTTAGGCAGTATTTTCTCTTTGTTAAAAAAAGGAGATAGTGCAACTTTCTTTATTAATGCTGATACCCTTTATACAAAAAGTTTCAGACAACCATTGCCTCCTGGAATCACCAGCTCAGACAGAATAAGGTTCCAAGTAAGTATTACGGATATTTACAGTCAAGAGGAAATTGAAAAGAAAATTGAATTACGTAACCAAGAATTTAGGGTAACTGATTCACTAGCCTTTGAACAATTTATTGGTGCTAACCAAGGTATGAAAACTACTGAAAGTGGATTGCGTTACACAGTAATTAAAGCTACAAAGGGTAAAAAAGTAAATGCTGGAAACAAAGTAACTGTAAAATATAAAGGAACATTTTTGGATGGCAGAGTTTTCGATCAAACAAAAGAAGGCCAACCAGATTTTGTTTTCAATGTGGGTCAGCGCAAGGTTATTAAAGGCTGGGATGAAGGTTTACAGTTAATGAAGGAAGGTGAAACTTTTAGATTACTTATTCCATGGAATCTTGCTTATGGTGAATTTGGAAGTGGACCAATTCCTCCATACGCTTCTTTACTTTTTGACGTTGAATTGGTTAAAGTTGAAAACAAATGATAAATAAATTAATTCTTGGTGCATTGGTTTTACTTACCATTAACACCTCAGCACAAACCGATAAAGCAAAGTCGGATGACAAGAAAAAAAGCAAATCGGGTCAAACCACAAAAAGAAACATTAAATTGAAACAAGAATATTCAACACCCTCTGGACTTAAATATAAGTTATTAGAGATGGGTACCGGCAAAAAAGTAACTGCAGGCGATATGGTTACAGTGCATTATACAGGCACCTTACCAGACGGTACAAAATTTGACAGTTCAAAAGACCGAAACCAACCTTTCTCGTTTAAGGTTGGTGGAGGCCAAGTTATAGCAGGCTGGGATGAAGGTCTACAACTTTTAAACGTTGGAGATAAAGCCATTCTAACCGTTCCTGCTGAAATTGGATATGGGCAACGTGCCATGGGTAAAATACCTGCCAATAGCATTTTGATATTTGAGATTGAAGTAATAGAATCAAAATCTCCTGTAGTTGCAGTTCCTTTTAATATTGAAGGAAAAGAGGTTTTAACTACAGCTAGTGGCTTAAAATATGTTTACATAGAAAAAGGAAATGGCATTCAAGCTGAAGCCGGCAAAACGGTCGACGTTCATTATACTGGATATTTAATGGATGGACGCAAATTTGATTCATCGGTAGAACGTGGTGATCCTATTAGCTTTCCTTTAGGTCAAAAAATGGTTATAGCAGGCTGGGAAGAAGGCATAGCCTTAATGAAAGTTGGTGATAAAATGCGCCTGATTATTCCAAGTGAACTTGGGTATGGACCCAATGGCGCTGGCGGTGTAATTCCACCTAATGCAACACTTTTATTTGATGTTGAACTGGTAGGTGTTAAATAATTCATTAATAATTCCATCTTTAAGCCCCGAATTTTCGGGGCTTTTTATTTTCATAATATCAGCCCAATTTAAAATTCTTAAGTAAATATCAGCGGATAGTTCAATGATGTCTGCTCTATCGGGGTTTAACTTAAGCTGAACAACTCTTTCTTCTAAGGCCATTTTTGAAACTTTACGGTGAAAATTCCTCAATTGTTCACGTGTAAACTCGTTTTCTTCAGCATCCTCATTTATAATATGGGCAATTTTATTAATAGTTCCGCTTGTTACAACTGCTTCTAATTGCGATAATCCATTTGTATTAGTTTTGACCCAGGTTTCAATAGTTTCCCAAGTTTTTTCTGAAACCGCACCATCCATTAATCTAACCGTTCCAATATCAAAAGAAACTGAATTGAGTACACGCTTATCTTTAATTACGGTCATCTCCGTGCTTCCGCCGCCAACATCAATAGTTAAATAATTTTTACCCGATTCAAAAACATGATCAATGGAACGCAAAATTAGCTCGCTCTCTCGTTTTCCATCGATAATCTCTATCTTTAAGTCAAAGTCCTCTTTAATTCTTTGTGTAATTTTTTTTCCATTACTTGCCTCTCTCATAGCGCTGGTAGCACAAGCCAAATAATGATCTACTTCAAAGGCATCCATAATAAGTTTAAAGGCCTGCATGGCTTTATAAAAAACTTTGCGCTTCTCTTTACTGATTTTTTTATCCCTAAAAGCATCATCTCCAAGTCGAACTGGAATTCGTATGAATTCAATTTTCTTAAATCGCTCTGACCCTAGTTCATTAGTTGCTCTAACAATTTGCAATCTTACGGCATTAGAGCCTATATCAATGGCAGCCAACTTCATATTCTCTTATTTTAATAACCTTAACAACCAAGGCAATCTGTTCATTTTCAACCTAAAATAATGCGTTTTTATCGCACCAAAACTCTTGTAAAATCTTGCAATTCCCGGAATTTCAGAGCCTTCAAAATCAAATAACATTTTGTGATTAGCAAATTGAAAAACTATGCTATCCATTAAAAAATGCATCGCTCCATTTTCTCTCCCACTGGCAGATGAGGTGCCAATTAAAAAAATAATCCTACCCTTTTGCATCAAAAAACTACCACAGGCCAAGAGCTCCCCTGATTTTGAATAAACACCTTTAGAAAATAGCTTACCTCGCTTCCAAGCCACCTCCATTAAGTTTTCCAAAGATTGATAATTTTCTGCTTTAACACCTTGGGTAACGATAGACTTATGAATTCTATAGAAAATGACAACTTCTTTAAACTGAATTGCTTTAAGCTCTAAATCATGTTTCTTAGCTTTTTTTAAGTTTCGAACCGCTTGATTATTATAATCCTTTACTAGCTTATCATAGGGTCTATTAAGGTTGAGGATATAATTCTTCCTTTTTATCAACCTAAATTTTTCAGATAAAAAATAATTTTGCTCGTTCAGACTAATGTCAAAGTATTTAAACTTTGAAGGGACATTAGCAATAAATTCAGAAATTAACTCCTGAGAGAGTTGTATTTTAGCAAAAACACCCAGTTGTTGGGTAAAAAAAGGCTGATAAAGGTAAGAAATAAAATATTTCCTACCCCTTGTCAATGGCATTACAGCATGGTAGTCGTCTAAAACAAGTGCCTCCCAATTAGGTGCAACTTGATTTAAATACCAAGAATAACCATACACCAATGAGTTTGAAGCCTGCTCCAAACACAAGTCCCATTTCTCCTGATCAATCTCGGTATGAGAAAGGTAGCGTATCAAAATAAATATCTAATTAAAATGGCAAATCATCACCACCTGCATCACTCGAAGGACTATAATTCATCTCCGATTCAGGACTTGCAGAGGGGCTATTGCTAGCAAAAGAACCATTATTGGAAGCCGCAGCTTGCTCAATTTTCCATGCATTTACATTGGTATACCATTTGCCATTATACTCTCTTGACTCAATGTTTAAATGCACTTTTACCATATCTTCTACACGGTACTTACTGATTTCACTTGTTTTGTCACCCATCATTCCAATACATATCTTTTTGGGATATGTTTCTTGGGTTTCAAGTATAAATTCTTGTTTTACCCAGTCCTTACCAGCTTTACTAGTACCTCTCACAGGATCCATTACTTGGATAATTTTGCCGATTACATCTAATGCCATTTTTCGAAATTATTTAGTGTATAAAATTACTGCTTTCCAATTGTAATACAAATTCAATTGAAATTCATTTCATGTTTCTAGGAAAAATCCCTGAGTTTATGGGGCTAATTTTTTAAACACTCTTTACTAAGATACCTAATTCTGTTAGCTGCTTAACGTCTATCATTGAAGGTGCATCAATCATTACATCTCTACCTGAATTATTTTTAGGGAAGGCAATGTAATCTCGAATGCTACTGTCACCGCCAAAAAGTGAACAAAGTCTGTCAAAACCAAAGGCAATTCCAGCGTGAGGTGGTGCTCCATATTCAAATGCATTCATTAAAAACCCAAACTGAGCTTGCGCTTCCTCTGGTGTAAAGCCTAAAACTTCAAACATTTTAGCTTGAAGCTGTTTATTAAAAATTCTGACAGAACCCCCACCAACTTCTACCCCATTAATAACTAAATCATATGCATTGGCTCTAATTTCTCCTAACCTGCCTTCTGTCAACAGGTTAATATCTTCAGGTTTTGGGGCGGTAAACGGATGATGCATAGCAAAATACCGTCCTTCTTCCTCATTAAACTCTAAAAGGGGAAAATCTGTTACCCATAAACAACTGTAAACAGAGGCATCTCTTAGACCTAGGCGAGAGCCCATTTCTAAACGTAACTCATTTAAGGCTTTCCTCGTTTTATCTGCTGGCCCAGCTAAAATTAGCAGTAAATCCCCTGGCTTGGCCGAAAAGGCATTTGCCCAATTGCTAAGTGCTGCTTCGTCAAAAAATTTATCTACAGACGACTTAATCGTACCATCCTCATTAACCCTCGCATACACCAAACCGCTTGCCCCAATTTGCGGCCTCTTCACAAAATCTGTTAATTCATCTAGTTGCTTTCTGGTAAAAACCGCGGCATTACTAGCACAAATTCCAACTACCAATTCTGCCTCATCAAAAACTTTAAAGCCTTTGCCAGAAACTAAATCATTTTCAGAAGACTTTAATTCTACAAACTTCATCTCAAAACGTGTATCTGGTTTGTCTGAGCCATAAAATTTCATGGCATCGGCATAGTTCATTCTGGGCACTTGAGGAATATCCAAATTCTTCACAGTTGCAAAAAGATGTTTAACCAAACCTTCAAACATATTTAACACATCTTCTTGCTCTACAAAGCTCATTTCGCAATCGATTTGGGTAAACTCAGGTTGTCTATCTGCCCGCAAATCTTCATCCCTAAAACATTTTACAATTTGATAATACCTATCAATGCCACCCACCATTAATAACTGTTTAAAAGTTTGTGGCGATTGCGGCAAGGCATAAAATTGACCTTGATTCATTCTACTTGGAACCACAAAATCGCGGGCTCCTTCAGGAGTTGACTTTATCAAAACAGGAGTTTCAACTTCCACAAAATTTTGATTGTCCAAATAAGTCCGTGTTTGCTTTGCAACCTGATGGCGTAATAACAAATTGTTTCTAACTGGATTTCTCCGAATATCTAGGTAGCGATATTTCATGCGCAAATCTTCGCCACCATCGGTTTGGTCTTCAATTGTAAATGGCGGAACCTTGGCTTCATTTAAAATTGAAAACGCTTCAACTATAATTTCAATCTCACCTGTGGCAATTTGTAAATTTTTACTTTCCCTTTCCTTTACAATTCCTGTGGCTTGCAGCACATACTCACGACCTAGCTTCCTAGCTCTTAAGCATAATTCTGCTTGTGTTTCCAAGTTGAAAGCAAGCTGAGTTATGCCATATCTATCACGCAAATCTACGAAAGTCATTCCTCCTAAATCTCGGCTCTTTTGAACCCAACCGCTTAACACAACTGTTTCTCCAACATTTTTTAGGCTAAGTTCGCCACAGGTATTTGTTCTATACATAATAATTTTTGGTTCAACCCAAACTACTTTTCTGTAATTGGGGCTGCAAGTTAACAAAGTATAAGAATGTAAAAAAACGTACTATTTTTTATCTATCTTATAAATTCTTCCTGCATCGGTTATGGCATATAAAGCACCATCTGCACCTTGGGTTATGTCTCTAAAACGTTGATTTTCGGAAGCAAGCAGTCGTTCTTCCCCTAATACCCTATTATTCTCTATATGCAAACGCACAATATGCATCCCACTTAATGCGCCAACAAACAAATTATTTTGCCACTCTGCAATACGATTACTAGCGTAAAAAGTCATGCCACTTGGAGAAACTACAGGATCCCAATAATAAACTGGTTGTTCCATTCCTTCCTTCTGTTGTATCCCTTCACCTATTGTCAGTCCGCTATACTCAATGCCATATGTAATAATTGGCCATCCATAATTTTTCCCTGAACCAATTAAGTTAATTTCATCTCCTCCACGTGGACCAAACTCACTTAACCAAATCGCTTTTGATATTGGATGAACTGCTAAACCTTGTGGGTTTCTATGTCCTATGCTATATAATTCAGGCAAGGCTCCTGCTTCAGTAAAAACTGGGTTGCCCGCTGCAGGGTTGCCATCTTTTGTAATGCGAATTACCTTTCCCAAACTACTGCTTACTGATTGTGCAAGTACTCTGGTAGACACACTTGAACGCTCTCCAATACAAACCAACAAATTGCCCAATTGGTCAAATACAATACGTGCGCCAAAATGTAAACTGCTAGAGTAGGCATCCTTTCCTCTATAAATAACAGTAACATTTTCAAAGGACCGTTCATCCATAGACAATTTTCCTTTTGCAACAGAAGTAACACTTCCACCGCTAACATTTTCTGAAAATGCCCAATATATCATTCGGTTTGAACCAAAGTTTGGATCAACACAGAGTCCAAGTAAACCACCCTGACCATTAGCGTTAACTGGAGGCACGCCAGAGATAGCATTACCAACAATTCCTTCGCTTGTCACGATGCGAATTGTACCAGCTTTTTCTGTTACTAACAACTTTCCATCAGGTAAACCTGCAATTCCCCAAGGACTAACTAGCGAGGTACTTATTACGCTAAATTGATAGGGCGTTTTTGTTTGAATACTGCCAATACGTGTTTGCCCCACAAAAGCTGGTTTATAAGTGGTATTTGCAGGATTGAGTTCAACTGGAGGCCCTGTTTCTAGAACCTTTTCGATAGGTGGTTTGGTTTCTGGAACCTTTGCACATGCACAAAATAAAGCGCCAAACAATAATAAAATACCAAGTTGTTTCATTGTAATTTGTTTTGATAAATATAAGAAAAAATAATAGTTAAGTAAAAAAGTTAAATTAATAGCTTTGAACCATGGAAACACTTTTCTCACATGAATGGTTTATGCGTGAAGCCCTCAAAGAAGCTAAGAAAGCGTTTGATATCGGCGAAGTTCCTGTTGGGGCTGTGGTGGTTTGCGAAAATAAAATCATAGGAAAAGGTCACAACCTTACAGAAAGATTAAACGATGTTACTGCACATGCCGAAATGCAAGCAATAACGGCAGCAGCAAATTTTTTGGGAGCAAAATATCTCGACGAATGTACGCTATATGTAACCCTAGAGCCTTGCAATATGTGCGCAGGCGCTATTTATTGGGCACAAATGCAAACTTTAGTCGTTGGAGCAAAAGACCCAAAGAGAGGCTTTAGTAATCTAAACTCAAAGGTTCTTCACCCAAAAACAACCCTAGTTACAGATGTGCTAGAAGCCGAGGCTTCTGAATTACTCAAGACGTTTTTTAAAAAACTTAGAGCCTAGGAGAAATATTAAGCTTGGTTCAAACCAAAAACAAAAAAAACGCTTGGGCTGTTTTAATTTTATGGTTTGACCCAACCATAACTTATCCTATATATTTGCAACTTAATAAAATTAAAAAATTATGGCATTCGAATTACCAAAACTTCCATACGAGTACACAGCATTAGAACCACATATTGATGCACGTACTATGGAAATTCATCACAGCAAACACCACAATGCTTATGTTACAAATCTAAACGCTGCCCTAGCTGGCAATGAAGCAGAAAATCTTAGCATCGAAGAAGTTTGTAAAAACATTAGTAAATATCCAGCTGCTGTTAGAAACAATGGCGGTGGACATTACAATCACAGTCTTTTTTGGAGCATCATGGGTGCCAATAAAGGAGGCATGCCTACAGGAAAATTAATGGATGCAATAACTAATGAATTAGGCGGCTGGGATAAATTTAAAGAAGACTTTAATAAGGCAGGTGCCACTAGATTTGGTTCAGGTTGGGCTTGGTTATGTGTAAAGGCTGATAAAAAACTTTGCGTTTGCTCTACTCCAAACCAAGATAATCCTTTGATGGATATTTCAGAATGTCCTGGAACACCTATCTTAGGATGTGATGTTTGGGAACATGCTTATTATTTGCATTACCAAAACCGTCGCCCTGATTACATGACCGCTTTTTGGAATGTAATTAATTGGGATGAAGTAAGTCGCAGATACGAAGCTGCTTTATAAAATTTTTATACTTACAAAAAACCGAGCAAATTTTGTTCGGTTTTTTTTTGCCCTTTATGTAATTGTCTTTTTTAGACTAGGTTCAAACCATAAATTGCTTAAAATTTAAGGCAATGAAAAAACTTATTTACTTAAGCAGTTTGCTAGTTATAGGCGCCTGTACAACATCTATGGAACAAAAAAAGTTGAGCCTACAAACGATTGAAAATACAAGGAAAGACAGCACGATAGATGATTATTTTGGGGTAAAAATTGCAGACCCATATCGTTGGCTAGAAAATGACACAGCCCCTGAGGTAATACAATGGGTAGCCAAACAAAATGAAGTAACTTTTAATTACCTCAATCAAATTCCATTTAAACAAGAAATAAAAACTAGGCTAACTGAAATTTGGAATTACGAAAAATATAGTGCCCCATTTAAGGAAGGCGAATTCTGGTATTTTGGGAAAAACAATGGCCTTCAAAACCAAAATGTTATCTATAGAACAAAGGATATTGAAGACCCAAATAAGGCAGAGGTATTTCTAGATCCAAATAAATTTTCGGAGGATGGAACGGTTTCTTTAGCCAGTTTAAGCTTTAGCAAAGACCATAAATTTGCAGCAATTGGCGTCTCTAAAAGTGGGAGTGATTGGAATGAAATTTTTGTGTTGGATTTAGAAAATCTTCAAAAAACTAGTGATGCAATCAATTGGGTAAAATTTAGTGGGGCTACTTGGTATAAATCAGGGTTTTTATATAGCAGATATGATGAACCAACCAAGGGGAAAGACTTTAGTAATCGCAATGAATACATGAAGATTTACTACCACACAATAGGCACAAAACAATCAGAAGATAAATTGGTGTACGAAGATAAATCGCACCCTTTGAGATATTTTAATGCTGCGGTAAGTGAAGATGAAAACTACCTATTTATTAATATTAGTGAAGGCACCTCTGGCAGCGAAATATTGGTTAAATCTATTCAGGATAACAATATTTTAAAAGGAAACCTCACCACACTTTGCAAAGGCTTTAGCAACAATTATGCTGTAATTGGTAATGATGGCAGTAAAATTTTGATTTTAACAGACCATAAAGCGCCTAAATATAAATTGGTGGCAATTGACCCTCAAAACCCAAGTGAAAGCAACTGGGAAACAAGGATACCAGAAACTAATCATTTACTTGAAAATGTTACGAGCGCTGGCGGCGACCTTATTGCAAATTATTTAATAGATGCAAGCACACGGCTTAAGCACTTTGATATCAAAGGAAAACTAAAGACAGAAATAGAACTACCTGGTATAGGAACTGCATCCACAGGAGGCTGTAAGGCAAATGAAAGCTTAATTACATATAGTTATATTTCTTTTACAGAGCCTGGAAAGATTAAATTTTACGACCTGAAAACCATGGATCAAAAAGGATGGGGAACACCTGTTAAATATGCTTTTAATCCAGATGATTTTGAAACTAAACAAGTATTTTATACAAGTAAAGATGGGACAAAAGTTCCTATGTTTATTATGTACAAAAAAGGCATAAAAATGGATGGCACAAATCCAACCCTGCTATATGGATATGGAGGATTTAATATTAACCTAACCCCTTCGTTTAGTATAAGTAGAATTATGTTTTTGGAGCGAGGCGGTATATATGCAATTGCTAATTTAAGAGGCGGAGGCGAATATGGTGAAGCATGGCACCAAGCGGGAATGTTAGAGAAAAAACAAACAGTTTTTGACGATTTTATTGCTGCCGCTGAATACCTTATTTCAGAAAAATATACCAGTAAAAGTAAATTGGCTATAAATGGTGGAAGCAATGGTGGTTTATTAGTTGGTGCGTGTATAACGCAAAGACCTGATTTGTTTAAAGTGGCCATACCTGCGGTGGGTGTTTTAGATATGCTTCGCTACCATAAATTCACAATTGGCTGGGGTTGGGCAGTTGAATATGGCTCAAGCGATAAAAAAGAGCAATTTGAATACTTAGTAAAATACTCTCCATTGCATAATGTTAAAGAAAATGTTGCATACCCAGCAACACTAATTATGACTGCCGATCATGATGACAGAGTTGTTCCCGCACACTCTTTTAAATTTGCCGCCACCTTGCAAGAAAAAGCGAAAAAAGAGGGAACCCCTTTACTCATTAGAATTGATAGCAAAGCCGGTCATGGTGCAGGAAAACCAACTACGAAACTCATCGAAGATGCCTCAGATATGTATGCCTTCATTTTGTGGCACCTGCAATAATTTTATTTCCCAAATCTATATCCAGTACTAATTCTAAAATAAGCATTTTGTACTAAATAGGTTTCGGAATCTCGCACTTGTACTAAATTTCCTATGCTGCTCATTTGGACAGATGCAAACCATTTTGGTGCATTATACCCAAACCCAAACCTAAATTCATTGGTTAGACCTTTGTAAAAATTGCTTGGCAATAAATTAATAAAACCTCTAGTAACGCTGCCAGTTTGAATAGAATAGCCAGGAATTAAACTTGTGCTTATAAAACAACGCTTTTTAAAAAACAAAGGAAGGGTGGCCATAAATCCAATTTGCAATCCTAGCATATTTGAGACAAGGTAGGTGCTTGAACCAATATCCGAATGCCATTGCGCATTGGCAGGCACCAAGCTAGAATCAGATTCCATTTTATTAAAAAGATGACTAAGCCCTAAGGCTATTCCAAATGCGGCTCGCTTTTGCCTTTCGAATTGAAAAACAGCCGCTGGATTAGAAAATTTACGGCTATTGAGGATATAATTATAAACTGTAAATAAGGATTGTGCCTTTAAATCAGGTCGGATGTAAAAACGCTCATTCCCTTGTCTATATCCAGGTATCCATTCATTTGTATTTTGCAGATAAAAACCATTAAATGTTTCATATTTAGTTTGCAGGGTGAACTTTCTTTTAACCACACTAAGTCCAATGGCAAAATTTTGGGTATTCCCCAATTGATTGTTGAACCGATGCAAGGGAAGTCTTGCTCCTACTTGAAAATTCATCCATTTATACCTAAACCTAATTCCAGAGGTTAGAATAAAATTACTCAGATAATTAAGTTTTTTATTGGCAGGTGCCGAGGTAAAATCAAGCTGAATTAAATGACTTTTAGTTTCAACATATGGAGATAACAATAAATGATTAGGGTAAACTTCTATGTGTTGATTATTTCTATCAGTGGTTTGCTGCCCAAAAGAATTACTAAACAACAGTATCAATAGGCCTACAATCCAATACGCTTTAACCATTTGTTTTGATGTTTAAGTTGTTTAAACCGATAGCCTAAGTAAAATCTTCCAAATGAATTATTGATTGAAAAGGGCTCATTTCCCCCTAGATTATTTTGATTGCTATACGCCTTTGCAATTGTACCTACATACCATAAATCGCCATTATAACCTACTCCAAACCTTGCTTCCGACTGAAAGCCCAAAACACTATTGTCTTTTTCTATACCAGAACCTTCTACAGATAACCTTCCCCATTGCCAAGAAAATCCCGGAATAATTGCACCTGTGATAAAAAACTTTCTTTTTTTCCCAAAGGGTAAAGTGCCCACAAAGCCGCCATTAAGACCAAGTGCATTTAAAGCAAAATAAGTATTGGAGTTAACTGGTAAAATATTGGCAGGAACAATAGAGGAATCTGCTTGAAAGGTGTTATAATTATAAGTTAATCCAGTAATAAAACTTCCTGCCTTTTTCTCTTGTCGCTCTAGCTGCCAAAGAGCTGCATTATTAGAAAACTTAGTATGATTAAACACATAATTAATATTGGCATAATAAGTGCGCGTTTGTATATCAGGCCTTAAATAATAATAGTCTTGATTGGCCTGTGGAAACCAATCAACTGAATTTTCTAAATAATATCCTTCATAGCGTTGATAAAAAAACCTGAAACTAATTTTGGTTCCAGTTATACCAAAACCAATGCCATTGTTTTTAACCTCTCCAAAAATTGGTTCAGGTTCAAACCAAGGCATCCTAGTGGTATACTCAAACGTTAACCATTTATAATCAAATCCCAGACCCCAAGTATTCAATTCGTTGGTTTTATAATTTAGCGCATATGAGCCCGCAGGAAGGGAATAGGCTACGTTTATTCTATTAAACTTCGACTCATTTACGAGTGTTACAACAAAATTATCTCTGAAACTCTTTACATAGCCAGTATCATAGCCCAATTTATGCCCAGGGATTATCTCTAAATTAGCATTTTGGGCTTCGGTTCGAACCAAAATCAATAAACAGAGTCCTAAAAAGAATATTCGCTTAATTACTGACATAATCTGTTTCAAATATATTTTGAAATACTTTAAACGTGAAAAGAAAACTTTTAGTTAATTTGGTTCAAACCGAAAAAAACCAATATTTTTGAAGCTTAAAACTAAAAAATGAAAACCATTAAATTATTAATTGTTTGTTTGTTAATGATGGGCAATTTGCTTAATGCTCAGGATGTAGACAAAACAGAAACTAATTTTGAATTTATTCAATTGCCAAAAAAACCGCTAGACAAATCCATTAAAAACTACAACAGTAAAGTTATTTACAATGTAGAAGAGGCAAACAAAAAAATAATGGATGAGCACAATGAGAAAGTTGCTAAAGCAGACCAAGAGTACCAAGCAGAACTTGCAGCCTATCCACAAAGGGTTAAAGATGCCGAAGCACAATACCTAAAAGAGCTTGAGATTTATGAAAAGAAATCTACCATTCAAAAGATTGCTGACCAACAATTAGCAAATGGTGGAAAGCCTGTAAAGAGAATTCCATCTCCGCCTTACAAGAACACCTTTTCAACACCTAAACTAATAAAATCATTTAATAATGAACAATTAGCTGGCACTTATTTGAAGCTTGAAGGCTTCTCAAATGGCACAAACAATCCAGTTACCATAACCGCCACTTTGGGAGAACTTGAAGTGAAAGAGCCAGAATTAACTGTAAAGGATATGACCAAAGTTGCCAATGGAACTTCAACACCTTACAAGGCATACTTTATGAAAGTTCCCTATAAAAGATTAATCACCTTAAAGGTTGAAACTGCCCAAGGAGTAGTTTACAATGAAGTTCCGGGAGAGATTTCTCAAGATATGTATTATAACATTCCAGGAGAATACACCAGCGAAAGTGCTATCCGCAGCTGGTGGAGTTACAACCAAGAAAAAACCATTGATAATTTAGAAGTTACTTCTGTAGATAATGGTTTAAAGGTTATTCAAAACTTATTGAACTCAGATTATGCCTTTAAGAAAACTAAAAGAGAAACTATTATTTACCAAATTAAGGATAAAAAACAAGATTATACAGATATGGCTACTGCCTACTTAGCGTTGGTAGAAGGTTATAATGGCTTATCTGAAGATTACGAAAAGAAAGACGCAAAGGTGAAAATTCAAGAAGCCATTGCAATTTATGAGAAGGCGCTAACAGAATCAGACATGAAAAACAAAAAGGCGCGCATTAATGAGGAAGTAACCTTGGCCATTTACGTTAATCTAATGGAGGCTTATATTTGGGTGGATGAGTACGCTAAGGCAAAAACTATGTATGCGAAGTTCTCAACTTTTGATGCACCTAAAAGATTTGAAAAGCTAATGGAAGAAATAAATAAGCTTGGTAAAGAGCAATATGAAAGGTATAAGCTCTTCAATGGCAAATAAATAAATTTGACAAATTGCAAATTGAAACTATATTTGCACCGTATTAAAAGATTTAGAGGGGACCAAAAGTCCCCTCTTTTTTTACCATGCAGATAACAGAACAAATAGTAGAATGGAGCAAAGAAGCGCTCGAACCTGAGGTTTTCATTGTTGAAGTTGAGCATAAAAATGCAGGTGGGAAGCTTATGGTTTATATAGATAGCGAAGGGCCCTTAACCATAGAACAATGCAGGAAGCTAAATAAATTTCTATCGCTAAAATTGGATGAAATAGATTTTGGTTTGACCCCATACACTTTAGAAGTATCATCCCCTGGAGTAGACAGACCCCTCAAAGTGTTGAGGCAATATAATAAGCACATTGGCCGTGAACTGAGTATTGTATTAAAAGCAAAAACAGAATTTTTAGGGAAGTTAATTTCAGTAAATGCCAATGGAATTGCTATACAACTCAAGGATAAAAAAAAGGCATACAATGCGCCTGAACCTACCCTAAAAGAAATATTGTTTGAAGAAATGGAAACAGCAATTGTTCAAGTATCATTTAATTAATAAATTTAAAATAAAAGTATATGCATAGTGCAGGATTAATTGATTCGTTTAGCGAATTCAAAGAGTTTAAAAACATCGATCGCGCAACAATGCAGCGAGTATTAGAAGATGTTTTTCGCGGCATGTTACGTAAAAGATTCAATAATGATGAAAATTTTGACGTAATTATTAACGACAAAAGTGGTGACTTAGAGATTTGGCACAATAGAGTAATTGTGCATGAGGGCGAGGTTGAGGATGAAAACACCCAAATTTCAATTTCTGAGGCCCAAAAAATTGAACCAGACTTTGAAATAGGGGAAGATGTAACGAAAGAAGTTGGCTTAGCTATTTTTGGAAGACGCGCGGTTCTATCAGCCCGTCAAACCTTGCTTTCAAAAGTATTAGAACTAGAAAAAGACGAATTTTATAAGCGTTACAAAGACCGTGTTGGTGAAATTATTAGTGGTGAAGTTTACCAAATTTGGAAAAAAGAAATCATGGTATTGGATGATGCAGGCAATGAATTATTGCTTCCAAAAACCGAAATGATACCAGCAGATTTCTATAAAAAAGGAGATGCAATTCGTGCAGTAGTACTTAAAGTAGAAATGCACAATGGCAACCCAAGAATTATACTTTCTCGCACCTCACCAGTTCTTTTGGAAAGATTGTTTGAGCAAGAAGTTCCTGAAATTATAGATGGATTAATCAGCATCAAGAAAATTGTACGTGAACCAGGGGAACGTGCAAAAGTTGCTGTTGAAAGTTATGATGATAGAATTGACCCAGTTGGAGCTTGCGTGGGGATGAAAGGCTCACGTATTCACGGCATTGTAAGAGAACTTAGAAACGAAAACATTGACGTAATCAACTATACAGCAAACACCTCATTATTGGTTCAAAGAGCTTTGAGTCCAGCTAAAATTAGCAGCATAAAGATTGATGAAATTAAAAAGAGAGTGAGTGTGTATCTTAAACCAGATCAAGTATCTTTAGCAATTGGTAAAGGCGGTCATAACATTAAACTTGCTGGCAAATTAGTTGGATTTGAAATTGATGTTTACCGCGAAGCGGAAGTTGAAGAGGAAGATATTGACTTAGATGAATTTTCAGATGAAATTGATAGTTGGATTATTGATGAACTAAAAGGCTTGGGACTTGACACCGCCAAAGCAGTTCTCAATATGACAAATGAAGAACTTGTTAGAAGAACCGAATTGGAAGAAGAAACTGTGCAAGAAGTGCGCAGAATCTTGGAAGCCGAATTCGAATAAAATTAAGCCATAAAAGAACATGAGGAATATCCATGTTAAATAACGATATTCGCACCAAATTTAGGAAGTAAAGCGCAGAATGAGCGAAACAACAGGAACAAAACGATTGAGTGCAGCAGCCAAAGAATTTAATGTGGGTTTAACAACCGCAGTAGAATTTTTGGCTAAGAAAGGCCATCAAATAGAAGCTAAGCCAACTACCAAGCTTACAGAAGAGCAATTTAGTTTGCTTTTGGCCGAGTACTCTTCTGAAAAGAAGGTAAAACAAGAGGCAAACAAACTCGGCAAAGAGCGCATTAAGCCTCAAAATACCGTAATTGAAATACCTAAGCCAAAGGCTCCTGTTGCAGAGGATGAGGAAGAAGAAGATGGTATTTTAATAAAAAGTGGATTAGTAAACACGCAAGGAGTCGCCAAGAAAGCAGAGCCAGAATTGCCAAAGGCCGAGCCAATTGTTTTAAGAGAAGAACCTGTTATTCCTGCACCTGTTGTTGAAGCACCTATTGAAGCCATTAAAGTGGTAGAAACGCCTCTAGCAGAAGTGCAAGTTGAAAAGAAGGAGGTAGTTGTACCTAAGGTTGAAAGTGAGGTAATAACGCCTATTCAACTTCCTGAAAGTGAAACTGCACCAGAAGAATCAATGGGCTTAAAGGTTATTGGTAAAATTGACCTTGAAGCAAACAAGAAATTCAAAAAGCCAGTAAAGAAAATCGAGGAGCCATTACCAATTGAGGTTAAAACTGAACCAATCGTTGTTAATCCGGAGCCAGTAAAACTTGAGCCAGTTGTTGAAGCTTCCATAGCACCAATAGCTGAAGAGATTACCATCCCAACTGCAACTGAAGAAACCATTACAGATGATGAAGTCAAAGTAATGGACGTTAAATATGAAAAATTAGATGGCTTAAAGGTTTTAGGAAAAATTGTATTGAAACAAGATCCGCCTAAAAAAGCGAATCCAGTTGCAAGTAGCGATAGTAGTATTGATGCCAAACGCAAACGTAAGCGCAAACAGGTAGACCAAACAGGCATTCAAAAAGTTGATCCAGCCAAAGATTTTGACCCAAGAAATAGACCAGCTGGAGGATTTAACAGAGGTCCAGGACAAGGAAACAATCAACAAGGTGGTGGATTTAACAGAGGCCCTGGGCAAGGAAACAATCAGCAAGGTGGAAATAACAGGTTCAATAAAGGTGGAAATCAAAATAACAGAAACGCTAAACCTGAAGTAAAAACTGAAATTTCAGATAAAGAAATTCAAGATAAATTAAAAGCTACCTTAGCTAGACTAAATCCAGGAAGTAAAAATCCTAATATTGGTCAGGTAAGGTCTAAAATTCGTAAGCAAAAACGTTCAGATAAAGCCTCAGAAAGAGAAGAACAAATGCTTCAGGAGGAAATGGAAAAGAATAAACTTAAGGCAACTGAGTTTGTAACTGCCAATGAACTTGCAAATATGATGAATGTTCAAGTGACACAAATCATTAGTGCATGTATGAGTTTAGGAATGATGGTTTCTATTAACCAAAGATTAGATGCAGAGACAATTGCAATTGTGGCTGAGGAATTTGGTTTTGAAGTAGAATTTGTTTCTGCTGAAATGGTGGAAGCTGTTGAAGAAGATATTGACGATCCAAGCACACTAGAACCAAGAGCTCCAATTGTAACAGTAATGGGACACGTGGATCATGGAAAAACATCTCTCTTAGATTATATTAGAAGTGCAAATGTAGTAAAGGGTGAAGCAGGTGGTATTACCCAGCATATTGGTGCTTATGAAGTAAAATTAGAAAGCGGTAAGAAAATCACCTTTTTAGATACACCAGGCCACGAGGCCTTTACCGCGATGCGTGCAAGGGGTGCAAAACTAACAGACGTTGTAATTATTGTAATCGCAGCTGATGATAGCGTAATGCCTCAAACAAAAGAGGCTATTTCACATGCCTTGGCAGCAGGTGTTCCTATCGTTTTTGCGTTAAACAAAATTGATAGAGATGCTGCCAATCCAGATAGGATTAGAGAACAACTTTCAGCCATGAACATTTTGGTTGAAGAATGGGGTGGCAAATATCAGTGTCAAGAAATTTCAGCTAAAAAAGGAGTTGGTATTGAATCCTTACTTGACAAGGTTTTACTTGAAGCAGAAATGCTAGACCTTAAGGCTAATCCTAATAAAAGAGCAGTTGGTAATGTAATTGAAGCAACTTTAGACAAAGGAAGAGGTATTGTAACTACAGTTATGGTTCAAAGCGGAACCATGCGCGTGGGAGACCCAATTTTGGCAGGGGTAAATAGTGGAAAAGTACGCGCCATGTTTGATGAAAGAGGCAAAAAAATGGCAGAAGCAGGTCCTTCTACACCTGTAGTAATTCTTGGTTTTGATGGCGCGCCACAAGCAGGTGATAGATTTATAATCACTAAAACCGAACCAGAAGCTAGAGAGATTGCCAATAAACGCCAACAATTACAACGCGAACAAGGCATTAGAACTAATAAACATATTACATTAGATGAAATTGGAAGACGTCTAGCAATTGGAAACTTTAAAGAATTAAAAGTAATTGTTAAAGGTGACGTGGATGGCTCAGTAGAAGCATTGTCAGACTCATTAATTAAATTATCAACTGAAGAAGTTCAGGTAAGTGTAATCTATAAAGCAGTTGGGCAAATTTCTGAAAGTGATGTAATGCTAGCCTCAGCCTCAGATGCTATCATTGTTGGATTCCAAGTTAGGCCAAGTTCTCAAGCAAGAAAACTAGCAGAGCAAGAGTCTATCGATATTCGTATGTACTCTGTAATTTACAATGCAATTGAAGAGATTAAAGCTGCAATTGAAGGTCTATTAGCCCCAACCATCGAAGAAAAAATACTTGGAAATGCACAGATTAGAGAAGTATTTAAAATCACTAAAGTTGGCGCAGTAGCAGGTTGTATGGTAACAGATGGAAAGATTTTAAGAAATGCCAAAGTAAGACTAATCAGAGATGGAGTGGTTGTTTACTCAAGTACCTTGTCATCATTAAAACGTTTCAAAGACGATGTTAAGGAAGTTGCAAGTGGCTACGACTGTGGTTTAACCATTCATAATTATAACGATTTAAGAGAAGGTGATTTTGTAGAAGCTTACGAAGAGGTTGAAGTAAAACGGACGCTCAAATAGAGGCAACCTTTTTTAACTTAATTTTGTCTATCCCTGTAATGAAAAAGATTACAGGGATTTTTTTTGCATTTTTGACCCTAAAATGTGTCTATTATTCGCTTTATGCGAGCTCAATCGCAGGTTTTAATATGACAGGCGCACCCTCTGAAGGTAACTGCTCATCTTGTCATATCGGAAACACCAATCCAGATAAGCAAGGCTCAATTACCATTTTGATAAATGGAGAAAACAATCATAGTACCTTTATGCCAGATAGCATTTATAATATTGAAGTTATCAGTACAAACCCTGGCACAAGTAAGTTTGGATTTGCTGTAAACGCTCGCTTTAAAGGTATTAGTTTTAACAATGCAGGTACATTTATAAATATAGGTGACAGTGGCGTTTCTGTTAGCGATTATGTAACGCATAATCAATATGGCAACACAGGCTTAAATACCAAAAAGTGGAGGTTTAAATGGCAGGCTCCAAAAAATCCAGAAAACGAAAGTATAACATTTTATGCGGCAGGCGTTATGGCTAATAATGATAATAATACACAAGGAGATAAAGTCTATCTAGACTCCATTAACCTGCAGCAATTAAAAACTTCACTTAAGGAGGAAGCTTGGAAACAAAACATTTTCCTAAGGCAAACTGAAAGTGCCTTAACATTAACTTCTCCTTTCGACCTAAAATCCCTTAAGTTATATAATATTCAAGGAACGGAAATCACTTATTCAATTACTGAAGCAGGAAAGGGCAATTATTTAATTTACCCAATCTCTGCCCAAAATTGCATTATCATTGTTTCGGTTCAAACCAATTTAGGTTGGTGGACCACCAAAGTACTTTTTTAACTATTCCGAAGATTTGCTTTGCGCATCTATGACAGCTATCATTACCATGTTAACAATCTCCCGGATACTGCTTCCCAATTGAAGTACATGGGCAGATTTTTTCAATCCCAATAATACGGGACCAATGGCCTCTGCAGCACCTAATTCTTGGAGCATTTTATAGGTTATGTTTCCAGCAGCTAAAGATGGGAAAACAAATGTATTAACTTGTTCACCTACCAATTCGCTAAATGGGAAATTCTCTTTTAGTAGTTTTTGGTTAAGTGCAACATTTGCTTGAATTTCTCCATCCACAATCATGCTAGGGTATTGTGCTTTCAATTGCTTTCTAACGGCTGCCATTTTTGAAGGCACATCGCCTTTTGCTGAACCAAAATTACTATAACTTAATAACGCTATTCGAGGGTTGATATTAAAATTGGAAACTGCTTTATGCGCTAATGTTGTAATATTTACTAACTCATTTACATTTGGAACTCGATTTACTGAGCAATCAGCGAAAAACAAAGGCCCTTTTTTGCTAATCATAATATACATGCCTGCCACCACATGAGTACCTTCTTCCTTCCCAAAAATCTGCAAAGCTGGTCTAATCGTGCTTGGATAGTTTTTTGTTAATCCGCTAATCATGGCATCTGCCTCACCTAATTCAACCATCATGGGAGCAAAATACTGGCGATCACGCATCAACTTCTTTGATTCATACAAGGTAATTCCACTTCTTTGGCGCTTTGCAAAAAACACCTCAGCAAATGCATTTCTCCTTGCTTCATCTTCCATAGGGTCAATAATAATTACCTCCCCCATCTTAATATTATGCTCTTCTAAAATTGCTTGAATTTTAACTTTATTTCCTAGCAAAATTGGAATGGCAATCCCATCATCTTTTACAATCTGAGCGGCCCTTAAGATTTTATAATTATCAGCCTCTGCAAAAACAACTCTCTTAGGTGACTGTTTAGCCTTATCTGCAATGGCACGTATAAAATTGCTTTCCTTACCTAATCTGTTTAATAATTGGTTATGGTATAAATCCCAATCAGTTATTGGATTTTTAGCGACGCCCGATTCCATTGCTGCTTTTGCCACGGCAGGTGAAACAGTGGTAATAAGTCTTGGGTCAATTGGCTTAGGAATAATATAATTTCTTCCAAAGGTTACGCTCTTTTCATTGTAAGCAAGGTTTACAATTTCAGGAACTGGCTCTTTTGTTAATTTTGCCAAGGCATGCACTGCAGCAAGTTTCATTTCTTCTGTAATCTTTGTAGCGCGCACATCCAAAGCACCTCTAAAAATGTAAGGAAACCCAAGCACGTTATTTACTTGGTTTGGAAAATCACTTCTACCCGTTGCCAAAATAATATCAGACCTAGATGCGATTGCAAGTTCATAGGTAATTTCTGGATTAGGATTGGCTAAGGCAAAAACAATACAATCCCGATTCATACTTCTAAGCATATCTTGGCTCACAACATCTGCCTTACTTAATCCAACAAAAACATCTGCCCCAACCATTGCATCTTCTAAGGTATTTAGGTTTCTATTTGTAGCAAATTGACTTTTTATTACATCCAAGTTAGGATTATCTTGCCTAATAACCCCTTTACTATCACACATTACTAAGTTTTGGGAACTAACCCCCAAGGCTATCATTATTTTAGCACATGAAATTGCAGAGGCACCAGCTCCATTATAAACAACCTTTACTTCATCAATTTTTTTCCCAACTAACTCAAGGGCATTTAGCAAGGCTGCACCAGTAATTATAGCTGTACCATGTTGGTCGTCATGCATAATTGGAATATCCAATTCTTCCTTAAGTCTTTGCTCAATTTCAAAACACTCAGGAGCCTTAATGTCTTCTAGGTTAATACCTCCAAAAGTGGTGGCAATATTCTTTACTGTCCTTATAAACTCTTCTGTGTCCTTAGTGTCAATTTCAATGTCAAAAACATCAATATCCGCAAAAATCTTAAATAGGACACCTTTTCCTTCCATTACAGGTTTAGACGCGGCTGCACCAATATCTCCAAGTCCTAATACTGCGGTACCATTGCTAATAACTGCCACTAAGTTCCCTTTAGCAGTATATTTATAAACATCATCAGGCTGCGCAGCAATTGCAAGGCAAGGCTCTGCAACGCCTGGTGAATAAGCCAAAGACAAATCTCTTTTGGTATTGGTAGGTTTAGTAGGAACTACCTCAATTTTTCCAGGTCTTCCCTTACTATGATATTTTAACGCATCTTCTTTTAAGCTCATCAGATCAATTTTTAATTTTAAAAACAAACAACTACAAAATACATAAGGAATTAACACCTAATGCAACCTTTTTCCTAAAAAATTACACTTATATCCAAACCATAGCCATGAAAACAAACGTTTTGTTTTCTAAAAGGAAATTGGGTTCAAGGATTATATTCATAGGCTCAGAATGAAAATAAATTCCTTGCCCAATAACCTAACTAATTAAAAGTTAGGCTTAATGCTTATTTCAGCATAAAAATCTAGGATATAATTAACTGCTTCATCAGCCGTATCCACAACTTTAAACATTAATAAATCATCCCTTCCAATATTGCCTTCTTTTTCGCACATAGTTTTCTGCATCCAATCTACCAAACCCTCCCAAAAGCGAGAGCCAACTAAAACAACTGGAAACTGAGCCACTTTATGTGTTTGGATTAAAGTTAAGGATTCAAATAATTCATCCAAAGTACCGAATCCCCCGGGCATGGCAATAAAGCCTTGCGCATATTTTACAAACATTACCTTTCTTACAAAGAAGTAATCAAAATTAATGCTCTTGTCTCTATCAATATATTGATTAAAAAATTGTTCAAAAGGTAACTCAATTCCCAGTCCAACACTTTTACCACCAGCCTCTTTTGCACCTTTATTCCCTGCTTCCATAATACCTGGACCGCCACCAGTTATCACCCCAAATCCTGCGCCTACCAATTTGGCGCCAATCTCCTCTGCAAGGTGGTAGTAAGGATTATCTTGTTTTGTTCGGGCTGAACCAAATATTGAAACACATGGCCCAATTCTACTCATCTTTTCAAAGCCTTCAACAAATTCTGCCATAATTTTAAAAGTGGCCCAACTATCACTGACTTTGATTTCTGGCCAATCTTTCTTTTGAAAAGCCTTTCTTATTTTTTCTTCATTCGAATCATTCATACCAGAAAAGTGTCAATTTAGCCAAGCAACTGTTTCAAAACTGCTGAAATCACCTTTCCATCTGCCTTTCCAGCAAGCGCTTTCATGGCCATAGGCATTACTTTGCCAAAGTCTGAAGCACCAGTTGCGCCTGCACTTGCAATTACAGATTCCAAAGTTTGCATTATTTCTTGCTCGCTCATTTGCTGAGGTAAATATTTTTCAATAATGGCAAGTTCCTCTTGTTCAACCTTTGCTAAATCTTCGCGCTTATTTTGAATATAAATCTCTAATGATTCTTTTCTCTGCTTGGCAAGCTTTTGAAAGATTTTAAGTGCTTGTTCATCACTTACAACTCCATTGGCGCCTGGTTCACTTGCTGCAAGCAACAAAGCAGATTTCAACCCTCTTAATGCACGCAAACCAACTTCATCTTTCGATTTCATAGCCGCTATAACATCGGCATTAATTTTTTCTTGTAACAACATGTAAATTGATTAATTCTTTAATTCTACTACTTCTTTTTACCAAGGTATTTTGCTCCTTTTCCCAAGAAAAATGAGAAGGTATCGCTACGAAGCCCGAGGCGCAAGGTTTCTAAAGGTATAACATCATTGGGTGCTATATTGCCCAAACTTACGTTTGAGCCTACCAATTTTATGAAATAGGTTTGTTGCGCTTTTTGCGGGGCTTCCCAAATAATTTTCTCTTCTGGTATCTTGGTTAATATTTCTTGAACCAAACCTTCTCTAACTTCACCGCTGCTTCTGTATACACCAACATTACCAGCTTCCCTTGCCTCTGCAATCACTTTCCAAGCACCTGCTTCAAGTTCAGTATGCATCAGTTCAATCCATTGGTAAGGTGGAATTATTTTTTCTACATCTTTAGATCCAACTTCACTTAAAACAGTCACATGCTTGCTGAGTTTAGAAATATAATCTAATTTAATATCATGTGGCAATTCTATTGAACCATCAGAAATTTCTGCATGTTTCATTCCATATTTGTCTAGCACCTTTAAGTAATCTTCAAATTGGTTTCTTACGATAAAAGCTTCAAATAAGGTACCACCAAAATATACTATGATATTATTCTCTTGGTATAATTTAATCTTTTCTTCTAATTTTTGAGTAACAAATGAGGTTCCAAAACCTAACTTTACTATATCAATATACTCACCACTCGCAGAAATCATATCTTCTGCTTCTCTAATGCTTAGCCCTTTATCCATAACCATTGCTATGCCACTTTCGCGGGGCTTTTCTGTTCTTTCTGGAATGTGCTTTAATTTAAAATTCTTCATGTTTACTGCTACAAAAATGCCTTTGATAGGCGTTCAAATTTATTGAAATATAATGTATTTAACTCAAGCCGTTTTTGTGATTAATTTTAGGGTCTATAGGCTTCTATAATATTAATTAAATCCTGCACTATTCTAAGCTTAGGTTCAATCTCAAAAATCAAAAAATAATCTTCAAAATGTAAAGTTAAACCAAACTCAAGATGTTTGTAGGCTTCTTTAATTTCGCCCAATTCATATAAATAAACCACTAGCCTAAAATGATATTGATGGCAGCTTGGATCAAAAAGTAAAGCTTTTAATATTAACTCTTTAGCAGCCTTTATATCCCCTTCTGCGTATTTTAGAAAACTCCAATCCAACCAACTTTCCATCATCCCTGGATCAAGTTCAGTCATCTTGGTATATATATCTTCTGCCTCTTTTATAAATCCAAGACGGTATTCGCACTCCGCCAAAACCAACAAAAACTCTAAATTATCTGGCTCTAACAAAATGGCTCTCTTAAAATATTGAAGGGCCTCCTTAAATTGCAATTCTTTCTCAAAAGTTAAACCAATTCCAAACCATGCTTCAGCCAAATTAGGATTTAGCTGAGCCGCTTTTTTATACTGTGTTCTAGCATCTTCTAAACGACCAATTCTTTCATAACAACCAGCCAAATTGCAAAAGGTAATACTATCACCGCCCTCGGTTTCTATTACTGAAAGGTATTCAGGTATTGCTTCAGAAAACTTATCTAATTCTACTAAGCAATTAGCCTTATTAAACCTAGCAATAGTGTATTCTTCCTCTATCACCAGGCAATAATCAAAGGCTTCAATCGCCTTTTCGAAATTACTCATTTTACTATAGGTAATGCCTAAATTATACCATGCGCCAGTATTGTAGGGGTCTATATCAATTAACGCATTTAGATATTGAATGGCTTTATTGTAATCTCCTAGCAAATCAGAGCAATGAGCAATCTCATAATAGGCCTGCTCTAAAGCAGGCTCTTCAAGTATTATAAGTTCAAAATATTTAGAAGCCTCCTCAAACTTATCATTATCTTCATAAACGTAAGCAATTTCAAACAACATATCCAGACGCTCATCAGCGTGCATTAGGGCTTTTTCAAACAATTCCTCTGCCTCCTCGTCCTCGCTTAAATTTAAACTTACTTCCCCTTTTAATAGAAAAAGTTCTGGGTTAAATGGCTCATACAATTCTGCCTTTTCTAGCTCGTCTTGTGCCTCCAAAAAGCGATCAGATAAAACATAAACCTCTGCTAGCTTAATCCAAAAAGGAATATTAGTAGGATACAATTCTTTCCCAAACTCAATAGCTTCAATTGCTTTTTTTAGCTTATCCTGCTGGATATAATAATCAATGATGCCCTCAATTGCTTCTGCATCAAAATAATCCTTCGTTTTATGACGCAACATTTTCTCATAACGTTGCACATTACTACTTACTTCCTCACCCAAAAAATCGTTGCCTTCCATAGGCCTAAAAAATTAGTTTATCAAATTTACGCTCCTTTAGCTTGGTTCAAAAGAACAAAAACACGAATTTTCGCAAAATCTATTCACAAGCTTGAAAACTAGACTCATCAAAATGAAAAAAAAATTCGTATTAACTTTTTACTGCTTAACGAGCATTTTACTTTCTTTCGCACAAACCAAGCCAAAATCCATTCAACAGGCAAACTGGCAGCAAAAAGTAGATTATCAAATAGAAGTTAGCTTAGATACACAATATCAAATACTTAAGGGATTTGAAACCATTGTTTATCTCAATAATTCACCCAATTCTTTGTCAGAAATTTTTATGCATTTATGGCCAAATGGCTATAAAAACAGAAATACTGCTTATGCAAAACAGGATTTAGAAAATGGGAATACTAGTTTTTACTTTGCTGAAGAGTCAGATAGAGGTTATATAGATTCTTTAAACTTCTTGATTAACCAAGAAAAGGTTAGGTGGGAATATACTTCCCAGATAGATATTGCTAGAATAACCCTAAATCAGCCCCTAAAGCCAGGTGAATCACTTACCATTAGTACACCGTTTATGGTTAAATTACCAAAGGTTTTTTCACGGCTTGGTGTTGAAAACGGTCACTATTGTATTACCCAATGGTATCCTAAACCCGCTGTTTATGATATCAATGGATGGAACCCTATGCCTTATTTGAACCAAGGTGAATTTTACAGTGAATTTGGCAAATTTGATGTAAAGATAACAGTTCCAAAAAACCTTGTGCTAGCTGCTACTGGAGAGGTTCAAGACCTTACAGAAAAAGAATGGTGGAGGAAACTTAAGGAGGAAAAAAATGCACCACACCCTTCCAAAACTGACACCAAAACCCTACACTTTATTCAAGATAATGTGCATGATTTTGCCTGGTTTGCCAATAAAAATTATAGGGTAGATTTCGACACGGTTACCTTAAACAATAATCAAAAAGTAGAAACTTGGATTTTTGCTGTAACCAAAAAGGATGCACCTAAAGGCATAGAGCACCTAAATGACGGCGTAAAATATTATTCAGATAAAGTTGGTAACTATCCTTATTCCATCGCTCAAGTGGTTATTACACCATTAGAAGCAGGTGGTGGTATGGAATACCCTACCATTACAAATTGTGGAAGCATCGACAGAACTACTATAATTCATGAAGTTGGACATAATTGGTTCTATGGTATTTTAGGAAGCAATGAAAGAGAACATCCATGGATGGATGAAAGCATTAACACTTATTACGAAGAAAGAAGTCAAACAGACCTTTCTAATGATAAAAATGCAGGCAAGATTTCAATTTTTGGTATGAGCATAAATCAATTAGATATTATGGTCAATCTTACCTTGCGTAAAAATTTGGATCAAGCCGGAAACCTTAAATCTGAAACCTACACAGATGCCAATTATGGCGCCATAGTTTATGGCAAAAACCCAAAAAGTTTTGCCTACCTACAAAATTATTTAGGTGATGACTTGTTCGACAGAATGATGCAAGCTTATTATATTCAATGGAAATTTAAACATCCTTTACCCAATGATTTCAGGTTGCATGCAGAAACCTTTACTGGCAAAGATTTAGCATGGTTTTTTGATGGACTTTTAGGTAATACTAAAAAAGTAGATTATAGCACCCAGAGTCTAAAAAATAATGCCCTTACGCTTAAAAACAAAGGAGGCATTGCCAGCCCTATTTACATTCAGAAATTAGAAAAGGACACCTTCCTTGCAAGCGCGTGGATACCCGGATTTATTGGGACCAAAACTATTTCATTAGATAGCATTGGACTTGGATACACTAAAGATAATAAAACCTACAGCTTTGAAATCAACCCATCTACATTAACGTTAGATTTATATCCTCAAAATAATTTTATAAAAACAAATGGCATTTGCAAAACTTGTTTACCTATTAAATTTCAACCCATTCTAAAAACAGAGGAAGCCCAAACTAAACAGATTTTTGTGGCGCCAGTATATGGCTATAATTTATATAACAGAAATATGCTTGGCTTAAGCTTTTACAATAGTTTATTCCCGCAAAAGAAAGTGGAGTTTATCTTTACACCTGTTTATAGTTTTCAAACTAAAGATTTAAATGGATATTTCTCTCTTCACAAAAACTTTTATACAACTGGAAAAATAAGAAATTTACAAGTAGGATTGATTGCATCGAGATTTGGAAATAATTCAATTGCCTTTAGATCTAAGGACCCAGAAATCACTGAAACAATAGAATTAGCAGGTTCTTACACAGGCCAAACAAATTATGAAAAAATTGCCCCATTTTTAAAACTCGTACTTAGGCCAAAAAATGAAAGAAGCAATATCTTACAGTCAGTGGAACTAAGATATGTTATGATAAACGAGCAATTTACTTCACAAGGCTATTATTCAAACTTTGGTTCAGACCATTATGGAATTGGCAATGTAAAATACCAGTATGAAAGAACGCATGCCTTGTATCCATCGGAATTTAATTTTGATTACCAAGTAGGTATAAAAAATAACGGTTTGAACCGACTAGCGCTTGATTTTACTCAGTCATTTGCCTACGCAAAACACAAACGGAATGCCTCAATCAGAATATTTACTGGCCTCTTTTTAAGCAACGAAACGTATTCAGCTGGAATTAGAAGCGTAAATCAAAAGGTATATGAAAATGCGATGTTTACAACAGGTGGAACCACCGGCAACAATGATTATCTATTTGATGAAGTGATGATGGGACGCTCAGACTTTTCTTCGGGTTTTTGGGGACATCAAGTTCTATTAAGAGATGCAGGTTTTAGGAATTTTGTAAACTTAGGGAATACAGACAAATGGCTTAGCGCTGCAAACTTAACAGCCCCATTTCCATTACCAATTCCACTTGGGTTTTATGCCGATTTCTCATATGCAAAACTTCCAACAATTGGCACAAATAAGGCCGATTTGAGTTATGTTGGCGGCATTTATTTACAGGTTATTAAAAACGTTTGCTACATTTATGTTCCAGCTATTTCTAGTGAGAATGTAAGTACTTTTTGGGACCTTAACAAAGCAGATAATATTTTTAAAAGAACCAGTTTTTCTTTGAACCTAAAGGCCTTAAATCCAGTAAAATTGATTAGAAATTTTAATCTATAAAAGTCGGAATCAAATAAATTGTACCTTTGAACTTTCAATTGGTTAAAAAAATGACAAATCAATCTGCACCAAACAATTTCCTTTCAATACTAGGAATTGAAGCACATAATCCTGGTACCTCAACTGGTAAAAATCATTTTATGGATGCTGCTGCACCTGTAAAAAATATTCATTCACCAGTGGATGGATCACTCATCGGTTCTATTGCATTCACAACTGCTACAGAATATGAAGAAGTTGTTGCGAAGGCGGAAGAAGCTTATTTAATTTGGCGAAAAATTCCCGCCCCAAAACGCGGCGAAATAGTAAGGCAATATGGAAACTTATTGAGAGAATATAAAGATGCCTTAGGTAAATTAGTGAGCTTTGAAATGGGCAAAAGTTTGCAAGAAGGTCTTGGAGAGGTGCAAGAAATGATTGACATCTGTGATTTTGCTGTTGGCCTAAGCAGACAGCTACATGGCTTAACCATGCACAGCGAAAGACCCAATCATAGAATGTACGAACAATGGCATCCAGTGGGTGTAGTTGGAATTATATCTGCCTTTAATTTCCCTGTAGCTGTTTGGAGCTGGAACAGTATGATTGCTGCCATTTGTGGGGACGTATGCATATGGAAACCTTCTGAAAAAACACCCTTATCAGCATTGGCCTGTCAAAAATTGATGGCAAGAATCATTGCTGAAAATAATTTGCCTGAAGGTCTCTTTTGTTTGGTTAACGGCGATTACAAAGTTGGAGAATGGTTGAGCCATGACGAAAGAATTCCACTTGTTTCAGCAACGGGAAGTGTTAGAATGGGCAAAGCAGTTGGCAGCGCTTTGGCACAAAGATTTGGTAAAGCCTTGCTTGAATTGGGCGGAAACAATGCTATTATTCTTTCCCCAAATGCTAACCTTGATTTGGCAATGGTAGGCGTTTTGTTTGGTGCTGTAGGCACAGCGGGGCAGCGTTGCACAACCACCCGCCGACTTATCATTCATGAAAGCATTTACGATCAAGTTAAAAATAAACTAATAAAAGCTTACGGGCAACTTACAATTGGTAATCCATTAGAAGGAAATTTGGTAGGGCCACTTATTGATAAAGATGCAGTAAACGCTTACCTCAACGCAATTGAGCAACTTAAAATTGAAGGCGGAAATGTATTAACTGGGGCAGAAGTTCTAACTGGCCAAGGCTACGAAAGTGGTTGTTATGTGAAGCCAACCATATGTGAAGCAAAAAATTCATTTAAGATTGTTCAATCCGAAACCTTTGCGCCTATTTTGTATTTGCTTAAATACAATGAACTAGAAGAGGCAATTGCCATTCAAAATGGGGTTAAACAAGGATTGAGTTCTTCAATTTTCACCGACCATATGCAAGAAGCAGAAGAATTTTTAAGTGCTTGGGGGAGTGATTGCGGAATTGCTAATGTTAACATCGGAACCAGTGGCGCCGAAATTGGGGGTGCATTTGGTGGTGAAAAAGAAACAGGTGGTGGCCGCGAAAGTGGCTCTGATGCTTGGAAAGCCTACATGCGAAGACAAACTAACACCCTAAACTTTGGGAAAGAATTACCCCTTGCCCAAGGAATTAAATTTGATTTATAAGAAAATTTCAATTTTGGTATATGGTTTGCACAACTCAAGTATTATGAAAAGCAAGATATTTTTATTTGGTATGATTGGATTAGCAGGTTTTGCTAGTTCAGTATTAGCACTAGAAAAACCAGAAACTAAAAGTGACAAAACTAAACCTTATGAAATTAAAAGTATCAATAATACTGCATTTACCTATGGAGAAAAGCTAACTTATAGAATCCATTATGGACCAATGAGCGCTGGGAATTGCGAGTTTGTGATAAATGATAACCCTGTTGAAATAAACGGAAGAAAAACTTTTCATATTAAGGTTAGTGGTAAATCTGCCGGCCTTGTGGATGCCATGTTTAAGGTTAGAGATGAATATGAAAGCTATGTGGATGAACTGGCAATCATTCCTTGGAAATGTATTAAAAAAGTAAAAGAAGGCGGATATGCTGACAGCGACTTTATTTTGTTTGACCAACAAAATGGATTTGCCTCAAGCAAAAGAGGCAAGGTTGAAATCCAAGAGCAAACCCAAGATATTGTTTCTGCAATTTATTTTGCACGCACCACTGACATGAGCAATGCAAAAATCGGAGATGTTTTTCCAGTTAATTTTTATATGGATGCAGAAAATTACCAGCTTAGATTCAAGTTTGTAAAAAGAGCAATCATAAAAACTGATGCAGGAACCTTTAAAGCACTTGTTATTAAGCCACAATTACTAAAAGGCCGTGTGTTTAAAGACGAAGAAGCACTTACTTTATGGGTATCTGATGACGAAAATAAAATTCCGCTGATGGTAGAAAGTGATATTTTTGTAGGTTCTGTTAAAGCAGAAATTACCAAAATCAAGGGGTCAAAAAATCCAATGATTGCTAAAATTAAATAATAGCCTAGATTCAAAACTGTTAGATGTCTTATTTGTGTTTATTAGTTATATCATGTTTAAATTTTTACGCGATAAGTCAAAAAACACTTTAATAATAAGTGTTATACTGTTAATCTTCTACACAATTGGTGCAATTGGAATAAGCATAAATCCTATTGAATTTGCTAAGCTAACACCCTTTAACCTTTTGCTTACGCTTATAGCCACCTTATGGCTCCATCCCAAAAAAGATACTTTCTTTTATGTATTACTTTGCTTTTTATTCTTTGCATCTTTTACCTTAGAATATGCTGGGGTAAACACTGGGTTAATATTTGGAAAATATAAATACGGCGATGCTTTGGGACAAAAAATTGGAAATACGCCTCTACTTATCGGCGTCAATTGGATCATCGTTGTTTATAGTAGTCTCCATTTGGTTCAAACCGTAAGTAAAAAGTTAAATATAAAACTTAATGCACTAAGTGCAGCAGGAATTGGCGCCCTTTTAATGGTTTTATTAGATTTTTTAATTGAACCTATTGCCCCAAAATTAGATTTTTGGGCTTTCGAAAACCTTGTAGTTCCAATTCAAAATTATACTGCTTGGTTTTTCTTTGGCTTTATGTTTTGCTTTTGGCTTATTAAAAGCGGACTCATCTCTGATAATCCAATTGGATGGAGGGTTTACCTCATTCAAATTGGATTTTTTTCGATTCTTAACTTAACACTTTAGCATAAATCTATGTTTTGCTCGGCAAACAAATACTAAATAGAAACATTTATTATTGCTGATTGTTCAAAAAGGTATGATGATAAACATTCTAGTGGTGCTAGGCACTTTTTTATTTATGGAGTTTATGGCTTGGTTTACCCATAAATTTGCAATGCACGGCTTCTTATGGTTCTTGCACAAAGACCATCATCAGGTGGAGCCAGGATTCTTTGAAAAAAATGATGCCTTCTTTCTCATTTTTGCTGTTCCAAGCGCTTATTGCTATATCACAGGGCTAATGAACCAAGATTTTAGGTTGTTTATTGGAATTGGAATTTCACTTTATGGATTGTGTTACTTTTTGGTTCATGATATCATCATTCATCAACGCTTTAAAATTTGGACCCATTGGAATAATAGATATGTACGCTCTATTAGAAGGGCGCATAAAATGCATCACAAACACCTAGGCAAAGAAAAAGGAGAAAACTTTGGGATGCTTATTGTTCCTATTAAATATTGGAAAGATCCAAATACAAGTAAATGACCCTATACGCATGGTTAATGTTAGGCTCAATAGTAGGGCCCTTGGCTCTAAGCTTCGACAAAAAAGTTGCTTTTTATAAATGGTGGCCAAGGTTATTTGCAGGCATTGCTGTAAATATGATTCTATTTGTGTTATGGGATAGTTGGTTTACGATAAACAATGTTTGGGCCTTTAATGAAGACTATGTTTGGCCAATTAGATGGCTTCATTTACCCATTGAAGAATGGAGTTTTTTTGTAGTGGTTCCCTACGCTTCTATTTTTATATATGCCTGCTTAAAAGCATATTTTTCAGACAATTGGTGGAAATCCAAAACTGCTTATTTCAATTATACCTTTATTTTCCTGTGCCTTATGGGAATAATTTTTTATTGGGACAAAACCTATACGCTTGTAAACTTAGGTATTGCCCTCATTTTACTATTGCTCCATCAGTTTTGGTTTAAAACAACTTACATGGGCTATTTTTGGTTTGCCTATTTTGTACACCTTGTTCCATTTTTCTTAGTAAATGGTGTGTTAACAGGTGCTCTTACAACTAAACCTGTAGTTTGGTATAACCCAGAAGATATTATTGGCTTAAGACTTATAACCATTCCTATAGAAGATACCATTTATGCGCTCACCTGCCTCTTATTGCCCATAAGTGTTTTAGAGTACTTAAAAACTAAATAAACTCATTTTTTTTATTGGGTTCAAACCGTATTTTGCAACAAAATTAAAAGCATACAAATGAATTTTCCATCAAATCTTTACTACACGAAAGACCACGAGTGGGTTAGAGTAGAAGGCGACGTAGCCTACATCGGCATCACCGATTTTGCACAAAAAGAATTAGGCGACATCGTGTATGTTGACATTCCTTCAAAAGGCAAAAATATAGCGCAACACGAGGTATTTGGAACAGTAGAAGCTGTTAAAACTGTGAGCGATTTGTTCATGCCACTAACAGGTGAAGTTCTTGAGTTAAATGCCCAACTAGATGGCGCACCAGAATTAGTTAACTCAGACCCATATGGCGACGGCTGGATGATAAAATGCAGCATTAGCAATCCTTCAGAAATTGAAGGCCTAATGAGTGCAGAAGCATACCAAGGGTTAGTACACTAATCACTTGTAAAATTTTAGAAAGCCGATTCAATAATGAATCGGCTTTTTTTTGTGTCGGTTTGAACCTAATTTCGCACCACAATGAGTGACGATTTATTTAAAAAAGTAGTTTCCCATGCCAAAGAGTATGGATTTGTTTTTCCCTCTAGCGAAATTTATGATGGGCTTGGAGCCGTTTATGATTATGGTCAAAATGGGGTTGAACTTAAAAACAACTTAAGGCAATATTGGTGGAAATCTATGGTGCAAATGCACGAAAATATTGTGGGTATTGATGCGGCAATTTTTATGCATCCCAAAACTTGGAAAGCCAGTGGTCACATCGATGGGTTTTCTGACCCAATGATCGATAACAAAGATTCAAAAAAAAGATATAGAGCAGATAATCTCTTAGAAGACAAAATTTCTCGTTATGAAAAAGATGGCAAAACTGCCAAGGCTGAAGAATTACAGGTTGCATTGGATGCGGCAATAGTTGATAACGACTTGGCCCAACTAAAAGCCCTGATAATTCAACATGAAATTGCCTGCCCAATTAGTGGCACAAGAAATTGGACAGATGTGCGCCAATTTAATCTGATGTTTTCTACTGAAATGGGCGCTATGGCAGAAGAAGCCGATAAAATATACCTAAGGCCAGAAACAGCCCAAGGTATTTTTGTAAACTTCTTAAATATACAAAAAACAGGTAGAATGAAAATTCCCTTTGGTATTGCCCAAACAGGAAAAGCCTTTAGAAATGAAATCATTGCTCGACAATTTATTATGCGCATGCGTGAATTTGAGCAAATGGAAATGCAGTTTTTTGTTCGCCCAGGTACCCAAAAACAATGGTATGAATACTGGAAAGATGCGCGCATGAAATGGCATCAAAAACTTGGGTTTGGTTCAGAAAAATATCGATTCCACGACCATGTTAAACCCGCGCATTATGCAGTTGCTGCAGTTGATATAGAATTCAACTTCCCTTTTGGCTTCAAAGAAATGGAAGGAATCCATAGCCGCACCGATTTTGACCTAAGAAATCACCAAGAACATAGCGGAAAGAAATTACAGTATTTTGATGCCGACCTAGATGAAAATGGCAAAGCGTATGGTAACTATATTCCCTATGTAATTGAAACTTCTATTGGACTAGATAGACTATTCCTTTCTACCCTTTGCGCTTGTTACCAAGAGGAAGAAGTGGGCGAAGGGGATAAAAAAGACACACGCGTGGTATTGCGTTTGCCTGCTATCCTAGCGCCTTATAAAGTTGCAGTGCTTCCATTAATGAAGAAAGATGGTTTGCCAGAGATTGCGAGAGAAATAATGCAGTCGCTAAAGCTAGAATACAATTGCTTCTATGAAGAAAAAGATGCCATTGGAAAAAGATACAGAAGGCAAGATGCATTGGGTACCCCATTTTGTATTACCATCGACCATCAAACATTAGAAGATAAAACCATAACCATTCGTTACAGAGATACTATGCAACAAGAAAGAATAAGCTTTGAACAGCTAAAATCTATTTTGGCTTCTGAGGTGTCCTGGTCCAAACTTTTGAACTAAGCAATCAATTGTCTATTGGTGCATCTTTGTATAGACTTAGATGCACCAAATATTTTATTTGAATAGTATATCCTTAATATTCAATTGGAGATTTACATGGCCATTAAAGTGGTTCTCCTCTATGGTAAAGCAAATATCAAAACTTATGCCTTGCGAAACTTTATCGTAATACTCGCCTAGGCCAAAAGCTATTGCTTTAAAAATTCTTCCACCATCTTCTTGCGTAATGCTAAGTTTTAAATGGTTATTACCAACTATGGTTGCGTCGCCAACATCCCAAACGTTTTTACTCATAAAAACTGGATTCAAGTTACCTGGACCAAAAGGCGAAAATTGCTTTAGCACATTATAGAACTTAGGCGTGATGGTTCGCAAGGGAATTTCCATATCGTACTCAATCTCTGGCGTAAGGCTTCGTTCCACAATATTATGTGCAACTATCCTTTCAAAGCGCTCCTTAAATTCTGGCAACTTATCCAACTTCATGGTTAGACCTGCAGCATGGGTATGCCCTCCAAATTGATCTAATAAATCTGCACAAGATTCGATGGCAGAATACAAATCAAAGCCCTCAACAGAACGCGCAGAACCTGTAGCCATGCCATTAGACTCTGTAAGAATAATGGTTGGTCTATAATATTTTTCTATTAATCTACTTGCTACAATTCCAATTACACCTTTGTGCCACTCACTATGAAAAAGAACTGTACTTTTTCTATTGATAAAATCCGCATCCTTTTCAACCATTTCGAGCGCTTGTTCAGTAATATTCTGGTCGAAACTCCTACGTTCATTATTATGCTGGTTTACTTGATAGGCAATTTTTCTTGTTTCTTCGAGGCCAACGTTTGTCATTAATCTAACTGAATCTTTTGCATCGGCAATTCTTCCTGCTGCATTAATTCTAGGCCCTATAAAAAACACAATATCATTAACTGTAAACTCTGGTTTATCAGGATAAGATTCTAGTAATGCCTTTAAGCCATCATTGGGCTGTTCTTTCAACTGCTTAAGTCCATGAAAGGCTAAAATCCTATTTTCATCTAAAATTGGAACTAAATCGGAGGCCACACTTACTGCCGCTAAATCTAAAAATCTTTCTACCTCTTTACTTTCAATTTGGTGTGCTTCTGCAAAAGCTTGTATTAATTTATAACCAATTCCGCAACCTGATAACTCCTTAAAAGGATAGTTACAATCCTTTTGTTTAGGATTAAGAACAGCCACAGCGGCAGGAATTTCATCACTTGGTAAATGGTGATCGCAAATTATAAAATCAACTTTTTTACTATTCGCATAGCTAACCTTATCAACCGATTTAATGCCACAATCCAAGGCAATGATTAAAGAAAACCCATTATTACTAGCCCAATCAATACTCATAAAGCTAATACCATAACCCTCAGTATATCGATCTGGGATATAAAAATCTAGGTGTTCGTATCTACTCTTAAAAAAAGAAAAAACTGTAGATACAGCTGTTGTGCCATCCACGTCATAATCACCATAGATAAGAATTTTCTGTCCATTATCAATGGCAAAATCAATTCGCTCTATGGCTTTTTGCATTCCTTTCATTAAGAAAGGTGAATACAAATCAGTGATTTGTGGGCGAAAAAATTTCTTTGCTTCATCAAAATTTTTGATACCTCTTTGCACCAAAATACCGCTTAAAATCTTGTTTAAGTTGATAGCTTTGGATAAATCCTCTACTACATTTTTATCGGGTTCTATTTTAGGTATCCAGCGTTTACTCATGAAATTGGATTGGCAAGGTAAAAAAAAATTACCTTTGAACCGAATGGCACTCATACTTGCAATAGAAACCGCTACCGAGATTTGCTCGGTTAGTTTATCATTAAACGGCTTATGCTTAGCCGAAAGCAGGCTAGAAAATGGAAATATGCACGCCAGCATGCTGCATGTTTTGGTGGATAAGATTCTGAAAGAAAGCCAAAAAACGCTTTCTCAACTAGATGCAATTGCCATAAGCATGGGACCTGGAAGTTATACGGGACTAAGAGTGGGTACCTCTGCTGCTAAGGGATTTTGTTTCGCATTAAATATCCCACTTATTGCAATAAATACGCTCCAAAGCCTTAGCAACATCGTTTTGGTTCAAACCGAAATTAAAGAAAATATGCTTTTAGTACCCATGATAAACGCTAGAAGAATGGAAGTATATACGGCTGTTTATACGCAAAAACTTGAAGCACATACCCAGACACATGCTCTCATTCTTCATGAAAATGCCTTTGATGACTTACTTCCCGAACATACATTAGTTTACTTTGGAAATGGTTCATACAAAGCAAAAGATTTTTTAGGACCTAAAAATACACTTCACCTGCCAAACATCAAACTAAATGCTAGTGGACTTTCAAGCTTGGCAGAGAAAAAATTTGCACTGCAAGACTTTGAAAATCTAAGCACTTTTGAGCCATTTTACTTAAAAGACTTCATTGGTACAACACCTAAAAAGCGGTTGTAAAACAAAAAAGGCGTTAGGTTATGAATCTTTAAAACCTAATTAAGAGGTTTTGAGATGCGGATTATGAAAAGTTAACATTTACCTTCGCCAAAAATTTTCTTTATCACATGAATATTCTTACACCAGAAACATTTGCCTCTGTTCAAAATGAGCAAAACTTGCAACTCATAGATACACGACTTCCAGATTTCTTTGAACTCAGCTTCGTTAAAGGTGCCCTTAACATAAGTCTTAATTTAACTAAAGGGAAAGAAATTGGAGCTTGTATCAACCCCCAAAACGAAACAATAATTATTTGCAAACCTGGCACTGAAACAGAATCCCTCCAACACCTAGAAACTTTTAATATTAAAAACATCCTTGGGGTATTTCCTGTCGATTCTCAAAATCTAAAAACTTTTGATATGGTAATATCCATATCAAGTGAAGAACTTGTATTGGATAGCTTGCACAATCCTAAGGCCTTAATTATAGATGTGCGGTCGGAAAGCAAATACCAAGCAGGGAAAGTGCATAATGCCATTAACATACCAATTAATGAATTGGCCAATAAAAGTAAAAGTTTAAATAAAAATCAAGAAACAATTATCTATTGCACAAAAGGCTCTACAAGTATGCTAGCCTGCAGTTACTTAAAAGCAAATGGATTTACCAATATTAAAAATGTATGGGGCGGATTTGAGCAAATACAAAAAGAACCAAAAGCACTTTTTACAAAAGCCTAAAAAATAAAAGGGGGTAGCTACTCGGTAGCTACCCCCTTTTCAATATTAATTGGTTAATTATCTCAATAAGGTCACCGATCCACTATAGTTGTATTTCTTACCGCTAAAGCTGGTGGCATTAATTTGATAGATATACGCATCTTGTTGGCAGTCTTTACCTGAGTTAAAGTCTCTACCATTCCATCCTTC
>JAIYCU010000046.1 GCA_027487835.1 Bacteroidota bacterium | reverse complement strand
TTAGCGATGGTGTCCACCTCTTCCCTTTCCGAACAGAGTAGTTAAGCCCATCAGCGCAGATGATACTTGGGTAATACCTGGGAAAGTATGTCGTTGCCGGATTCTTTAAAAGCCTTTACCTAAGTAAAGGCTTTTTTTTGCCCCTTCGGCAAGCCCAAAAGCCGAAAGAATGAGCAAGAGAAACAGAAAGTGAATGCAATCCATCTGGGATTACTATGGACCATTGAATTCTAACATGAAAACCTCCAATATCTTGATTCTTTGCTAAGAGCCAATAGCCAACCGCTAAAATCTTCTTTATAAGCTAGCGGAATCGAACCATTTTTGGTTCATACCGAAACAAAAAAGGCAGCCATTGCTGACTGCTTTTTAATATAAATGTTTGACGCAATTTACTCGTCTTTCTTCTTAGCTTCAAACAGCTGCTCTTTACTTACAACCTCAATGCCGTCATTGTGCTTGAGTAATTTTGATACTGCTGTATAGGGCCCAGATATAAGTTCTTCGCCTTCTTTAAGTCCCTCTAAAATTTGAATTAACTTATCATCCTGAATGCCCGTTTTAACTTTACGGATGCTTGCCTTTTCTCCAACCTTTATAAACACAACTTCTATTTCTTCCTCTTTACCTATTGTACTTAGTTTTTCTTTTTTAACATCTTCTTCAACTGCATTGGTATCTAGATCTGAAGCTAACCTAACTGTTACTGCCTCAATGGGAACAGCAAGCACATTATTTACTCTTTCCGTCATTATTTCTACACTTGCACTCATGCCTGGCCTAAATACTGATTTCCTTTTGCCAAACTTCTTGGTTAAGTCTTCATAAGAACTTCTCAGTATTCTAATTTTCACAATAAAATTAGTAACCTGATCACTTGTGGTGGTTGCAGAAGTATTGGCACTATTTGCAATTTCCGTAACAATACCTTTAAATTTTCTTCCAGGATAGGCGTCTACTTCTATTAGCGAAGTATCACCCAAACCAACTTTTACAATATCATTTTCATTCACATCAACACTTACCTCCATGTCATTAAGATTTGCAATGCGCATCATTTCTGTTCCTGCCATTTGTGAGGTTCCTACAACTCTTTCTCCTTTTTCTACACTTAACTTAGATACAATTCCATTAACGGGTGCGTAAATATTGGTTCGAGCCAAATTTTTTCTTGATTCTTTTACGCTTGCTTCAAAGCTTTTTACATTGTATTCGGCCGCTAAGACGCTTTGTTTACCTGCTTCTACCTCAGACTTTGCATTTAAAAAAGTACTCTTTGCGGTTTCAAATTCTCCATCAGAAATTAATTTTTGAGCATACATTTTTTCATTGCGTTCAAATGCACTTTTTATTTCATTAAATCTAGCATCTGCTTGGGCAAGTCTAGCCTTTGCATTTGCCAAGTTTGCCCTAATATTATTTAAGGATGCATCTGAACGATCGAGTGCACTTTGATACAATTCTGGATCAATGCGCGCAAGTAATTGCCCCGCCACCACAGAATCTCCTTCTTTTATATACAACTCTCTTATTTCTCCACTTACATCGGAACTAATTTTAACTTCTTTTTCAGGCTGAACACGACCATTTGCTGAAACCGTTTCAATAATGGTTTTAAGTTCTGTTTTGGCCACCAAAACTTTAACCCCTTCAACTTTTCCAATCCAACCAGCCTTTTTTCCAATGATGGAAATAATGATAAGGACTACTACAGCAATACCAAGGTATTTAAAAGTATTGTTCTTTTTTTGCGTTTTCATATTTGGTTAAAACAAGGGTTTTCCTAAGTAAAAATCAAGGGTTTTTCGTCTAAATATAAGCTCATACTTAGCTTGTGTGAAGTCGGCCTCTGCGCGAATGTAACTGTTTTTTGTGTTCAAGTAATCAGCAAGGTTCATGGCGCCTAATTCAAATTGTTTATCTGCTACATCAAATGATTCTTTATTAGCGGCTAAGTTCTCTTGATTGGATTGATACCGTTTAAAAGCAGATTTAAAATCCACATAGGATTGTGCAATGGAACGATACAAGTTATTTCTTATCTGTTTGTCCTGAAGCTTTGCATTTTGTGCATTTAGTTTGGCTTTTTCAATATTGGTATTTACGCTCCAGCCATTAAAAATAGGGATGGAAAGATTTAACCCAATGTTGGTACCTAAATTCCTATCAAACTGATCATTGAAAGGGGTTGTTTTAAACTCTTTAAAACTTGAAAATGGTGTATAAACTGGTATAAAAACACCGCCATTGTCTGCAAAACCTGAAGGAATTAAGCGCAAAGTGGTATCTCCAAAACCCGTAGTGCTTTGGGTTGTAAAAAATGAATTTGCACTGGCATTTAAGGTTAATCGGGGAGAGCGCCCGCCTTTGGCTATGCTATGTTGGATTTCGCTTGCTTTGAATCTTTGAGCAGCTGCTTTTACATCCGGACTTGCCTCAACAAATTCTGAAAATATTAAATCAATTGATTTCGGCTCATCCTCCACCTTTAAAGCCTCTGTTGAAATTTTAGCAATGCTTTGATTTTCCTCAGGCTTTATTTCTATTAATAGCCATAAATCAAGATAGGCTTGCATTAAGGTATTTTCTGCATTAATTAAGGCTAATTCCTCACCAGCCAATTGAGCCTTTAACTGCAAATACCTGCTTTTATTGCTAGACCCTAGCTCAAACATTTTTTTCTGGCGATCTACCTGCGAGCGTGTGGCCTCTATTCTTGAATTGGCACTATTTACTAACTCAATATTTTGTAAGACCCTTAAATAGGCAGCCGAAACATTTAAGGCGATATTATTTTTTATTTGTTGCAAATCTAAGTCGCTAGCTTTTGCATTCGCCAAGTTTAATTTAACATTATTTACATTTTGAAAACCGTTAAACAATGGTACACTCGAACTCAATCCAAAAGAATTGGTTCTAAAGGATACCCCCTTTTGTGCCAAGTTGGTAGCTGGATTAATGGCAAAACCCGTTTGCCAATTATTAGTAACATTACTATTTAGGTTTGGCAACAAAGCCATTTTGCTTTGAAAAAAATCTGCTTTTGCAGAAAGGCTTTGAATTTGTTGTTGCTGGATACTTATGTTTTTACTAAAGGCTTGTTCAATACATTCTTGTAGCGTCCACACTTTGGCTTGTTGCGCATAAATGCCCGTGCAAAGGAACATAAGCAGCAAAGGGAGTAGGTTTTTTATTCTGTTAAGCATTGTTTAGTTTTGAAAGCGTATTCGGCAAAAATAATGTTTAAATATACAATCCCGCGTGTTCTTATTAGCTTATTTCCTTCCTGTACATGGAAGGTAAAAACTTGGGATAAAGTTTTATACCTAACCTTTGATGATGGACCGCACCCGCAAATAACACCTTGGGTGCTTGAACAACTAAATGCCTATCATGCCCAAGCCACTTTTTTTTGCGTAGGAGACAATGTTCGGAAATACCCAACAGTTTACCAGCAAATTTTAGATGCTAATCAAGCGGTGGGTAATCATACCATGCACCATGTAAAAGGTTGGAAATTATCGGATGAAGCATATTTAGAGAATATTCATCAAGCTGCCAGTTTGATTCAAAGTAAACTCTTTAGACCACCTTACGGAAGAATAAAACCTTCTCAATTAGAGAAGTTGAAGTTGGATTACAAAGTAATTATGTGGAGCAAACTAAGTAGAGACTATGATTCTGGTTTGAACCTAAAGCAAAGTTTAGAAGCCATGAAGCAGGTAAAGGCTGGAGATATTATTGTATTTCATGACAGTGAAAAGGCCTATCCACAACTTCGTCAGTTATTGCCTCAACTGCTAGACTATTATAGCGCTTGCGGCTATAGAATGGAGTGTTTAAGCTAATACTTTATGGTTGAATTAAGCCTTATATTTATTCTTTGGTGTTATCTTTTATTACTGCTCATTTTAATAGGAGCTTACCTTTCTGCTAGCTCTCAACAGGGTTTAATAAGAAAAAGTAGTACAATTGACTTTCAAGCTGTTAGCATTTTAATACCAGCCAGAAATGAAGCTCAAAATATTGAAAAATGTTTAGCCTCAATACTAGCGCTTGATTACCCAAAAGACAAATTGAACATTCTTATTGGGGAGGATCAGTCGAGCGACAATACGGCTCAGCTTGTAGCCAAATTTATAGCACCTTATCCGCACATCCAACTTGTTACTATAAACCAAACCTTAGGCACTGCCCAAGCAAAAGGGAATGTATTGGCTAATCTTATGCGTTTGGTTCAAACCGAAATAATTTTTGTAACAGATGCCGATATTGAAGTTAACCCAAACTGGATTAAGCGTTTATTGCCTAAGATAATCAAAGAAGGATATGCCATGGCTAGTGGCACTACGCTTGTGGATGGTGAACACATTTTTCATAAATGGCAGGGCTTGGAGTGGTACTTAGGAACGGGATACATTGCTGGTTTTCATCAATTGGGTATTCCAACTACAGCTGTTGGAAATAACATGGCATTTACCAAAACAGCTTATGAAGCTACAGGCGGCTACGAGAACATGCCTTTTTCTGTTACAGAAGATTTTCAATTGTATGCAGCCATTAAAGCTAAAGGTTATTTAACCTACAATGAATCTCATGCAGATTCAGTAAATATTTCCGCTGCTCAAAGCAAAGTAAGCGCCTTTCTTCACCAGCGCAAACGCTGGCTCATGGGGGCAATGGCCCTGCCTTGGTATTGGTTGTTTATATTCGGACTTCAAGCAAGTTTTTATCCTTGTTTATTAGTATTGCTTGTTTTGCATTTTAAATTGGCATTGAAAATTTGGATAGTGAAAGTTGTCCTTCAGCAATTATTTATTCTATTCATGCAAAAGCGTTTAAAGCAAAAGAATTCATTACTTGCTTTTATAACATTTGAAGCCTATAGTCTTTGGTCGACTCTTGTCATGGTAGGTTTTTATTTTTCTAGTAAACCCATGGATTGGAAGGGTAGAAAATACAGGTAAGATTAATCGCTTTCAGTTACAGTGGAGGCATCAATGTTTTCACAATATTTGTTAAGAATATAGAAAGTATAGCCAATTTTATAATTGAAATATTCGCCTCCTGGATTTTCTGCAAACCAATCTAGGTTCAACCATAGATTTCCATCTTTATCTTGTTTTCCGTTTAACTCCCCTCCAAAAACTTTTAGGTTATAATACCTATCTGTGATGTATTGGATAACTTCTTCTGAAGGCGTTTTACCAAGATTTACCTCTGTAAAAGCATGCCCACCTTCTTCGCCCCAAGCATAGTTAATTCTGGCTTCTCCACCCACCGCTAGTATAGAAGAACATAACATCACTGCAAAGTCATCACAATCTCCATTTAAGTTATTTTCTATGGTTTCTGAAGCTTTGGCAAGGTATTCTGTAGTGGCAGGGTCATTTACATATTTCCAGTTTTTATAGCAATGATCAAATAAATCACATACTTGCGCTAAGTTGAAATTACCTGGGTCTTTGCCTGCAATTTGAACAGCAAAATTTCTAAGCTTTTGATTTTTATAATCACAGGCTTTCACCAATTTTCTTTTACTTTTATTGCAATCTTTAAACATCTCTTTAAAGAGTTTTTTTTGGTGTTTGCTAACCCTATAATCTATTTCTGGGGCATAAATTTCATCTTCGGTTTCTTCCCATTCTGCATTTTTTTCATAGGTATCCTCCTGCCAGTTTACAGAACCCAAAGAGGCTTTTGGCTCAACATAAATGGCTCTATATCCATAATAACCTATTAATAGCAGTGCAAGAATTAAAACAAAAGTGGTTCCAGGCCCCATGCCTTTTTTCTTTTTATCTTCTGATTCGTTTAAGTTTTCCATTGATAATCAAAGTTGGTTTTTTTAGCAAATATGTGGAATTGAAATTTAATTACCTTCGCTCCATGAATTTTGTAGATACACATACGCACATGTATGCAGAGGAGTTTGATGCAGACAGAAAAGAAGCCATGGACAAGGCCATTAAAAATGGTGTTTCGCATTTTTTTCTTCCCAATGTAGATGTGCACTCCATTCAAAAAATGCTCAATTTGTGTTGGGATTATCCCAAGGAGTGTTTTCCTATGATGGGCCTGCATCCATGCAGTGTAGATGCGCATGTGGAAGCCCACCTATTTCAAATACAAAAGTGGTTTAAGAAAAGAAAGTTCTATGGCGTTGGAGAGATTGGTTTAGATTATTACTGGAGCTTAGACTTTAAAGACCAACAGATTAAAGCCTTTAAAACTCAAATTCAATGGGCCATACAAATGGATTTACCCATTGTTATACATTCAAGAAACAGTACAGAAGATGTAATAAATATTCTAAAAGAAATGCAACATCCTCGTTTAAGAGGAATTTTTCATTGTTTTAGCGGAAGCGCTGAGCAAGCTAAAGAAATAATAGCCTTAGGTTTTTTATTAGGAATTGGTGGAGTTTTAACCTTTAAAAATGGTGGCTTAGATAAAGCAATTGAGGACATTGATTTGCAATATTTGGTGTTAGAAACAGATTCGCCTTACCTAGCCCCTGTGCCATACAGAGGGAAAAGAAATGAAAGTTTTTACTTGGTAGAAATTGCTAAAAAATTAGCTGAATTAAAGAAAGTTGGTTTGAACCAAGTGGCTGAAATTACCACTCAAAATGCATTAAAGGTTTTTTCGGTTTGAACCGATTTTAATTTGCAGATTTGCACATTTTGCAATTTTTTTAAGTATTCTGCAATAATTTAGTATAATTGAGCACCAAATGTTTAAAATATTGAATACACGTATACTTCCTGCCGTCTTCTTTTTACTTGCTCTTCTTCCTAATTTTTTATTTGGGCAATCAAATGCAGCCTTTAGGGGATTTGTGAAGGACGCTAAGTCAGGTGAGCCACTCATTGGAGCCTCTATTGGGGTAAAAGGAACTTCTTTTGGAACCTCTACAGATTATGAAGGCTCTTTTCAATTAAAACTTCCTCAACCCTTTCCAGTAACTATTTTGGTTACTTATGTTGGCTACATAAAACAGGAGATTGTAGTATCAAGTGGAACCAAACCAATAGAGATTAGATTGAAAGAAAACTCAAGAGAGCTAAAAGAGGTGGCCATTAAGGATTCACGGATAACACAAAAACAAAAACAGGCACCACTTACAGTTGAAACAATGGATGCCATTGCAATCAAAGAAACCCCAGCTGCTAATTTTTACGAAGGACTTGCACATTTAAAAGGAGTTGATTTAACAAGTGCTTCAATTGGATTTAAAATTATAAATACACGTGGTTTTAATAGTACTTCTCCAGTTAGAAGTTTGCAATTAATAGATGGCGTAGATAACCAGGCGCCAGGACTAAACTTTTCATTAGGTAACTTTTTAGGTGCAAGCGAGCTAGATGTACAAAAAGTGGATCTAATTGTGGGTGCAAGTGGCGCTTATTATGGGCCAAATGCATTTAATGGGGTAATTAATATGCAAACAAAAAGCCCCTTTTTATTTCCAGGTCTAAGCGCTCAAATTAGAGTGGGCGAGCGCAGATTAACAGAAGTTGCTGTCCGTTATGCAGAGGTATTTAAGAATAAAAAAGGGGAGGAGAAATTTGCCTATAAATTTAATATTTTCGGCATGAGTGCCAGAGATTGGGAAGCTACTAATTATGAGGCAACCATCCAAAGCCCTTCCAAAGAGAATAGCCCTGGCGGTTATGATGCTGTAAATATTTATGGGGATGAATATTCTTATGCTGGATTTAGGCAAACGGGTCTTACCTTTTTAGGATATGGTTATGCTTTGCGACCAGGATATAAAGAAAAGGATTTGGTAGATTATAATACCCGAAATTTAAAATTGGGCGCGGCTTTACATTATAAGGTGAAAAAGAACCAAGAGCTTATTTATGCATTTAACTTTGGCAGTGGCACAACGGTTTATCAAGGAGATAATCGGTTTAGTTTGAAAGACATTACCTTTTTTCAGAATAGAATAGAGTGGAGGAAAGAGAATGATTTTTTTGTTAGGGCTTATATGACCAAGGAAAATGCAGGTAATAGTTATGATGCTTACGCCACTGCCTTGCTATTACAAAATGCCGCCAAATCTGATGCATCATGGGCCCTTGATTATAGTAACTATTGGTTTGGAAATGTTTTTAATCAAATTGAAAAAATTAGACCTCCATTGAATAATCCACCGCCAGGCGTACAGTATGAAAGCTTTGCGAATTATTATTTGAATACTTTCTACTTAGATTCCTTGGCAAAATACCATCAACAAACCAGAGGTTTTGTAGATGCCAATGGTAATTTTTCTAACAGTGAGGTGCCACGGTTTGAGCCAGGTACTCAAAGATTTGATTCTGCTTTTAATTCCATTACTTCACGCACAAATCGTGAAGGGGGGTCAAGATTTTTTGACCTTTCTGCTTTATACCATATCGTTGCAGAAAAGCAGTTTCAATGGTTTGATTCTGAATTTAGATTTGGTGCGAATTATAGAATATATGCACCACTATCTAATGGTTCAATATTTTTGGATACCATCGCAAATCAAAGAATTTATAATCAAGAGGTAGGGATGTATTTAGGCGTTGAGCGTAAGTTTTTAGATAATAAATTGAAAATAAGTTTCACAGGCCGTGCTGATAAAAATCAAAACTTTAACTTATTGTTTTCTCCAGCCGCCTCGGCAGTATACATTTACAAAGAACATGTATTTAGATTTTCAGCAGCAAGTGCCATCAGAAATCCAACACTTACAGACCAATATATAAACCTTAACGTAGGCAGAGCAACCCTTCTTGGAAACCTAAATGGATTTGATAGCTTGGTAACTATTTCTAGTTTATTGGATGCCTTTAATTTTGGAAGAAATAGATTGAGCTATTTTAATGTTGCACCTATTAAGCCAGAAAGAGTGCGCACCATAGAGTTTGGATATAGAGGAAATTTAAGTGAGAAGTGGTTTGTAGATATTAGCTATTATTATAGTTGGTACACAGATTTTATTGGATTTAAAATTGGCTCAGCTGTAGTTTGGGATGGCGCTTTGCCAGAATCTGTAAAAGTTTATAGGGTAAGTGCGAATGCCGTTGATAGGGTTACCACCCAAGGATTTACCATTGGTTTAAATTATTTCTATAAAAAGGGACTTGGATTTAATGGTAATTATTCATGGAATAAATTAGACAGACAAGGTTCAACCGACCCACTAATACCGGCCTTTAATACTCCCGAACATAAATACAATTTGGGAATTAGTGGAAGGGGTATTGAAACCAAGATTGGCAAAAAAGTTATTGATAACTGGGGATATGGCATTAATTATAAATGGCAAACTGGTTTTATATTTGAAGGTTCTCCTCAATTTACAGGGGAGGTTCCTGCTTATGGTATGGCAGATGCACAAATCAATAAGTTTTTCCCATCAGAAAAGCTTACCATAAAAATTGGTGCAAACAATATTTTGAATAATAAGGTTATTCAAGTTTATGGTGGACCACGAGTGGGAAGAATGGCCTACTTTTCTGTGCTATTGGATTTAGGGAAATAATTGCAGATTTTGCTAAAATATTGGAAATTTCGAGCAAATTATATTACTTAGCATTTTAAAACGAACTCTAAACAAATCAATTAATAAAAATGAAAAAAAATCTACTATCGATTTTTGTCTTAGCAGCACTCCTGCTGGTAGGGCTTACGAGCAAGGCGCAAGAGCGTTATTTTGAACCAGTTTTTTCAGGTGTAAATAAAATTTCACAAGTTTGGTATGATTCAAATTATTCAGTGAATTTACTATTTGGCGTGCCAGGCTTACCTCCTTCTTTAAATGGAAGTCCTGTTTACATGGCATCTCAATTTGTAGACATTTATGAGCCAGCAGGTGATAATCAAACTTCGCGTCCTTTGATTATTTTAGCGCATACAGGTTCTTACTTGCCATCTTTTGTAAACCAACAAACAACTGGTAACAAAGAAGATTCATCTATTATAGAAGTTGCAAGAAATCTTGCAAAAAGAGGATATGTTGTAGCGGTAGCCTCTTACCGTTCTGGCTGGAATCCAGCTACTACTATCCAGGCAGTGGCTCGCGAGCAATTATTAAAAGCAACATATCGTGGTTTGCAAGATATGCGTGCTTGTGTTCGTTTCTTCAAAAACAATGCTACTACGTACAAGATTGACCCTAACAAAATTGTTATTGGTGGTCAAGGCACAGGTGGTTACATTGCCCTTGCTTATGGAACTGTTAGCAAAAGAGAAGATATTGAATCAAACATTAAGTTCTTACGTGGCGATGCAAGCCCAATGGTAAATATGGATACAATGGGCGATTGGAGAGGTGTTGGTGGTATTCCTCCATACAACTTGCCACATGCAGAAACAGTTTCTTCAGAAGCACACATGATTATTAATTATGGTGGTGCAATGGGTGATACTGCTTGGATGAAATCAACTAGCTTGCCTGTTGTTTCTTGTCATGGTAAAGGCGACCAGTTTGCCCCTTATTTTACGGGTAACGTATTGGTGCCTACTACAGGTGCAATCGTAATTCCTAACGCTTCTGGCGCAGGTCACGTTATTCCTAAAGCTGACGCTTTAGGCTTAAATAATGCCATCAATAAGTATTTCTATATTGATGCCTATACAGAAAGAGCCGCTGAAGTAAATAAGCGTTCTATCATGATGCCTAATAACAATTTTGGTTTTGAAACTTCTTTCCCATTTGAAGGTTCACCTTGGGAATGGTGGGATTCTCCATCAGCTAGAGCAAAAACATCACAAATCTACCGTGGTATTCCTTTACCAGTAAACGGAAGAAACGCGGATTCACTTTCATTAATTACAAATCCATTCATGAGTTCAACTCGTGGCAAATTGTATTGTGATACCGTAGTTTCATTTTTTGCACCAAGAATCGCAGCAAGATTTGGCTTAGAAGGTGCCAATGCAATTGGTGCTTTTAGCTTGCTAACGCCTGCTAATAATTCATCTGTAAATATCAATGAAGGTGATTCTACTACCTTGATAAATATCACTTGGGAAGCAACTTCTGGTGTGGTTTCTTATTATTTAGGTTTAAAATTGGCAGGCAATACACCTCCATTTTACGAAGAAGCTGATTTGCCTTCAAATCAATTAGCTGTTCCAGCTGGAGATTTATATGATTTATTTAAGGAGGCTGGCATAGCAGATAATACGCCTACTGCAGTAGAGTGGGCAGTTGCAGCAATCAGACCAACCATCGGAATTGGAAGAATGAACAATGCTCCTTTCACTGTTAATGTAACCTTGAAGCCAAAATCGGTAGGTTTAAATGAAGCAGAATTAAACAAAATGTTAATTGTTTATCCAAACCCTGCAACCAATGACATCAAAGTATCTTTAAATGGCAATGCAGCACCAATTGCAGAACTTGTTATTTTAGATATTATGGGTAGAGAGGTTTACCGTGCTTCAAATCTTAATACATTCTCACAACAAGTTAACTTAAATGGATTAACTGCTGGAATGTATTTTGCTAATATCAAAACAACTGCTGGTGGCGCTGCCACACAACGTTTCTTGATTCAGTAATTGTTTTAAACTTTTTATAGCCGTGGGGTTTACAAAACATTTTGTAAGTCTCACGGCTTTTCTTTTAATATAAATCGCCGATATGAATACAGCTTGGAAAGAGGAAGATAATAAACTAAGTAAAACCTTTGTTTTTGAAGATTTTACAACTGCATTTGCTTGGATGGTAAAGGCTTCACATGTGATTGAGCAATTAGACCACCATCCCGATTGGCGCAATTGTTACAATAGGGTGGAGGTTATATTGTGCACGCACGATGCTGGTAATACCATCACTCAAAAAGATAGAGACTTAGCCGAGCTATTAGATAGTTTATAGTTACTAATGCACTTCTTGTTCGATGATAATTTTCCTGATCCTTCCTTGGCAGATGAAAATGGTTTGCTTGCCGTAGGTGGGAGTCTTACACCCGAAACCTTAGTGAAGGCTTACCAAATTGGGGCTTTCCCATGGTATAATGAGGATGAACCTGTTTTATGGTGGTGCCCAGATCCTCGACTGGTACTCTTTCCTAAAGAGGTTTACGTAAGTAAAAGCATGAAACAGGTATTAAGGCGCGGTGATTTTTCTTTTAGCATCGATACTTGTTTTGAAGAGGTAATTTTGGCTTGCAGAGAAACTCGGCTCGATGACGGCACTTGGATCAGCCCAGAAATAACAGAAGCGTATACCGCACTTTATCACCTAGGTTTAGCACACAGTGTAGAAGTATGGCAAAATGATGCATTGGTAGGCGGATTATATGGCGTTCAATTAGGAAAAGTATTCTTTGGGGAAAGCATGTTTAGCAAAGCGAGTAATGCCAGTAAAGCAGCTCTTATTTATTGGTGTTTACATTGCCTAGAAACTGGGATTGAGCTAATAGATTGCCAGCAATCAACTTCCCATTTGCAATCTATGGGGGCTAGAGAAATTTCAAGAAATGATTTTTTAAACTGTTTGACCCAATTAATCGAAACCACCTCTTAGTTCGTTTACGCGATTGGCGTCTAAACGAATAAATATAAATAACAAAATGGTGAAGCTTAGCAATGCTGATCCGCCATAACTTATAAAGGGCAAAGGAATTCCAATTACTGGCATGATGCCTAATGTCATCCCAACATTTATAAGGAAGTGAAAGAATAAAATACACACTACGCTATACCCATAAATTCTATTAAACTTTTGCCGCTGTCGTTCTGCCATTACAAGCAGCCTATAAAGTAAAAGCATATAAATGCTTATAAATAATACAGAGCCCACAAAGCCATATTCTTCGCCTATGGTACAAAAAATAAAATCAGTACTTTGTTCGGGTACAAATCTAAATTTGTTTTGAGTTCCTTGTAAAGGCCCTTTCCCCCATAAACCCCCGCTACCAATGGCAATTTTTGATTGCTGAACATTGTATCCAGCTCCTTTAATGTCTACATTTTTCCCCAATAAAACATTGATGCGAGAGCGCTGATGTGCCTGTAATACATTTTGGAAAACATAATCTATACTTGAAACTAAAAGTCCTGATACCACTACAATGCCAATGGTAATTAAAATAAGGGAGCGTGTTCTTTTCACTAATAGTAAAAATATCCCTGCAATAACTGCTACACCGATAATAATATATAAAGGTGGGAAAATTAAAGCCAATACGGCCAAGAAAATAAGCATAAAGCCCGCAAGGAGAATCCACCCAGGCAAACCTTCTCTAAATAATACAAAAATAAAAGAGGTAAAAACAAGGGTTGAACCGGTTTCATTTTGAAGCAGAATAATGAGCATAGGGGCAATAATGATGAGCCCACTGATTATTTGAATTTTCTTATCTTTTTCAAAATTTTTGTTGTAACCACTAAGGTATTTGGCCAAAGCTAGGGCCGTACCGAATTTAGCAAACTCAGCAGGTTGCATTCTAAATCCTCCAATTTCTATCCAAGAAGCCGAGCCATTTACGGTGGTTCCAGCTGCTAGCACTGCTATCAAAAGTAGAATTGAAAACCCATAAATAAAATAGGCAAAGGCAAAGAAGAATTTCTCATCAATAATTAAGATGAGGAGTCCAATAAAAGTTGACACGCCAATCCATATAAGTTGTTTGCCATAATTCTCACTGGCATCCCAAATATTGGGGTGGGTTTCTTTGAAAACAGAGGCATAAATGCAAACCAATCCAAAGCACACTAGAATGGCGTACAATAGCAAAGTTGCCCAATCAATTCTACTTGGTTTTGGCTGCTGTACTGTCATAACGTTTGATTAAATCTGCTTTTAACATTCTTTCAAGTAATGTTTTACGGGTATCGTGTTTGCCAGTTAGGTACTCCTCAATCATTAAACTTGCAATTGGAGCAGCCCAAGTAGCTCCAAATCCTGCATTTTCTACAAAAACAGCAATGGCAATTTTAGGATTTTCTTTTGGGGCAAAGGCAAAGAAAACTGAGTGGTCTTTGCCATGCGGGTTTTGGGCAGTACCCGTTTTACCGCACACCGTAATACCCGGAATTCTGGCGATATAAGCTGTTCCGTGTTCCACAACATCTTGCATACCATCTATTACTACCGAGAAATAGGAGGTATCTACAGAGGTCCAATGCTTTTGATTAAAGGCTGTATTTGGATTTTTTGCATTGTTGATTTTCTTTACAATATGAGGCGTATAAAAGTAGCCCCTATTTGCTACTGCTGCGGTGGCATTGGCCATTTGCAATGGGGTAATACCAAGTTCTCCTTGCCCTATCCCCATTGAGATGGTAGTAAGTGCTTGCCAACGGTATCGGCCATAAATTTTATCAAAGTAGCTGGCCTTTTTTAACACGCCTGGTCCTTCACCAAACAAGTCAATTCCCAATTGATGTCCCATCCCAAAGCTATAAGCATGGTCGTAAAATTTTTGATAGGCATCTTCTACATGCTTGTATTTAGGGTTATTGATAACAGAGCGATATACTTGGCAAAAATACGCATTACAACTTACTGCGATGGCGCCTCTTAATTGCAAGGGAGAACCATGCGGATGGCAGCCCACAAATAGGTAGCCGCCATGGCAACCATAACTTGTAGCAGGTGTTAATACTCCTTCTTGCTGACCCATTAAACTCATAATGACTTTAAAAATTGATCCTGGTGGGTAAGGTGCCGAAATAGGACGATTGAAAAGTGGTTTATAAGGGTCTTTTAGCAATTGCATATACATATTGCCTCGCTCTCTGCCAACCAATAAATTTGGATCGTAGGTGGGAGAACTAACCAATGAAAGCACTTCGCCAGTTGAAGGTTCAATGGCAACGATACTTCCAATTTTATTTTGCATCAACGCTTCCCCTAATTGCTGAAGCTTTAAGTCGATGGTTAAATGAATATTTTTACCAGCCACAGCTGCTGTATCAAACTCGCCGTTTTTATACCTGCCTTGGGTTCTACTTTTACTATCTACTAACACATAGCGGGTACCTTTAATGCCACCTAATTCTTTTTCGTAGGTTCTTTCTACACCGCTTTGGCCTACAAAATCTCCCATTCTGTAGTATCCATTGCTTTTTTCAATTTGGCGTTCAGAAACCTCTCCAATATAACCCATCACATGCGCTGCATTGCTGTGCTTATATTTACGGTCGGTTCTTACTTCTACAAAGAAACCTTGAAAGTCATATAATTTTTCTTGAAAGGCTGCATAGGTTGGGATGGTAATTTGCCTTTGAAATACAATAGGCCGCCAAGGACTATAGCCTTTTTGCCTTCTTAAGCGCGCAAAAGTGCTAATGAATTCCTCTTTGCTTAGGTTCAAAACTTTACAAAATGAAAGCGTATCTAAATTTTTAACTTGCTCTGGGATAACAGACAAGTCGTATATCGCATCATTGTAAACTAATAATTCCTCATTACGGTCGTAAATTAATCCACGTGCCGGATAAATAGTTTGTTCTTGAAGTACATTGTTTTGTGCATAGTACACATAAGATGTATCTATGATTTGTAGGTAAAACAAACGTGCGATATACACAAGTGCCACACCCAAGAAGATAATAAGCAGGGTAATTTGCCTTTGTTTATTTTCCATTGCTACCTTGTTTTTGTTTTTCTAAAAAACAATAATTCTCCAATGACAATTAACAAAACACTAATTAGGGAGCTACTTACAACCCGCAATAAAGTTCTAAGGAATTCAAAAAAACTATAAACTTCAAAAAAGAAGAGAAATAGGTGATGGGCCAAAGTAAGCGTAAAGGCGTAAACTAAAAACCAAACCAATCCTTTATTTGCAATGCTCGGTGCAATATTGCTATCTAAGTCTTCTTTGTTGGCGGCAAACGATAAGTAAAATCCCCTGAGGTAACCCATAAAGATTGTGGCTCCCATGTGCAAACCGGGTGTGCTATTAAAACTATCCATTACCATACCTGCAAAGCAAGAAATCAACAATACTATCCAAGGTTTCATGTTGGCAGGTAAGGATAGAATAAAAATGATATAGATAAAGGGATTTACAAAGGTGGTTAACTCGAGGTTGTTTACCACCAATAGTTGCAACAAAATGAGCAACAAAAATTTTACGATATAGGAAAGTAACTCAATTATCACCTTTATTGCTTGCCTCCACTTTTTGTTGTTCTTCTTTCATGAAGTTGACAATCACATATACATTTTTTAAAGTAGAAAAGTTGGTGTTCAATTCCACTTTTATAGTGTGAAAGTTTTCATCTGCTTCAATATAATGGCTATAAACTTTTCCAACGCTTATTCCTTGAGGGAATAGGGTTGAGTAGTTGCTGGTAACAATTTCGTCGTTCATTGCTACTTGCACATGTTTGTTTACATATTTAAGAGAGGAGAATCTTGGGTCATCTCCATTCCATTCTAAGGATCCAAATGCATTGTTCTTTTTAAACATGCAACTTATTTTGGTATTGCTATTTAAGGCCGACCTAATGGTAGAAAAGTGCTCGGAAACGCTTGTAACAATTCCTACCACTCCATTACTGCCAATAACGCCCATGTCTGGTTTAATGCCATGTGCAGATCCTTTATCTATGGTGATATAATTGTTTCTTTGGGTAACTGAATTATTTACCACATTGGCTGATATATAAGTGTATTGTTGCTTATAAACCGTGTCGTTGATAGAAGTTTGTGCAAACCCACTTTGATAATAAGCATTTAACATTTGCCCCCTAAGTCTGGCATTTTCTGTGAGCAAGCTATCGTTAATTTCACGCAGACTAAAATAGTTGGTGGTATTATTCACAGTTTCATAAAACTGGCTTGCAACGCCTCCTGTGAAATTTAAAAAGTTTGCTTTTTGGTAATTGTTATACCTGTAAAGAATAATCACAGAAAACAATTCTAATGCAAAGAACAATAGAAAGGTGTAATATTTATATAGGAAGAATATGAGGTTTCTCATGCCTTCTTATCAATTCAGGTCATCAAGAATTTGTGGTTTTTCAAATTTTTTAAGGCCATGCCCGTTCCTCTAACAACAGCTCTCAGTGGATCTTCTGCAACATGCACGGGTAGTTTTGTTTTGGTAGCAATACGTTTATCTAAACCTCTAAGCAAAGCCCCGCCTCCTGTTAGGTATAAGCCTGTAGAGTAAATATCTGCCGATAATTCTGGTGGGGTAAGTTCTAAAGCCCTTAAAATGGCCTCTTCAATTTTAGAAATAGATTTATCTAATGCTGAAGCAATTTCACTATAACTCACACTAATTTGCTTTGGGATACCGGTCATTAAATCTCTTCCATTCACAGCAAAATCAGGTGGTGGATTCTCAAGTTCTGGCAAGGCCGAACCTACTTCAATTTTAATCCGCTCTGCAGTTCTTTCACCAACCAATAGATTATGTTGCCTGCGCATATAATCTAAAATATCTTCTGTAAATTCATCTCCTGCTACCCGTATCGACTGGTCGCAAACAATACCCGCTAATGCAATAACTGCAATTTCTGTAGTACCACCGCCAATGTCAATAATCATATTACCCATTGGTTCAAAAACATCTATGCCAATACCAATTGCAGCAGCCATAGGTTCATGAATAAGATAAACTTCTTTTGCGCCTGCACGTTCTGCCGAATCTTTAACGGCACGTTTTTCAACTTCTGTAATGCCAGAAGGAATACAAATAACCATTCGCTGTTGCGGCTTAATAAGTCGATTGGTTTGAGGAATCATGTTAATCATCCCTCTTATCATGTGTTCTGCAGCTTGAAAATCTGCAATCACACCATCTTTTAAAGGCCTAATGGTTTTGATGTCTTCATGCACCTTGCCATGCATTTGCTGTGCCTGACTCCCAACCGCAATCACATTGCCTGTTCTTCGATTTACTGCAATGATAGAAGGTTCGTCAACCACCACTTGGTCTTTATGTATAATTAGCGTATTGGCCGTTCCAAGGTCAATGGCCAAATCTTGCGTTAAAAAGCTAAATGCGCTCATGAATGTGTTCTCTTGGGAAAATAAGTGTTAAACCCTTGCAAATTAATACAAATTCAAAAAAAAGGCAGAAAAGTTTTGCCTTATTGAAAATAATATTATTCACAATGGCTTTTTACCCAATTTTCAATCTAAATTTAATGTTTAAAGTGACGAATTCCAGTAAAGTACATTGCCATTTTATTTGCATCACAATAAGCAACCGATGCATCATCTTTTATGGAGCCACCTGGTTGTATTACTGCGTTAATTCCTTCTTTATTGGCAATTTCTACACAATCTGGAAATGGAAAAAATGCATCGCTACTCATCACTGCATCTGTTAAGCTAAAATTGAAAGTGTGCGCCTTCTGAATAGCCTGCTTTAATGCGTCTACTCTAGAGGTTTGGCCACATCCTATGCCCAATAGTTGCTTGTTCTTAGCCAATACAATGGTATTAGATTTTGTATGCTTAACAATTTTATCTGCAAACAACATATCTGCTAATTGTGCCTCAGTTGCTAAAGCTTTGGTAACTGGCTTTAATTGGTCTTTTTGTAATACAACTAAGTTTCTGTCTTGCACCAATACACCATTTAAGGCGCTTCTCACCGTTTGGCTTGTTGGTAATTGTCCGGTTTGAACCAATATAATTCTGTTCTTTTTCCCTTTTAAAATTTCCAAGGCTTCTTCACTGTATCCTGGCGCTAATAGAACTTCTAAAAATATCTTATCCATCTCAAGGGCAGTTTCTTTATCAACTGGCTTATTAAGCGCAATAATACCTCCAAATGCAGATACCGGATCACCTGCCAATGCATCTTTCCATGCTTCAAAAATTGTAGCCCTGCTGGCTACACCACACGGATTATTGTGTTTGATGATGGCCACAGTTGGCTCCACAAAATCATTGATAAGTTGAATAGCAGCATCTACGTCTAGCAAATTATTATACGATAATTCTTTGCCATGAACTTGGGTTAATAAGTCTGCTAAATGCCCATAGAAATATCCTTTTTGATGCGGATTCTCTCCATATCTTAAAGGCATACCACTTTCATAACTAACCTTTAACGCGGTAGTGTTTTCCGACTCATTAAAATAGTTAAAGATGGCTGCATCATAATGCGAACTTACTTGAAAGGCATGGGCTGCAAATTGTTTGCGTTGCGCCAAACTGCTGCTGCAGGCTTGTGTTTGCAATAAGGTTAACAAATCAGGATATAACCGAGTATGAGAAACTGTTAAGGTATGGTTGAAGTTTTTGGCCGCAGCCCTAATTAATGAAATGCCGCCAATATCAATTTTCTCGATGATTTTTTTTGCCTCATTGGTTTGTTTCCTTGTTTCTTCAAAAGGATATAAATCTACCATCACTAAGTCTAACAAAGGAATTTCAAATTCACCTACTTCTGCCAAGTCTTGCGCCTCTTCTCTTCTTGCCAATATGCCTCCAAAGATTTTAGGATGCAAGGTTTTAACTCGGCCTCCTAAAATACTAGGATAGCCTGTTAAGGTTTCCACAGGGATGACTGGTATTCCAAGTTTTTCTATGAATTCTTGTGTGCCTCCTGTAGAGTAAATAGTTACACCTTCTTTATGAAGCTCTTGAACTATAGGGGCTAATCCGTCTTTGTAAAATACAGATATTAAAGCGTTTGAGATTTTTTGCGTTGCTGACATGCCTAATCAAATGAGGGGGCAAAAGTAAGCAAACATTAAGACATTGCCTGCTATTAATTCAAATTTGCCAATACTTTTTCAATAACTGCAGGAACATGTTTTTGTTCCAATTCATGAACCTTTTGGGCAATCGCTTCTACGCTGTCTATTGGTGCAATTGAAAAAGAAAATTGATCAATTATTTCGCCCTCATCAAAATGCTCATTTACCCAGTGAATACTAATGCCACTTTCTTTTTCTTGTGCAAGTTTTACGGCTTCATGCACATGCATTCCATACATGCCTTTCCCTCCAAATTTAGGCAACAATGCTGGGTGTAAATTGAGAATTTTATGAGGCATTGCTTCTACTAAAAATGCCGGTATCTTCCATAAAAAGCCTAGTAAACAAATGAGGTTTGGTTCAAACCGAGCTATTAAAGGTAAGAGTAGGGTAGGATTGTTAAATTCTGTACGACTTACCAGCACAACGGGTATCCCAATTGCTTCCATTTTTGGAATGACTGCGGCTTGGGGATTGTTGCAAACTAAGGCGCTAATTTTAACAGAAGGATGATTGCTAAAGTAATTGCACACATTTACGGCATTACTGCCACTGCCACTTGCAAACAATACTAGGTTTTTAATCATTAGAATTCTAATTCGTCTACCACTATTTTCTTAAATAAACTATCAGCATTTGCATTGCCGTTAAATTGTTCAAGTGGAATACTGCTGATGATAAAATTAGTATTTCCAGTGCTTTGCAAGGTTCTTTTTGCCAAAACAGTTGAAATGCCATTCCATGCTACAGGAGCTTGGCCACTTTTGCTTTCGATAATGCCGCCTGCATATAAAGAATCATACTTTACTTGTGCCGTGGTGGCGGGTATTTCAAAGGGCCTTGCAGACGGAATGATGGCGGTAGATTTTAAGATAGGCCAACCTGCATTCACTGGGGCAACCTGACTATTTATATTCACCCTAAAAATGGAACCACCAGGTGGATTAACCAACTGGCGAATTGGGGTCCAATCTAAGAAGTTTGAAAGTGGATCGAAACTCGAATTAATTGCAACCGCCATAAACAGGGCCCCACCATTGTCAAAGAAAGTGCCTGTGGTTCTTTGTCCTAATGAAAATGAAAAACTTGCATCATCTGCAAACCAAAGCATCTTTTTAAAGAGAGCAAAGGTTCTGCTTTGGGTTAAGAAATCGGGTTGCAATTGGGTATAATTACTGCTTACAATTTCTGTGGCTTGGAGCGTGTCGAACAATAAAATGCCATTGTTTTTTAAGCGATTGGTATAAAAGTTTTGAACCGAGATTTTACTGCTATTATAGGCGTTGATTACCAAGATGTCTGAACTTACTTTCTTCACCCAAATACTTGGCGAGGCTACATATCCCGACTTTGACTGCGCTTTGTCTACCGCACGTAAATAAAATACATTGGCTGCATTGTGTTTTAATCCGTCTATGCTGCCAGGCAAGGCATTTAAATTGTTATTTATATACACTTTACATGGGCCACCATTTGCCTTAGGGTTTTCTGAAATAAGGGTAAAGGCGCTTGCATTTGCAGGTAAAATAAAGGCACTGGCATTGGTGTCATTAATGTATAATTCATACGTGGCCAAATCTTGCTGCCCGTCTGGGTCAATGCCTTCAAAACTGTATTTAATAACTGGAAATACTGCAATTGGATTTTGAGAAGCAATTCCACCCAAGGGTTTCGAAAAAAGAAAGCTAATCTTGGGCTTTGAATTTTTAATAGGGAATAGGGTAGAAGCAGGGCTTGGGTCTTTTCTGCCCATATTGTCAATGGCCCTCACATACACAACCACATCTGCACTGTCTTGGCCTGGCGGAATGTTTAATAAAAAGCTACTGTCTTGCGTGGTGGTATAATGCCATGTTTGTTGATTGTCTGTAGAAACCTCATATCCAACTACAAAACCTCCAGGCGCATTTCCCCACCAATTGGCATCAACCCGAGTGGTTAAACGGTTTTCGCCTGTCCTAAATAGGGTATCTACTACCATAAAAGTTTCAGGGTCGCCAAGGGCGATTCTTTCTTTTTCAAAGCCACTTTTGCAGCTAACAATTAAGCTAACTACAAGCGCTAGTACGAATGAAATTTTTTTCGGATTCATGCCTTACAAACAGAGTTTCAAACTTAACAGAATTGCATGGGCAAACCAATAGCTAGAAAATACTTTACTATTTGGTAAACTCATTTTTGAGAAGCAACATTTTTAAAGCTGTTTCAGCGGCTTCAATTCCTTTATTACCATGTTTGCCACCCGCTCTATCCAAGGCTTGTTCTTGATTTTGGGTGGTGAGTACGCCAAAAATTGCAGGTTTATTGGTTTGAAGACCAACCTGCATGATGCCATTAGCGCAGGCATCACAGATAAAATCAAAATGTCTGGTTTCTCCTTGAATTACACAACCAATGGCTATTACAGCATCTATTTGAATTTGTTCTGCCATCCATTTAGCGGCCAATGGAAGCTCAAAACTTCCAGGTACGGGTTGAACCAAAATTTGATGGCTAGGTACTCCTTGTTTTACTAAAAAATCAACAGCGGCATCCCTCATGGCATGCGTAACAGCTGGATTCCAATCTGCCACTACCAAGCCAATATTAAATTGCTTAAATAGATCATGCGATTCTAAGGAGGTGTCTGATAAGTTTTTATTTGCGGTTGACATGTTGATATCGATTGGTATAAACAAAAAAAGGAACTGGGTTACAGTTCCTTTTTTACTATTGAAATAAATTTAGTTTCCTTTTGCAGCAGTAGCTCTAGCAATAAATTTATCTGCGTCTTGCGCTTCGCTGCTTTCTGCATATTCAAGCTTAATTTTTTCGTAAGCGCGAATGGCATTGTCATATGATTTTAACTCTTCAAAGGCAATTCCAGCTTTCTTTAAAAAGATAGGCGCTGTAATCTTATTATGACTTTGGCCAGCTGCTTTCATGTAAAGTGAGGCACCTTTATCAAGGTCGTTTAATTCTACATAAGCATCGCCTTTTAAGCCTGTAGCAAGGGGTCCTACTAAATCATTATCTGTGCTAAAACCATCTAACATGTCAATTGCATTTTGAAATTCACCTTTGCGCATGTAACAAACCCCAGCATAGTAATGGGCTAAGTTGCCAGATTTAGTTAGGCCATACTCATCTGCAATGGCTAAAAAGCCAGACATTTCTCCCAAGCCATTTAAAGCAAGGTTAAAGCTATCCTGCTCAAACCAAACTTGTGCTTGGTACATAGCAGTTTGGGCTTCTTTTTCTTTCGGCTCAATATAAAACATTTTAAATGCTACATATCCTCCAACAATTGCAATAATTGCAATAATACCTGTAGTGATTTGTTTCTTATAGCTTTGGTAGAAATTATCTACTTTATGACTAGTTTCAATAAGGGTTGTATCTAAATCTAAACCCTGATTTTTTTCTTCTTTGTGCTCCATTATCTTTATCTAAAATTACTTTATTATTCTTTAATAAAAGGGTAGTTAGGCTCTGCATAAATATCCTCATACAAGGCAGATGGGTCTGGGAAAGGAGAGTTTTCGCTAAACTCTACAGCCTCATTTATGGTTGCCATTATTTTTTCTTCTAAGGTTTCAAGATCTGCCTCAGATGCCATTTTCTTGCTTAGTAAAGTTGCCTTTACCATTTCTAATGGATCTTTCTTTTTGTATTCTTCTACCTCTTCTTTGGTTCTATATTTTGCTGGGTCACTCATACTATGACCTCTGTAGCGGTAAGTTCTGATTTCTAATAAAGTTGGACCCTCATTAGCTCTTGCTCTTTTGGCTGCTTCTGCCATGGCTTCATGAACTGTTTCTGGTTGCATTCCATCCACCGCAAATGAAGGCATTTCGTAACTTTCTCCAATTTTGTACATTTCCATTACATTGGTAGTTCTTTCTACAGAAGTTCCCATTGCATAGCCATTGTTTTCAATTACAAAAATTACTGGCAGTTTCCAAAGCATGGCCATGTTAAAGGTCTCGTGCAAAGCTCCCTGACGGGCTGCACCATCTCCAAAATAACAAACGGTTACTTGGTCGCCTCCGCGGTATTGGTCAGCAAAGGCAATCCCAGCTCCCAAGGGAATTTGACCCCCAACAATGCCATGTCCGCCAAAGAAATTATGTTCTTTGCTAAACATGTGCATAGAGCCTCCTTTGCCTTTAGAACAACCTGTTACTTTTCCATAAAGCTCGGCCATCACTTCTTTGGCACTAATGCCACAAGCTAAGGCGTGCGCATGGTCGCGGTAGGCCGTTATTAATCGGTCTTCCTTTTTTAAAGCACTCATTGTTCCCGCTACAACGGCCTCTTGGCCAATGTAAAGGTGACAAAAACCTTTAATCTTTTGCTGCCCGTATAATTGGGCTGCTTTCTCCTCAAACCTGCGCATAAGCAACATTTGCTCATACCAGTTGAGGTAAGTTTCTTTGGTAAATTTGTTCGTTGCCATTTTTGAAGAGTTGCAAAAGTATAGAAAATATTAGTT
>JAIYCU010000014.1 GCA_027487835.1 Bacteroidota bacterium | reverse complement strand
GGCAAACTAAACTTCTCTACAAGGGCTTTAAATGCAACTACCTATAGGCTTGACGCTAACCAATTAATTAATGATGGCAATTGGCATCATGTGGCTTGTGTAGTAAACCAGACAGGTACTCCTTCGGTTAACCTTTACATCGATGGAGTGAAGCAAACTAATGTTACAATTTTTACCGGTTCAATTGCTGCCATCACTAATACAGATTTTAGTACAATAAATAACATGGTGCTAGGCTTTCATGGCACAAACAGTGTTTATTTTAATGGCAGCATGGATGAAGTGAGGTTCTGGAATACGGCCAGAACAGATGCAGAAATAACTGCAAATTGGAAAAATACCATTGACCCAACGCATGCAAATCTTATTGCTTACTATCGCTTTGATCAAGCTACAACTGCAGGAACAAACACAAACATCAACACACTTATCGATTATAGCAATAACCAATTCCATGGCACATTATACAATTTTGCACTTACCGGCACCACTTCAAATTGGGTGAGCTCTAGTGCCCTGTTAGTGGGTACATATAATGCCCCATCTGCCATTTGCGCAAATACGGCTACTATAAACTGGACAGCCCCGAGCTTTGCAGCAGCAGATGCCTACCTTTTAGACGTTTCAACCAATGCAAATTTTACGAGCTTCGTAAACAACTTCAATAACTTTAACATGGGCAATGTGAGCAGTTATGTAATAAATGGTTTAACTCCAAATACTTATTACTATAGAATAAAAGCCATCAAAGGAAACGGAGGAAATACTTTGCTTGAAGGTGGAACTGCTAACTTTACAACAGGTGCATGCAACTATTCTTGGGTTGGAGGAGGTGGTGGTGGAACAATTAGTTGGATGAGTGAAATAAACTGGAACCCCATTGGGGTACCAGGAGAAAATGACAATGCCTTAATTCCAAGTGGTAGGACTTACTATCCAATTCTACAACAGGATGTGCAAATTGGGAACTTAACCATTAATTCTGGTGCGTCAATTTGGTTGGGCAGTATGACTACAGATGATACCCTTACTATAAATGGAACCTTCACCAATAATGGCAGTTTGGTTGGTTCTAATAATGCCTCAATTAAATTTGCAGGCGCAGGTGGTAACGCCACATTAGGATTAACAACATCTAACAATTTAAGAAGATTAATTTTTAATAGGGCGGGTGCATCATTAACTATTGGTTCAGCTTTAAGTGTATCTGAGGTAGTAACAGTACAGGCAGGTACTATTGCTTCTGGTGGAAACTTAACCCTAAATTCAAGTAGTGCGCTTACTTCTCAGGTTTTGGTAAGCAGTGGTGCTATTATTACTGGCAACGTTAACACAAAAATATTTATTCCAGGAGGAACTACCGATGGGAGAAGGGCCTTTAGGTTTATGGCACATCCATTTAACAGTGCTATTCCGCTAAGTCAATTGCAAACAGGAATTTTTGTAACAGGTACAGGTGGAGCAACAAATGGTTTTGATGCCACACCTTCTAACAATTCGAGCGCATTTTTGTACAACCCTACCACAGGTAATAGCAGCCTCACAAATGATCCAGGTTGGACAGCATTTTCAAATACCACATCTTCATCGTGGTCTAAGGGAGCAGGAATACGGGTACTTGTAAGGGGTGACAGAACCCAAACTGGTACACTTAATGGAACAGCTGGCATAACTCCAAATGCTACTACTATCACCCTAACTGGCGCTTTAAATGATGGAACAAACCAAACCATTACACTTTCAAAATCAACCAATACTTTGTTTAACCTAATTGGAAACCCATATTGGAGTCCAATAAACTTAAAAAGTGCAACACGCAGTAATGTTAGCAATACAGTGCATGTTTACAATGTGGCAACAGGCACAAGAGGAGGCTATTCAACTTTCAATTTATCAACAGATGATGTAATTATTCCGCAGGGAGCCTCGTTTTTCTTACAAAATTTAGCTGCTGGAAGTGCTACCTCAAGCATAACTTTTGCAGAAAGCATGAAAGTTAGCACCAATGCTTCAATTCGATTTAGAAAGTCTGCATTTGATGAAATAAACATTAGAGTAAGCAATGATACCAACCTTACTTGGGATGCTTTTAGAATGGTTTTCCATGATAATATGCTGGACGGCAATGATGAAGAAGATGCAATGAAACTCTTAAATCCAGAATTTAGTTTGTATAGTAAAAATACAGATGGCCAATCCTTAGCCATAGATTTCAGGAAAGCTGGTAATAAATACATTCTTTTAGAGGCTATAGTACCAATTCCTTCAAACTATATCCTAGACTTTTCAGAAACCAAATTGCCAGAAAATTATGTTGCCTATTTAATGGATGGAGATAAAAATATTTTAATACATACTGGTTTAAAACATAAAGTTTGGTTGGATACTACAGCAAGTGAAAATAAAAATAGGTTTGCCATTAAACTTGTAGGAAGCACGGGGTTGGAAGATGTTGCTGCTGCAATGAAACTAAGTTTAGAAGTATTTCCAAATCCTGCAAAAGAAGAGGTTAACCTCCTATTTGAAGGAAATATCGCACCAGAATGGATGACAGTGTATGATTTACAAGGAAAATTAATCTTTCAACTAAGTGGGGAAACTTTCAACAAAAAACGCATGATCCTAAATGTAAGCCAATGGGCTGCCGGAACCTATATTATTCAAGCAGGAAACAGCGATGGAATTTGCCATAAAAAGTTTGTTGTCCAAGAATAAACCTATCAAATAAATTCTATATGAAAAACGCAATTATTCTAACAATTCAAAAAAAAGAAGCTGGCATATTGCATCAAAATTAATTTATGTAGTTTATGAAAAAGTTTAGCATTTTAACCTTACTATTAATTGCAATGGTTAGCACTGCCATGGCACAACCAGGATTTGAAGATGATGTAGATGACGTTCCATTAGATGGCGGTATCTCAATTCTTGCTGGGGCTGCCATTGCCTATGGCCTTAAAAGAAGTTCTAAAATCTTTGAAGCCAACGAAAGCAGTTTTAAAAAATATAACTAAACTGCTAGTTAGGTATTTTTAAATAATCCTTTAAGGGTCGCTCCAAATGAGCGACCCTTTTTATTTTTAATAAACAAAGCCAAAAGACCAGTTATGAAAGAGAATTTTGAAACTTAATTATTATGGTACATTTGCAGCATTATATCAATTTAATTGAATGACTAACAAATTAAATTCCATAGCAAAATTACTAAGTCGTCCTTGGGTGTTTCTTGGGATTATCTCTGGTTTGCACTTGCTTGGGTTTCTAATGGCTTTATATACTGGTAGTATTTATTTAGTTGATTCAATTGATTACCTTTCGCAAGCAGATAATATAATAGCACATGGTAGTCTTTATGCAGCACCTTGGTTAGGTGAATTTAAGCCCGACTATTTTACTTTTAGGCCTCCATTATATGGACTTTTCATAGCACTTATCAAGCTCATTTCATCAAATGATTATTTAGTGTTATTCTTTCAAAGTATCATTAGTATTAGTACCATTTGGGGAATCAAAAAATGGCTTGATGAAAATTTCAAAATAAGGTCAAATAAATATTTGATTGTTCTTCTGTTGGTATACCCTTCCCAGGTGATTCATTGCAATTTTATCATGAGTGATATTTTGTTCCAATCCTTAATTTTTTGGGCATTTTACCATACCTATAGGCTTTGGCATATCCCTTCCTATCAAAATGCCATTAAAATGAGTTTGTTTTTTATTTTGGCAATGCTTGCAAAACCTGTGGCCTATTTAATGGGATTAAGTGCTGGAGCTATTTTCCTTTTCTACTTCATTAAAAAATCAAAAACCAAGTATTTACTTCCCTTACTTAGTATACCAATCATCTACCATGCTTATTGTAATTATAATAAACACATTACTGGTCATTATCATTATTCAACCGTTACGCCCATATTCGTTCTAAAGTATATGGGTAAATATACCAACGCATTAGTTTATGGAGAAAACTACGCAGATTCAGTCCAAGAAATTGTAATGCAAAAAGCCAATCAAATGTCTTTAGCAGATCGTTACGATTTTATGAACAAAAGCGGAAAGGAAATGATAATGGCGCATCCCAGCACCTTTTTTCTCTCAAATGTAAAAGGCTGGATTGCCTTTATGATTGACCCAGGAAGATTTGAATGGGTGCATTTTTTAAAATTAGAGGAAGGTGAATTTTTAGGATTATACCATGTTATCAATACAAAAGGAATCATTAATGGAATAGGATTTTGGCTTAAAAATGCACCAATCTCCTTGCTCAGTATTTTATTCTTTTGTTTAATTGCCAATGTTATTGTCTCTATTTTATTTCTGCGGTTTCTGTTTGAACCTAAATTTCCTATTGTGTTAAGATTAATGATATTCCTCTTCATTGGCTATATTATAGCAGCAACAGGTGTTTTAGGATTATCAAGATATAGAATTGCAGTGGCTAGCTTTTTATGGATTGCAAGCATTCTTGTTTATAAACATAAACAACACAATGCTAAAAATTGAAGACCCTTACGCACCGATTGAAGTTCTTAATCTTTCCAAATTTAAAGAACATGGACTTTCGGTATTTATCAAACGAGAAGATCTATCTCATCCGTTTATTTCGGGTAATAAATGGCGAAAACTCAAATACCACTTACTTGCAGCTCAACAAAAAAATAAAACTTCCTTATTAACTTTTGGGGGCGCCTACAGCAATCACGTTTTGGCAACTGCTGCAGCTGGGGCCAAATATGGCTTTAAAACTACCGCCATTATTCGCGGTGAAAAACTGGCAAATCCAATACTTAATCTTTGTGAAATGTTTGGAATGGATTTACTATTTATCAGCAGAACAGAATATAGAAATAAAGAGGCGTTCGCGCTTTGTGTTCAAACCGAAAACCAATATATAATACCTGAAGGAGGCGGCGGAGAACTGGGAGAAGAAGGCGCAGCAGAAATAGTGGAAGAGTGGGAGTATGACCACCTCTTTTGTGCCGTTGGAACAGGCAGCACTTTAAGGGGCTTGCTTAAAGGTATGATGCAAAAACAAAATAAAGGCTTGGTCAATGGCATTGTTGTTTTGAAAGGTGCTGAAGGCATGCAAGATGATTTCAGCACTTACCCGACTGAACGGTTTCGATTACATTTTAATTACCATGGTGGTGGATATGCCAAAACAAGCCCAGAACTTTTAGAGTTTATACGCTCCTTTGCATCAGAAACAGGGATATTATTAGACCAAGTATATGAGGCTAAAATGATGATAGCCCTTATCGACTTAATCGATAAGGGCTATTTCAAAAAAGGTCAGAAAATATTAGCACTCCACAATGGAGGCTTAAGTGGATTACTTAGCCAACTCTAATAAGGCAGCTTCATTAACCACAACAGGGTATTTACTACGCAATTCTTTTACCCATTCTGCCATTAAAAAATCTTGGTAATCACTGGTTACAACACCCTTTGCCTCTTTGAGCGATTTTGGCTCTGCAGGTACTACACCTAAAACCCAATAGAACTTATTTGCACCTTCTTCTATAATATCCGAAAAGCCTTTTACATCCCATAGCTTTCCTGCAGTTGGATCAATTTTCTCCGCTTTAGCATCTTTAACAACTATAGCATTCGCAACTTTCTTATTGAGTTTGGCCATTAGCTCAGCCTCAGTTTTACCCGCTGTAAGCATCTTAATTGCTGCAGCTTTAACTTTAGCATCAAGGCAATTATAAACCTTATAATTCAATCGCTCTTTCCACATATACTTAGAACTTGTTTGGGCATGGAAAGCTTCTAAACCTAAAGTATCATTAAGTGCTTTACTCCAAACTTTTCTGTCTGTTAAATCAAATAACAAAATACCATCATGGTATTCGGTCATTATGTATTTAAATTCAGGATACTTTTGTTCTAAAATACTTTCTTCATAAGCCAAGCACTTATCATTTGCCCAAGTGGTAAATAAGTTTCTTGCCACCATAAATGCATTGTCTTTTTCTTTAGGCTGTTGGTTAGCCACCACATAAGAAGCAAAATCCATTTCGGTATAGGTCTTATTTCCTATGGTAAATAAAGGCTTTTCTGTCATTTTATTGGCTTCAAACTTCCAAGTTCCTTGCAAAAAGGAACTATCCAATTTACTTACAAATAGCTTAAAGTTTACAGGGTATTCTAAGTATGCATTTTCCTTTTTAACTCTTTCAATTACGGCAGTTTTTGAGCCTTCTGAGCGAGAATCTCTGGTAACTTTATTTTTAATTAAATCTTGAACATCCTTAAATTCACCTACAGGTCTAAACTCTACAAACTTCACCAAATGCCAACCATAATCTGTACTAAAAGGCTTTGAACTTTCACCTGATTTCAATCCAAAACAAATATCTTTAAACTCGTCAGGGTAGCCACTTAAACTCGACATCCAATTCATTATGCCTTTGTTGGCCTTACTGCCATCATCTTGTGAGTACTTTTCTACCAATGAATCAAAAGGAACACCTTTTAATAATTCGTCATACGCCATATCAATTCTTTCTTTGGCATTGCTCAATACCTCTTGCGCTGCACCATAGCCGGTTCTAATCATAATGTGTTGAACCTTCATTTCTCCTCTAGCCGCTCTAATATCATTTACACGAAGAATATGATACCCAAATTGGGTTCTGAATGGCATGCTTAATTCTCCTTTAGGTGTTTTGTAGGCAGTATTTTCAAAAGGATAAACCATTTGAAAAACTGTGAACCATCCCAATTTTCCAAAATTCTTTTTAGCAGATGGGTCTTCAGAAAACCTGCTTGCCATGCTGTCAAATTTTTCGCCTTTCAAAATTCTCTTGCGTAAATCTAAGGCTTTATTGTAGGCCATTAAGGTATCAGCAGGAGAAGCATTTGGGTCAACATTAATTAAAATATGACTTGCATTTACTTCTTGCTTCATGCGCTCATAGGCTTCTTGCATTAAAGATTCAGTTACACGTTTATCATTTAGATAAGGAGCAGCCAATTGTTTGCGGTAACCCGCAAGCTCTGATCTAAAAGCTGGATTGGTATCTAGCTGCAAAGTCATAGCTTCTTTAACCTTCAATTTAAAATTTACGTATAAATTAAGGTATTCTTTAATTTCTGCTTCTGAAGGATTGTTTTTATCCTTTCTATTTTTGGTAAGTTGTCTTAAAAATTCATCCTTTAAGATTTGCTCATTTCCAACAGTAAATATAACGGGGTTGGCAGGAGGCACTTCTTTTACAACTTCCTTTTTGGCTAATGGAGCACTTGTTTTTTTTGCGGCTCCTGGTTTCTGAGCGTTAAGGTTTTGTGCTAAAAATACACTTACAATTCCTAACAATAATGCGGTTTTCTTCATATTTCACTTTTTATAAAGCATTGCAAAAATAGGAATCTACACCTCGTAGGCAAATAATTATTAAGATGCTTAATAAACTTGATGTAAATTAAACAATAGAGGCTTTGAGGGAGATGCATCTGTTTGGAGGCTTGCTATCTGAATATTAAGCAAATATATATTATCCTTCACCTCAGTTGGAACGTAAATTAGCTCTGTAATGGTGGCTTCCATTCTTGGTTTATCTGGATATTTCCAAAAGGCTTTGTGGGCCAACATGGCGCCGCCGTCTTCCTCTCTATCCACTGATGGCAAATCTACCAATAAGTGGCTAACGCCCGCGGCAGCTATCATGGCTGTTAATTCTGGCGACAAATAGCAGGGGTTATTTCCTGAGTAATGCTGGGTTAATTTTTGAGTAGAGTTGGGTAAAGTGCGCAACATAAGCGCTTCAATGCCACTAATTAATTTACCCTCAATGGCCTTTGGTGTAATTATATAATCTCCATTTTCTAAGGTTTCGGGTTGAACCGAAAGCAGTTGGCAGGTAAAAAAGAAAGAAGTTAAGGTATCATTAACTGAAATTCGATGCGGTGTAATGTGCCCAATGCATTCTGTATGTGTGCCATTTCCATGGGCATTGATAAACAAATTTTCACAATTTGCCCCGCTTCCTTGGGCTACAGAGCCAACAAAATCGCCCACTCTAATGGGTTCAAACCGAGGAAAAGGGATATGAAAAGCATTGGGATTCTCCATTCCGCTTTGCATTGGAATTGAAACGTCTATCGGGCTCTCTAAATTTGCAGTATAATTATTTCCCTCAAAGTGGATTTGGGCCTTTTTCATCAAACAAAGTTAATTTGAATTTTTACAATTGAATGTACAGAATTTGCGTTTACAGTAATTATTTGTAAATCGAAGGGCCAAAAATATTCTCATGCAAGCTTACGAAAGAAAACGACTTTGGAAAATTATTCTATTAACGGCAGCCATGGCCATTGGCGGATTCTCTTTGTGGTATACTCGAACCATGGTTAAGGAATTGGCTGCCCAAGAGGATAAAAAGATTAAACTTTGGGCAAATGCAACGCGTCAATTAGGGCTAATTGAAAACAATATGGATATCAATTTTCTGCTGGATATCATTAAAGACAATGAGACCATTCCTACCATCCTAGTTGATGATAATGGCAAAATTGTAGCCACTAGAAACCTAGATTCGTTGCGTTTAGAAGATAGCACCTACCTTTTAAATGAGCTCAACGAAATGAAAGAAGAGCATGAGCCTATCAAAATTATTTACGACGAAACCAATAATAGATATAACAACCTTTACTATAAAAATTCAACCATTTTAAACGATTTAAAAACCTACCCTTTCATTCAGCTTGGCCTAATTTCATTTTTTGCCATTATGAGTTATTTGGCAATAAGCAGCAGCCGAAGGGCAGAGCAAAATCAGGTTTGGGTTGGTATGAGCAAGGAAACAGCGCATCAATTAGGTACCCCAATTTCTAGCTTACGAGAATGGCATAATTTATTGAAAGAAACAGACAAATCAGAACAAGAAGAAATATTGAAAGAGGTTGATTATGATATTCAACGACTCGAATTAATTACAGAAAGATTTTCTAAAATTGGTTCTGCACCTGTGCTTAAAGAAGAAAATCTCGACTTAGTAATTGAAAAATCTATTTCCTATTTAAGAAATAGGGTATCGAGTCAGGTAAATTTTGAAGTACTTATACAACAACCAGGCAATTGGGCTAAAATTAATATTCCGCTTTTTGAATGGGTAATTGAAAACCTTTGTAAAAATGCGGTAGATGCAATGAATGGTAAAGGCAATCTTAGTTTAATTATTAACCACGACGAAACGCAAGTTTATATTGATATAAAAGATACAGGAAAAGGAATTCCAAGAGGAAAGTTTAAAACAGTTTTCAAACCAGGGTTTACAACTAAAAAAAGAGGCTGGGGACTAGGACTTTCCTTGGTGAAACGAATTATTGAGCAATATCACAAGGGCCAAATTTATGTAAGACATTCAGAGCCTAGCAAAGGAACAACCTTTAGGATAATCCTAGATTTGGCTTAACCTGCATTCTCAATAATTTGTTAAAAACCTTGTATTTTGTATTCTTGCTTAACTTGCAGCCCAATATGGGAAGAATATTAGCAATTGATTATGGCACAAAACGTATTGGATTGGCCGTTACCGACCCTCTTAATATCATAGCCTCCAGCCTAGCCACGGTTGATTCAAAAGCTGCCATCAATTGGCTGAAAGCCTATTGCCAAAAGGAAATTGTTGACACCTTTGTAGTTGGAAAACCCTTACAAATGGATGGCAGCGATTCTCAATCTGCGCCAGCAACCGAAAAATTTATATCTTTGTTGGCTCAAACATTCCCAACCATTGCCATTGTAAGAGTAGACGAAAGGTTAACTTCAAAAATTGCAACCCGGGCTATGTTAGAAATGGGCTTAAAGAAAAAAGATAGACAAAAGAAGGGTAATATAGATCAAATTAGTGCTGTATTAATCCTTCAGTCTTACATGGAAATGAACTAAAAAAAGAATATGATTTTACCGATTATAGCATATGGAGATCCAGTTTTACGCAAAATAGGCGAAAATATTTCTGCAGATTATCCTAATCTAAAAGAGCTCATTGAGAATATGTGGGAAACCATGTATAATGCCCATGGCGTAGGCTTGGCCGCGCCCCAAGTTGGAAAAGCCATTAACTTGTTTATTATAGACACAGAGGCTTTTGAAAACGAAGAATATCCTAATGAAAAAAAGGTTTTCATTAATTCGGAAATTTTAAGTGAAATTGGCGAAAAATGGGAGTATGAGGAAGGTTGCCTTAGCATTCCGCATATTAGAGAAAATGTGAGCAGGCATGCCAAGCTGAGGATACGCTACCAAAATGAAGCCTTCGAAACTTTTGAAGAAGATTTTGATGGCATTGCAGCTAGGGTAATTCAGCATGAATATGACCATTGTAAAGGAAAACTATTTGTTGACCATATCTCCCAATTAAAAAGGCGCTTACTCAAAAATAAACTCATTGCCATATCTAAAGGTGGGGCAAGGGTAGAGTACAAAATGCGCATTCCTACCGGAAGGTAGTTTACCAGCATTTTCGCACTGTGAGGGACTTTTTTGCAAAAAATGCAAAAATCTTTACCACAATTCGCATCATATCGTTTTTAGCCTTTACTCAAAATATCTTTATTCGCATTATTAATCAATTGTTAATGGACCAGAAATTTGTACTAGACTATCATTTTCCTTCACTGCATCCCTACCTTAAATATGTAGCTAATCATGTGAAGACACCAGACAGTATTTACTTGTCAGAAAAGAAAAAAGATGCCTACCGTGGGTTAACCTATCAAGAGGTTATAAACCAAGCAGATGCTATATCAGCGTATTTTTTAGATAAAGGATACCCAAAGCAACAAACTGTAGCGCTCATTATTGAAAATTGTCCTGAGTATATCACCTTCGACCAAGGATTGATGCAATTAGGATTGGTCAATGTGTCGATTTATCCAACCTTGTCTGAATCGGAAATTGAGTATATTTTAAATGATTCTGGCGCTAGGGCAATATTGGTAGGGACCCCTTTCTTGTTAAAGAAAATCAATAAAATCAAACACAATTGCCCAAAACTAGAACAAATAATAATTGCTTTTCAAACAGATAAAAAAGAAGAAGGCATTATTACTTACGATGAAATGATTGCGGCAGGAAGCCTATTATATACCTCTTCAAAAGCTGCCGTAGATGCTCGCCTTGCCTCAGTAACCAGAGATGATTTAAGCTGTTTGCTTTATACTTCTGGCACTACAGGTAAACCAAAAGGCGCTATGCTTACGCATGATAATTTTTTGAGTGACCTTGAAATGGCTTTAGAACTAATTTATATTGTAAACAAAGACTATATATTCTTATCCTTCTTACCCATGTGCCATGTGTATGAAAGAACCGCCACTTATTATTTGAGCACTGTAGTAGGTACACAAATTGCTTTTGCACAAAGTTTAGAAGCATTAACTTCGAATATTCAAGAGGTGAAGCCGACTGCTATTTTAACTGTGCCAAGGCTGTTAGAAAGAATTGAAGAACGTGTTAGAAAAAATGTAACCTCAAAAGGGGGACTAAGCCTAAAGATTTTTAATTGGTCTATTAAGGCGGGTGAAAAACGCAGATTGTTAAGAGAGGCTGATAAAACACCCGGACCACTTTTGAGCCTTCAGTTAGCCATTGCAGAAAAACTAGTTTTCTCTAAAATCAAAGAGCGATTGGGTGGCAATATGAAAATTATGATTAGCGGGGGTGGAGCCATGCCGCAACATGTAGGCGAGTTCTTTGGAAACATCGGGGTTTTGGTTTGCGAAGGGTACGGACTTACAGAAACCTCTCCTTTGGTTACCGTTAACGAGCCACATAGACAAGTTTTTGGCGCGGTTGGGCGAGTAGGTAGACTCAATGAAGTAGCTATCCAAAATGTAGATACCAAAGAGATTATTACGATTCAAACTTTTGACAGCTTTAATCCAAATTTTGAAAGTGCTGAAGGTGAAATTTTGGTGCGTGGTAGAAATGTAATGAAAGGCTATTGGAACTTACCAGAAGCCACTGCAGAAGCCATTGACCCAGATGGTTGGTTACACACTGGAGACGTTGGGAAATTTTATAAAGGCTACCTAAAAATTACAGATAGAATTAAGAATATCCTGGTTAACTCTTTTGGTAAAAACGTTTACCCAACCCCAATCGAAAACACCTATTTAAAGTCTAATAAGATTGAACAAATATTCTTAATTGGAGATAAACAGGAGTACTTAACTGCTATCATAGTGCCTTCTAAAGAAGAAATAAAAGAAGTTTTTGGATACAAAGAGGATTTTTTTGAGCAGGCAGACGACTTCATTAGAGATGAAAATATCCGCAAATGGGTAGAGGAAGACATGAATAAATATGCCAAAGATTTAGGCAAATTTGAACGTGTTAAACACTTTGCCTTAAAACGGAAAGTATTCAGTTTAGAGGAAGGAGAAATGACCCCTACTCAAAAAGTGAAAAGGAAAATAGTTGAACAAAAATATGCCACCGAAATTCAAGGCATGTACAAGGCCATTGTTGACTAAATACTCATTTTTACATGCTCAATTCCTGCCTCCCAAAAGTTTTCCCCTTCTGGCTTAAATCCGTTCTTGGCATACAAAGGGGCTGCAGCCAATTGGGCATGTAAATATTTTTTTTCGGTTTGACCCGACAATTCATTGAGTAAGTATTTTACTAAGCTCGACCCTACTCCACTATTTCTAGCTTCCTTAAGTACAGCAAACCTTTCTAGCTTAAATCCATTTTCTGTTCTTCGCCATCTGGCAGTTCCAACGGGTTTTCCATTTAAAAAGGCAAGATAGTGGGTAGATTCTTCTTCAAATTCCCATTCAATATCTTCCGGACATTCTTGTTCAATAACAAAAACAACCCTTCTAATGTCCCATGCCATTTGCATTTGAGATTTGTCAATAATTTTAATAATTAAGATTTCCATATCACAAGGTTAATCGGTAAAAAAATGTATGTTTGCGCCAAATAATTCAACAACTTATGACAAAGATAGCAGAATTACTTGGTGCGAGTGCAGAAACCCTGCTGAACCACGAATGTAAAACCATTTTAAAAGATCAGTTGCATTTACCGGGACACGATTTTATTAACCGCGTTTTTGCCCAAACTAACCGCTCACCACAAGTATTAAGAAACTTGGCTTCAATTTATGGTACGGGTCGTTTAGCCAATACAGGTTATGTATCTATCCTACCAGTGGATCAAGGTATTGAGCACAGTGCTGGTGCTTCTTTTGCACCTAACCCTGCTTTTTTTGACCCAGAAAATATTGTTAAATTAGCAATCGAAGGTGGTTGTAACGCTGTTGCTTCTACCTACGGAGTTTTGGCTTCTTGCTCAAGAAAATATGCCCATAGAATTCCGTTTATTGTAAAATTAAACCACAACGAATTCCTAAGCTACCCTAATAAATTCGACCAAATTATGTTTGGTTCAGTAGACGAGGCTTGGAACTTAGGTGCTGCTGCTGTTGGAGCTACTATCTATTTTGGTTCAGACGAAAGCGGACGCCAAATTCAAGAAGTAGCTGCTGCTTTTGAAAGAGCACATGAGTTAGGCATGGCTACCATTTTATGGTGCTATACCAGAAATAATGCCTTCAAAAAAGACGGTGTAGATTATCATACTGCTGCTGATTTAACTGGTCAAGCCAATCATTTAGGAGTAACTATCCAAGCGGATATTATCAAGCAAAAAATGCCAACTACAAATGGCGGTTATACAGCCTTAAACTTTGGTAAAACACATAATAAAGTTTATACCGAATTAAGCAGCAATCACCCAATTGATTTAACCCGTTACCAAGTAGCAAATTGCTATATGGGTCGCCAAGGTTTAATCAACTCTGGTGGCGAAAGTAAAGGCGCTACTGATTTAGCAGAAGCTGTAACTACTGCCGTAATTAACAAACGTGCTGGTGGCCAAGGATTAATCTCTGGTAGAAAAGCCTTCCAAAAACCAATGAATGAAGGTATCGCTTTGTTAAATGCCATTCAAGATGTGTATTTGGATAATTCTGTTACGATAGCATAATTATTTAACTTGTAATTATAAAACCCGATGTTATCTTACATCGGGTTTTTTTATGCGCTTACCTTACATATTTTCCGTTTTTTTAATCTTATACTTTGTTTTTACACAAGGTTGTATGCGCATGCGTATAAGTGATTTGGAGGCTAAAAAGGAATTCATGGCGAAAGGAATTTCTATAACTACCTCAATGGTTAACATTTCAGGGATTTCATTTCATTCTGTTAGCAATGGTTCAGACTCACTACCTACCCTTTTATTTGTTCACGGCTCGCCTGGTAGTTGGGATGCCTTCAAAGGTTTCTTAAAAGACAGCACACTCTATTCAAATTTTAGGCTCATCGCTATTGACAGACCAGGTTTTGGTTATACAGCATTTGGAAAACCCTTTAACCTAATAGCTCAAACTGAAATAATTTCTGATTTTATTAAATCGGTTCAAAACGATAAACCCTTGTATTTAATTGGGCATTCTTATGGTGGTCCTCTTGTTTTGCAATTAGCTTGTGACACAAGCCTTTCTATTGCTGGCGTGCTAGTTCTAGCCGGAAGTGTTAGTCCTTATCTTGAGAAACCAGAAAAATGGCGAATTCCTTTTATTTGGGCACCCGCCTTTGTTCCAAGGGCCCTTAATGTTAGCAACCAAGAGCTTTGGTGGCTTAAACAAGACCTATACCCCCTCGAAAAAAACCTATGTAATGTTAAGACAAAGGTTTCTTTGGTACATGGCAACTTAGATCGTTTAGTGCCTTATGAAAATATGCAATTTAGCTTTGATAGGTTAACCCATGCAAAAACAAAAGATACCCTCACAATTGTTGGGGCAGATCATTTTATTCCTTGGACTCATTATCCAATAGTTAAAGAAGCTTTGCTTAAATTAACTTCTATTAACTAAGTAAATTAGGGTAAACTTACTTGTTAGAAATTAAAAACTTGGATGTAAACGACTTTCCATCCGAATCAATAACCCTAATAAAATAATAACCTTTAGACCATTCTTGAACATTGATTTTTGAATTCTCGTCTGTTACATTTCCAGAACTAATTTCTGCGCCAAATACATTAAATATTTGGTAACTAAAGTCCCTCTTGGAAGCTAATCTTAATTCAAACGCATCTTCAACTGGATTTGGATAAATACTTATGCCTTCCAAATCCAACTCTTCTTCTCCACTTGCCGGGCTAATATTTACAATTAACATCAAAGTATCTCCATAACAACCACCACCTGTTTGTTCTTGGCAATAAAGGGTATCAGTACCCCAACTTTTTGTCCATGCTACTTCTACGTTGTTGCCCATTTTGTTAATAGTTCCTAAACCACGTTTTAGCCACCAATTGTATTGATAACCTGTGTTAGCGGTTACAGTATATGTTTCTCTATCTAATCTTTTAACACTGGTATCACCATTGATGGTATTTGGCTGTGGGTTTGGAATTAAATACACCGTTTTGGTCATGCTGTCTTTGCAACCGCCTGCGCTTTCTAGATACAGTTTTACATTGAAGTAATTAACCGTTCCAAACGTGTATGAATAATTTTCTATCACATTGCTGCCTGTGTTGCCATCGCCAAAGTTCCAACGGCGGGTGGTGATGTCTGGTACGGTGGTAGTATCACTAAAGGTAAAGAAATTATCACGCTCGCATTGGATGCTAGCATTTACAGTAAAGCCTGCTTTGAGGCTGCCGCCATTGCTAATTTGCACCACATTGGATTCGGTGGTCTGGGTGCCGCTAAACACCAATCGTTTGTACCAGGTGCTGGTGGTTGGGAGGCTTGGATTGTAATTCTGGCTTGTGTTCAAACCGCTAGCTGGAGAAAATGGCCCACTTGCGCTGCCTGTAGATTGAAGCCACAGGTAACTATACAAACCATTGCCACCACTTGGCAATTGCCCAAGAATGGCATTTGGCAATTGGCTGCCGCATAAGAATTGGTTTGAACCGATGAGGTTGTTCTTAATGCTGGAGTCGATACCAACTGGATCTGTTAAATCAATTCTAGCTAAGAACAAATCATACCCGTTACCCGGTTTAAACTCCACTTGCGCGCCTGTTGTGGTAAGAAATGAATCGGAAAGTGAGATGCCAGAGAATGCAAATTGAAAGCGAGAATAGGCTTTTAATCCGTAAGCAATATCTATACCGTTTCCGCCAAAATAGCTGCTCACTTGATGGGTGCCATTGGTTGAAAAAATACTATAGGTTGCATCATAGATATCCAATAATGTAGTTTTCATAGCATTGGGTGAGCTAAATCCAATTCTGCTCACTGTAAATCCTCCTGTAAAGAGATATCCATCTGGCGAAGTCGTAATTGTTCTGATAAAATCATTTTGATCTCCTCCAACATAAGTTGCCCAATTAAGATTTCCAGCGGTATCGAAGGACACTATCATTCCATCTTGTGTTGAGGTGCCATACATTGAGGTTCGATAGGCACCTGTTGTAGCAATACTATCCAGTGATTGGGTTTCACCTCCTAAAAATACATTTCCTTTTGAATCGGTAGCAATGGCATTAACCACATCTGTTTTAAGGGATGATCCAAAAAAGGTTCCGAACTTTAAAAAGCCGGTGCTACTAAAAACAGCAAAAACACCATCTGCATTATTGAGAATATTAGTTTTCTTCTGGGCATTGCTTGTGGCAATTCCATTTGGCGAATAGGTGTATCCACCGAGGTAAATATTTCCACTTCTATCAGTTACAATTTTTGCTAACAAATCGTTTCCAGTTCCACCATAATAAGTTGCCCATATTGGTGAACCTGTCTCGGTAAATCTTGCTAAGAAAAAATCGTTTGAACCTGTATAAACAGTTTGATAGGCATTGAAGTTAAATGAAAAATCTGAGGAAGAAGTTACACCTACTATTGTAATTTGATTGGTAATCGGGTCGATTGCTGCATGCGTGCCTGTTTCAGAGGCTGTGCCACCAAAGTAAGTGCCCCATTTGTAAACACCACTAGAGTCAAAGGTAGCAAGAAATGCATCGTTAATATTAGGTGAAGATATGGTTTGTTGGAAACTTCCAGTGGAAGCTATTCCATTCGGAGAATTTGTATATCCAACTAAAACAAGCTCCTGCTTATTATTGATTTGCAAGCCGGTTACTAACTCATTTCCGGTTCCTCCAAAGTAGGTGCCCCAAACCAATCTTCCTTGTTTATTAAACTTAACAAGGATGCCATCTTGACTATTTGTATAAGTAGTTAAATGGGCACCTGCAGTGGCTATTCCGTAAGTTGAAGTAGTGGAGCCACATATATATAGGTTACTATCTATATCAGAAATGAGTTCAAAGTTTTGCTCACTGCCCCCGCCTCCCCAGTAAGTACTCCAAACTACAGGGTCAATAACCAAAGTTTTGCTTGCATCATAGGTTGGAATCTTAAAACCAAATAGGCCTTTACCTTTTTCAAGGTACTTTACCGTTACATTTTTGATTCGCTTATTGCTGTTTGAAAGCAAGTAGCTTAAAGGTATTCTTTCGCTGATGGTTTCATTACCAATCGAGAATTTCAATTGCCCTTTTGCATCAATGATAACTGGTGCTTCGGCTTGTGCTTCAAAAAGAATCTGTTGTGGATCTGCACCCGGATGTACTATAAAATTATACTTAAAGACTTCAATTCCATTTTCTAATTTTTCTGTATAACATTCTAAGTCGATTCCTTTGTAAAGTTCTTTGTAAATTACCTTTTCAAATGCATTTACCTTATAACTCATTGAAGGATTTTCTTTTGAGTTATACCTAAATTCACCTTCCATTTTCCCAAGACTTGTGATCTTGACATTTGGATTGGTTCGCTGAAAATTTAAATCTATCCGATGGACAATATTGTTTTCGAACAACTCATAGCTCAGGCCTTTATCTCTTAATTGAACCGATAGATTCTTAAGTTGAAGGCTATATTTTACCTCCCTATTGATTTGTCCATTTTGGTCTTTTAGTTGACCTAAATTTTCCTTAAATCCTGCGGCAATTGGGGGCAAGTTACCTGCAAAAAGTAGATTGCTAAGTAATAACCCAGCCACACTTAAAAAAGTAAATTTTATTTTCATCTTAATTAATCTTTACAAATTTTGATTGATATGAATTGCCTTCTCCGTCTTTGATTCTTAACAAATAAGTTCCATTGCCGAGGTGCTCAAGCAATATATTTTCATTTGGTCTAATTTTACCTGATTGGCATTCAATTCCCAACATGTTTTGAATGCTGTACTCAACTTCTTCTATGCCTGGTAACCCTATTTGAAAATATTCTCTCACTGGATTTGGAAATATTTTTAAGTTGTTTATTTCCAACTCATCTTCTCCACTTGCTGGGCTAATATTTACAATTAACATCAAAGTATCTCCATAACAACCACCACCCGTTTGTTCTTGGCAATAAAGGGTATCAGTACCCCAACTTTTTGTCCATGCTACTTCTACATTATTGCCTAGTTTGTTGATTGTTCCTAAACCTCGTTTTAACCACCAATTGTATTGATAGCCTGTTTTAGCGGTTACAGTATAAGTTTCTCTATCTAATCTTTTAACACTGGTATCACCAATGATGGTATTGGGCTGTGGGTTTGGAATTAAATACACCGTTTTGGTCATGCTGTCTTTGCAACCGCCTGCGCTTTCTAAATACAGTTTTACATTAAAGTAATTGACCGTTCCAAACGTGTATGAATAATTTTCTATCAAATTGCTGCCTATGTTGCCATCGCCAAAGTTCCAACGGCGAGTAATGATATCTGGCACCGTAGTGGTATCACTAAAGGTAAAGAAATTATCACGCTCGCATTGGATGCTAGCATTTACAGTAAAGCCTGCTTTGAGGCTGCCACCATTGCTAATTTGCACCACATTGGATTCTGTGTTCTGGGTGCCGCTAAACACCAATCGTTTGTACCAGGTGCTGGTGGTTGGGAGGCTTGGACTGTAATTCTGGCTTGTGTTCAAACCGCTAGCGGGAGAAAACGGCCCACTTGCGCTGCCTGTAGATTGAAGCCACAGGTAACTATACAAACCATTGCCACCACTTGGCAATTGGCCAAGAATGGCATTTGGCAATTGGCTGCCGCATAAGAATTGGTTTGAACCTATCACATTGTTTTTGATGCTGGAGTCGATAGGAACTGAGGTTCCGGTCGAAAAATTAATAAAGAAAGCATCACTTGAGCCTCCAATGGTGGTTTGATGTGCTCCAGGAGAGGCCACAGAGGAGGAGGAAGTGGTATAACCACCGGCAACTATTTGATTGTTGGCATTAAAAGAAACATCAAATAATTGTTCAAGTAGTGTGCCACCATAATAGGACAACCAAAGCTTATTTCCTGTGGGAGAAAATGCCCCTATTACACCATCATTTCCACCGCCATAGGTTTGCTGAAAGGCATCAGTTGACACAGGCAAAGCCGTGCTGTTGGTATAACCTGCCACATAAACTTTTCCATCAGGACCAGTTGTTACCCCAAACAGGTAGTCATTTTGAACAGCCCCTACATAGGTCCCCCAGATTCGATTTCCGGCAGTATCAAATTTAATAAGGTAGGCATCAGAACTGCCGCCGCCATAAGTACTTTGTTGTGCAGATGGCGTGGCAACAGAATCGGCAGAATTGCCATAACCTACTAAATAAACACTTCCAGCATTATCTGTGGCTATGGCATTAAAAAAATCGGCACCTGCCTCTGCGCCATAATAAGTGCCGTATTTTAACTGTCCATCTCCAGAAAATATAGTTAAAATGGCGTCTGAAAGTGTGTTACCATGAACGGGTTTAAATGCTTTTGCAGTGGCAATTTCGGAAATTGAAAAACTATTTCCACTGATATAAAGATTTCCTGAGTTATCTGTACAAATTCTAGTAGCATAATCATTTAAGGGGCCACCATAGTATGACAACCACTTGATGGCTCCATTGCTTGTGAATTTTGAGATAAAAATATCGGTAAATCCAGTTAGTGAATTTTTGTGCACGTTAGTAAACTTGGCGCCAATAGAATCGCTGGTGGTTGTGCCAACCACTATTATATCCTCAGAAAGAGGGTCAATGGTTATGCCTTCAATTTCATCGCTATTATCACCACCAATATAAGTTGCCCAAAGGAGTGTTCCATTGGCAGAAAACTTTGCTAAAAAGGCGTCGAATGCGCCCAATAAATTTGTTTGATACGCCCCAACTGTAGCCATGTTTGAGGTAGAATTTGTATAGCCACCTATGACCACATCCCCATTTTTAAACGTTGCCATGGCTGATACCCTATCAAGTCCTATGTCAGCAAAATAAGTTCCCCAAAGACGTGTACCATTGGGAGAAAATTTGGCTAAAAACCCATCTTGACTCGAGCCACTTCTGGTTTCTAGGTGTGCACCAGGTGTTGCAATATTGTTGCTTGACCCAGTAAAACCGGTAATATAAACTGAGCTATCTGGGGTAGTACAAATGGCAGTGATTTGTTCAGAGGAAGAACCACCATAATAAGAAGCCCAATTTCTTGTTTGCGCATTTAGCAAAGTTGTAAAGAGTAAAAAATAGGAAAATATTAAGTACTTAAGGCGCTTGGTTTGATTTGTAGCCATTTGATTCTATTGAAATAGGTAACGAATTTACAAAACCAGATTCTAAATACTTTCCTAATGTTAAACGTTTAATTGATAATAATCAGTTGCGAAAAAAATCTGCGTAATTATTTCAAATTGGCATTATTTATAAACTAAAACTGCCTTGATTCTATTGAACCAAGGCAGTTTTTTAAGTGTTAAAAATTACTTATTTTCTTGGGCAAGTATTCATGCCAAACAAGGCATACAAGGGGCAAAAGCTAATAAGGCTAGTGGCTAATAAAATACCGCCTGCCACTAACAATACGATGCCTAAAGTACCAGTAACGGTGCCAGTAAAAAACAATACTGAGAATACTACTGCCGCAGCAATACGAATAATTTTGTCTGTTGAGCCTACATTTGTTTTCATAATTTGTATGGATAAAAGGATTTAAGAATTTTTAATATCAGAACAAAGCTAAGTGCTAAAAAGCGTTTAAATGGTGACAAAAGTCACATGGTAAAATAATTCTATTTAAAATCCATTCAAAATACTTTCCATTGCTAATGCTTGGTTTACAGACATTTTATTTGACTTAATTCAAAAGCAGTTAGATTTTTATGAAAAAACTTGTGATAAATAAATGAAAATACTACTTTCGCCCTCCCTTCAAGGGAAAAGGTGCGGTAGCTCAGTCGGTAGAGCAGAAGACTGAAAATCTTCGTGTCGGGGGTTCGATTCCCTCCCACACCACACAAAGACCCTGTAAACGCTAAGTTTACAGGGTTTTTTATTGGGCATTATTGGAGCATCTGGCTCCGAGCAACTAGCCGGTCACCGAGCGGCAGTTCGGTCACCGAGCATCGTCGAGGTGCTGGATGTGAGAAAAATGTGGCATTTGGTGCGGAGAGGGTACCCAAATGGTGCGAAGCTACTCCATAAGAGGTGCGGAGCTACTATACAAATGGTGCGGAGCTACTCTATAAGAGGTGCGGAGCTACTCTATAAGAGGTGCGAAGCTACTCCATAATTGGTGCGAAGCTACTCCATAAGTGGTGCGAAGCTACTTCATAAATGGTGTGGAGCTACTTCATAAGAGGTCCGAAGCTACTCCATAATTGGTGCGAAGCTACTCTATAAGAGGTGGGGAGCTACTCCATAAATGGTGGGGAGCTACTCTCCATAAAATCCAATTAATTTTTCATGAAGCACTTAGCAAAAGAACCATCGTTTGCTTTTAACCAATATACTCCATTTTGGAGTGGTGAAACGTCTATTTGGATAAAACCCAAACCATTTGAAGAAGCCTCTAACTTAAGCCTGCCTGTTACGTCAAATACTTGTAATAACATTGCTGAATTTGGTTTATCTAAAAATTCAATAGTTAGCAGATTATTGGCAGGATTAGGATAGACTAAGATGGCGCTTGCATCCTCTACTTGCGAAACCGATGTATTTATCTGAACCTTTTTATAAGCAGTAAGCAAGGTGGTACAAGTTGTATCATAAGTGGCAAAATTTATGAGCCCACGCGTAAAGTCATCGTAACCATCGTAAATAAATGCTTCTATGGTGGCAGAGTCTTGCAGACAAAAGCAATTGGTTTCCAAGCCTAGGTTCATATCCGAACCATTTTCTACATTGTATTGCGTATTATAGCAAAGGCGGTTATTGTTAAAGTTTTGTATGGTTTGACCCGGCTCAAAGGCTCCTGAAATCTTCACCCCCACTTGATTGGCATTGATATCATTATTTGTAACAACACACGGCCCAGAAATTTCTAATCCCAAGTTATTGGCAATGATAACATTATTCTCAATAGTAGATTGGTTGGCTCCCAATATGGCTATCCCATTCTGTTGCAAGATGCAATTCTTCAATTCTAATCCATAACAATACTCAATAGCCGATTCATTTTGCTGAAAGGTGCAGTTCTCAACTTTTCCAGTACACTGCATAATCGCAGCCCTGCCACCCACAAACTGTGAGTTTCTTACATTTATAGGATTAGACAAGGTAGTAAAACATACCCCATTATTTTGAAAATTACAATTGCTTACATCGACGCCACCAAATGTGGTCATTGAGGCCATTGCAGCCCCATTATTAATAAAGGTACAGTTGCTTAACTTTATTGCGCCAGCCAAGCTAATGCCAAAGTTATTGTGCTTAAAGGTGCATTGGTTAAAAGTAACGGTATCATAATAAATTTTATCGCTGCTAATGCCATAAAGGGTATTATTTAATTCGAAATTACTACCCGTAAAGGTTCCACCCTGTTTAGATTTTATTTCTATACCACGCCAGGTATAGTCGGTTGAAGGTAATTCTGCTTCAAACTTGATAGGCGCAGCTAAGGTGCCATTGGCCTGCATTGAGCCTCGTAACTCTATATAAGACATTAGGCCAGTGTTAAATCCTTTAAATTGAACCTTTACCACTACGCCTGGTTCTAGGGTTAAGGTATTTCCCGGAAAAACCACAATAGGACCCGTTAATACATAGGGGCTATTGGCAAGTGACCAAGTAGTGTTGGCAAAAATTCCACCACTTACCAATGTTTGAGCACCTGAAAGTTGAGAAAGCCATATAAATGACATTAGTACTATATATCTCATAATTATATTTTTTAATTAGACCCAAATTATCAAAAGGGTTGCCTGAGCAAGAAAAAAATACCCTATTTTAAAAAAATGATACCTAAATTTTGTGAAAGGTATCTACTAAATTTTAAAGTAATAGTCAGTCATTTTCTTCAACTTATCTCAAAGTTTCTCTCTTCAAATATGTATTTTTGAAACCTAAACACCTTAATAAATTGCGTTTATGCTAAATTATTTTAAAAAGAACAGCCTTCTTATCCTGCTAGGCTTATTCACTTTTAGTGTGCTTAACTTCTCGGCATGCAAAAAATCGGATACCGACCCAGTGGCAAGTTTTACCGTTTCTAATAAAACACCCACTATTGATGAATTGGTTACTTTTACCAATACCTCAACCAATGCAGATCATGTTAGGTGGACTTTTCCTGACGGTTCTACCGCTACTAGCAATACGGTGTCTTATAGCTTTTTCCCTAACGGAATTTATACTGTAAGGTTAGATGCTTACAATAAAAATGAAACCATTAGTACTTTTTATGAAGAAGATTTAAGCGTTTGTATACCTGGGAAAGTTGTATTCTACGCCGATAGTACTAATTTCAAATCGCCTATTAATATCACGTTTAAAGGAGAATTTGCTGGTTCCTTAACAACCTATATCAATGGCATTGCCAATTGCGGACAAGCAGGTGCGTTAACCATTGATATTTGCCCTGGCACTTATGCCTACGAGGCAACAGATGCAAGCAACAAAGTTTGGAAGAACTCAGTTAAAATTACCGCTAATAATTGTATTGCGATAAAACTAAACTAATAATAAAGTTCATAAAAAAAGCCTGCCTTTCTTGCGAAAGGCAGGCTTTTCTATGTTAGAATAAATATTAAAACTTATTTGTTAAAATATTAATTAAGTCAACTAATAACCAAATACCGCAACCACCAGCAGTTAAGATGAATAGAATGTTCCAACCAGCTGGTTTACCTTTATACCATCTGTGTGCAGCAAAACCACCTAAAAAGAACCATAAAATTAAAAGAATCCACTTCTCATCAAGATCTTTTGCTTCTGTAATGTCTGCAGTACTTTTTGCATTTACAATTTGGTTCAATTCAGCTTTTGCTGCTTTCACTTCAGCTTTTGAAACAGCTTTTGAGGTTTGTTCTTTCTTAGTTTCATTTTTTACTGGAAATGAAGCATAGGTTGTACCAGCTACTAGTAAAAATGCTACTAGAATTGCGGCGAAGATTTTGTTAATGTTTTTCATGAAATAATTGGTTATTTTGTGTCTATCAAATCTTAGAAAAAAAAAGGATGAAATCAATACTAATGCTTATACTCTTTGTGCTTTTTTCGCATCTATCTAATGCACAAGCAGATAAAGTTTATGAATATGCAGGCACTTTAGAACTTTCTACCAAAGAGCTTATCACCTTTAAAATTCAATTTAAAGATATAGGCGAAGGCAAACTTGAAGGCAATAGTTTAACAGACATATACGGCGAAGACAGAACTAAAAGCACCATTAAGGGAAATGTAAATTGGGAAGCTAAAAAACTCTCTTTTGTAGAAGAAGCAAACTTAGATACCAAATCAAAAGCCGACCCTAATACCTTTTGCTATATACATGCATCAAACCTTCAAATTAAATCGGTTCAAGGAAAAACAATTATACAAGGCAGTTTTACTGGAAAATACCTGAATGGAGAAAAGTGCATTGGCGGTTCAATCTATTTAATTGAAACCGATTACTTGAAAAAGATGGCCAAAAAGTACCTACCAGAGGAGGTCATTAACAATCCAGACTCAGCTATACTGGCACAAAAAGCCGCTAACGCAGCTAAACTAGCCAAAGGCAGTAATGTGCTTAAAAATAAAGATGTGCTAAACCTAAAATGGACCAGTGATGAAATAGTCATTGAAGTTTGGGATTCAAGAAATATTGATGGGGATGAAATTGCTCTGTATGTTAATGGAAAAAAAATATTAGATAGATTTGTAATGGGCCCTGAGAAAAAAACCTTGGTTGTTCCTTTTACAGAGAAAAAAGGAAACATTAGAATTGAGGCCTTAAACGAAGGCAAAATGAAACTATGCACTGCAAATTTTACCATCAGGGATGGCGAGGCAAGCACAGAAGTAGTTACTGTGCTAAAAAAGAATGAAAACGTGGTGGTGGTGCTAACTAAGAAATAGTATGATAAATTTTTTAACGGAACCCAAAAATAAAAAGCGCATTGGCATTGCCTTATTCCTGCTGCTCGTATCTTTTGGACTAACGCTCATGTTATTGCCTGCAGATTATTTTGATGCAGGCCCACCAATGTGTTTATCTGTGCTGCTATTTGACAGAAACTGCTATGGATGCGGCATGACAAGAGGCGTGATGCACCTTATCCATTTTGAATTTGCCGAAGCATGGGAATTCAATAAGCTGTCCTTTATAGTTTTCCCACTTTTGGTAGGTATGCTTTTATGGGAAATTTACCAACGCTTTTTTAAAAAGTAACCGCTTAATATAAGTTCAGTTTTCTCACATAAACCTGATTGCCCATTTTAATATGCAGTAAATACATTCCTTGGTTTAAGTCGACTACCTGTAATTCTTTTGCCTCTAAATTTGGGCTCACTGTAAAGGATGGCCACATTTTAATAAGTTTACCTTCTAAGCTATACAGCTCAATAAAATCTATGGCAATTGCTTCGCTCGGTTTGACCCAAACTGCGCCTGAAGCCGGGTTTGGATATATTAAAAGTTTGTTATCTATAGCGTCAACTTGAAGCAATCTTATCCCTAAATCCGTTTTAGTTCCATCCAAATCTTCCTGCCACAATCTATAATAAAGGCTTGTATTTGCATTCAGTATGTCTTTGTCTAAATGCTGGTAATTGGTCAAGGAGTTTGAATTTCCTTTACCCTTATAAAACGCGATTGGTTCAAACCGAAGCCCATCAAATGACCGTTCTAAATAAAAGCCTTTGTTATTTTGTTCCGAAGAAGTTTGCCACTTAATCAAAGCATCTTTATCGAAGGCTTGAACCTCAAACTTGGTCATTAATACTGGCAATGGATGAGACAATGCCTCATCGCACCCCATATAAGGCTTAAATGGATCGCGTGCTTGATTGTCTATGTCAAATCCCAAGCGAGGTATTGGCAAAGCAGCCAAGGCAGTATCGCCAAAAGAAGTTCCAGCTATACGCAAATTCCATGCACTCACAAATTGCACCTGTTTGCTTCTAGAATTTGAATTGGTATTTGTTGCGGCAGCAAAGGCTGGTAAAGTTGCATAATCTGTAGCGGAAGCATTTCCCACAAATCCATTGTTTCCATTCACAAACAAGAGGTTTCTATTCATGATGGGGTTTGAACCAGTCCATAAATAGGCTGCGTAATGTTTAGTACCAAGAGTACTAAAATTGCTGCACTCGTTTATAAAGATATTGTTGAATACGGAATCTTGTTGGTCTCCAATTATAGATAAGTAGGCAGCTGTATAATCTGTGCCAGTACTACTTACATTAATACCAGAAACTCTAACCGTATTAAAAAATATCTTATTTGCAGGTCCATCTTTGGTAATTCCTTGATACAAAATATTAGCAGTACTAAAACTTGATAAACCAATTTCGTTATGATGCAATAGCATATTTGGGCCCGAAACAAGGATGCCTCTTACCCTTGCTCCCGTATTGGAATAGGGACCAATGCCAAAAACAGAATTCCGAGAAACCTCTACACCATTTCCAATTACATGAATACCAGAAGCCCCACCAGATGGAATACCATATGTATAAATTAGAGTAACATTATTGCCTGTAACAAAACGTTGTCCTACTCCAGCGCTGGCTGTATAAATACCATATAAGAAATTAAAATTGGGATTAATTAAACTTGCATTGCTTGGAATATGGTAAAGCTGATGTACCACATTGTTCCTGATAATAAAAGGAGTATTGCCAGAATGGTGAATGCCAGTTAATACTTTAGAATGATGCAAGGTGTATTGCAAATTTCTTATCGTATTATTTTCTAAAAGTAAATGTTGACCATTGTTAACCGTAAACTCTATTCCATACAAATCGCCATTGCAGGCCGAGCTAATGCTTCCTGGGGTTTGGTTTGAACCAATAAAGTTGTCTCTTACTATAAAATTACCCGAACTGGCATTGAAGCGTATGCCATATAAGTTTAGGAGGCCTCCACCAATAGCCTGAATGGATCCTATGCGATTATTGATAAGTTGAACCGAATCTAATGCTGAACCGAAACTGCTGCCAATATTGATGGCACTGAAGCCTGCCGTGCCAACTGGATTGGTATAATTAATTTGAATACTTGACAAGCCAGTGTCTGCACCAAGAATATTGTCTTGTATTAAAAACTTCCCATTTAAAACGCCAATCAAAGCATGATTTAAATTATTGAATAATCCTGTAAACTGAATTCTTCTAAAGGTATTTTGCCTAACCGTTATGTCTAAACCTTGCAGATTCATAATTGAAAAAGTGCCCGATGTGCCATCAAACATAGTTGGCTGCGCACCACCACAACTAGCCGCGGAGCCACCAAAGAAATTATTAGCAATAAGAGCCCCATTGGCAGAATATCGAATAAAAGAAAAGTTACCTGCATGTGTGTAGGTTAAGTTCTTATAAAAACTATTCCCAATTATGCTATAATTTTCATTGTCATTATCAATGAATATTCCAAAGTTATTGGGACTAACAATCTCATTGTTAGAAATAATATTATTACTTGACAGGGCTTGTGAAGGACCTGTGGTGGCATTTGCCGAAACACAAACTGATGGACGCGTGGATGAATTAAAAGCACCAATTAAACAACTATCTATTAAATTATTATCGTTACCAGTCACCAATCGATTACCAAATTTAACAATGCCATCATTATTTAAAAATGGGTCACTGTATAGATTGCAATTTCTAATTTGATTAAAGGAAGCATCATTTTCAAACAGCACACAAGGTCCTCCAGTAGTATTTCTTATCGTAATTTTTCTACCCGCATTACTTAGCGTGTCTGAACCATTGATATTAACAAAGTTGCACCCATTTAGCTGAAAAACTGCCGGAGAACCAGAACCAGTAATACTTACTTGAACACCATTGGCGGGTCTTATACTTATGGTATTGGTAGCACTTGCTCCTTGAATAAGGTTTGAAAATGAAAAGGGAAAAGTTTCTGCAGGAGTGGTATAAGTGGTTTGTGTTAGCAAAAAAGTAACTGGGGCAGAAACGCCTCTTTGATGTAAGTCAATAACCGCTGCAGTTAAAGTAGTATAGTTACCGCCTGTTCCAACTCTGTAGGTGCCTGCTAAAGGCGGCGCCACAATCCTAAATCTAAATGGGTTTGTAGGTGGTGTTAAAAGACTGTCCATGCTCACACTGGCAAAACCCAATGATGGCAATGCCGCATAATTACCTGCACTATCTGCTGCCACGAAGAAGTAATAAATGGAATCCCCTACAATTGGTAAAGAGGTGAGCAAGGCATAATTTAAAGTAAAGGTAAATGGAGAGGCATTGCTGGTAGATTCAACATACTTCCAGCCATTAAAGTTACTTTGGTTCAACCCGAAACCATTGCCTTCTGATTTCTTTTTAAAATACACACGTGGTCGTCTGCCATTGGCAAGGTTTATACCACTCATGGTATCTATGATTGTTAAGGACTGCAAGGTTCTTAGCGGACTTGCACCACTATTGGCAGCATTTTGGTGTGCCCCAAATACGGGTGGATTTACATCATACTCATTTTCATAACAACCTATGCGCGTAAGTGTAGTTGAGCGCATGGAGTCTAATAAATCTCGGTTGATTGCCGGAATAACCACACCCATGCGAAGTGCTCCGCCCTTACTTGGCCTAAGGTTACTATTGCTTACAAATAAAGGATTGCTTGAAATTGAATTGGCATTGCCACCTAACACAGACTTCAATTCTGCTAGTGTATTAAAAGAACTCAAACCACTCGTTAACAATACACCATTAAGGCTATTTGCAAAATAATTATTGTGGTTAATCACCGCACCAGCAATTGGCAAGGTAGCAGAAACCCAAATAGCTGCGTTGCGAGAACCGCTAATAGGATTTCCAATACCATTGCTAAAGATATTGTTTCTAATTTCTAAACCAGTAAATGGTCCACTACCAAATATTTGCATAGCGCCTGATCCACTTGCACCAGAACCAAAACTAGAACCACCCGTTAGGTGCACCGAATTATACAACACTTTAACATTAGTTCCGCCCTCTATTCTAATACCGAAACTGTTAAAAATATTTCCAAATCCATTGCCACTTGTTGTACAAACAATGCGCGAAATACTATTATTATAGATAGAATCATTATTTACACCAACGCCAGAGGGAATTGAAATTCCATAACAACCTGTGCTGTTTAGATTGGCACTTTCTAGGTTATGGATGATATTACTTTTAATACTTGAATTGGTTACATATTCCCCAATTGTTACACCACTCACAATTTGAACAAACTGAGTAAAAAAATTAATAATGGAATTTTTATTTACCACAGCCCTATCCGCACCTTCTATGTAAATACCGGTTCCTGCTAAGTTTAGGTTAAAACTATCTGTACTAAAACGGTTGTTCTCTATCAGCAAATTATTGATGGGTGAATTTTCTGAACCAATGGCCATCAATCCAGATAAACCAAAATATAAATTACAGTTTTTAATGGTAATCCTGTCTGCTCCAGCAGCCTTTACAATGGCTTGTGGACCAATGCCGGTTCTAGCGCCAATGATTACGATTTGGGTGGTTCCTATATTACCCCCTTTGAGGTTTAGGTTTTTAAATTCTACATTCTTTACGCCACCGTTTGTATTGTTAGATTGAATAAACACTACACTTTGCGCATTGTTGTGTGTATTTCGCAAACTAACATTTCTACTGTTAGAATTGGCATTTGAGCCATCAAAGGTAAAGCCAATTACACCATCTCTTACTACAAATAAAGCCGAATCAAAGGTGCCAAAAATAAGCGAACTAACACCTGTGGCAGGTTTGATAAGCAAGGTGTTTGTGGCCGACATTCCCACTGATGGCCTAAGTGATAATGGAAAGGTTTCTAATCCACCAAAAGTGGATGTAGTATAAATTGCATTGGTAAGTAATAAAGTTATAGGCCCTGTTTGAACACTTGCCTCAAATCTTTTTAAGGCCGCAGTGATTGAGTTAAAATTACCGCCATTGCCAACGGTAAAAGTACCTGAAAGGGTATCAAAAACTGGGAAGAAACTAATTTGACCTGTTGCGGGGAAATTACTAGCCGCAAGGGTAGTTGATAATGGATTGCCAGCCAATGTTACAGAACCAGCTCCTACATTGCTATTGCTATCTTCGGCAGTTGCAAAAAACTCTATGGTATCTCCAGGCAACAAAGCACTTTGAAGCAAGGCATAGTTTATTTGAAAGTTAAAAGGAGATACAGAATCTGTGGTTAATACAAACTTCCAGCCTCC
>JAIYCU010000028.1 GCA_027487835.1 Bacteroidota bacterium | reverse complement strand
GGTAAGCGCCCGATGGTGGGTAATAATGTGTCTCACTCTAATCGTAAGACCAAACGCAGATTTTACCCAAATTTGCAGGAAAAGAAATTCTTTATCCCTGAAGAAAATCGTTGGATTACACTGAAAGTTTCAGGTAAAGCCATTAAAACCATTAACAAAAAGGGGATCACCGCCGTTTTGAACGATTATATTCGTAACGGCAAAATCTAAGGAGGAATAAGAAATGGCTAAAAAAGGTAACAGAATCCAAGTTATTATGGAGTGCACAGAGCACAAAACCAGTGGTTTGCCTGGAACATCTAGGTATATTACAACCAAGAATCGCAAGAATACTACTGAGCGTCTAGAGCTTAAGAAGTACAATTCGATTATGAAAAAAGTAACCGTTCACAAAGAAATTAAATAATACGTCATGGCTAAGAAGGTAGTTGCTACATTAAAAACCGGAGCAGGCAAAGACTTTGCAAAGGTTTACAAAGCGGTTAAGAACGATAAAGGTTCTTACTCATTTAAATCTGAAATCGTTCCAAACGATAAAGTTAAAGATTATTTCAAGAAGTAATTCTTTACATAAAAGCATATGAAAGCATTCTGTTCTGCAGGGTGCTTTTTTTGTTTATAATCTAGTCAAATTATGGGAATTTTTAATTTTTTTAGCAAAGAAAAGAAGGAAAAGCTCGACCAAGGTCTTGAGAAAACGAAATCAAGTTTGTTCGATAAAATAAGCAAAGCCCTAGTCGGTAAAAGTGCCATTGATGATGAATTTCTTGATAACCTAGAAGAAATATTAGTGAGCAGTGATGTTGGAATCGAAACTACCCTTAGAATCATCGAACGTCTCCAAGCGCGCGTTGCTAAAGATAAATATGTGGGTGTTGGCGAACTTAATAATTTGCTCAAAGATGAAATTGGTAAATTGTTAGATGAAAATAAATCAAATATTCCAACCGATTTTTCAGATTTGAAAGGAGTAAAACCCTATGTCGTTATGGTTGTTGGAGTTAATGGTGTTGGCAAAACTACCACCATTGGTAAAATGGCCAATCAATACAAAAAAGCGGGCAAAAAAGTGGTGTTGGGTGCAGGAGATACTTTTAGGGCCGCAGCTGTTGAACAACTCAAAATATGGGGAACTAGAAATGATGTAGACGTAATTTCTCATGGGATGAATACGGATCCAGCATCTGTTGCTTTTGATACCGTAAAACACGCTGTAGAAATTGGGGCTGATGTGGCAATTATTGATACTGCTGGCCGATTGCACAATAAAATTGGACTCATGAATGAATTGAGTAAGATTAAACGTGTAATGCAAAAAGTAACACAGGATGCACCACATGAAATTTTATTAGTACTCGATGCAAGTACTGGGCAAAACGCCTTTGAACAAGCAAAACAGTTTACTGCGGCAACCGAGGTAAATGCCTTGGCCCTTACAAAACTGGATGGTACTGCAAAAGGTGGTGTTGTAATTGGGGTTGCCGACCAATTTAAGATTCCAGTTAAGTATATCGGTGTGGGAGAAGGAATTGAAGACCTTCAACTTTTTAACAAACAAGAATTTGTGGATTCACTTTTTAAAGGCTAACCATGAAAACCAAAACATTAAAAAAGGACAAAATAAATATCATTACCTTGGGTTGTTCCAAAAATATCGTTGATAGCGAGGAACTATACTCTCAATTAAAGGCAAATGATTTTGAGGTGGAGCATGAATCTGAACAAGATGATGCCAATATTGTTATTATTAATACCTGCGGATTTATCGATAATGCGAAGGAGGAGAGTATTAATACCATTATCCGCTGGGCTGAGGCAAAGCAAGCTGGAGAAATTGAAAAGCTATATGTTACTGGTTGTCTTTCCCAGCGATATAAACCTGATTTAGAAAAGGAAATTCCAGAAGTAGACCAATATTTTGGAACTACACATTTACCACAATTACTTAAAACAGTTGGTGCCGATTATAAAAATGAGTTGGTTGGAGAGCGTTTAATTACCACACCATCTCACTATGCATACCTTAAAATTTCTGAAGGCTGCGATAGACCTTGCTCATTTTGTGCCATCCCAATTATGAGAGGCAAACATGTGAGCAAAAGTTTTGAGCAAATTGAAGCGGAAGTTCGAGGATTAGTGAAAAATGGCACAAAAGAATTATTGTTGATTGCCCAAGACAGCACATTTTATGGTTTAGATTTATACGGAGAAAGAAAATTGGCTGAATTGTTACGAAGAATTTCTGACATTGAAGGTGTAGAATGGATTCGTTTGCATTATGCCTATCCTTCCCAATTTCCGCTTGATGCCTTAGAGGTAATGGCCGAAAGAGATAATATCTGTAAATATATTGATATTCCTTTGCAGCATGTGAGCGACAATATGCTTAAAACAATGCGCCGTGGAATCACCCGCCAAAGAACAGAAGATTTAGTTAAAACCATTAGAGAAAAAGTACCCGGAATTGCCATCAGAACTACTTTAATTGCAGGGCATCCAGGCGAAACGCAACAAGATTTTGAAGACCTTTGTGAATTTGTCAAAAATTCGAGATTTGACCGCTTGGGGATTTTTACCTATAGTCATGAAGAAGGCACACATGCTGGAACTTTAGTTGATGATGTTTCAGCCGAGGTGAAAGAAGATAGGGCCGCTGCCATTATGGAAATTCAGCAAACCATTAGTGCAGAAGTGAATAAAGAAAAGGTAGGTAAAATTTTTAAAGTGCTTTTTGATAGAAAAGAGGGTGGCTACTATATTGGTAGAACCGAGTTTGACAGCCCAGAAGTTGACAATGAAGTATTAGTTAGCGCTAAAGATACTTATCTTAGAATTGGAGATTTTGCCAATGTTATGATAGAATCTGCCGAAGATTTTGATTTATATGGCAAAGTAATCGCTCAATAATATGCTTGGGTTATACAAGAAAGTAAATTTGCCTTATGCAGGTTTAATTCCTCCAATCGTTGCAGATTACCTGGCCAAAGATTCTTTTCTAGCTTCGCAAGTGCAAGGTTGGTTTGAACCAAAATTATTTGAGGATTTAATTAAATCGCGCAATTTTTTACCAGCTCAAAGAGAAAAATTGGTTCAAACCATAACTCAAAATTATGCTGAGTTAAACTTGTTAAATAATAAAAGGGCTAAACAGCAATTAGAGATTTTAGCGCTTGAGAATACGTTTACAATTACAACAGGTCATCAATTAAGTCTATTTGGTGGTACCTATTTTATGGCCTTTAAGATACTTACAGCCATTAAACTTTCCAGAGAACTTAAGCTTAGACATCCAGAGCATAATTTTGTACCCTTACTTTGGTTAGCATCAGAAGACCATGATTTTGAAGAAATAAAATCTACTTGGTGGAATGACAAAAATTTAAGTTGGGAATTGGATAGTAAGGAACGAGCTACTGGGCAATTGTCTGTTCAATCTTTGCAATTAGTGGTGGAAGAATTAGTCAAGTCCTTAGAAAATATGGGCGGATTAGGAGTTACCTTAAAAGATTGGATCAACCAAGCTTATTTAGGAAATCATACCTTAGCCAACGCCTCCATCAAATTTTACCATTCCCTTTTTGCAGAAGAAGGCCTTTTGATTTTGGATGCAAATTCGGCTTCATTAAAGGTGGCACTTAAGCCAATCATGGTAACCGATTTGTTCTCTGATGCCTTTTACTCTGTGCAAGCCAACAGTGATAGGCGTTTATCAGAGCGTTATAAACTTCAAATTAAGCCGCGAAATGGAAATTTCTTTTACCTCCATGAAACCCATGGCCGTAAAATGCTAAAAAAGCAGAAAAAGGGGTTTCAATTGGCAGATACTGAAACTACCTTTACAGATGAGGAAATAAAGCTATTGATTGAAAATCATCCTGAGCGATTTAGCCCAAATGTAAATTTAAGGCCACTTTATCAGGAGTTAATTTTGCCCAACTTGGCGTATATCGGGGGGCCTGCAGAAATTGCTTATTGGTTGCAATTAAAGCCTTTATTTAACCAATCAGAGGTAAGGTTTCCGGCTTTAACATTGAGGTTTATGGCAGCAGTTCCTCCAAATGAAATGCAAACTAAACTAGAAAAATTTAATTTGCCACTTGAGGCTGTCTTAGGGAGCGAAAAGGAAGTAACAGATAGATATTTAAAATTTAAACATCCTTTCAATTATGAAAAGGAAGTGGAGGAAACCTTGGCGCATTACCAAGCTATAATTGAGGGAGTTAAGGATAGTAATCCAATCTTAGCAAAGCAATTTTTGAACCTAAAATTGGCCGCAAAGAAGGAATTTGAAGGACATCAATCAGCCTATAAAAAAACGATTTTAAACGCTGAGGAGGAGTCAATTCAAAAGTTACTTAAAATTAGAAGCAGGTTGTATCCAAATGGTACGCTTCAAGAGAGAATAGAAACCTATTTAAGTTTACGTTTAAAGTTTGGTTTGAACCTAAATCAGGAGCTGCTTAACTTGATTGAACCATTTTCCCCTGGATTTTATTTGCTTAAAACGGAAATCCAGACTTCAACTTAAGATAGGTTAGGTGCCACAGGACAATGCCTCCGCAAACAGCAACATTTAGCGAATGTTTAGTGCCAAATTGTGGAATCTCAAGCGTTCCATCACAAATATCAATGAGGGATTGTTGAACCCCTTCCACCTCGTTTCCAAGTATAATAGCGATAGAATCATTGGGTTCAATATTAAAATCTTGGAGAGAAACACTGCTTTGGGTTTGTTCAATGGCAAATACCTTTATGTTATTTAATTGTAATGTTTGAACCAAACTTACAACATCTGCATGGTGTTCCCAGGTTACGGTATCTGTCGCGCCTAAAGCTGTTTTTAGGATTTCTTTGTTGGGTGGAAGGGGAGAAAAACCAGTTAAAAATATCTTTTCAATTCTAAAAGCATCGGCACTTCTGAACAAAGAGCCAATATTTAAGCCGCTTCTCACCTGATCTATAATAATATAAATTTTATTTTTTGAAGCCTGTTCGTAATCAACTTTGTTGAGTCTATTCAAGGATTGCATGGAGAGTTTTGGGTCAAACATGAGTTTTACTATTTTTAATGGAAGGTTTCATTTATTAGGTGGTAGATAAAAAGGTTTAACTTTTTATTTACTTTGCCATAGAATGAATTTACTTTATATTTGTTGCAAATTAATGACTATGAAACGCTTTCCCAAAACCATCAGAATTAATCAATTAATAGCGTTTTTATTGATTGTTTCTTTGAGTACATCCGCTATTGCCCAAGTTAAGCCAAAAAGGTTATCTGCTAGTATGGCATTAGGAGTACCTGTTACATTTTTCTCCGTTAAATCTAAATTTGTAGGTTTATATACAGGTGCGTTGAGGTATTCATTTAATAAGAAATGGTCTTTAGAAGCAAAATTAACTTCAAATACTTATTACAATAGCACAGGTAATCCACCAAAAACTACCTTAGATGGCACAGTTTCAGATGTGTTAAGCTATCGTTCTCAAGTTTATGGATTTAATGGTATTGCTTATTATAACCTTCAAAATCTTTTTGGTTTAGATAGAAAGTCAGAAAATCGTTGGATGCCATTTTTAAATTTTGGAGCAGGTATTAACTATTACAAACCAACAGTAAGATTTGTTAATGGTACAGGTTGGGATTTTAAGAAATTTGGAAAGCCATACAGAGATTGGCAATTAGGTTTAGGTACACGTTATTATTTAAATGCTAACTTAGATATGTATGGTGGTGTTGAATACCACATTGCAGAAACATATTATTTGGATGGTTTAAAAGAGTCGTCCAATCCAAAATTGGACCAATACCTAAATTTTTATGTTGGAGTTTCGGTTAAACTTGGCGCTAAACCTTGGAATAATCTAATTGATTGGAGTAAGAAAAACATGGAAGAACCCAATGAACCTATTCCAAACTACGCTAAATGGGGCTTAGATATTACGGCAGGTGTGCCCTATTTATTCTCTCCAGTTGGTGGATATAAGCTAACGGGTATGATGGGAGTTGGTCTAAGACGTTCATTTACCAAGGCAATTGGATTATCTTTAAACTATAATTCAGGTAATTTTGCTGGTGGCAATTCAAATGCAAGCGGAGCAATCCCAGGATTACCTGCAACAATAATTTCATATGAAACTTCAATTAACCAGTTTACAGGTAGAATTCATTTTAACTTGAGAAATTTGGTTAAAGAGCCATTCGGAAGAAGAGATTGGAATCATTTTGGGTCTGTTGGTATTGGTTATATAACTGCAATTGGTACTGCAAGCTTTTCAAATAAACCTAAAGTTGAAGATACGAAGCTTTACTTGTCACCAGGTATTCAGAACATAGTTCTTGGCTATGAGGCTAGAAGGTTTTTAACCAACTCCTTTGACTTAATCGCAGGTGTTGATTTTAGTTATAACCAATCTAAATGGTTGGATCAAGCTTATGATAAACCAAATTTGAACAGTCATTTATTTATTCATACAGGTATTACATACAAGATTGGAGCAAGTAAGACTAGATTACATATCGATTGGTCACATAGTACATATAATAACTTTAAGAACAGAAAGAAATTAACGCCAAAACTACCAGTTTTAGAAAAGCCAACAGTAGACACGATTGCAAAAGTTGAGCCTGCGCCAATTGTTGAACCTGAGCCAGTAGTAGAAGAGCCTAAGCCTGAGCCTAAACCTGAGCCAGTTGTTGAGCCAGTAGTAGAGCCTAAACCTGAGCCAGTTGTAGAACCCAAAGTTGCACCTAAGCCAGTTGTAGAGCCAAAACCTACGCCAGTAGTAGTTGTGCCAACACCAGAACCAGCTAAACAGCCTGCTCAACCAAAGTCAAATGAAGTTGCGCCGCCAATGTATAAATACAATGTGGTTGTGGCTTGTTACAGTGTAAACAAATTAAATATTGCTAAACTTAATCAGAAGAAACTTGAGAATAGAGGGTTTACTACCAATATTTTCAGAACCTCGATGAAATCGCAATTGTTAAGATTATCTATTTTATCTACTAATGATAAGGAAGAAGCTTTGAAATTGGCGCGTAAAGCAAGAAAAGAAATAGACCCTTATACTTGGATCTATATATACAATGCACAATAGGTTGTAGATAACTGAGAAAAAAAATATTCTTAAGTTCTCATACTTTGGGATTAACTTAGCACCATAATCAGGCTAAGTCCCAACGTATGAGAACTTTTCTTTTAATAACCATTTGCATAGTAGTATTTGCTAACAGCATTTATGCCCAAAATAAATCACTTAAATCAAGTGAAGAAAAGGGTATGAATAAACTGTCAACCCCAGATATGACGCCAATTTATGGCGGTAAAGCCACACCTGCCTCAGAAAAAGAAAAGGCAAAGGATACCATGAATATAATCCCTAAGACAGATTATAGTAAATTTTCCTTTGGGGCAAACTATGGTGCTTCTTATTATTTAGGGGATGTACCAGCAGATGCTATGTATCCAGCCTATGGTGGATATGTAAAATATTCATTTAGTCATGTTTTGGGAATCAGGGCACAATACCTTCATGGCAAATTTTCTGGTAAAGAAACAGATGATTACAAGAACGCTTGGTTTACTACAAAAATAAATACATTTAACCTCCAAGTTTTATTTAATGTGGGGAGTGTTGATTTTAGAAAAAGTTTTCCAAGAGACAATTTCTATTTTGGTGCCGGTGCTAGTATGCAATTTTTCAATGCCAGAAGAGATAATCCTCAAGACACTGGTAATCCTGCTATACCTTATTATTTATCTATTAATGACCGCGCGATTTCAATTCCAGTAACAATTGGATATAAAAGAAAGATTACAAAAAATTTCGATTTTGGTTTTGAATTTAACTACCAATTAAATAAAACCGATAATTTGGATTTACTCGATGGTTACGGCTCTGCGCCAGATGGTAACGGTTTTTTTGTTGCTAATATTGTTTACAATTTTACCTCTGCTAACAAGCCTAAACATATAGATTGGTACAATCCAATAGATAAAATTTATAGAGATTTAGAAAAGTCAAGAGAAGAAATTGAGGCGATGAAATTGGATGATGATAAAGATGGGATTCCTAACAGTATCGACCAAGAACTTAATACTAAAGAAGGTTACAAAGTAGATAGTAAAGGAGTAACATTAGACAGTGATGGGGATGGAATTCCTGACACAGAAGATAAAGATCCATTCGGTTTTAGCCAAGCCTTAGGGCAATATTTTCCAGAAGGAAATGCTGGTCAGGGCTCTGATGGGGGTGTATTAAAAATAAATGACTCTATTCCAATGACAGATTTCGTTACGATTTCTCAAAGCGGAATGGGCTTGCCTACTTTAACTTTCCCACCTAATCATTTTACAGTGCATGTAGAGCAATACAATATTCTTCAACAAATCGCCAGAATATTAATGATTGATACCACTGCTTCTTTAGTAATTGTTGGACATGCAGATAACAATAAACCAAATTTGACACAGCTTACCTTAGCTGAAAAAAGAGCATTGGAGGTTAAACGCAGATTATATAAAGTGTATGAAATTCCTGAGAATAGAATGTTGGTTTTTTCAGAAAAGGATCCCTATGTTCAAAAATACCAAATGGCAACCGAGGGATTGGATAGAAAAGTGGAATTTAGAATCATTAGGCCAGTTGTGAAGAGACAGCCAAGAGTAGACCAAGAAGACCTTCGCCCGGTAAAAACACTTGATTTAAAGGATTAATCTTACTTAGTTTTCTTTTTCTCTGTTGTTGGTTTTTTGCTCCAAGGTAAAGGCCCAAGCTTATACATATACCTAACGATTAAGGATTGCTTTTTAGTAATAAACCTTGTAGGTTTACTGGCAGTCCACCTTCTAGGATTAGGATAACAGGCAACAATGGCTGCTGCTTCTTGCTTTGTTAGTTTTATAGCGGGCTTTTTAAAGTGAAATTGGGCTGCAGCTTCTGCTCCATATACACCATTTCCCATCTCTATGATATTGAGATATACTTCAATAATTCGTTTTTTAGTCCATAACACTTCTAAGGCAACTGTAATATATACCTCTGCAATTTTTCTAATATAACTTCTTGTTGGCGTAAAGAATAAATTTTTGGCTGTTTGTTGGGTAATCGTGCTTGCACCTCTTGGTCTTTTTCCTTTTTGTAAACTCTTTTGTATCGACTCATAAATTTGTTCAAAGTCAAAACCATAATGTTTGAAAAATTTGGGATCTTCAGATGTAATGGTTGCTAATGCTATGTTTTGCCCCAAATCCTCTATGCGTTCCCAATCTTTTTTCAGTCTAATAGGGTCCTCACCAAAAGCTTGGTCAAATATTCTGACAATTGGCAAAGGGGTAATAAAAACTGGTACAATTCTATAGATAATTATAAAGAATAAACTTACCTGAAAACAAATTAACAGGAGTTTGAGTAACCACGTTTTTAATTGGTTTAACTTTTTACCAAGTGCTTTAATTGTTTTTCCCATACTATTCGTCGCAATTTTAATAAACTTTGTCTATAAAGTTGGTGTTGTTTCACTAATAAATCAAATGGTTTCAACTTTTTATTTTTTCTTTGAACCTTAAATTATAAAAATGGGCGAGTTTAGAATTAAAATGTTTTTCGGAATTGTATTGTTTGTGCTACTAGTGGATATTTATGTTTGGCAAGCTATAAAGACACTCTTAAAGAATAAGTCTAAACTTTATAGAAGTATTATCAAATGGGCGTATTGGACTATTCCAGTTTTATTTTTATTGGTTTTATTGGGTGAAAACATTTGGCATTACTTTGATGGAAATAAAATAGCAAGAACATGGTTCATGGCTATGTTTTTTGTCATTTATGTTTCAAAATTAGTTACTGCCCTTTTTGTTTTATTGGATGATATTAAACGTCTTTTTATGCTTATTTGGCATTGGATTGAAAGACATTTACTCTCCATGAAAAAAGAGGCAGATGAAGAAGAAATGGAGGAGGCTATAGAGACAGAAACAAAAAAAATAACTCGTTCCGAATTTATTGCTCGTGCAGGTTTAGTAGCAGGCGCCGCTCCTTTTGTATTTTTAACGCGTGGAATTTCAAGAGGGGCTTATAATTACCAATTACGAAGAGTTAATTTGGTTATTCCTAATTTACCCGAGGCCTTTGATGGAGTTAAACTATTGCAAATTTCAGATGTACATTGTGGTAGTTTTTATGATAGAGATGCTGTTTATAGAGGCATTAAAATGATAAAGGAGCAAAAAGCCCAAATTGTAGCTTTTACAGGTGATTTTGTGAATAATAGGACCAACGAGGCCGATGAATGGTCAGATATGTTTTCTGAAATTAAGGCACCTATGGGCGTATTTTCTATATTGGGAAATCATGATTATGGAGATTATGTTACAGATTGGAAAAGCCCTGAAGAAAAGTTAAAAAACTTGGAGGACTTATATGCAGTTCATAAAAACATGGGATGGAATTTGTTAAGGAATGAGCATTTTATCATTGAAAGAGAAAATAAAAGATTAGCCATTTTAGGAGTTGAGAATTGGGGTGATAGAGGTCGCTTTCAGAAATTTGGAGATGTGGATAAGGCCAAAAAAGGAATGCCTGATGCTCCTGTGAAAATTATGCTTTCCCACGACCCAAGTCATTTTGATACCATTATTCAGCCAAATCATAAAGATATAGATTTAACTTTATCAGGACATACACATGGTTTTCAGTTTGGTGTAGAAATGGGAAATATCAGATGGAGTCCATCTCAGTACATTTATAAACATTGGGCAGATTTATACCTGCTTGAAAAGCAAATGTTATACGTTAACCGAGGTTTTGGTTTTCTTGGTTACCCTGGAAGAGTAGGAATACTTCCTGAAATTACTGTATTCACTCTTAATAAAACTTCTTAACTTAATTTAGATATTTACCAGAAATAGGCACCCTTCTACCTGGACCAAAAGCCTTTTTTGATAGTCGAATTACAGGAGGAGCTTGCCAGCGTTTCCACTCATTCATATTTATCATTCTAAGTGTTTTTTGAACCAACTGTGCTTCAAATCCTTTTTGAATGATTTGTTGTGGACCTAGCCTTTCTTCTATATAATAGTATATAATTTGATCCAAGATTTCATAGGCTGGTAAACTATCACTGTCTTTTTGATTTGGCCTTAATTCTGCTGAAGGTTCTTTTTGTAAAATATGAATTGGAATAATCTCTTGGTTTCTATTTATATAATTACATAATTCAAAAATTTCTGTTTTATATAAATCCCCAATTACCGATAGGCCGCCACACATATCTCCATACAAAGTGCCATATCCAACCGCAAGTTCACTTTTATTAGTAGTGTTTAAAAGAATATACCCATGTTTATTAGCCATAGCCATTAACAATACTCCTCTGGTTCTTGATTGCAAATTTTCTTCAGCTAAACCAAAGGCAGTGTCCTTAAAAAAGGGATCTAATGCCTTCATAAAATTGGTATAAACTTGCTCAATAGGGATAGTTTCGAAGGGTAACTCTAGATTATTACATAAAGCTTTACTGTCATTGATGGAATGGTCGCTGCTAAACTGGGAAGGCAACAAAACTGGTAATACATTTTCTTTCCCTAAAGCTTTAACGGCTAAGTAGGTAACTAAGGCAGAATCTATGCCGCCAGAAAGGCCTAAAATTGCCTTGTTAAAACTTAATTTTTGAAAATATTGACGAACACCTAAAACCAAAGCTGCTTCTAAATCTTGCCATTGATTTCTCTGTGTTACTTTACTTGCTATTTTGTTTAATAGTTCAACCTTGCCACTTTCAAATGTATACGTTTTTTGATCTTCTTCAAAATAAGCTAATTCATCAAAAACATCTCCATTTTTATCTGCCACACAACTACCGCCATCAAATACAAGATGTGTTTGAGCCCCAATATGATTAACATAAAATACAGGAAGATTATACTTCGCGGCATTTTTCATAATTACCTCTTGCCTAGTTTGTATTTGTGTTTTTGAATAGGGTGATGCAGCAATATTTATAATTAAGTCAGGGCCAAGTTTAATGAGTTCATCCATTGGTGTGGTTAAGTACATTGGATTGTCATCTATGTTCCATAAGTCCTCACAAATAGTTAGCGCAATTTTAACGCCTTTGTATTCCACCAAATCAAAGATATGATTGGGTTCAAAATACCTGTACTCATCAAATATATCGTAGTTAGGCAATAAGGTTTTTTTGATGATTTGTTTCACCCTGCCATCTTGTAAAAAGAAGGCGGCATTAAATAAATCTTTACCTTCAATTTTAGGATTTGGTTCAGGAGAGCCTACGATGGCTGCAATGCCATGACAATGCACGGCAATGGCTTCAATACACTTTTTTGATTCAAGGATGAAATCTTGAAATTCTAAAAAGTCTCGAGCCGGGTAACCACAAGTGGCTAGCTCAGAAAATACAATTAAGTCAGAACCTTCTGTTTTTGCTAGCTGCAATGCTGCTAACATTTTTTGTGTATTGCCTGCAAAGTTTCCTGTATGAAAACTGAGTTGCGCTAATGTTATTTTCAAGAAATTTTGATTAACAATTACTAGTTACCTATGTGTAATTTAATTCAAATGTAGATTCAAATATAGATATTGCAAAATATTTGATAAATCGACTTTTAATATGTTTTGTAAAAATTTTTGGCTACTCATCCTAGGTTCAACCCTAATTTTCCTTTTTAATGCTTGCAAAGAAAAAAGTGTTCCTATAAAAGTAAAAAGATTTGAAAGAGATTTAATACAGGTTAGTGAAGCTGAAAAATCATCACATTACTCGGTTTTAAGACAAGAGTATCCTGTATTTTTTGAAGGATATTGTAGAGATATTTTATCCTTGGAAGCTCCAGCAGCAAGCGATAATTACCGCAATGCTTTAAAGGGTTATATTTCATATCCTGGCACCCTTTTATTGAAGCAAGAAGTGGATAGTGTGTTTCCTGATTTAAATGACTTTGAACAAGAACTTGGTAAGGCCATGTTTAAGTATCAAGAGGCATTTCGGTCTGAACCTATCCCGCAGTTCATCAGTTTTATTTCTGAGTTTAGTTTTGCGCATGTAACCTATGATAATATAGTTGGAATTGGCTTGGATTTTTATTTGGGTCAAAACTATCCATTGTATAAAGCACCTTCAATTGAGTTCCCTGATTTTATGGTGAAAAAATTGCGCAAAGAATACATGTTAGCAAATACGATTAAAGCTTTTGCCATTAGTAAATTTGAAAGGCAATTAACTGATAAACGCCTTTTAGCAATGATGCTTTTTGAAGGTAAACTTAAGTACTTTGTAAAATCATTAGCACCAAATATTCATGATACAATTCTATTTGGTTACAGTGCTGAACAACTTAAGTGGTGTGAAACAAATGAAGCCATGATTTGGCAACATATAGCTTCAAATAATATGCTGTTTAGCAAAGATGCTACGCAATATATGCGACTCATAAATGATGGTCCTTTTACAATTGCCGAAGGAGTACCGCAAGAATCTGCCCCTTCTATTGCTATTTATGCAGGGTATAGAATCATACAACAGTTTGTGGAAAATGAAGGAATTGATTCGCTTAAAGAGTTGATGGACAATAATAAATGGGATGAAATTCTCAAGAGAAGCAATTATAAACCATTATTAAATTAACATTAATTGTCATAGCTGTGTAAAATAAAACTTGCATTTTACTTAACAGAAATTTAATTTGGTATTGTAAATGTAAAATGCAAATGAGAAAAAAGCTACTAACGTTGTTGTTGGCATGGACGGTTTCCATGTCGGCACTGTGGGCACAAACGCGGCAAATTACCGGGCTTGTGACAGATGGGAAAGAGCCAGTAATTGGCGCATCAGTACAATTAAAAGGCAGCTCAATGGGAGCTGTAACTGATGCAAATGGTAGGTATGTTTTAAATGTACCGGCAGATGCTTCAACTATTGTTATTAAAGCAGTGGGTTTGAAAACCCGTGAGGTGAGCATTGCGGGCTTGTCTGAAATCAATGTAAAACTTGATGTAGACAATGTCAACTTAGGTGAAATGGTAGTTACCGCCTTTGGTATCGAGAGAGAAAGAAAAACACTTGGTTACTCTCAACAAAAAGTTTCTGGAGATGAAATGCGTAAATCAGGCGAGCAAAACTTGGTACAATCTTTATCAGGTAAAGCAGCGGGTGTTTTTGTGCAAGGTTCTGGTGGTACACCAGGTGCTTCTTCCAAGGTATTACTTAGAGGAAATGCAACCTTTACCGGAAACAATCAGCCTTTAATGGTAGTAGATGGTGTGCCTATTGATAATAGCACAACGCAAACTACACCAGGTGATTATCCATTTAATTCAAATCTTCAAGGTGTAAACAATTCAAATCGCGGTATTGACATCAATCCTGAAGATATTGAAAGTGTAAATATCTTGAAAGGACCAGCCGCTGCTGCGCTTTACGGTGTTCGTGCTGGTGCTGGTGCAATTATTATTACCACTAAAAAAGGTAAAAAAGGTGTTAAGAGTTTTGGTGTTGACTTTAGCTCATCTGTTGAAATGAGTCAGGTTAATAAATTACCAAATCTGCAATACAAATACAGCCAAGGTCGTGGCGCTACTGCAACAGGTGGTGGTCGTCTTGCCTATGATTCTGTAGGTAAGTTTTATTACTCTATAGCAGAGGGAAAATATGAGCCTGGTATTACACCACAAAGTTGGGGTTCACGAACAAAAGAATCTGCTGGTATCGATCCAACCAATAATATGGATGAGTTTTTCCAAAATGCTTATTCTTTCAACAATAACATTTCAATCACCAACAATAGTGAAAATAGCTCAGTAAGATTTTCAGTAGGTCGTTTAGACCAAAATGGGGTTGTTCCAAATACAGATTTTAAGCGTACTACAGTTCGTTTAACAACTGATACCCGCCTTAACAAAAAAGTTACCATGGGAGGAACCATTAACTATATTAATTCTGGAGGTATTCGCGCTCAAAATGGTAGTAACTTATCAGGTGTAATGTTAGCTTTATTACGTACCCCAAATTCATATAAGTTAAATGATAACAGCATTGGAGCTTTTGATAATTTGGACGCACCAGGTTGGAAAAACCCAGATGGCACACAACGTACCTATTTTGCACCTTATGATAATCCATATTGGTCAGTATATGAAAATCCTGCAGTAGACAATGTAAACAGGGTTTTAGGTAATGTTTATACTACCATTGATCCTGTAGAGTGGATGTCTGTAACTTACCGCGTAGGTACCGACGTTTACACAGATACACGTAAGTCTATTTTCGCAGTTGGTTCAAACCAACCTAGCAATGCACCAGGTGGCGAAATCAATGAAAATATTTTGACTTACCAAGAGTATTATTCAGATTTATTGGTAACCTTTAAAAAGGATTTAACAAAAGACATTAAATCATCTCTATTAGTAGGTAATAACTTAAACCACCGCTTCAATAAAGATTCTTATAGCAGAGGTCGTGATTTAGGTGTTCCTAATAATTACAACTTGGCAAATGCAGCTAATTTATATGCAAGTGAAGCTAATTCTACCATTAGAACTGCTGCTTTGTTTTTTGATTTGAATCTATCGTATAAGAATTATTTATTCTTAGGGGTTTCAGGTAGAAACGAATGGGCTTCAACATTTGGAGCGGCTAAAAATAATTTCTTTTACCCATCTACAAGTTTATCATTTGTATTTTCGGAATTGATTTCAATTCCTACTCTGTCATTTGGTAAAATTAGAGTTGCCTATGCACAAGCTGGTATTAACCCAGATCCATACGGTTCAAGAACTTATTTCACAAGATCAACTTATACAGATGGTTTTACAGATGGTTTATCTTTCCCTTATTTAGGAATTAATGGATATGGATATTCGTCTACTTTGGGTAATAAGAACCTTAAACCTGAAAGAAATACAGGTAAAGAATTTGGTTTAGATTTACGCTTTTTCGAAAATAGAATCGGAATTGATTATACTTATTTCAATCAAACTTCTTCAGATTTGTTAGTATTTAGACCGATTGCTCCTTCTTCTGGATTTAGCTTCAGCTACGAGAACTTAGGGGAAATGGTTAATAAAGGTCATGAATTAGTGTTGACCCTAATCCCTGTTCAAAAGAAAAACTTTACTTGGGATGTTAACTTAAACTGGACCCGTGTTCGTAATGAGGTATTAGCTTTGGCTCCTGGTGTTGAAGAAATTAACCTTGAAGCTGGTTTTGCTGCTATTGGTAATTATGCCATTAAAGGTCAACCTTATGGTGTATTTTATGGTACTCGTTGGGCAAGAACTGCCAATGGCGAGTTAATCATCAATGCAGCTACTGGTCTTCCAACACTTGAAGGTGGCGGAACCAATGGTAACCTTGGAAGCCCTTACCCTAATTGGTTTGGTGGCTTAAGAAACACATTTACCTACAAAAACTTATCTTTCACTTTCTTATTCGACAGACGCAGTGGTGGTAAAATTTGGAATGGTACTTGGGCTCGTTTGAACCAAATTGGTCAAACAGATGAATCTGGTGAAGGTAGAGAAAAGGCTTACCTAATTGAGGGTAAAGTTATTACTGGCACTAATCCTGATGGTTCTGCAGTTTATGCAGACAATACCAAGTATATTTCTGCATTTAACTATTTCAGAACTTTTAAAGGTGATGGAGGCAGTTATGCCGCAGAAAATGCAATTCAGGATGGTAGCTGGATAAGACTTCGTGACGTCGGTATTAACTATACTTTTAATTTAAGCGCTAAAGCTAAGAAGGTTATTAAAGGCTTAACCGTAGGTGTTGTTGGAAGAAACGTTTGGTTGAAAACACCATACAAAGGTGTTGATCCAGAAACTAGTTTAACTGGTGCTGGTTCAAACATTGGTGGTTGGGATTATTTTAACAACCCAGGAACAAAATCTTACGCATTCTCTGTAAGAGCATCATTCTAATTTTTAAAGGAAAGTATTATGAAAAGAATAGTATCAGTATTAATATTAATATCGCTTCTTGCTTCAACAGGATGTAAGAAGTTTGTAGAAGGCTATGATGAGAGTCCAAATAGCCCTTCTGCTGTAACGCCACAATTATTATTGTCTAATGCACAAGTGGCGTATTTCTCTACCATGAATGGTCAATTATCTCGGCAGTCTGCTATTATAACACAACAAGTTGTTGGGTTAGAATTTCAAGCAAAGGATGTTAATGATTACCAAATTGACGAAAATACAAATGGCAATGAATGGGCTGTAATTTATACCAATGGCTTAGTAAATCTTAAGCAATTGTATAACCAAGCAGGTTCAAAAAATCCATATTACCAAGGTATGGCCCGAGTGTTACAAGCTATGTTTTTAGGAACTGCTAGTGATTTATGGGGAGATGTGCCAAATAAAGAAGCGGTTAATGGATTTGATGGCGTAGTAAATCCTGCTTACGATAAGCAAGAAGATGTAATGAAGGATATTCAGTTGTTTTTAAGTGAAGCAATTACACTTTTTGAAAAAGCTGAGGCAGATAACAGCCTAATTCCCGGTGATGATGATTTGATTTTTGCTGGTGATATCGCTGCATGGAAAGCTACTGCTAGCGTTTTAAAGGCTCGTTATTATAACCACCTTAGCAAGCGTGATGCTGCTGGTTCCGCTGATAATGCTTTAACCGCATTAACTGCCGCCTATGCTGCTGGTTTCTCTAGCAACGCTGCAAATTGTAATGCCAACTTTGGTACCAATAGTAATGAGTATAACCAATGGTATGCCTATACTCAGGTTGACCGTAGAGGTTATATCAGAATGGGAAGCATGATTACAGATACTTTAAATGTAATGAACGATCCTCGTTTAAGTTTTTATGCGCAACCAGATGATAGTGGTGATTATACAGGAACAGATGTAGATGAAGGTAACACAACTGTTTCTGATATTGGTGAATACTTGGCAACGCAAAATGCAGCTTTCCCACTTGTTTCTTATGCAGAAGCTAAATTTATCGAAGCAGAAGCTAAGTTAAGAAAATCTGATGCAGCAGGCGCGGCTTCAGCATTTAACGATGCCGTTAAGGCAAGTGTTGAACAAGTATCTGGTGCTGCTGCGAATGCAACTTATATAACCGCATATGCAAGTGAAACAGCTGCTTCTATTAGTTTAGAAAAGATCATGTGGCAAAAATATCTTTCGCTATTTGGTCAGATTGAGGTGTACAACGATTGGAGAAGAACAGGCTTTCCTAAGTTGAAAGTTAATTCTAATGCAAATGATCCAATTGTTCCTCGCAGATTACCAACTGTATTAGATGAGCGTTTATATAATACTAAGGCTCCAAAAATTACAGATATCCGTACCACGGTTTGGTGGGATAATTAATCATAGTAGAAAATTTTTGTTACCCTGCAAAATTTTGAAAACGGGTCACCATTGGTGACTCGTTTTTTTTATGTTTGAACCCATGTATAAAATCACCCAATTAAATATTTATCCTATTAAAGGTATGGCAGGCATTGCAGTTCATGAAGCAGCTATTGCAACGGGTGGTTTTGAATTGGATAGAAACTGGATGTTAGTAAATAAGGATAATGAATTTATTTCTCAAAGAAATCTGCCATCCATGGCCTTAGCCATGGTGCATGATCGGAATGAATTCATTGAGATTTCATACTTAGGGGCTCACATTTCGTTTCGAAAAGATGAAGTGTATGGCATTCCCATTTTAACCAAGGTTTGGGATGATTTTCCAATGGCATATCGTGTTAATCCAGAAATTGATTTAACCTTGTCTAATTGGTTTAATATGGAGATTAGCTTGGTTAAGATAATTCCATCAAGCAGAGAAGTTCCTGTTGGGTATGTGAATGATACCTATGACTTAAGTTTTGCAGATGGTTTTCCTTATTTGTTAATTGGTGAAAGTTCTTTGGGCAACTTAAATGAAAAAATAGCAGAAAAAGTATCAATGAATCGGTTCAGACCAAACCTTGTTTTTAGCGGGGGAGAAGCATTTGTGGAGGATACTTTCAACGAATTTTTGATTGGTTCAACCCTATTTAAAATGGCTAAACCTTGTGCACGATGCACCGTTACTACCATTAACCAAGAAACAGCAGTTCAAGGTAAAGAGCCCTTGGCTACGCTGGCAAAATATAGAACCTTTAACAATAAAGTAATGTTTGGGGTGAACCTAATTGCCTTAAACAAAAACGGCACCATTAGGGTTGGAGACCCACTGGTGCCGTTTGTTGGTAATAATTAATATTTACTGCGCGTATGCTTCTGTTGGAATGCAAGCACAAACTAAGTTTCTATCTCCATAGGTATTATTTACTCTACCTACTGTTGGCCAAAATTTAGCAGCTCTTACATACGATAATGGATAGGCAGCTTGGTTTCTAGTATAAGCATGGTTCCATTCTTCAGCAATAACCATGGAAGCAGTATGTGGTGCATTTTTAAGCACATTGTCTGCCTTATCTGCTGTTCCATTTTCAATGGCGCGTACTTCATTTCTAATAGAAATCATGGCATCACAAAAGCGGTCTAATTCAGATTTAGGCTCACTTTCGGTAGGCTCAATCATAATGGTTCCTGCCACTGGGAAACTCATGGTTGGTGCATGAAATCCATAGTCCATTAAACGTTTTGCAATGTCTTCTGCCTCTACGCCACTTGCTCCTTTAAATACACGGGTATCTAAAATCATTTCGTGTGCACATCTTCCTTTTAATCCAACATATAAAATTTGGTAGTCGGCTTCTAATCTTGCTTTGATATAATTTGCATTTAAGATGGCATACTTAGTTGCGTTTTCTAAACCTTCAGTTCCCATCATGCGTATGTAAGCATATGAAATCAATAGGATAGAAGCACTTCCCCAAGGAGCAGCAGATACTGCATTCATTGCATGTTTGTTTGCACCCATGTCTACCACTGCATGGCCAGGTAAAAACGGCACAAGGTGCGCAGCCACACCAATGGGTCCCATACCAGGGCCACCACCACCATGTGGAATACAAAAAGTTTTATGTAAGTTTAAGTGGCAAACATCTGCGCCAATATTGGCAGGTGAGGTTAAGCCAACTTGTGCATTCATGTTTGCCCCATCCATATAAACTTGTCCGCCATTCTGATGAATCAATTCACAAACATCTGTAATTTGTTCTTCAAAAACGCCGTAAGTTGAAGGATAGGTTACCATTAAACAAGCTAAGTTATCTTTGTGTTCGATAGCTTTTGCTCTTAAATCTTCAATGTCTACATAGCCATTGTCTAATGTTTTTGTAACAACCACTTTCATGCCAGCCATCACTGCACTTGCAGGGTTGGTACCATGTGCAGATGAAGGAATTAAGGCAATGTTTCTATGAGATTGACCAATGCTTTTGAAATATTCACGAATAACCATTAAGCCGGCATATTCCCCTTGCGCGCCTGCATTGGGTTGTAAGCTAATACCTGCAAAGCCAGTTACTTGTTCTAAATAATCACTTAACTCGCTAAAAATTTTAGTATATCCATTGGCTTGGTTGCGCGGAATAAACGGATGCAATTGTCCAAAGCCAGGCATTGTAACTGGAATCATTTCTGCCGTTGCATTCAACTTCATGGTGCATGAACCCAAAGCAATCATAGAATGACAGAGTGATAAATCTTTTGATTCTAGCAATTTAATGTAGCGCAACATTTCGTGCTCGCTGTGATAGCTGTTAAATACAGGATGCGTCATATACGCTGAAGTTCTTGCAAACCTTGCACCCGCCTTTAACTCAACTGTTGCTGCTTGTGTAAGGTTTAAAGTTTTGCCACAGATAATACTTGCTAAGTTGCTGATATCAGAAATGGTATGTGTTTCGTCTAAAGATACACGAACATGTTTATCTGAAACTTTAGCAATATTAATGCCCATCGCTAATGCATTAGCTTGCATATCTGTTGCATTATCAACTGCAATTGTTAAGGTGTCAAAGTAAGTTGAATTAACTACCGAAGCGCCATTTGCATTAACTGCATTCGCTAAGGTTTGGGTCAAACCGTGAACCCTGCCTGCAATGCCTTTTAACCCTTTTGGTCCATGGTAAACACCATACATGCCTGCCATAATAGAAAGCAATACTTGGGCTGTACAAATATTGGAAGTAGCTTTTTCTCTACGAATGTGTTGTTCTCGGGTTTGCAAAGCCATGCGCAGCGCTGGGTTACCTTGGCTATCTACCGAAACGCCAATGATTCTGCCTGGCATTTGACGTTTGTATGCATCTTTAGTGGCAAAGAAACCAGCATGTGGCCCGCCATATCCCATTGGTACACCAAAACGTTGAGAAGAACCCAATACCACATCAGCACCCCATTCGCCCGGAGGGGTTAATAAAGTTAAAGAAAGCAAATCAGCTGCAACGGCAACCATTACTTTATTTTCAATGGCTTTTGCCATGAACTCACTATAATCGATTACTTCGCCGTTGCCAGCAGGGTATTGAATAAGTGCACCAAAATAGGTTTCATCAAATTGAATCGATTCATGGTTTCCAATTACCAATTCAACTCCAATGGGTTCGGTGCGGGTTTTTAAAATATCAATGGTTTGGGGGTAGCAAAGTTCAGAAACGAAGAATTTAGTGGCGTGGGTATTTTTAGTTTCTGCATGCAACATATGCATGGCTTCTGCCGCTGCCGTGCCTTCATCTAATAAAGAAGCATTGGCAATTTCCATTCCTGTTAAATCAATAATCATGGTTTGGAAATTTAATAGCGCCTCTAAACGGCCTTGGGCAATTTCTGCTTGATAAGGTGTGTAGGCAGTGTACCAGCCTGGATTCTCCATTATATTGCGAAGAATTACGTTTGGCGTATGGGTGCCAAAATAACCTTGACCTAAATAGTTTTTATTTATAACATTCTCATTGGCATAAGATTGTAATAGCTGCAACAATTCCTGTTCAGACAAAGCTGCTGGAAGCTTCATTCTTTCTTTCAGTCTAATGTGCGCAGGAATCGTCTCATCAATTAACTGGTCTAGGCTGTTAACGCCTATGGTTTTTAACATAGCCTCTGTATCATTGGCCATGGGTGAAATGTGGCGATGAATGAATTCATCCGAATGATTTGCTTTGATTTGCATATTTTGAATTGTTTATCTAATGCCTGTTAGGGAGTGCAAATTTATTTATTTTCTTTAGCTGTCAAGGAAATATTTTGCACCTGTTTATAAGTGGTTTAAAACCTAAATTTATTATTATTGTTCTTCACTAAAATTATTAACGCATGAAAAAAGCAATTTTACTTGTAGGTTTATTTCTTTCAACATTTATTAGCAATCAATTGTTTGCCCAAGAGGCCGAAGGAGATGCCATTGTTGGACTTTGGGAAACGGGAACAGGCAAAGCAAGGGTAAACATTATTAAATCGGGTAATTTCTATTATGGCAGAATTGTATGGTTGCGCGAACCAAACAATGAAGAAGGCAAACCTAAAGTGGATAAAAATAATCCTGAGGAAAGCAAAAGAACTGTGCCTTTGATGGGCCTTAGAATGTTAGCCGGATTTGAATTCAAGGGTAAAAATTTGTGGGAAGATGGCACCATTTACGATCCAGAAAGTGGCAGTACCTATAGCTGTACGATTACAATGACAGACAAAAATACCATGAATATTCGTGGTTACATTGGCATTTCAGCCTTTGGTAGAACCGATGTTTGGAAGCGCTTAGAACTTAAAAAGAAATAGTATCTCCCATTAAGGAGATACTAAATTCAAAGATATTTGAAAATATAGGGGATTGGTGAGGGTGTTCACCATGTGGTATTTTTCATCCGAACCAATCAACCTAAATTTATCGCCTTGGTCAATGTCAAAGCTATAGTTAATTCTATATCCGGCTTGAACCGAAAGCCATATAAAGCCCGTTAGAGAGCACTCATAAGTAATGCGCGGCCTTAACTCTGAACGACGCAATTCTAAATTGTCGTAAAATGGAAGGCTGGCAGCTCCGCCCATGTTACCAATACTGTAACTATTGCCTTCTAATTCATATCCCACAAATAGGAGGTTTCTGGTATTAATTGTTCTTCTTAAGGCAAATCTAGCCGGGAACAAGCTTTCAATGCCCCACTTTCTGCTAGGGAAGGTATGGTTAAATAATATTAAAGGAATTGCACCCAAAGCGCCAGGCCTGTATGTTCTAGATAATCCGAAACCTAAAATAGAATAATCACTTCTTTTCTTTGCAAAAAATGTAGCAACAGTTATTTTTGGTTTACTAAGGTAGCTGCCTATATCATCGCTGTTAAGCTTATAATCTCCATTGGCATCTGCGCTTACAAATCCTAGTAAAAAGTACTTCTCGTTTAGTGGTTTAAAAATGGTGGTGTTTAATCCAATGGTTGTTAATCCATTTTCATGTAATTTATGAATAACATGGTTGTTTTTATCATGGCTCCCCATATTGTAATTGGTTCTCCAATAGGTTGCACCCATATTGATGAGCCATTTGGTATTAGATAAAATAGGGTAATTGGCTACAATTCTTAAACCAGATGCATTGTTGATGGCCGCATTACCATCAGGTTTATCTGTAATTTCTCCTCCCATGTAGTTGGTTAACTCATGTTTTCCTTGAAAATCATAGCCAATAGAAATTAATTTACTTGGGCTTAAACCCAAAACCTTACTGGTACAAAAACGTTTAACCCCTGTTGGTTCAACCACTTCAAATTGGCTAAAGTCTATCATCTCTTCTTGGGTAGAATCTGTTTGTGCCTGCAAAGTATAGGCGCCTAGCAATACAGCAGTAAATAGTAGTTTTTTAATCATATGTATTTAGGTGTAAATTGATATAAACGAGTAGCCAAATTAATAGTTTTATTTAATATTGCAGCATGTTTGATAAGTTAAACCAAGCCAAGCAAATGGCTGATGGCGTAAAAGCCAAATTAGAAACAATTACTGTTAGCGGCGAAGCTGGCGGAATTACTGTTATTGCAAATGGTAATAGAAAAATTAAAGAAGTGACGATTTCTGAGGCCTTGCTTCAAAAAAATGACAAAGATGAGTTACAAGACCTTTTATGTGTAGCCATAAACCGCGCATTAGAGTCGGCCGAAAATGTTTCGGAGTCTGAAATGCGCAGCATGATGGGCAGCATGATGCCTGGTTTAGGCGGTCTTTTTAAATAACTTACTCTTTAATGAAGGTCTTTGAAAAAAGCCCTTTTTCTGTTTGCATCACTACGCGGTAAACCCCTTGTGGCAATTCAACTATGTTCAATTCTCCCGTTGTTCTATTCAAGGTAAATTGATCTTCAATTAATTTTGTGCCTTTCATATCATAAATGCCCACAGAAGCTTGGCCTCTAAAATCTGGTAGGTAAAACTGTAATTGTGCCTTCGCAGGATTTGGATAAAGCAACAAGCTCATATCGCTGCTTACTTCTGCAGTTCCATTGGCTGGATTTACAATGATAGAATAACGCGCATTGGAATCACTTACAGTTTGCCCAATTGGCAAAGGTCCTAGGTAGGCTGTGGCTCTAATCGTAATTAAAACAATTAAAGGATATATACCGGCTTGACCCGGTTTTGGCGTGCCCACCATTTTGGCGCAACCGCCTGTTCCTCCAACAATTTTACATTTCGAATTGTGGCATGAATACGTAAAACCATCTGGCATGCCCACCACATTGTCTATCCATAAGGTATCTATTTTTGCATTAACGGTTTGACCCAATTGTGGCACAAAAACAGTTGTGTCTTTGGTAATGAAATATTGAATTACTTGCGCATAGGGCTCGCCAACTTTTGCTTGGTCTAATACCGCTGGAAATGTTCCTGATGAATTTATGCTTGGATCTGGTGTACATTGTGCGTTTACATTTTGCGTGAAACTAAGCGCGTAAATTGCTATCATTGAAAGTAAAAACTTTTTCATGGATTTTAAATTTTGTGCAAGATATACGATAATTTTAATTCTTGGTATAGGCTTCTTTGGAGCCTCTGCACAAGATACAATTACTAATAAAAATAACCTGCTCAATCAAACAGTTGTTACGGCCGGAAGGTATGAACAGTCGGTTAAGCGCATGATGGTAGGCACCGAAATTATTAAACCCTATCTTATCCGAAATAGAAATACCACCATGATGGATAAGTTGCTAGATAATATTCCTTCGGTGCACGTAACAGATGGACAAGTGAATATAAGAAATGGGAGCGGCTGGACCTATGGCGTGGGTTCGAGGGTAATGATTTTGGTAGATGATATGCCTTTTTTAACGGGCGATGCCGGCCAAGTTAAATGGAACTTTATACCCATAGAAAATGTTCAACAAATAGAAGTAATTAAAGGTGCATCCTCGGTATTATATGGCTCAAGTGCCCTAAGCGGCATCATTCATTTTAGAACAGAAATGGCTTCTGATAAACCCATCACACGTTTTAATTTACATAGCGGGGTATTTAGTAAACCCAAAAGAGCCAGTGCCAATTGGTCTGAGCAAACACGCTTTCAATATGGCTTTAATGCCTTTCATAGTGTAAAGAAAAAGAATAAAACCTTTGCAGTATCAATGGATTATTTTAAAGACCAAGGTTACCGCATGGGCGAAAATGACCATAGGCTAAGGCTAACAGGTCGCTCAGAATTTAAAGGAAAGCACAATTCTAAATATGGCCTCAATGCGGGGGTATTGGTAACTGACGGAGGTTCTTTTTTGCTTTGGGAAAATTATGACTTGGCGTATACCGCGCTCGATTCCCAAACCACTAGCACGCTATCAAAAAATGTTTACCTCGACCCATATTACCATTTTTATACTGGAACCGCTAGACATACGCTAAGAGGCAGATGGTATTTAGTAAATAATGATATATCAAACTCCGACCCAAATGCCCTTAACCAAGATAATACTTCCAATAATTTTTTTGGCGAATACCAAGTGCAACAATATTTAAGCGCTTATAGAATGAGCATTACTGCTGGCGCTTTATATCAATATGCTAAAACAAATTCGCCCTTGTACCAAGGGTTTCAAGAAAGCAAGAATATAGCTGCTTTCCTGCAAATTGATAAAGCCTTTGGCAAGCGATTAAACCTTAGTGGTGGTGCACGGTTCGAGCATTATGAAATCAATGGTAGGGGAGAGCAAAAGCCAGTTTTTAGGGCAGGTGCCAACTTTGAAGCCGCAAAGGCAACCTTTCTTCGGGCTTCTTTTGGGCAAGGGTTTCGTTTTCCGTCTATTGCAGAAAGGTATATCCAAACCTCTGTGGGATTACTCAATATTTTTCCAAATCCAAACCTACAAGCAGAAACAGGTTGGAATGCAGAGTTAGGTATTAAACAAGGCTTTCAATGGAAGTCGCTAAAAGGATATGTTGATATTGCCTATTTTTTTACTCGCTACCAAAATATGATTGATTTTAATTTAGGTGTTTGGAGGCCAATTGCAGATCCATTTAATCCTTTTCCATCCTTTGGGTTCATGTCTATTAATACAGGCGAGGCTCAGCTAAATGGTTTTGATATAAGCACAGGTGCAGAGTGGAAACAAGAAAAACTCAAGTGGAATTTCTTAATTGGCTATACTTATACCAATCCTATAATGCTCAATACAAATGAGGTATTTGCTACCGATGTTTTGGGGAATGATATTAGTTTTAGCTCTACCCGCAGCGACAGTACAAATGTGTTAAAGTATAGGTTTAGACATTTGCTAAGGGCAGATATTCAAACCAGCTATAAACGTTTGCAAATTGGAATAAGTGCAAGGTATAACAGTGCCATAGAAAATATTGATAAAGCGTTTATCGACATTCCACTCAGTTTGTTTATTACTGGAATAAACCAAGGCAGAGCGCTTTCTGCCAATGGTAAAACCATATTTGATGTTCGATTTTCGTATCAGGTTACAAACAAATTCAAGGCTTCGTTAATTATAAACAATGTAGCTAATGCAGAGCTTATGACTAGGCCAGCCGACATGCGTCCACCTCGTTTAACCATGCTTCAATTGGCGTATTCATTTTAATTATGCAAGGTTTCGGTTTGATCCAACTCACCGCAAAAGGATTGTATTGCGCTGAAGGAGATTTTTATATAGATCCATGGTATCCTGCGGGCAAGGCCATTATTACGCACGGACATTCAGACCATGCCAGATTGGGTCAAACTGCATACTTATGTCATCCAATTACTGAGAAAGTAATTCAACATCGACTAGGTTTGGTTCAAACCGAAACCATAGCCTATGCAGAGGAGCGAATGATAAATGGGGTAGGGGTAACTTTATTTCCTGCAGGTCATATCCCTGGTTCGGCGCAAGTGAGGGTAAGAAAAGGTTCAGAAACATGGGTAGTTTCTGGCGATTATAAATGCCATGCAGACGGCATTTCAGAACCATTTGAACCCATTGCTGCCACCCATTTTATAAGTGAATGCACCTTTGGACTTCCCATTTTTAACTGGAAATCACAGGCAGAGGTAATGGCAGAAATGAACCAATGGTGGGCACACAATGCTTCTATGGGAATTCAATCTGTTGTGTTTGCTTATGCGCTGGGCAAAGCCCAGCGCATCCTAAACGCATTAAATCCTGCCATCGGAAAGATATATGCTCACGGCGCCGTAATGGCCATGAATCAAACCTTGCGAGAGGCAGGCGTAAAAGTATTTCAGGCAGAAGGATTGTCTGATGGCACCAAAGAATCTTTAAAAGGTTCTCTCATTATCGCTCCACCCGCGGCAGCTGGCACGCCTTGGATGAAAAAGTTAGAACCATACAGAACCGCCTTTGCTAGCGGATGGATGGCCATGCGCGGTAGCCGCAGGTGGCAATCTGCCGATAGGGGATTTGTATTATCAGACCATGCCGATTGGAAAGAACTGAATGCAGCCGTAAAAGCAACGGGTGCAGAAAATGTTTTTCTAACCCATGGTTACAAATCAGCATTTGCCAGGTATTTGCAAACCCAAAATTATAATGCATTTGAGTTGGATACACTGTTCGAAGGAGAATCTTTAAACAACAAACCAGAAGAGGAGGCAACGCATGCAAGCGGATTGGGCTAAACTTTTTGAGGCGATTGATGCTAGCAATAAAACCAATGACAAAGTAGAAGCTTTGTTAAATTATTTGAACCTGGCCACCGATACTGATAAACTTTGGTTGATTGCACTGTTTACTGGCAGAAAACCTAAGAAGCCCATTAATGCCACTGAAATGAGAACTTGGGCTGCTCAGGCCAGCGGAATAGAACCTTGGTTGTTTGAAGAATGTTATGGGGTGGTGGGTGATATTGCAGAAACAATTGCCCTTTTATTTGCCCATAAAAACACTGGTGAAACCTTGCAACTAAGCCTAACAGAAGTGATGCAGGAAATGATAATGTTGGTAGGACTTACCGCTGATGATAAGCATGCATTTCTGGAAAAGCGTTGGCTGCAACTCGATAAGAACACCTGTTTTCTGTACAATAAATTTTTAACAGGTGGCTTTAGAATTGGTGTTTCGCAGCAACTTTTGGTTCAGGCCTTAAGCAAACATTTGAAGAAAGAAAGCGCAGAAATAACACACCGACTCATGGGTAAATGGCTGCCAACTTACCAAACCTTTGAAGGATTATTATTGAGCGACTTGGCTCAGCAAGAGGATTCAAAGCCTTATCCATTTTATCTTTCTTATCCCATTGAAGGGGAAGTGGAGTCGCTAGGTGAAATACAGGATTGGCAGGCCGAATGGAAATGGGACGGCATACGGGTTCAGTTAATTAAACGAAACAACAATGTCTATTTATGGTCGAGAGGAGAAGAGTTAATTAGCGAGAACTTTCCTGAATTGCTTGCCTTTGCTTCACACCTGCCCAATGGAACCGTTTTAGATGGGGAGCTTTTGGCCTGGAAAGACCAAGCGCCGCTTCCTTTTGCCTTGCTTCAAAAACGCATTACACGCAAAAAGCCTTCTCAAAAAATAATCGAAGCTTGCCCTTGTGCCATCATTGCATATGATTTATTGGAGTTTAATGGGGTAGATCAAAGGTTAAATTCACTTTCGCAACGCAGGGATTTATTAGAAGAGTTAATTACACCAAATGGTTTCGGTTTGATCCAACTTTCGCCGCTGTTGGAGGTTGAGAATTGGAATTTACTAACTGAACTTAGATTGGAAAGCAGGAGCCAAAAAGCGGAAGGTTTGATGCTGAAACGAAAATCATCTAGCTACCAAAGTGGGCGCAAACGCGGAGATTGGTGGAAATGGAAAGTTAATCCAATGCACATTGATGCCGTATTGGTTTATGCACAAAAAGGGCATGGCCGGCGTGCCGATTTATACACTGATTATACTTTTGCACTTTGGAATGAGGGCAAACTACAAACTTTTGCCAAAGCCTATTCTGGTTTAACAGATAAGGAAATAATCGCAGTAGATCAGTTTGTAAAAAGGAATACGCTTGAAAAGTTTGGTCCAGTTAGAACCGTAACCCCGCAATTGGTTTTTCAAATTGGCTTTGAAGGCATACAAGAAAGTGCAAGACATAAATGCGGTGTTGCCTTAAGATTTCCTAGAATTCTTAGGTGGCGTCAAGATAAAAAACCAGAAGAAGCCAATACTTTAGCAGAACTTAAGCAATTGCTTTAATTCTCAAAGTTGATTACTTTCTCTGCGTATTCTCTACCATTAACAACATGTTCTTCAATAATTTTCTTAACATCTTCAGGCTGTACATTTCCATAATAAGTGCCTTCTGGATAAATAACAATTGAAGGCCCGTGCTTGCAAGCATCTAAGCATCCTGATTTTTGAGCCCGAACCTTTCCAACCAGACCCGCTTCTTTAATGGCATCTCTAAATTTTTCTACGAGTTCCATGCCACGGGTTTCTCCACAGCAGGCTTTGCCTTCAGCTTTTTGATTGGTGCAAACGAAAATATGATTTTGATAACGCATATATATTGATTTTACTAGTTTTTTAACTCAAAAGGCCATCAACAAACTTGTCGATGGCCTTTCGAAAATAACTGTTTTTATGAGTTAGTGAAAAGTATTATTTCTTAACACCCTCAACCATAACTCTTCTGTTTTCAAAACGCCCTTCCAATGTTTCATTGGTAGAGATAGGGTATTTTAAACCAAATCCTTGGGTTTTGATTCTGGAAGCAGGAACGCCTTTGCCAATTAAATAGTTTTTAACTGCTAGGGCACGACGCTTAGATAATTCTAAATTATACGCTGCCGAACCAACATTGTCTGTATGTCCGGTAAGTAAAAGTGTAAAGTCTTTATTTTCTTTAATAAAGGCAATTGCTTTGGCCAAACGATCTATTGATTCAGACGTTAATTCAGTTGAATTATTCTTGAACCTAATGCTTTGTACAGCGATAGTATCAACTTCTATTGGAGTTGGAGTAGGAGCAGGAGTTGGAGTAGGAGCAGGAGTTGGATCTGGAGTTGGTTTTGGATCTGGACAGCCATTATTGCTGGCAGGGCCCGCTTCATCAGGGCATTTATCATCTTTATCAGCAATGCCATCTTTGTCTCTATCAGGACAACCATTCAATTCAATTAAACCCGCTTCGTCAGGGCATTTATCATCTTTATCTGCAATGCCATCTTTGTCTTTATCTGGGCAGCCTTTAAGTGCAATTTCTCCAGGTGTTTCAGGACATTTATCCTCTTCATCAGCTACTCCATCATTGTCTTTATCTGGGCAACCATTAAGAGCTGGCACGCCAGCAACAGCAGGACAAGAATCTAATCTATCAGAAATACCATCTTTGTCAGTGTCAAATTCGCAACCGTCTTTATCGACTTTAGCTCCTTCAGGTGTATTTGGACATTTATCTTTTGAATCCACTACGCCATCTTTATCTAAATCACCCTCTGGAACAATTGGTTTTCCAAATACATACGTTAAGGCAATGGTGTGATTCCAAAGTAAATCATTGGCACCTCCTTTGTTGGCATCACCAAAATCTCCGGTTTTCAAACCCATATTTGATTGCAAGGTTAGTCCCCAGCGCTCGCCAAATGGAATATTTGCACCTAAACCAAGTGGTAAAACCAATTCGCTTTGTGAAGCAGTTACTTTTGTTGCTGGCAAGTTTCTAAAACCTAAACCAGTTAAAGCAAAGGGCTGGAAATATTTAGGCTGCGTTTTTAAGAATTTCCACCTAATATTAGCATCAATATATCTTGAATTACGGTAGAAAAAAGCTTTAGTAGTTTTATTATAAAATCCCCATTCACCCCAATGTCCGTTTACTGCAACATCAAATTTTTGGTTTAAGTAGCGGGAAACGCTTGCAACGGCAATACCAGGTCTATTTTTTGCTGTGGTACTATTAATGGTATACGGAGCAAGTTGAAAACGGAACAATCCATTTCCTAATTCGCCTTTGTAATCTAATATACCTACACCTAGACTCACACTCCATGGGTGGTTTTGATTTTGAGCAACAACTACTTGCGAGAGTAAAATTGCTAAAAATACTACCTTGATTTTTCGTATAATTTTTGTTTTCATTTTTTAGTATTAAAATTTCCCTTGTCCAACTTTTTTAAAAGAAGCACTTTATTTATAGGTTCGGCAAATATAATTTCTTCTTTGAAAATTAGGCGTCAAATATTTTTTTGTTAGGTAATTTAACAAAAGCGTCATATAAAATAACAAAAGGAAAGGGAAGTTTTCTCTCCATGTTTCCCTCAAGGTGCTTAAAAAGCAAAACCTTTATCAAATGGTGAATTTAAAATTATATTATCTAATTATTTCATGATTAGACGATACAAAATTAATCAACTACTTGATAAAGGTATTTCAGGCAAATGAAACCTGAAAGCTTTTAATTATTGCTGAACGATATCGGTCTTTGTTGTGTAAAGTAAAGCCACTAAATCATCAACCAATTGTTTGTTATTAACAGAAGTTACGCCATTTTTAGCAAGTCCAGCCCCAATATGTCCCACAAATTTGTCAAAATCTGCTGCGGTTGCTTTTGCTCCCATGCGGTTATGTTTAGCTGGGTTATGGGCATCCTTCATATTTAATCCCATGTATGCGTAGTTGGCATTTTTACAACCGGTTGCAACGCACATAAAGTCTGTAAAGTTTTTGCTCAAAGCAGCTAGGCCGTTAGAATTACCTGCACCTAATTCGGCAAATAAAACTGGGAAAAATTTTGCCATTTGAGGATCTGCGGCAATAATTAAAATGGAACTGTCAACCACAGCGCGAAGGGTTAGCCTTCCAGACTCAATCATGGTAGAAGGATTGTTTGGATCTGCAACCATAGTGCTACCGCCTACCCTTGTATATAGGGAAGCAGGTGTTTGTGGTTGTTCAATTGTTGATTCTTCTTTTTGACAAGAGATACCTAAGAGCATTAAAAATGCTGCGGTAATAGCAAGTGTTGTTTTTTTCATGTTGTTTTATATTGTTTAAAGTTTAATTGGAACTTAAAAAGGCAATGGCTTTTCCAATAAAGGAAAATTTATTTAAATCAACTGGGCAGCCAGATTTGAGCTCGGTTTCTGATGAAATATATCTAGTGGCAACTGCTTTAGAATGATGTTTTACCTTACGTAAAACCATTTCGGCATCGACAATTTTTGGTTCATAAATGAAAACCAAAATTCGCTCTTGAGAATTATAAATGGCATTGTTTATTCCATTTATTGAAGCGGTATATTCTCTAATACCATTTAAATTTTCTTGGCTTGTTTGCGCCTTAAAATCTATCCTACCCATTGCGAAAACTTTTTGATTTTCTTTAGATTTTTGGATAAGAAATAAATGAATGGCTAAAGAAACTAAAAGACCAACAAATAAAATCAGCGAGAATCGCAATGTTCTTTTAAGATTTTGATTTTTCATGTATTTATAAATTATTATAAACACATATACGAGAAAATAAAAAGGGTGGATTTAAATCCGATAAAAAAAATTAGGAACCAATTACTTTTCCTGCAACCACCATTTCGCTGAGGGTTGGACTTACACTTCCGCCTTTATCTTCTATGGTAACTGCAAAAAGGTCGGCTTGCAGGGTAGAAATATCACTAAGTATTAAAATTCCTTGAAGACTGTCAAAAACACCTGCATTAATTGGCTTCCCATTTACCAAGGCCCATAATTGAAATTGTTTTCCTAAAGGTAATTGAGGGATTTGTATAAGGCTAATAAAAGTCTCTTTTGATTCTTTGTTCCAATAAACCTTCATTTGTGCAGTAGGATATTTTTCCGTTCCGGTGAGTTTAATTTGAATAAAATCCTCAGCACTAATCTTTTTGAAGTTTTGGTTCAAGTCTGCCAATTCTATGGAGGCACGGTTTACATTTTCTGATAAGAGTACTTTTTCCTGATTTAAACTTGCTAATTGTTTTTCAGTATCCTTCAATTTACTTTGTGTAAAGTACAAAATTATACTCAAACCTAACACAGCAAGAAGACTCGCAGCTAGCGAAATCTTATAAAAATTTAAATAATTTTTATGGGCATCGTTCTTAGCAATTGTTGGTATAACCTTTATTTCAGGCTTAAAAACTAGTTGGTTTTTAATTTTCAAATCGAGTCCTTTTGGAGGCATTTCGGCATAAAGTTCAGAATAGTTCTCTAAGGCCGCGCTAATTTCATCCAATTCTATTAATAAGGATGGATACAATTCAAGGTGCTCCTCAACCAGTACTTTTTCATCAGGAGAACAAGCATTCAATGCATATAATTCAAGCAAACCACTTTCTTTAAATTCTTCTAATTTCAACTTATCCCTCCTTTCTGTTTTTCATCAAATATACCTCTTAACTTTAGAATGGCTTGTCTTGCTCTGGTTTTGACTGTTCCTAGAGGAATTTCAAAATCTTTGGCAATTTCTGATTGTGTATACCCTTCAAAATACATTTTCTGAAGAATTTCCAATTGGTCTTTTGGCAAGGCTTCAACCATCTTTTTCAATCCAATACGATCTGGATTGAAGTCAGTTTGATATTGTTGATCAATGACATATACGGAATTTTCTATGTTTTGGTTTTGAAGGCTGTTTCTTTCTTGTTTGCTTTTGAGTGCATCAATGGCTGTATTTCTTGCAATATTAAGCATCCATGTATACAGTTTACCCTTAGCCGAATCATAAGATGAAAAGTTGTTCCAAATTTTTAAGAAGCTTTCTTGGGTAATGTCTTCCGCTAATTCTCTATTATGTACTATTTTTAGTATTGATCCAAAAATTGCTGCGGAATAATTAGTGTACAGTAAATTGAATGCAGACTCAGTGCCGGTATTTAAAACCAGAATTAAATCTTCTTCTGAGATAAATTTGCGCATCAATTCTTAAAATAGAGTTTGGCAATCTAAAGAAATTTATTCAAATATCAGGGGTGATTCCTTCAATAATATTATTGCAAGGTCAACCAAAGATTCCAGTTTTGGGATAAAAAAAAGGGGCTGTTTCTTTCGAAACAGCCCCTTTTTTATCAAGGATATTTTTTTATTTGATTACGACAAATGATTTATTGATGATTTGCTCGTCGTCACTTATAAATATTAAATTGTATTTACCGCCTGCCAAGTTTAAATCTTGAATGTCGATTTCTGAGTTCATGCGGATGTTTCTAGTTAAACTATGTACTTCCCTTCCAAGCATGTCTACGATAATGAATTTCGCATTTTTACCAGAAATATTTCCAATGCTAATTCTAAAATCACCAGTTGTTGGATTTGGATACAATGTAATTTCACCCGAAAGATTTATTGAATTAATACCAGTTGTAGAACCTGCAGGTGTCATACCACTTAAACCATCATTTCCATTATAATAACTAGGGTCTGAGTTTCTAGCTAAGCCTGCACAAGGTGTTGGACTAACCGTTACTAACATACTGGTAGTGTTAGAACAACCATTTGCAGCGGTTGAAGTTAAGGTTACTGTATAGGTGCCTGCGCTTGCATATTCTTTCCTGAAATGAATATGTGTTTGCGTGGCAGTAGTGCCATCTCCAAAATTCCAAGCATGTGTTGGCATCCATTCAGGTGAGTTTACGCGACTTTCATTATTGAAATAAAATCTATTATCAGTGATACATTGTGTGCCAAGTGCACCAAAAGCCAATGAGATATTAGCATCTGGAACCTGGTTGCCAATGGTTGTTACTGTGATTGAACTAGACGTTGAATTTGAGCATGCACCATTGCTAGCAGTTAAAGTAACTGTATAACTTCCAGTTGCTGCATAAGTATGAAAGATAGTAGTTCCTGCTGTAGTTATTCCAGAAACTCCATCTCCAAAATTCCATGTATAACTAGTTGCACCTGTTGAAAGGCTGCTGTTGAACACATAACCAGTGCTACAAGCCGAAGAATTTATGAAACTACTTGAAAACGATGGCACTGGGCCAGTACCACTTGAAACATTAATGGTTGCATTAGTACTTGTTGAAGAACATCCATTACTTAAGGTTGCCACTAAGCTTGCACTGTTGATGCCAGAACTTGTATAAGTAGTGCTAGGGTTGGTACTTGTACTGCTACTTGGGCTTGCTCCTGTAAAGGTCCAAGCATAAGTTGGTGCACCATAAGAAGCAACAGTAGTGTTTAAGAAAGATACACTTTTGTTACAAGTACTTGGTGTTGGGGTAAATCCTGCTGTTACACTTCCAACCTCAATTGTATCTTCATCAATATCTTCGCAACTGCCATTAATTGATTTTAAAGCAATCCTATGCTGACCAGCGCTTAGTCCAGTAATGTCGTAAGGGAAGGTAGTTTGATTTGTAAATGATCCATTATCTATCCTAACTTGATAAGAAACTGCAGTGCTGCCCGTATTGTTTAAGGTTCTAACACCTGAACATGCATCTGCAGCCGATACTGTTAAGTTAGCAGTCACTAATGCCCCTGCTACCGAAACTGAATAGCCACTTAATGTAACCGAAGTAGAGCAAGCACCAGAAGATACTGTTAGCGTTGCATTTTCTGTACCCGATGCAGTATAACTTTTGTTAACCACCGCCGAAGTACTTGAAAGCGAACCTCCATCTACATTCGTAAAACTCCAATGGTAAGTTAAGTTGCTTCCTGTAGCCGCTGCGGTATAAGAATAGGTAGAGGTACAAGCATTTGAAGCAGGTGTAATTGATACTCCAGTAGGAGCAGTTGTTACAATAACCGACTGAGGTGTAGAAACCACACTTCCATTGATGGTCAATATTACTGCATAAGTACCTGCAGCCGCATAAGTATGTGTTGGGTTTGCCAAGGTAGATGAGTTTCCATCTCCAAAATTCCAGCTGTAAGCAGTTGCACCAATAGAGGCTGAACTGTTGAAAGCAATATCTAAACTTCCACAGGCATTAGGCGTATAACTGAAATTTGCAGTATTTGAAGCAGTAATTGTAACGTTTCTAGTGAAAGTTGTTGAACAACCTAAACTTGATGTGGCTGTTAGTGTGATGGTATAAGTTCCTGCTGCCGCATATGTTTTATTAAATACATGGGTGTTGGTGCTAGTGGTTGCATCGCCAAAATTCCATGAGTAGCTAGGGGTCCAACCGCCATTTGCAGTATGGGTAGTGGTATTCTCAAAGTAGAAATTATTTCCACTTAAAGCTTGCGTATAACTACCGTTTCCTTCTTCAAAAGAGGCTGCATTGCCGCTAAAAGGTGAAATGCTAATAGTTTGGGTGCTGCTGTTCGAACAAACCCCGTCAGATACAGTTAAGATAACTTGGTGATTGCCGCTACTTGCAAAATATTTAATAGGGTTTTCTACGTTGGTATTGGTATTATCTCCAAAATTCCAATTGAAAGTTAATCCTGAACCAATTGTGGTATTCGTAAACTGTTTTCCATTTCCACATCCTGTTGCTGCAGAATGGCTATAGCTTGCAGTTGGTCCAACTAATGTACTCACATTTACGCCACCCGTAACGCCAATTGTACATCCAGATACTGTTGTTACAGTCAAAGTAACAGGTTTACTTCCTCCTGTTGCAAAGGTAAAATCTGGGTTGGTGCTGGTTGAGGTTCCTTCGCCTGAATTAAAATTCCAATTATAGGTTGCTGTGCCATAACTAATGCTCGATGTATTTGTAAAACTTATTGTTTTGCCACAAGCTGGAGGTGTTGCATCAAATCCTGCAAGTGCAGGCGCGATGGTAACATTCACTGATGTTTCATCTGGACACAAACCTGAGGCACTTGCTTTAAGATAAATTGTATGTACCCCTGGCGTTAAATAGTCTATATTATATGGAAATGTAGTTTGCGATGCATACGCACCCGCATCAACTTTTACCTCGTAAGTATCTGCATTAACTGATGAATTAGTTATGGTTACTGAGGTAGAACAAGCACTAACCAATGTTGCAGAAACACCAGCATCTGGGCCTGGTATGGCAACTTCTGGTGTAAATGATAATTGACTTACCAATGTAGAACAAGCGCCATTTGCTGTTACCGTTAAATCAACGGTAGCTGTTGCACTTGTGCTGTAACTTCTTTGGATGCTTGAAGTGGTAGAAGCAGCGCCTGATCCGCCTGCAAGGCTCCATGCATAGCTAAGGTTTGAACCTGTGGCATTGCTGCTAAATGTATATTCATTGGTGCAAGAATTTAGATTTGAACTAATTGTTCCTGCAATTGGGTTGGTAATTACCGTAACACTTTGGTTGGTAGTTGATACACCGCCATTAATGGTTAAAGTTGCAGTAAAACTGCCATCTGCAGCATAAGTATGTGTTGGATTGGCTAGGGTAGAAGTATTTCCATCTCCAAAATTCCATGCATAAGAAATTGCACCTACACTCGCTCCACTGTTAAATGCAACATTTCTGTTTGCACAGCTATTAGGCGTTACGCTAAAAGATGCTGCGGCTGCTGGCGTTACAGTTACATCATAATGCGCAGTATCTGTACAACCTGTATTGGTGTAAATGATCAAATGGGCGCGATAGTTTCCTGCTGCCGTATAAATTTTTGGCGTGATGTTTAAATAAGAGGCGGTAGTGGTAGTGCCATCTCCAAAATCCCATAAGTTGGTTATTTTATAAGATGGATGTCTATCAACATTGCCAAATAAAAACTCAAAGCTATTGCCAGTCAAGTTTTGAGTGGCGGCATCTGTTAAGCCAACACTTGCATCAGGGCCTGTCTTAATATCTCTTGAAATAGTTGTGCTAGTAGAACAACCTTGGTTTGTAACCGCAGTCATTTGAATGCTATACCTCACATTTGGCTCTCCTGGGGTTCCCCATGGCACATTTGTTACAGTAGGGAAGGTATGCTTCATTAAACTTGGGTCAGTAACCGCTTCTAATAAACTTCCATCTCCGTAGTTAAATATATATGATACTACAGAACCTGAAGGAATAGTTGCTGATCCACTAAAAATAGCGGCTCCATTACAAATTAATTGACCACCATTTCCATTTAAAGAAGTTGTTCCATAAGAACCTTGAGCGCCCATATCAGGAGTTGTTAAACTTGGGTTAGCAAAAGGATAAACATTTATTACTTGAGAAGGCTCTGTTGCAAAAGCATTGCTTGTACAACCATTGTTGTCAGTTACTCTTAAAGTGTAAGTAATGGCATCTGGGTTGCTCACTGCGTTTACAGCTGGAGTATAGATTGAAGAAGTTGCGCCTGACCCAACTTGGTCAACATTGTCTTTTCTCCATTGGTAAAGTAAACTGCTTGCGCCAAAACCAAAGCTAGAACCAGAACCATTAAAAGTTACGGTTGCTCCAGTACAAATATTATAATCATTGTTTGCAGTACCGCTGGTTTCAGCTGTAGTAAAAGAAGCGGTTGGGTGTTGGTAAACCCTTACATTATTAGTAAAGTTAGTGCTATTGGTACAACCATGTTGGTCAGTAACGCTTAAGTTAATAGTATAATCGCCATGACTAGCATAGGTTAATGGGCCATGTGGACCAACACCTGTAAAGGCTGCATTGCTAGAACCTGTTGCGGTCCAGCTCCAAGCGTTAATTGTGCCAGAACCAGTTGTGCTTCCATTAGAAGAAGTATTGCTTAGGTTGAACCCATGTCCAACAAAGCATTGTGTATTGTCATTAAATGAGAAACTAGCAGTAGGATTAGATCTTACTAAGAATCCACCATTTACATAACTGATACTATAATTAGATAATCCTGAACCTACAGCAGCACTTGGAACAATGGCATATTGCGTAGAACTTGCAGCCGCTCCGCTTGATGCACCACTCGTAGTTAAGGTAACCGAAGTTACTTCATCAGGAGAAATAATACCTGAAATGCTAAACTCTGTTCCATTTAAAGTAACGCCTGTACCTTGGCATTTAGCTTGGTTAAGGGCCGTAATAGTTATTGGTTGGTGTGTAATGTTTGCTGTTAAACCACTTGGCTGAATTAAGTTATAATTACCAGCATCAGGTCCTGATTTTGTATAAGTTCCTGTAAGAGAAACAGGCTTTGTATTACCAACATTAATATTGTTAAAATTAGCAGTTACGGTGCCACCAAGGGTTACATCATCTCCAGAAATCAAATTACTGAAGCTTGCTGAATTTAAAGTAGCTTCATCGTTTCCATCAAATATTTTGTTTTGGGCCGTAACACTTATGTTTAAATTTTTAGCTGTAACATTTGCGGTTAAACCACTTGGTTGGGTAATGCTGTAATTTCCAGCATCTGCACCAGATTTGGTATAAACTCCAGATAAAGAAACTGCCTTGCCATTATTAACCGTTTTGTTATTAAAGTTAGCCGTCACTGTTCCACCAATTGTAACATCATCACCGCCCACAACGCCAACAAAAGAGGCTGAACTTAAAGTTGCCACATCATTGCCATCATATTCTTTGTTATTAGCAGTAACACTTACTGTTAATTCTTTGGCGGTAACATTTGCTGTTAAACCTGTTGGTTGGGTAATGCTGTAATTTCCAGCATCAGTTCCAGATTTGGTATAAAATCCAGATAAAGAAACTGCCTTGCCATTATTAACTGTTTTGTTATTAAAGTTAGCAGTTACTGTCCCCCCAATTGTAACATCATCACCACCTACAACGCCAACAAAAGAAGCAGAACCTAAAGTTGCGCCATCATTGCCATCATATTCTTTGCTATTAGCGGTTACACTTACTGTTAATTCTTTGGCGGTAACATTAGCAGTTAAGCCTGTTGGTTGAGTTATGCTGTAATTATCTGCATCAGTTCCAGATTTGGTATAAACACCAGATAAAGAAACTGCCTTGCCATTATTAACCGTTTTGTTATTAAAGTTAGCAGTAACTGTTCCCCCAATTGTAACATCATCACCACCTACAACACCAACAAAAGAAGCAGAACCTAAAGTTGCGCCATCATTTCCATCGTATTCTTTATTATTAGCGGTAACATTTACCGTTAATTCTTTTGGAGTAATATCAGCCGTTAACCCACTCGGTTGTGTAAGGTTGTAATTTCCAGCATCTGTTCCAGATTTAGTATAAGCACCATTTAAGTCAACTGCTTTGCCATTATCAACTGTTTTATCAAGAAAGTTAGCCGTAACTGTTCCACCAAGTGTTACATCATCGCCACCTATAACGCCAACAAATGATGCCGAACTTAAAGTTGCAACATCATTTCCATCATATTCTTTGTTATTTGCAGATACATTAACCGTTAATGCCTTGTAATTAACATTAGCTATAGCACCACTAGGTTGCGTAATGTAATAGTTACCAGCATCTGTACCAGATTTTGTATAAGTACCATTAAAAGAAACTGGTTTGCCAAAAGAAACTGTTTTATTATTAAAGTTAGCCGTTACTGTTCCACCTATGTTTACATCATCTGCGCCTACAACCCCAATAAATGAAGCAGAACCTAAGGTTGCCACATCATTGCCGTCATATTCTTTATCACTAACTGAAACATTTACCGTTAATTCTTTTGGAGTGATATCAGCCGTTAAGCCACTTGGTTGGGTAATGCTGTAATTTCCAGCATCTGTGCCAGATTTGGTATAAACACCAGATAAAGATACTGCTTTGCCATTATCAACTGTTTTATCATTAAAGTTAGCGGTTACTGTTCCACCGATGTTTACATCATCACCGCCAAGTGCGCCTGAAAATGAAGCTGAACTTAAGGCTGCAGCATCGTTTCCATCATATTCTTTATTTTGTGCTGTTACATTTACCGTTAATGTTTTTGCACCTATTGCAACATCCGCAGAAGTTCTTGAACTACTAAAACAACCTGTTGCATCTATTTTTGCCGCTGCATAAAAAGTAGCAGTTCCTGCTGCTTTTAAACCATCGGTTTCACTACCACCGCTAGAAGCGGTATACCAAACCACTGATTCTCCTACATTAACTGTTACCACTCCCGTATGAAAGGTCCCGTCATAAATTCCAGAATAATCTGAATCAAAACCAGGTGCAGCTGGCAAGTCATTTAAGGTAAAACTTGCTGTAGCATCAATGCCAGGTGTTGTTTGATTTTCAAACTCGAACCCAGTTGGGGAAGTTGAAACTAAACTATTGGTGTTTAGGTTAACAGTGCCTGATCCTGAATGCGGCGCGGTAATAGTACCTACCGTTGTGGCTCCCCATTTCACGGCATATTCATCACCTGTGCTTAACCCAGAATAGGTAATTTCAATTGCATTGCTTACTCCCAGACACGCGGGGTTGCTTCCCAAGGTGACAGAGGCAGTTTGCCCATTGGCATTGATTCCAACTAAACAGAATAATGCGAATAAGGATAAACCTAATACGAATTTCATTTGCTTGTAAACGTGTTTCATAGATTAATTTAGGTAGAACGGACTACATTAATAATATGTGAAGCTATTTTTTATCCCATTAAGTCTTCAACTAAAATGTTTAATTGCCTTAAATTTTATACCAATAGATATAAATTTATTTGAGTTGCTGTATTAATTGTCGCAATGTGTGTATTAAAAAGGGAAAAAGGCAGCTATTAACCCCAAAATGGGAATTGCTTGCTTATTTTAGAGGATAAAATTTCTATGTAAGTGGCTTTTTAGGTGCGACTATTTATAGTAAGCCCTTAAATCAAGGCCTTACTGCAACAATAATGCCTTAAACCGCCAGTTATCCCCGCCAACTTTCGAAAATCCGGGTGCAGGTAAGTGATAATGATCTGCCATTTTTAATAAGGCTTGCCAACCGGGTTTGCTTACCTTTATTTTAGCTAAGTTATAATCAAAGCCAATATGAAACTTCCGCAATAACATGGGCCCATCTGTAAAAGGATCTAAAGGTCTAAAGTTTTGTATGCCATAACCCGCACCCAAGTTTAGGTATTTTGGCCAATACGGCTTAAACCTTTTGGGCAAGAGTCCGTGCACATCTGCCGTTAACCAATAAATGTGTCCGTCGTAATCAGAAACCAATGACCAGCCTTTCATATCCCTTTCTCTAAAATATGGCGAAGGGTAATAGCTGTATTTGAATTTGAACTTTTGTAAAACATCCACTTTTCTTTGGGCCAAGGCATAGGCAATGCCCATTGAGTTTGCTAGTAAATCCTGACTACTAAATGCAAATTTAGAAAAGCCATCCCCAACTTCTATACTTAATGCCCAGGCAAAGGGAAGGGCAACACTCACCCATTCGCTGCTCTTTTCTGAGAATTTGCCCCATTTCATTAACTCATATAATAGGTTGCTATACATATAAGAAGTATAAAAATGGCCTACTTTATCTATTCCTAAACTGTAATTATTTAAGCCCCCATCATTTTCATGGTGAAAATCATGGTAGTTATGCTCCCACCACCATTTGTATTCTAAATACATACTGCCTGCTTGTTGCAGTACTAAACTGCCCATAATTATTTTTTGGCGATTACTAAACTTAGGCGTACTTAGGCTGTCTTGTGCCAACACACCTTGTGCTAGTAAGGTAGTAAGAAATAATATAAGGGTTTGAACACTACGCATAATTAAAAGTCGAAATAAAGGGCTAGTCGCGCAAAATTACGAGTTTGATACATAAAACTACCACGTTCTTCTTTTCCTATGGTTTGATCCAAGGCAATCCTGAACGCAGCACCTTCCTCATCTATTACCTTGCATCCTATTTGCATATTCACGGTGGGTTCAAACCGTAATTCTTCCCTGCATTTAATGTCTAAGGCATAATACCCAAAAACATTGTCTTTAATGCGCAAAGGGGCATGTTCAAAACCTGCCTGAAACAACCACTTTCTAGAAATGTCGCCTTGTGTTTTAAAATTATAATTAAAATAAGCCAAAGAATAGGCTTGAAGTTTTTTCTTTTTAAAAATTGCGCCCACAAAATGATAATCTTTGGCATAATTACTAAAAGGCAAACCCAATAATATGGCATCGTCTGATAAATGTTGCGAACTATGCCCTGTTCCAAAACGCAAATACCAATGGCTGGTTAAAGCCGCATCTACCCAAATATCTGCAAAAAAATCATTGTTTACCACACCTCCTGAACCTTTGGTTCTTTGCAAGGTTAACCAAGTTGAGCCCGATGCACTCCATTGCAATGGTATTTGGCCCAAGCGATGGTTAAGCAAGGCAAAGCTCCCACCCATGGAGGCGGTATAACTGTTTTGGTCTGAGTTTCTCGCAAAGCTTAATCGGTGGGCACGGCTATCTGCGGTAAAGCTAGAAATGAATTTGTACTTGGGTAAGAATTCTTTACTTTCTTTGGGTAAAAATCCTAAACTTGCCTTGGGTGGGTTCACCGCAAACAAGAGAAAGGGCAAGAAAATTCCCATGAAGCAAGAAATGACTTTTTGCATTGCAGCAACATACATTTTTTTAAAAAAGCATCCAAATGTGTACGTAAAATTCTTTACCTTGTAATCCTAATAATTTATCAATAGCATGAAAATTAATTTCTTTAAACCTAGCCTTTTACTTTTCTTTTTTCTTATCGCCCTCACAAATACCCATGCACAGAAAGGTTACCTAAAGGTTTCTACTGGCTATCAGTTTGCCATTAATGGGAATATTGGCTTTAATTATACCATGGTAGATAATGGGTCTGGTAGCATCAAATATACCTACGATAGAACCCAAATTAAATGGGCCAGTGGCTTGCAAGGCGGATTGGCCTTTGGCTATCGCTTAAATAAAACTATCGGCCTAGAGCTTGGCGTAAACTATTTACGCGGTGCTACCTCCACTATTTTTAACAAACAAGAAATAGTCAATTATGGAAATTCCTTGGTTGAGAATAGTTATACCACCCGCATGGCATTTATAAGCCCAACTTTTTTAGTACATTATCCCTTTGAAAAGCTAAGCCCTTATGCCAAATTTGGGTTGGTATTTGGTTTAGGTAACTATACCATCATACAAACGGATGTTTCAACTATTAACGCCAATAATAAGTCCATCTATAGAGAAAATAAAGTGAGTGGTGGACTCGCATTTGGCTATCAGGCAGGTATTGGTTTGGAATACCAAGTGTCTAAGCAACTCAGTTTTTTTGGAGAATGTAATTTGCAATCGGTACGGTATGAACCTAGTCAAGCTGAAGTAGTAAAATATACCATTGATGGCAATGATGCCATTAACTCCTTAAGCGCAAGGGCTCGAAAAACAATATATGAAGATAAGTATGTAGTTGATTCTTCTCAACCCATTAGCAATGATGCGCCCAATCAATCGCTATCTGTTGGCTTGCCGTTTGATAATATTGGTATTTCGGTCGGACTACTCTTTGCGTTTTAAGTAGAACGATGCCACTATTATCAAAGCAATTTTTATTCGGCCTAAGTTTGGGCATCCTTGCTTGGGTTCAAACAGAAGCCAAAACCTTTCTCATAAAACCCCATATAGATTGGATACGCCAAGTAGACAGCCTCCCAGTGGGCAGTGCCCATGAAGTGTTTAATGCACTTTATTTACATGCAGGAGCGGGCGATACCTTGGCCATCCTTGCAGGTACCCGTGCACCCATGAAGTTTGAAAATCTACAAGGCGATTCCCTGCACCCCATTGTCATTTGCAATTGGCAAGGGCCTGTTATCATTACCAAACCAGTAGATGGTTTTTACGGACTCGCATTCGCTGGGGTGCGATACCTAAAACTACAAGGCATTAGCAAACGCAAAAAGGCCTATGGCATTACCATTACACAACTGCCAAAAGGCAATGCCATTAGCTTTAATGATTTTAGCAGCAATATAGAAATCTGTGGCGTAGAGATTTCTTATATTGGTTCTTCAGGAATTTCTATTAAAACCGACCCTGTTTGCAAAGACTTGCCAAGGTTTAAACAGTTTGTTTTATATGATATTCAAATACACCATAACTATATCCATCATGTAGGCAATGAAGGAATGTATATTGGCAATAGTTTTTATAATAATGGGTTCGGGTTGAACCTACCTTGCAAGGGCCTTAAAGATACGGTTTCAGTTTTGCCACATGCCATTATTGGCGTAGCCATTTATCAAAACAGCATAGATAGCAGCGGCTGGGATGCCATACAGGTTGCGGCTGCTAAAGGTGTTTGGGTAGCCCATAATGTGATTTCGTATGATAGTTATGCAAGGATTCCTAACCAAATGAGTGGCATTATCATTGGGCAACCTTGCCAAGCAGAGGTGGCCTATAATAAAATCTTTTATAGCTATGGCAATGCCATAGAATGTTTTGGCTTGCAAGTGAGCATACACCATAACCTCATTGTATATCCTGCCATGGCGCAAAACAGGGCAGGCATTTATATCAATGATAAAATGTTTGAATACTTGCCAAAGACCACCCAAGTGTATAAAGTGTATGAGAATACCATTGTGTTGCCTCCCGCCGACACAAATACCCTAAATGGTATAAAAAGAATTGGAATTGTGGCCACCGATTTACGCTTTACAAAAGGCAATGAAATTTATAACAATACCATTAGCACAAGCACATTTAAAAAAGCCATTAAGCGGTTTAAAAAGTACTTGGCGCACTAGTAGCTAAGGTTTGGTTTGACCCAATACCGCAGCGCTTGCTGCAAGGGCATACAAAGCAGCAGTTTCGGTTCTTAAAATATGCGGACCTAAGCTACAGGTATTAAAACCATTTTCAAGGGCAAGTGCCACTTCTGCAGGGGTAAAATCCCCTTCGGGTCCCACCAACAGATGAATATGGCTAGGCCTTTGTTGCAAATAGGCATAAAGGCTTTGGTCTTGCGCACTCAAGCAATAGGCAATTAGTTTTAGGTCTTGCGTGGCAGTTGACAAGGCAGTTTCTAATGGCACCAAGGGTTTAAAAGTAGGTAAATAAAACTGCTTGCTTTGTTTGAGGGCGCTAATGGCAATTTTATGCAAACGTTCTAGGTTTATTTTGGGCCTTTCGCTGTTTTTGCATTGTATAAACTGAATGCAATGCACCCCCATCTCCACGGCTTTCTCTACCAACCAATCCATGCGTTCATGTTGTTTGGTGGGCGCTATGCTCAAGGTAAAATGGTAGGGCATGGTAGGGGCATGGTGCACGCGTTTGGTAATCTTACCGCTGCAATGCTTGGGGTGTTCTTCCTCAATCAGGGCTTCGGCCCAATTGCCTTTGCCATCAATCAATTGTAAGGTATCGCCGCGTTTGTGCCGCAATACCTTAATGCAATGTTTAGATTCTTCTTCGCCAAAGGCAAACGCACTGCCTTCTAAATTTTCATAAAAAAAGTATTGCATGCGCTTAGTCTTGCCAGGTTTTAACCAGTTTTATAATCACACTTATCATCCCCAATAACGATAAACACAAGGCAAACCAAGTAAGGTATAGTTCTATACTTGATACTATGCTAAAAGTTTTACTTTCTGTTTTGGCTAAATTGCCTAACCAATTATTAGGAAAGGGTGAATTGGCGTATAAATAGTGGATGAGAAGCTTGTTTGCGGCCACAATTACCGCCAAAAGCAATAATCCACCTAAAAGCATTAGGTTAATAGATTGCAAAAATCCTGCTTGTGTGTTAGGTGATTTAGGATCCATTTTCAAAAGGCAAGTTAGTTAAATTTTGGAAATTGATTTTTTTTATGATTTACTGTTACAGTTTTATGCAGTAAGAAATACAAGTTTTAACTTGTTTTTGTAACTTGTATTTCTAATTAAGTTCGTATCATAAAAATACTAAAACCTATGATGAAGTCTAATTTTTTTAAGCTTTTATGTTTGTTGTTAAGCATCTTATATGCTCATAGTAGTGCAGCGCAAGATACTATCCCCCAAGCCCAAAATTCTATTCCTAAAAACCATTTTACGCTAATGGTGAGGCAACCTTTAACATGGATTACTAAGCCTACTATTTATTTGGGTTATAAAACAAAACAGTTAACCCTCTTTTTAAGTGCTAGCTATTTCAATAGTAGTCTTTGTATTGGCCCTCAAGTGGCCTTAGAGTTACAAACCTTTCATAAAAGCAAGCCAAAATCTCAACGGTTTTATTATGGCAGACTAGCCATTGGTCAATATGGACCCGGGAAGAATTACGATTTAGAATCTTATTATTCGTTTGGGTCTGGCTTTGGTTGGAATATTTTTTTGGATAAAGAAAAGAACTATTTCTTCCAACCCACTATAGGCTTAAATGTAGGCATTTTAAGTGGCAATAGAAGTTTTTCTTATGAAGGTGATTTTTATTTAGGGGGCCCTGGTACACCCATTGATTTAAAACTAAGGTTTGGCTATGTTTTTAATTGATAGTTTATATTGATTTTTATTTTACCCTATTTAATTCATTTGTTTATGAAACACAAAAATTGCATTTCACTCCTCTTGGTTATGCTTTGTTTTAGCATAGGTGCCAACAGTCAAGACCTTGCTAAAACCGATACGCTTCAAAAAAATGGGATATGGCTTTATGTGAATCAACCTATCTCATTATTCTATAAATTTAACCCTCAATTGGCTTATCGGTTTTCTGATAGGCATGTCATCCTAGCTGGGTTTACAGCTTACTACCTTAAAAGAAAAGGCGAAACTCTTTTTAATACAGATTATGAATTAACCTTGAATGGTAGCCGTTTTAGCGCCGAATACCGTTACCATTTTGTTCTTCACCCAAGGTTTGAAACGTATGGGTATGGAAATTTAATGGGTGGCAGCATAGATTATACCGATACAAGAGAAGGATTTCTCTTTGGTATGATGAGTACAGAAAAATTTAAAGGGAAATATATCGGTACAGGCATAGGGCTTGGACATCAATTGTTTTTTAAAAAAGAGAAAAAAACTATTCTGCAATTTAATTATGGATATTCCTACTACAATCTCTTCCAAGTAACAAGCAGTGATCTTAGCAAGGAAGAGGCTGTCAAATTACTCTTTTCAAAGCCATCCTTTTTTCCCTTAGAGTTTTCTATCCGACTTGGGTTTAAGCTATAAAAAAGTTTCTCTTAAAAATTTATCGTATCCTTGAGTAGATAATTCATCTGTTATAGTTATGAAAACAGCTGCTCATTTTTTGTTTTTTTTGCACCTTGCCTTTGTTGCCTCAAAAGTGGTAAAAGCGCAACAAACCAGTTGGCTAAAACAAACTTGGGGTGCTCAATCAGGTTCTTTTTATGTAGATAAGGCCGGCAATAGTTATGCTGGGGGTGTTTACCACCAGCTTTGGAAAACGATTGATGGGGTAAGCTTGTCTTCAAATGGCCTAGAAAATGTTTTTGCTGCAAAGTATGATACCAAAGGGCAATTGGTGTGGGCGGCAACTTCCTCTAACAGCTATGGCGCTGCGCTGCAAAGTCAGGGTATTTGCGCCAATGCACAAGGAGAACTTTTTATAACTGGCTTTTTTTACAATTCCCTTTCTTTTGATAACATAACCCTAACTGCCAATGGTGGCGCTACAGATATTTTTCTAACAAAATATAGTGCCAATGGCAAAGCGCAATGGGCAAAAGCAATTGGGGGTGCTAGCGGCAATTATGCCTATCAAGTTTTATTGGATGATTCTTCTAACTGCTATTTAGCCGGCTCTTTTGAGTATCCTTTGTCCATAGGGGATACGGTTTTGTATGGTGCTAAAACAGGTGGGTCTAAATTTTTTATTTCAAAATTTAATACACAGGGCCAATTGCTTTGGGTGCGCACCTTGCAAGGGATGGTTTTTTGTCCTAAAATAAAAGTTACGCCTACCGGCGATTTATTTGCCTTTGGGCAATTTCAAGAAGCACTTACTTGGGAGGGAGATACCTTTATTACCAAAGGGGGCATAGATTTTTCTATCCTCAAATTGCAGGCAAATGGGCAATCTCAATACACCAGTATTTTAAGTGGTAAAGATTTTAATTATGTGCATGATTTATGTTTTGATACAAAGGGAGACGCCTATTTATTAGGCTCCTCAGAAGGTGAAACTTTCTTAAATGACAGTCTGCTGTATAATTTTTCAAGCTACGCTTACTTTGTTTCAAAATTAAACAGCCAAGGAAAGGTAAGCTGGATAAAACCCACCCCAAGATATAGAAGGGATACCACTGAATTTTACATGACTAAGATTATGACAAATTCAGAGGATAACCCTGTGGTGTATGGTAGGCTAACAGATATATGGGATTCCATTAGCCTAGAGTACCATCACTATTATGGCCTTTGCCGGGTAAGCTATGAAGCACAAAATGGAAAAGAAATCGATTCTTATCTCTTTCCAAATGTGCCATATGCGGTATGGATATTCGAAGACCAATGGAACAACTTGTATGTAAGCAGTTCTTTTAACTTTAAAATAGAAGTGGGCAATAAAACTTTGGATTGTGGGTATATGTATGCACAATACCTGGCTAAAATTGGGAACGAGGGAGAAGGTGTGCAGCCTAACTTCAACCTATATCCAAATCCTACCAGTGGCAAGGTTCAACTTACCTTTGAAAATTGGCCTGCCACAGAAATTTCCTATGAATTGTTTCAGAGCAATGGCAATAAGGTGGCAGCGGGTTTGCTTTCAGCCCAAGACAATGCCATTGATTTAAACCACCTCCACAATGGTTGTTACTTTCTCAAGGTTCAAGATGCTTTTGCCGCGGCAAAGGTGGTGAAGGTAATTAAGTATTAAGGGTTGGTAAAGTCTTAGGGCACTGAGCTTCTATACACTCCTATGCACAAAAAAAAGGTCAATATTGCATCGACTCTTTCTTTAAATTAATTAGTAGCTCATTGCTACTGGAAGATTTTATCAGAGAATTTGGAATCTGTAAGTTTTTTTAAATTTCAATGTAATTATAAATAACACCATAGGCAAGTAGCAAGCGGTTATGTGATAGGCCAAATGTTTTGGTGAGTTTGCTTTTTGTATGATGAACATGAGACATACTCGCCTTTAATTGTTTAGCTAATTCTTTATTGCTTAAACCTTTTCCAATTAAATTCAATAAGTTTTGTTCGAAAGTTGTTATTTTAATTTTTTCAATTGCCCCCTCAAAAGTCACTAGCGAATAGGTGTTTGTTAATTCTACCCAATGTTTTATAAGGGAGTGCTCTAGGTCTAAGATTTCATTTTTATGAAAATTTTGAAGACTAAGTTTTAGCATAGATATTTCTTTTGGTCCATAGTAAGTGTTTGACATTAATTTAATTTGATGGTAGTCTTCAAAATTAAATCCATGCGCTATAACCAGTACTGGTGTTATGGGATCTAGCTCTCTATATTTAATTAAAAAATTTAGCGTATCCATAACAGGTAAATACCTATCAATAATAATTATATCGTATTTGTTTTTAAGTTGCTCATATTGAATTAATATTTCTTCTGCCAATAAACCCTTATACAAACACTCCCATTGAATGTTGTGTAATCCTTCTTCAGTAGTTTTTAGCGATTCAAATTTTGCATGAATCAACAAGTATTTTTTCTCGTTTGGTTTTAATGTATTTACCATGGTTTAATTTTTTATACAATCGTAAATACTTAAGAGATACTATAAAAGAAAAATCTACCTATTGATAAAGGTAAATCCTACTTATAGGATTAAGTCATATTAATTATGGTCTTGTATTTGTTTTTTTATAGAAATATTGTTTATGGCCTCATTCAAGTGGCGCATGAAAAATATGTTTATCAGATAAAACGGATTTACTGATGCATTGGAATTTGGATACTTAGTCAAGGTTTTCAGAAGTAACGGGGAGGCAAAAACTTTTGTCGGGGAGGTCAAAACATTTGTCGGGCGAGTAAAAACATTTGTCGGGGAGGCAAAAGTATTTATCGGGCGAGTAAAAACATTTGTCGGGGAGGCAAAAGCACTTATCGGGGAGGTCAAAACATTTGTCGGGCAAGTAAAAACATTTGTCAGGGAGGCAAAAGCACTTAACGGGGAGGTCAAAACCTTTGTCGGATAGGCCATAATATTTGTCGGGGAAGTTAAAACATTTATCAGATTATCAAAACACTTTTTGGGATCGTGCCAAAAAAAGGGATAAGTAGGAAGCCATTATTTTCCCACTTATCCCTACTATAATAAAATGTTAGAACTAATTAATTTGTACGTTTGGTCAACTTAATAGCACTAATGGTTTTGAGTTGGGTCTTGGAATCTTTGTAGTAAATTCTGAGAAATTCTTTTAAAAGTTGACCTACCCTAATCATGCCAGTGGCAGGGTCGTCTAAAATTATATCACGTTTGGAGCGGGCATCTTGAAGAGTTAGTATTGCGGAAAGATAATTTTGTTGTAAAGTGTTTAATTCAACTACCTTGTCTTTTAAGGCCTGCACTTTTAAATCTGCATAGCTGCTATCATACTCTGGTGTAACACTTAAAATGTCAACTAGTTTGGCAAATATATCTAGCTTCTTTTCCATAGAAGCATTTTTGTAACTTGTTTTGGCAACAGCGCTGTTTTCAATTGGCTTATCTTCTTTACTTTTAGTTACTCTTTTATTGCCACGAATCTGCTTTAGGGTTAATTCGATGTCCCCCTTTACCTCGCCATCAATACCTGCTATTTTAACCTCTCGATGGATTAAAGTAACAAAGGAATTGAGTTTGTCAAATGTGTCTTTTCTTAAAGAAGTAGCCCGTTGTAAGGCGTTCTCCGCTTGCGTCCAATCATCAATGGCTTTAATCACATTGCTGTGTAGAGCATTTAACTTGTCGAGTTTCAATTGCTCTTTAATAGGTTTAAATTCTGTGCCCAAATTGGTAGCCATCTCAATAAGGGAATAGAAGTTTGCTGCTTGGCGCGTCATGGCACCATCTTTTAATACTTTCATGTTTTAAAAAATTTAAGCCTACATTATTTAACAAAAATTCTTGAAAACAAAAAATAGCACTGCACAAAATTTTGTGCAGTGCTATTTTTTGGAAATCTAAAAAATGAAAATATAAATTGTAAAACCATTAAACCTATTATCAGCCATTAAGGATAAAATTACCTTAGAACGCATTAAATTAATGCACCCATTGCTTAGAAAAGAAGTAATTGAAATGTATAGTGAAATTTACCAAGCTTTACCTGGAAGAGCCATTTGTAGATTTTCATACGCCTTAAGAACGTTTAAAGAACAAGATGAGCTGTATGCGATTGGCAGAACCAAGCCAGGCAAAAAAGTTACAAATGCTAAAAGCGTCCAGAGTTATCATAATTACGGATTAGCATTTGATATCGTTTTATTAGTTGATAATAAAGGCAATAGTAAATTTGATAATGCTAGTTGGGAAACCAATGTAGATTTTGATAAAGATGGAAGAGCGGATTGGTTTGAAGTAGTAACCATTTGTAAAAGGTATGGATGGGAGTGGGGAGGTGATTGGAAATTTACGGATTTACCTCATTTCCAAAAAACATCTGGCTATTCCCTCAAAGACCTAAAAAATTTAGTTAAATCAAAAAAGTTAGCTCTTGCTAACAGCAATTACTCAGAGATTATAAATAAGGAATCTTAAAATAGACTATTTTAAATATACCCACTTTTGGGTATTTTTTGATTAAAAAGGATTGGGTATGTTTGTTTGATATTGGGTGCATTAGTGCGTTTATAATCAAGTTATTTGCAATATTAAATGACAGACCATAAAAATATAAAGAGAACAGCTTGTGTCTTCGGGGCAGGAGCTTCTTTTGCTTATGGAATTCCAACTCTTAATCAGCTTCCAACATCTATAATTGAATTTATCAAGGAATGTAAATCAAGTCATTTTAAGGAAGTATTTACAATAGTAAAATCAATTGTTTTGGAATTGCAAGGAAAAGACTTGGAAAAAGAGTGGATTGATTATGAAAATCTCTTGGGACAACTTGATTATTTTATACGAAACAATTCTATAATTCATGTTGACAATTATCTTCTGAACCAAGACACTTTAACTAAAGTATTTAAAACGCTTACAAAAATTATCTTTTCTGCCATTGACAACAAAACTTCTAAATTCATTGATAACACAATTTTTTTAGACAACTCAAAAGAATTATACAAAAATTTCTTTGATAGACTATGGTTCAAAACAATTAACGACAATAACATACCGGTATTAAGTACTATATCATTTAACTATGACTGTAAACTTGATGACGAATATTTTGACCACATCTGGGGTGTAGTTGGCGTAGAAAGCAATTTTAATGTTGTGCCACATTATATAGTACCAATCTATACATTTAGTGACGGAGCTCATTTAATCCGTAATGAACAATATAAATGGACTTACAGTAAACACCATGAATTGATTAAATTACATGGGTCGTTTGATTGGTTTAAATGTCCAAACTGTAAGACTATCCATAACTACAAAATTGTGAATAGTTACTCAATGTATTACGATGACAAACATAGTACAGAAGAAATAAGAAATTTATTTGACCGATTTAAATGTGGCATTTGTGGAGCAAAACTTGAACATGATTTAGTTGCCCCAATTTTAGGTAAGAACGAAAATTCTACAGCTAAAGAACTTTGGGATGGAACATTCAAATCACTAATTGAAGCACAAGAAATTATTATAATCGGATATTCATTTCCTCAATCAGACCTAGCATTTTTAAATTTATTACAACATGCTTTAAATTGGAATAGAAATAAACCTATAATCAAAGTAGTAGACCCAACATCATCAGATGCTCATTGGGAAAAAGTAAATCAAATTTTCTCCCAAAAGCAAATTGGTCAACTTGAAACCTTTAAAGGCACGTTTGAGGAATTCATTGAGACTTATCCAAATCTTGAAAAATCTGAATTTATAAAGTGAAAAATACTGCACATAACACGGGTTTGGCAAAAGTGGCGGTTCAGTGCTTCACAGACACATTTGAGGTTAATCAAAGTTTGGTTCTCCGCATCAACATTTGTGGTGAAAATCGCCACCTTCGCCAAGCCCGAAAACTTTACCAGCAAGGCTATGACGACCGTGCTAACATGAAGCTGACTGCATAATACAAACAATTGACAAGAACACCTTTCAAGCATGATAAACAAAGTTGAACGACTTACTTCCATTGGAAAATTCCGCAACTACACTGCTGCTGGACAGATTAATTTTCAAAAGCTGACCTTAATTTATGGCAACAATGGAGGTGGTAAAACCACACTAACTTCAGTGTTTCGTTCCTTGACAACCAACAAACCTGAAATCGTTAGAAGTAGAATTTCTACAAACCATATAGCAGCACAAGCAGCACAAATAACTCAAACAGGGACACCGAATACATTTCACACCTTAAGGGCTGCTGGTTGGACAACTCCTTTTGATAATATTGAGATTTTTGACATTCATTTTGTCAACGACAATATCTATTCAGGGTTTGACTTTAATGATGAACATAAAAAGCAACTTCATCAATTTGTTATCGGTGCACAAGGAATTGCAATTCAAAATCAAATTGAACAAAACAAAGCTGCTAAAGTCATATCAAAACAATCAATAACAAATATTGAACAACAATTAATTCAGCAAGTGGGAAACAGTTTGACCGCTGACTTAATTACTTCATTTCTTGCTATTCCTGTAACACAATCTAGCGGAATTGACCAACAAATTACAGCGGCGGAGGCTGCATTAGCGAGTGCGAATGCAAACACAATAATTCAAACATTACAACAACTTACTGCTCTCACCCGAATAATATCGGGTATTGATTTCACTTCTCTTATCACAGACTTACAGACAACATCACAAGCAATTCAAAATGCAGCTTTGGAAACTTTGTTTTCAAATCATTGTCAAGACTTGACAGACAACGGACTTGACGGACCTGAAAATTGGCTGCAAAGAGGATTTGCATATGTGGAGAGAAAACAAGCAGCAAATGAACCCACAATTTCTTGTCCATTTTGTATGCAGACTATTGATGGCAATGTTGAAATTCTAAACGCCTATATCACTAAATTTAATGCTGACTTTAACGCTTTAGTTCTACGACTACAATCACATTTGACTTCGCTTCAAAACTTCAATTTGGACGCTGCCATACAAGCGATAAACAATATCAATCAGACAAATACAGGGAGAGTAACGTTATGGGCTACGCACTTGCCAAATACAGTTCATCCACCAATTTTTAACATCATTGCGGACGAAACTGTTTTAAGAGCAGAGTTTCAAAGGTTAATTGATTCACTCCAACAAAAAATACAAAATCCTACAGTAGCGGTGGCTACCGCCACCGCTACTGTTTTTCTGTCTTCTGGACAGACCATTAACACAAACATTGAAAGCTACAATCAAAGCATTACAACTTACAATGCTGCAATTACAACTTTTCGTGCAGGTATTCAGACTGCTGCAAATGCACAGCTTGCGGTTGATAGACTAAAAAGAATTAAAAAGAGATATGAAACTCCCATTGTTACGCTTTGCACTCAATTGTCTGCCGAGAAACAAACACTTAGAGGTTTAGAAACAGCATACACAGCTTTATCGCAACAACAGCAAACCACAGCAGCAACTTTTTTCAATAGCTACCAGACACGTATCAACCATTATTTGGGCAATGTTTTCAAGACACTTTTTAGAATAGAGGATGTTGTTCATGTTGCTCCAGCAGGAAGAGCAACACAAAGCAAAATCGCTTACAAATTGACAATAGACGGCAAGGACATATCATTTGTCCCAAATCAACCATTTAATGCCAAGGAATGTTTGAGCGAGGGAGATAAAAGCACAATTGCTTTAGCGTTCTTTTTATCCAAACTTGACATTGATCCAAACCGCCAAGATAAAATTTTAATTTTTGATGACCCTTTATCAAGTTTAGATACTAATAGAAGAACCTATACAATTGGAATTATTAGAACATTATTTCAACAACTAAAGCAGGTGGTTGTTTTAAGCCACAATGAATATTTTCTTCATGAAATAGGCAAAGACATTGGAGCAACCTTAAAATGCACACTTCGTATAAAGGAAGATTTCGTAGCCAAAGCATCTAAACTTGAACTATGTGATTTAGAAGAATTGGTAAAAATTGAATACTTTAAACATATTGAAGCATTGGAGGCTTTTAGAAGTAACCCAAACCATGCAATTAAAGACACTGTTTTAGGTTGGTTGAGAAATGTTCTTGAAGCACATTTACGGTTCAAATTCTACAAGGAAGTTCGAACTATGACAGGAATACAAACATTTGGAAGATTAATTACATTTTTAGATACATTGCCAGTTGTATTTAGGGACAATGCAAACAGGACAACAATAATATCTACACTTCATTTAATTAATGGAGTTTCCTGGAAACCACATCATGGTGACCCAACTCCAGATTACACAATGTTAGGTATTAACCCTAATACTATTACTGAACCTGAATTGGACAACCTAATACAAGACACTCTTAACTTAATTGAAGTTCAATTATGACATTTGAAACAACATATATTCAGACAGACAAAAGCCCAACTTGTAGCAGCACATTTGCAATAGGCGGGGTTCCGTGCATCGCAGACACTTTTGTGCAAGGTGGAAATTCAGTTCTCCGAATGAAGTTTAGTGCTAATAATCCCCGCCATCGCAAACCTCCGAATTGTTAAGCTATAACCTTTAGGGACACCTCGCATTTAATAATGGAAATTTCAAAATCATTAAGAAAACCAACAAACTGGCAAAACTTTAATAGGCTTTGTAAAAAGCTTTGGAGTGAAATATGAGTCTATCCAGAAACAAAAAAATGGAAGAAGTGTAAAGGTATCTCCAGAATTACAACAAAGCTCCATCTGATCGATATTACTAACTTTGATGTTATCCATAATTGTTTTGCTGATGCAAATTTAACTACCAAGATACTTGCCTAATCATTCATTTTTTGATATTTTTACACTAAAAAGTTTGATGAGGTTTTTCACACTCTGAAATTATGACAATGTTATTCTATATACCCAAATTTTAAAGCAAAAAACAAAGTATGTCCTTTAAGCCAGAAGATATAAAATTTAAAAGAGACTTTCTGCTTTTAAATTTCAACAATACTATTGAACTTAGAACAAAAAGATACGAGTATTTAACAAATTTAAAGTATTGGTTTGTAATTTTATGGAATTCGGCTTTTGGATTTTCAATAACTAAAGGCTTTGAATTAAATCAAATTCAGCTTTTACTATTAAGCATTGTGATAACATTTTTTACTCTCCACATAATAATTTTAACTGGATATATTTATTTACAAGAAACAATCGAATTATTCGAGAAATATTTAATAAAATCTAATGAAAAAGATATTTTAAGTTTACATGGACCCCTTATTACAATAGTTAAGCCAAACATGAGACGTAAATATAAAATAAGCTACTTTTTAATTTCTCTATTTAAAATTTGGGAAAATATATTTTATTACATTCTTTTTATTTTTTCAATTGTAATTCCTTTGGTGTTTTCTCTTTAACACTGCCTACAACAGCAAGCATTTCATTTTGACCCCAAGCCAAGCCATGGATTGAAAACCATCGAATGCCAATAGAAACAATTAACATAATGAGATAAATTCTAGTTGAACGGAACCTGCAATGGTTTGTAGAAATGTGTATTGAATCTTTCGTTTTAAGTTATTAATACTTTATGTGCAATGTGTCATTATTCATTTAGAATATTTTCATATACCCACTTTTGGGTATTTTTTGTTTGTAAAGGATTGGGTAAGTTTGTTAAATAAGTTGGAGTTGCATGTATTAAATTAGTTGATGGAAAACAAATTTGCGGCATTACAGCTTCAAAATAACTTTTTAAAAACAAAAGATTAATGAAACTTAGAAACATTGAAATTTTAGAAATTGATTCAAACAAAAAAGGTGATCTTTTTGGACGATTGATGTCTGACCTTTTCCATACTTTGGGATATGATGAACCAAGGCTTAATATTCACAAATCAGGCAGAGAATTAGATTTGAGTTCAAATCACAGAACGGAACAAAAAATAGCTATTGCTGAGTGTAAAGCTCACTCAGAAAAAATAGGTGGCGCGGACATAAACAAATTTGTTGGTGCTATTGATGTCGAAAAAAGAAAAAGCAAAAAAGAAAAAGGGGCAAAAGGCATTAGCATTGTAGGATATTTTATATCTCTTTCAGGTTTTAAGGAAACTGCAATTGAACAAGAAAATGAAGCCGACAATAAAAGAGTAATTTTAATTAAGCCAGAAAAAATTGTAGAGGAGTTGATTCGTGGAAGAGTTTTAGTCTCAATAGAGAAGGCAATTTCATCTTCATCTAATTTAATATCAGGGCTATATATGCTTGATTATGCCGATTTATTGGCTTACGATAAAGGTTGGGTTTGGGCAATTTATTATTCAGATTCGCACGGACAAAAACCATCTCATGTTGCTTTAGTTCATGCGGAAGGAAAGCCTCTTATTAAAGATTTAGCAGAAGAGATAATTTTAATAGACAATAACATTAAAAATTTATTTGATGGACTAACCCTATTAAACAAAGAGGAAACAACCAAAGTAGCCAAACGAAACTTAAAAGAGACAGGCGAAAAATATTTCAAGTATTTAGAAAATGAATTAGGTGAAATCCAATTTGAAGGATTACCTACTGATAAAGAAGCTGGTTCGGTTAAAGTAAAGCTGGAAAATATTTTTGTCCCTCTTCATTTGAGTAAAAAACTGCAAATAAGGATAAATGATGAATTTGATTTTGATGATAAACCGAGAGAAGGTATAGGTGAAATCCTAGAAAAGAAATCAAAACTTGCAATACTTGCAAAGCCAGGTGGCGGAAAATCAACTCTTATTAAGCGTATAGCAATTGCATATGCTTTCCCTGAAAGGCGTATACAAATAAATGACAAACTTCCTGACAAAGATTGGTTTCCAATTTTTTTAAGGTGTAGAGAACTTGGGGACAATGTTACTTTAAGTATTACTGATATTATTAACGGAATACCTGCTAGAGCAGAAATTCATTCTTGCGCTGATGATTTTTCAATTTTAGTTTCAAAGTCATTGCAAAATGGTAATGCGTTGTTACTAATTGACGGATTGGATGAAATTGCAGAAGACAAGAATAGAATTGCCTTTGTAAACCAACTGAGAACCTTTATTGCAACATACCCTACAATTAATATTATAGTAACATCACGAGAGGCGGGATTTAGAGTTGTAGCTGGTTCATTAGCAACTTATTGTGAGAACTATACAGTTTCAAATTTGATTGGTGAGGAAATTGAAGAGCTGTGTTTAAAATGGCACAAAGCAATTATAGACGACTCAGAAAACACAATTAAAGAAGCAAATAAGCTAAGTGATTTAATTATAAAGGACAATAGAATAGTAGTATTAGCCGAGAATCCACTTCTCTTAACTACTCTACTTTTTGTTAAAAGATGGGCAGGGTATCTTCCAACTAAAAGAAGTGTTTTATATCAAGAAATGATTAAGCTTCTCTTAGTGACATGGAATGTTGAAGGACATGAAATTCTTGACATTGAAGAAGCAGAACCCCAACTTGCTTTTGTAGCATATTGGATGACTAAAAATGGTCAACAAACGATTACTTCAGAAGAACTTAATGGTTGTCTCATTGATGCACGTAAACAAATGCCAGAAATTTTAGGCTATACAAATGTTAATCCCACTGAATTTATAAAAAGGGTTGAATCAAGAAGCAGCTTACTAATAATGACAGGTCATAAACAACTTGATTCAGGTAACATAACTGCGGTATATGAATTTTTGCATTTAAGTTTCCAAGAGTATTTGACAGCGAAAGCGATAGTAAAAAAGTTTATTCCATTATCAGATATTGAAAGTAAAGTTGTGGATATTATTAAGCCAAATGTAAATAATGAAAATTGGAAAGAGGTAATACCATTGGCTGCTGTTCTTTTAGAAAGGGATACAAAAGACTTAATTGAATATTTAATTTCTGAATCAAAAATTATTGCCACTAAAGAAAAAAAGGAACAACTAAAGGAAGATAAACTTGCGCCCTCCCTTTTAGGTAGCTGCCTTGCAAATGAAATTCAAATTAGTCCAGACTTATTAGGCACTGCAATTGAATGGTATGCGAAAAACATCTATACAATCCTTGGAAGAGGAAACACAGATATTATTCTTAAAAATAAATTTGGAAATGCATTTAGAAAAAGAGTTAAAGAATGTTTTTTTGGAAAATATGATGATAAATATTCGTCCCCATTAGGGTCAACTTTAGCAGACATTTTCTATACTGACTTGGCGAATTCAGAAAATATATCTTCAATTCCAAATGAAATTCTTTTATCATTAAAAAGCGAAACGAATGAAAATAAATGTATAGCAGCATTAGGCATGATGAACTTTGCGTATGGTTTATCATTTCGACCACTTGAAATAGGAATTTCAGAAATTTCAGTTTCAGAGGAAATATTCAAAATTATGTATGACTTACTCAAAACAAATGATGCCCATTGTCATTTCTCAATATGCTGGAGTGTTGCTTGGTCAGGAGAAGTAAATATTTTCCCAGATAGTTTAAGGATACAATATGTTATATACTTGACAAAATTATGGATTAAATCGGGTGATTATAATTTGCAACGAGTTACTTCATGGGCTTTGAGTAAGATTTTGATTCCATCTATACCAAAGAGTGAAATCTCAAAAATTCACAAACTAAAAACTACAATTAATTTGAATTTCCAAAAGCCAACTAATGATTTTGACAAATTAACTTCAATTTATTTAGCCACTATCTTAGGTGAACATTTTGAACCAGCAGAAGTTGAAGATGAATTCAGAAATCACAAAAATAGGAACATAACTAAAACTAACCTATCATCAAGTTTTGCTCAATTTGCAATAGTACTAAAAATTAATATAGAGGATGAACAACCAACTTAATTAAAAAGCCGAGCCAATACATCGAGAAAAAAGGTATTTTGACAAACTATATTATGACGAGTAAATGAGTGATAAAACTATACATATTGACAATCACGATAGCGAAGCGGACACTTGCCGAAAGGAAGTGTTGCCCAAGCTGTATGATAGCCAATGGTCAGACGATTTAATACTTGAACAGCGGACTTTCACTGACGGAAAAATTATTGTGATAGGAAGAAACAAAACATTGGGCTTAGACAAGTTGATGAAAATATTAGTTCCAGTTCCTTCAATTGAATTGCAAAGAGAATTTGTTGAACTACTCAATAAAACAAATGCAGTTAAAGAACATCACAAACAAACCGAACAGGAATTAACCAAACTAATTCCAAGTTTATTGGACAAGGCTTTTAAAGGGGAATTGTAAAAATTTATAATATAGAATTACACTCAATAATAGTTCACAGGCTGGACAAAGAATCACAAGGTAATGCAACAATAACATTACGTGAAAACCTACTTCCAGTCGGTGAAAGAGAAACAGAATTTGTAACAAACATAAAGCAAGTTTATTACAAAAAGTCAAATCCAAACTATGGAATCTTTGACCCGAATGCAGTAACTTTTCCTTTTCAAACAATGTTAAGAAACTACTTTGTTGAACAGCAGTTTTTAGATTTCACAGCTTCTGCAATGAATCATTTATTGGGTGTAATTAATGCAGTTCCGCAAGCCACAGGAGGTTATGTAGTTTTTGCTCATTATACACTACAAAATGAAGAATTTGTAATGACTGTAATGCTGAACAACAAAAAGCAATACAATATAAATGACAATTTGAGTATTGAAGAAATATTCAGTCTTGATATTGACAAATTAGATGTTGCCAATTCAGTTAATGTTACTCGTTGGGACAATAATGAAGAAACGTATTTGTCATTCGCAAGAGGAAGAAAAGATGTTTCTAATTATTTTAAAAGATTTATTGGATGTACAGACCAAACATCTGCAAAAGAATCATCAGAATCCTTAAAAAGAGCTTTTCTCGATTATTTGCCACAACTAGAATTAGATACTCAAGAAGAAGAAAATTTAAGAAATCAAGTTCTGAATTATTGCTATGCTCAAACTAGAAGAAAAGAGGATATTTCATTGCATCACATATCATCAATGATAAGTGCTGATGAGCCTGACATGTTTCAAGAATTTGCAGCGAGTGAAGATTATAGAGTAAGCTCTCTTATTAAAGGCCACAATAAAACACTAAAGACTTTGAAATTTTACGTTTATCGAAGCAAAAAACTAACAATTGAATTTGATAGTGGCTTAGTAAATGAAAGTATTTTTTACAACCAACAGACAAATGAATTACGAATAACTAATTTGCCTGATGATTTAAGAAGACAATTTGCGAATGAAGAAGACCCCGAATAATCAATGCTTAACGATTTTATTCAGATAAGACAAAGACTTGAAGAAGTTACTATTTCAGGAAATGAAATAGTCGGCTTTTTTGTGCCTAATCTTGATGAAATAGAAAAACTAAAAAGTTTGTCAGCCGCAAATTGCATTGAGAATTTTGTAATTGTTCTAAATCGAAATAAACTAGTTGACCAAATTGCAATTAACGATAGAATTAAAGTAAGACTATATTCCAACCAACTTGGAGATGAAAAGTATTTTGAATCATTCGAAGATTTAATAAATTTCTCATCTCAATCTAATATTCAAAATAAATACTTTGTAAACTCACTGAATTACGTTTCAACCCAACAAGTTCAACCAGTTCAAATCCAAAATTATACAGCATTTACAAAACTTATTTCTTTTTTAAGAAGTATTTCAGATTATCAAAAGGGCAATGAAATTGTTTTTTTTCAAGCAAAGCAATTAATACTAACTACGGATTATTCAGCCAAAGATTTAATTGAAATAAAAGAACTAGACAGTTTAATTAGCCATATTCAAGATTCAGCAGATAGGGAGGAGAGACGAATTATTTTTACAAATGAATTGATAGCTTCACTATCAAAAATAATTGAACCTAAAAACAGATTCAATTTTTTGGTTACCAACTTCTCAGACCTTACATTAAATTACCATAAAAGCCACAGTTTATATTTAGAAAAGTATTCTTATCAAAAATTTAAATCAGAAATTGACAAGGAGATAATTGAATACAGCAAAAAAATCCAAGCAGTAATTAATGATGCACAAACAAAACTTGTGGCAATACCAGCAGCTTTTTTATTAATAATTGGACAATTTGACCTTACTGGCGAAAAAATCTATTTCAATTTCGCCTTGGTTTTAAGTGCATTTGTTTTTAGTGTTTTACTTGAAGTTCTTCTGCGTAATCAATTTTCTGCAATAGACTTTGTGAAAGATGATATTGATAGATTTGAAAACTCTGTTGATGATAAGAAAATTGGAATTCTTGGTGATGATTTCACAACAACATTTACCAAAATTAATAATCTACACAGTAAGCAAAAAAGCTATTTAAACATTATTCGTTTCTTAGTTTGGTTGACTCCAGTGTTTGCTATTGGACTTTTTATTTTATCACTAACTAATAATACTTTTATATGTTTTCTAAGAGCCCTGTTTTCAAGATTTTAAGGCATTATAAAATTCCAATATTATATTTTTTCTTATTATAATACTTCTGCGCTTTTCTCTTCCAAAAGCACGTCTTAAACTTACCCGCTTTTAAGTATGCAAAATTTGAGTTGGATCAAACTGAACCCAAGATATTGCATTTAGCCAATTGTTTACAGGAAGCTTATATTATTCTACCCACCAGAGAAATATGGCAGGCCCATTTGTTATGGTTTTTTACCAAAGCAGTTGCGTTATTGCCAAGAGGCGCATTTGTTTGTGTAGCCCAATACTTATACCATATTGTTAAATAAATACAAGCAATTGTTGCAAAAGCTTAAAAAGTATTGGATGCAATATTAAAATTTCTTATTAATTCACTTACTGACCTTTACGACCATTTGACTATACCTCCAGCATTAGTAAAAGGTTAAAACGAATTAGAAAGAGTTTTTGACCTAGCCTGCAGACCGAAGCCGTTTACAATTTATGCTAACAGAATGAGGTTTATATTTGAACTTTTTGAAAAATAAAAGGCTGACTTGTTTATGAAAGACAAACCGAAGTATACAAAAAAGTTAGCTTAACATTAATTAAAAACATACCGGCAATAAGAACGTAAGAACCTAATAGTATCTTTCCGAAATTTACATTTATGTAAATAAATTAAATATTGGGCTGGCTGAATTTAAGTCTATTAAATATACAGGTTAAATTTATGTAAAGTAAAAAACAAAGTGTAAAATTTATTAAATTCGTTGACCTATAAAAACTAACTTAAATGAAAAAGCTACTGTTAATACAATTGCTGCTGCTCTTGACAATCTCATCATTTGGTCAACAAAAAGTTGTTGATTTTGAAGAAATATATCTTTATTCCAAACCTTCTTTTACATTTCCATCTCCGGATAATATAATTGGAAAGTTAAAAGTTGGAACAAATGTAACTGTAATAGACTCTTCCGATTATTATTATAAAGTCTCAATTGACACTACTATTGGTTTTATTATGAAACATACTTTGGTAGAAGTGGGTAGTTCTATACAAGCTATAAATGTGGAACTTTTATACCGTATTATCTTTTATTTACACCCAGATTTAACTCAAATACAACAGTTTCAACAAGTAGGTATGGTTGACCGTGAGAATTATGGCAAGAGACTGAAATTGAATAATATAGTTAATGATTCTGTTCAAAAAATAATCAATCGAAGAAAGTTGAAAATGTATGATGAAATAATGTTATCAAATGATGAGGTTAAGGAAGATAGAATTAAGCGAGTAATCGAGATTGCATACACTAGTTGTCAGATTGAGCACGACAGAATGTCTAGAAGCATTTGGAATAGATATTCTGAATATCCGAAATTAAAATTTTTACCCAGTCGCAATTCTGCTACATCTATGATGTATTATCAGCAAAGTAGAAAGAACAATTTCCTTTCTAATGTAAATATTGAAGGTTGGGATTCTGTTGGGTCTATAAAAAGTAACTTATTTACTGGTTACAGCGGCCCAATTCAAATATCTGTAAATACAATGCTTTCACGTATAACACCTGAAAGTTTAGATGAAGCAACAAGGAGCAGTTTAGATTCCGCTCAACTGTTAGAAAAACTAAATCAAATAGACTCTTCAAATATGGTTCGTTCTACTTTATACAAAACGGTGAGCGGTGGAGGGGAATTTTCGATAGGACTAAGATATCCATTAATCTCCTATAACATTTCAAAAAGCCTAACTGAGATTTCATTTACAACGGAATTGGCTAATTATATTGGACTTGATGCCCCAATTGCTGGCCGATATATTGCGGAAAATGATTTATTAATTAATAATGTTTTCCAAATTAATCCAAGCATTTTAGTTCCTTTTCAAGTATTTGGGGATAATGGTAGTCGTGTAAATAACACTGATGATAAATTTTTTGGGTTTTCAATACGGGGTTCAGCAAGTTTAGTTCATGGTACAAAGAAATTTTATGAAACATTAAAGGTTGCAAATAAACCTTTCGGGTATTATTCTCTTTCATTTGCCTTGATTTTGGATAGACTTACTATTCAATACACTTTAATGGATTTTTCTAATAGTCAATTTGAAGGCCCAAATTATAATCGATTACAAGTAATCGTTACTACAAAAATTGGCAAATAACTTTAAACCAAATTACATTAGTTAATAATTTCTATAATTTAAAACTAATGAGAAATAATAAATTGAGGTTGATTTAACAATGGTTATTCACCTTAAGCAATTGAAAGAACTTTGTAAAACCACTTAGATTATTGAACATGTTATATATTTCCTCATTGATTTTGGAAATAGAATTTCTATTAACAATATGAGAAAATCTTTAACTTTGACTACATTAAAACCCTTAGAAACAATCAAGAAATACTAAATTCTTATTTATGAAAACGCTAGTTTTATACTTAATCATGTTTTTTGCATTTTTACACAGTGTAAGATCACAGGTTAGTTGCGTTTTAGATTCATCTAAGAGACAAAGAATCACAGGACCGAATTTGCCCAATTCATACACTTGTTATATGGAAATGACAAGAGGAAAAACATCACGTTGGGGAACCGGATTTTTAATACATCCAAGAGTTTTGCTTACTGCTGGTCATAATTTTGCTTGGTACCCCACAGGTTCTGTTAATACCGTAAAACTTTATTTTGGTTCAATTGATTCAGCAACCTATTTGGCATCAGATACGATTAGTTTAGTTAAAGGAATAAACAAATTTTACAAATCAGGTTATTGGATAAATTGGAAAATAAATAGAGACTATTCAATAGTTATTCTTCCAGATTCCACTTTGTATAAAAAAATTGGTGGCTGTTATTCTTTAAATGCGATTGGATTAATGCAAAACATACCTACCCCTGTGAATATTACAGGTTCGCCAGGGGATAAAGACTTTTTTGAAATTTGGACTGATAGTACGAACAGTGTTGAAAACAAAGGGTCATACATTAATTATGATATGTTTACGGAAGAACGAAACAGTGGTTCGCCCATTTGGATAAAAACAGAAGACGGTTTTCAGGCTATCGGAATCCATTCAAGAAGTAATGGTGAATGTAATGCTGCCGTTTTAATAAATGAAAATGTAATTAATCAGATTCGTTTTTGGTGTCAATCTGTAAACTTGCCTTTTTAAAATGTTGAAAGTAAAAAATGTACCAAATGACTTTGTGAAAAATAAGTTCCTTTTGATTTAGAATAAACTAAATGCAAACCAATTGCTGAACTTTCAAAAAAGGTTGCCTTAACCTAAACGCAATTTTGGCGTGCTTATTCGCTTAGGTTTTTACCAAAGCCAAAGGCACCTGCCTAAGTCGGCAAAATGAAAAGCTAATTGCGCCATTTTTTTATGGGGTGATACAAGAGATGGAACGCGCGTATTAAATTGAAATCTAGGTTTACTTGTTTCAAACGCTATTCTTCTCGGCATTTTTCTTATACCCACAATTAGGTATTATAATATTTGAATGAAAACAAATCATACAAACCGGAACGGTAGGGTGCGGCTGGGATGCTTTTTTGGTTACTTTTTTGGCCATGCAAAAAAGTAATCAGAGCAAAAGAGGTAAGTCTATCAATAAAGCAAAATTTTGAAAAGGAAACCATATCCACTTACAGGTATTTTTTGAATGAAAAGGATTGGGTATGTTTGTTTGTAGATAAAAGAGGAAGTTGCTGGGATTAAAACGCTAGTGGCAAACCTAAAAGGCAGACACCTAAAAAATAAAACTTGAAGCATAAGAGAAAATGGATTAAACGAAGTCTTTGGACTTTTACGACAATTTTCGTTTTGATGAACCTTGTTGCAATTTTTCATTCGTTCAAGTTTACTCACTTTGATGATAGTAAAGTTGAAAAAACAAAGGACCCTAAAAAACTATCAACAGGACAAAAAATAAAAACTATAATTTTTGGTGTAAGTAATCCAAGATCTGAAAACTCAACTGTTCCTTCAAGCGACTTTGAAACAATCAAACTAAAAAGTAATAAAGAGATTGAATGCTGGAGTATTAAGAAAGAAAACGCAAAAGGGACAGTAATTCTTTTTCATGGTTTTGGAGGCAACAAATCTTCAATGCTAGACAAGTCAGATATTATTCTTGGACTTGGTTACAACACTTTTCTTGTTGACTTTATGGGCTCAGGCGGTTCAGAAGGCAACCAAACTACAATCGGATTTTTAGAAGCCGAACAAGTTAAAACGTGTTATGACTACTTGACTGATAAAGGAGAACAAAACATTTACCTATTTGGAACTTCTATGGGTTCTGTTGCCACAATGAAAGCTATCAGTGATTATCACATTGAACCCAAAGGAATAATCATTGAATGTCCATTTGGCTCTATGTATAAGATAGTTTGTGCAAGGTTTAAAACAATGAACGCACCAACATTTCCAATGGCAGGACTTTTGGTTTTTTGGGGTGGACTACAAAATGGATTTTGGGCATTTGGACACAATCCAACAGTTTACGCTAAGAAAATAAATTGCCCTACACTTTTACTATCTGGAGCAAAAGATGAGAAAGTAAGCAGAGAAGAAATTAACCAGATATTTAAAAATTTAGGAGGACAGAAGAAATTGAAAATTTATCAGGAGGCTGGACACGAAAACTACTTGAAAAAATATAAAAACGAATGGACAAAGGATATACATGAATTTTTAACGACCCCACAATAGAATTAATTCTACCTCTCAAAATAAATAAGATTTTTATCCTTGTACTTGAAAAATAGGGGAGGACACTGCCTATGGCTCTAGAAGACTAGTTTTCCATTCATAAATAGATGCTTAAAGGCCGTGTGAGGGGAGTTCAACTCCTTTTGCATGGCTTTTTTGCTTTTAAACAAGCATACAACTAAAAATAACTTTGAACCGTTTTAGCTTTAGACTAATTTGCAAATCACAAAAGACATAGCCAAAATGAATAAAAGAAACTTACTATTTTTAATCCTTCTTGTTTTGATAGCATATTTTCCTAGTTGCAAAAAGGAAAGAAATCTAACCGTAACCGTTGAGCGTGACTGCACCGGGACCTATTTGCGTTTAGATGGCAAAGACTATCAAGTTTGTAATCTCGAAAAAGTATCCTCCTTTTCTGAGGGCGCTACTGTATCCGTAACTTTTAAGAAGATAAAGGAATGTAGGGGTTCAGCAAAAGACGCAATTGTCTGTTTTATGCTGCATGAAAATGAAGGCTGGATTGAGGTTGAAAAAATAGAATAGCAAAGAAACTTTTTCATTGGATTAAATTATGAAGCTGGTTAAATTTCAAAGTGATATGGAAAGTCAGAAACTTTTTGCAAAAGAGTTAAGAAAAAATGTCAACGCCTATTTTAAGGACAATGGGGTATCACCCAAAGGGAATTACAAGATGGCATTAAAAACTGTATTGGTTTTTGCTTTGTTTGTTTTGCCATTTATAGCAGTTTTATATTTCAACCTTTCTTTTTGGTGGGCATTTTTAATGTTTATTTTAACTGGCTTAGGTTCTGCCGGCATTGGTATGAATGTATCACATGATGCTTTACATAACGCCTATTCCAAGCACAAATGGGTAAATAAAATAATGGGTTGGAGTATGTATATAATTGGCAACAATGTGTTTAACTGGAAAATTCAGCACAATATTTTTCACCATGCCTATACCAATTTAGACGGATTAGATGAAGACATACAAACAAGGTGGATTATGCGATTTTCCGAACACACGCCTTTAAAGCCTATTCATAAATACCAACATTTATATACCTTTCCTTTATATACCTTAATGACTTTCACCTTGCTTTTTGGAGATTTACCCCAATTGATAGGATATTATCGTTCAGGCATAATGAAACAACATTTGGGTAAACCTATTTGGGAGTTTTCCTTAATGATAATTGTTAAATTGGTTTACCTATTTATTGTAATTGCCTTGCCAATAATGTATACAGATTTACTCTGGTACCAGGTTCTTATTGCATTTGTATGTATGCACTTGGTTGCAGGCTTTATTCTTGCGCTTGTATTTCAACTGGCTCATATTGTTGAAGGTGTTGCTCAACCCACTATTAATGATGATAAAAATGCAGAAAATGAATGGGCTGTTCACCAATTAATGACCACCGCCAATTTTGCACCCAAGAATAAGTGGTTGAATTGTTATGTTGGGGGTTTAAATTTTCAGGTTGAACACCATTTGTTTCCAAATATTTGCCATATCCATTATCCCAAAATCTCAAAAATTGTGGAGGCCACTTCTAAAAAGTATGGGTTTCCCTACATACAGCAACCAAGCTTGGCATCAGCAGTGAAATCACATTTGCTCAGGCTAAAGGAGCTTGGCGGGGCCGCAAGTCAAAGATGAAAAAAATAATACCCTTGTTTATCGCAATAATCCATTTCACTTTCGGTGTAAATGCACAAAATAGCGACGCTTCGAAAATAAAGCAACAATTTCTTAGCGCAGCAATCACCTTAAAGGATGGTAATAATAATTATGGAGGAAGTTTAAAATATGAATTTGCAAAAAATGAGAAATCAGCGATTGGACTTAAAACCCTACTTTATAATAATCAATATTACGATTATTCAGCGTCCAATTATTATATTACTAAAAAGCCTGACTTGTATTTAATTTTTGAAGGTGTTTTGACAAGATATTTATTGGGTACTATAAAAAAGTCTAAGGCTGGGGTTTATGTAGAAATTGGAATTGGCTATCATCTAGATAAACAATCCTCTGTTATCAGCTTCACCAATTATCCTTCTTTCAATGAAAAATACCTATCCCAAGGGTTGGGTTGCACCTTAGCAATTGGAAGCAGATTAAAAATTGGGAGAGGTAATTTATTTGCTGAAGCGATGTTAGGTGGAATATTAATGGGAAGTTATTACCAGCGGTTTATTTTCCCTGAGGGGTATCCCGGCTTATCTACTGGTAATCCATATCCAAATAATGGCCCTGGCAATAGTGGAACTGCATTTGCGCTTCTAGAAGGCTATCCGTTTATAAATGATGGTTTAATTTCTTTAAATGTTGGATACAGAATTAACCTTAAGTAAGTTTTAATGTAACAGAACTTGCAATGGCTTTTAATAATGTCATATTTCTTCAAGGTATTTTTTGGTTGGAAAGCATTGGGTATGTTGGTTTAATTATCGAAATGAAGTTGCAGGTGTTAAATAGTTGTGTCAATTTCTCAAAAGTGCCACCATTAAATTGATAGTTAATTCTTATTATTGAAACTCAAAAAAAGAAATTTTAAAAATTAAAATTGAAAAAATAAATAGCCATAAAATAAAAAAATGAAAAATCTACCCCAATTAATTTTTGCACTTTTTATAATTAGCGCATACTCTTGTAAAAAAGATAACATTAACAGCACTACAACTATCTCCCCTCAGTACAAAGAAAAGAATTATAAAATCATGGTTGTTGATGAAAACAATCAACCTATTATCAATGCTAAAATTAGTGATGGGACAAACACGGCAAACAGCAATTCAACCGGATCTGCAACATTTAATACTCCCAAAGAAACTTATGGAAAGTATAGATTTGAAGTTAAAAAAGATGGCTATTTTACCGGTAGCCTTAATTTATTTAATTTTACAAATCCCGACACCTCCTATAAAGTTATGTTGTTAAAGGCGGTAGAAACTAGCACAATTCCTAGCACAGGCGGGACAGTTACTGACACTGGTTGGACATTTAATAGTAGTGGAGGATTTAAATACGAAAATGGAACACCCGTTACTGGAAATGTAAATATTAGTATTCGATATATCAAACCAGATGATTTTGAATTTTATAGAAAAGCATTTCCTGGACAAGATTTCACTGGATTAAGCGGTGGTAATGATAATTGGTTATTTATTTATGGATGGGTAGCAATTAATTATAGTGTAAACGGAGTTAGAGTATTTCCTAATACAGGTAGTGTTAGTTTAAAGGTTCAAGTCCCTGGAAAGTATGCAAATGCAGCTCAAAATGGTGGAAAAGTTTTTGCTTATGATGAGGCTGCAAAAATTTGGGAAGAGTCGGCAAATCCAACTGTTTCTGGTTTAGATGTTACAATGGTATTACCGTCCCAAACTAGTTTTTGTGCGTTAGGTAAAATGGAGCCTACAGCAACGATAACTTATTCTAAAAATGTTTGTATGCCTAACTATGTGCCAAATAGCTATGTTCCTGATTATGGTTACGTAGTACAAGTTGAATTAGATTTTGCAAGGCTAGATAATTATGTTAAATCTATTCCTGGATTCTCTATTTATCTTAGATCTTCGATTGGTATTAACCTTGGTTTAGGTGCAAACAATTATGCAGCTGGTTGTGCTGTTGGGAATTATCCTTTTATTACTGCTAATTTTGGAAGTAATGATTACGGCGCATATATATCTATTTTTGAAAATAAAGGATTTGAAAGTGAAAAAATTACTTTCCCAACAGCCTATGATGGAGGTATAAAAATACACTCGTTAAGAATTCCATTAAAAGAAGAAAATAAAAACGAACCTATTAGTGACAAAATCATAAAGGAATATGCTTCCTTTCCTTCAGGGGTAACGAGTTTAGGAAATTTAAACAAAATTTGTGACGGATCTATCTCTAACCCACATGGAAGTGGCGGTGGAGGCACTGAAGGAACAGGCCAGTTTACATATAACGGGCAAACAATTAATGGTAGTTGTTCATCAATTGCAGCAACAGGATTAGGTTGTACCGGAATAGATGTACTTATCATAGGTGCCCAAAATTTTATCATTTACAATATGCCTAATGCTTCGTCAGGAACTTTTAATGTAAATGGTAATGGCGATAATTGTAATCTTTGGGCCGCAACGCTTTTTGGTGGAGTATCTCAATCTACCTCAGGTACAATTACAAAAACTGGAGCAAAATCATTTTCCTTCACAATAACAATGAAAAATATTTCCACAGGTTCAACAAATCTTGTAGCTACTGGTACTGGAAATTATAATTGAGATACAATAGTGTAATTAAATTGTGCAATAATATAAGGGTAATAAACATCCTCCGCACAATAGTTAGCGTTTCGAGATGACTTGATTCAAAGCCTTAAAGTTTTAATTTAGCTGAACCTGAAATCGCTTTCAAAAATGTTTAATTATTGAGATTAAGTTGCGGGAGTTAAATCGGTGGTGATAATTTTAAACGACGACTACTCGAAATATCTTTTGTCCAAAACACAAATCTTTTTCTACCCCTTGTTATCATACAAATCGTTATGGATAAATCAAAAACGTCATTATATCAGTCTGCCTCAAAAGTTTGGGAAAACGTTATTACATCAGAAAATATTTCCAATACAAAAAATATAGAATTATCATTTGAACTCAATAAAAAAATATTGGATTTTTCTCATATAGGCAAACATTACAATATGTTTTTTAATTTTCGACAAATGGAAATCGAACATGTAAGTCCAAATGTTTTAAATGTATTGGGTTATGAGCCTAGCGAAATAAATGCATTGTTTTTTTTAGATCAGATACATCCTGAGGACAAACCCTATTTTCTAAGCTATGAAACCTACACAGTAGAGTTTTTTAACAGTTTGGCTTTAGCAAAAAGAGGTTGTTATAAATCCCAGCATGATTATAGAATTAAAACCAAAAATAATGGTTATATCCGTTTGCTTCATCAAATATTACCTATAGAATTTGATGAAAGTAATTATTATGTAAATCTTGTACTACATACCGATATTACACATATAAAAAAAGAAGGAAAACCTAGTTTTTCTATTATAGGATTTGACAACGAACCCTCATATTACAATATTGAAACTACACAAAATTTAACTAAGTCGGTTGATATTTTTACAAAAAGAGAAAAAGAAATATTGAAATACATAGTAGAGGGTAAAAACAGTAAATATATAGCCAAAGAACTTAGCATAAGCCTTCATACAGTTAATACGCATCGAAAAAACATTTTAATAAAAGCAAATTGCAAAAACCCCATTGATTTGGTAGCAAAAGTTATAAATGAAAATTGCCTATAAAATACCTAGAAGTAGGTATTTTTTTTTATTGATAGTTGATTTAATCTTGTTTTTTAAAACAATTTTTAAAAAATGGATGAAATAAGCATCGCTTTAAAAAAGAGGCGATTCGAAAAATTAACAAAATGAAAAATCTCTTTTTAATCACAATTTTGGTATTTCAGTTTGCTTTTGTAAATGGGCAAAGTGAAATCCTCATAAATGAAAATGGAATATTACTTGGATACGCTGCAACAAGGTATAATTCTGTGACAATAGACAATGTAAACTATGACCAATACGAAGTAACCATTTACTTTAAAAATACAAAAGGCACTTATATTTATGCACCAGTACTTTGCAATGTAACTTTCCATAATGCTTTAGAACAACCAAAAATTGGTTCATCATTACCAAAATCTTCAGGTATTAATTTTGGATGGTTAGGGGAATATTATGGAGGAGTAAGAACAGGTTATCAAGAGTATAAAGACGGCACAGCTATTAGTTTGGATTTGGATGAACCCTTACAAGATAAGGGACTCAAACAATCTAGGGTCATAAAGCCATTGCATGAAGAAAAATGTATTAAATATATTTTCACAAAACAAGGTGAGCCTTTGCCAAGCCCAAGTCATAAAATTGATTTTATAGATAATCTAATTGATGTAAATGCTTCTAATACGGTTGTAGAAGCTTGGATGGAAAGAGGCTATAATATTATTAGCAACAAAAAGGAATATCGTGGAGGTTTAGAAATTCCTTTTGCTTTTTATCCTAATAACAACAATGGGACGCCTATCGGAAACAGAGGGGATGTTATAACTGAAGAATCAGATAATCCAGAAGAAACATTTGATGCAGTTGAAACAAGGGCAATATTTGATGGAGATTGGTCCAAGTTTCTTTCAATAAATGTTAACTCAGATATTTTGAAAAGTTTAGGGAAACCCGAAGGTGTATATAAAGCTGTTGTAAAATTTATTGTCATGTCAGATGGCACAATTGGAGGTATTGAGATAGTGAGTGGAGATAATCTGGTAGCAGAAGAATTAATAAGGGTTATAAAACTAAGTTCGGGCAAATGGATTCCAGCTCAACAAAATGGAAAAAAAGTTATGTGCCCCAATTCTCAAGCCTTAACAATGGTTGTATCTGAAGAATAAGTAATATTTTAATTTGTTCTTCTTCCATTATACAATTAAAACTTAACTAAAAACAAACATCTCGAAAATGAAAATAATGATATTGTCAGTTGGAAAAATCAAAAAATAACTAATAGTAATTCAAAAGCAGGCATTAATATTTACCTATAATCACTAATTCACGATGAAAAAATTAGCCCTTTCATTCATTTTTACTTTATCATTATTTGTATCATTTGGTCAAAAAGCTTTCTATGTAGACATAGGAATGGATGTTTTAGATAGCAAAGACCTTCCTGTTTTACAATATGGATTTGCCGTTTTGCCACGATATAATTTTCTTAAATTTGATAAAACTTCTATTTCCTTAGGAGTTCAATTAGCTGGTTTTATTTATAGTGATTCTTTAACTAAGGAGAAATCTATAAACTATAGGGCAACACCACAATTAGAATATAGCTATGGATTTGCTTCTGGTGGCAAAGACACTGAAGATATGAGCTTTGGATTTTCAGTTGGCGGAGGTTTTGGAGTTTTTTTAATTGGTACTGATAGATATGGCGCCACTATTGGACAAGGTTTAGAGGGTACTTTCGCTTTAAAATTCGAATTTTTAGGAGATTTAGTTTTAAGAGGTCATTATTTGAAAAACACTATAGAGGGCTATGGTGATTTAGTTGGGATATCAATTTGTAGGACTTTTTAAATAACTAAAAAGGATAAAAAATATTTTGAACAAAAATTATAATAATACGACTCTAACAATCAAATTTAAAGTATATAAACATGATTAAAATAAAGAAATTTTCATTCTTTTTCCTTTTAATGTCTACAATTATTGTAGGTTTTACCTCTTGTGAAAAACAATTAAAAAAGCAATTGGAGGGCTTTGGGTTTGTCCAAGCAAGCGATAAAGAATTAGACCAGATTGATAATATTTCAGATTTTGACATGGGCACAATGCCAAATAGTTTCAGTTTAAATATGCCCCCGGTAGGAAACCAAGGAGGCATTGGTTCTTGTTGTTCATTTTCTACAGCCTATGCAGGTATGAGTTATTTTATGAACAAAAATAACGGAACTAATTATAATGATAATTCTCAATTATGCAGTCCATCATTCTTATACAATCAGATAAGACAAGGTAATAATTGCAAATATGGTGGTTCCTCATACCTAGATAATTTTTCGATACTTAAAAATAAAGGAGTATGTACCTTGGCTGAAATGCCATACTCAGACCCAGACTGTTCCTCCCAACCAACATCTGCACAAATTACTGCCGCAGCAAAAAACAAGTTACATAGTTGGAAATTAGTTGATAAGAACAATACAAACAGAATTAAATCTTGTTTGCTTGCTGGGTATCCAGTTTTTATTGCAATTAATGCTTATGAAAATCTTCAAACTAATACTGTTTACAATTCTTTTTCTGGTCAAAATTTAGGTGGACATGCAGTAACAATTGTTGGATATGACAATGATAGAAGTGCGTTTAAAATACAAAATTCATGGGGAGCCAGTGTCCAAGACCAAGGATTTTTTTGGATACCCTATTCATTTTTACCAACTGCAGTTATTAGTAGAGAATGTTATGTTGCGTTTCCGGTTGTAACTAATGCAAACGATAATATTCAAAATGGTTTATTAATAAATTTACCTTTCACGGGTAATGCTAATAATACTGTAAGTGCAAATTACAATGGTTTAGTTAATGGTGCCACGCTAACAAATGATAGAAATGGCACATCCAACGCAGCTTACAAATTTGGAGGATTAAACTCTCCGGGTTCAATTAAATTAGCGGGATCTTCTGGTATTTCATCAAGCTATACTGATTATACAATTACATTTTGGGCAAGATTTGATTCACGTTTGGCAGACAATGGTGATGGAACAGGGACTGCAGATGGTAATAAAAGTACATCATGGCAAACAATAATTTATAAAGGTGGTAATACTGGAACTTTATACAATGTTGCGTATGCAATCCTTTTAAGTTCTACCAATAATAATTTCGGTTACTACATAGGTAGTAACGGTGGTGGTAATACAAGTGGAGTAAATAACAATATTGGTACTTGGCATCATTATGCAGTTTCAAAATCTGGTAATCAATTAAAGATGTATTTGGATGGAATTGAGCTTTGGAATTTTCCAAGCAATTATTCGAATCTGTGGAATGGTGCACCAGGTTATGATATTGTAATAGGAAAGTCTGAATTTCCAAATTCAGGAGTTCCTTTTAATGGTGCATTAGATGAATTTAGGTTTTACAACAGAGCCCTAACAATTAGTGAAGTACGAACAATTCAAAAACTTTAAAGATGAAAAAAATAATTGCTCTTTGTTTTTTAATTACACTAACATGTAACTATTCTTTTTCTCAAGGCAAATATCTGGTAACAAAAACTTTGATAAGTCAATACGATAGCACTACTAATACTTGGACAGATCCTAAGCCAGCCGTATTAGAGAAAAACTATGATGAAACAATAATTTTTTATAAAGACTCTATCTATTATGCAGTACGTGATGCCGAATTTAAAAAATTAGAGCAAAAAAAGAGCGTCTTTAAATTCAACACTGATGTATCCTATACAATTTCTATGAGTCTGATTGATCAAATTATACCTCAGGTTCTAGATACAGATACAGGAGCTCAAACATATTATACGGCATCCATCATTGAAAATGGCAGACGGTATAGTAGTGATAATTGTGTGCTTGTAAAAAGCAATACCGTACTAGCAGAAATACAACTAAATAGTATGTCTGGCATCAAAGATTTAAGGAATAGCATTACAAAGTCTACTATTTTATTAATTACTATTCTACAGGCGCCTCTAAGAAATGAACCATATAGTAAATGGCGTCTGCAACTAGAAATTTGTCGTCTGCCTCAGTATGTAAAAGATTAAATATGAAAAGAAAAATTCAGTTAATTCTGATAGTTTTATTGAACAGTTTTTATGTTTCTGCTCAAGACACTATTTTATTAACCGCTTTTGAAAGTGGATACATACCATTTTTGGTTCAAAATAAAATTGGGCTGTTAAACGAAAACAAAAATGTTATTATTCCAGCAAATTATGACAAAATAGGTGATATAAGATATAATCTAATAAAGGTGGTCCAAAATGATAAGTTAGGGTTCTTAAATTATAAAAACCAAATTATTATTCCACTAATTTATGAAATAGATACTAATATTTCTATTGGTGCAAGAATATATAAACAAGATGAGTATGGTGCAAATGGTGATATTTCAAAAACAACAATTATGATTGGAGTAGATGAAAATTACACAGGTTTTACAGAGGGCCTTTGTGCTGTAATTAAAAATGGCAAATATGGTTTTATAGACACCTTAGGAAATGTAAAAATTCCAATTCAATTTGATGGTGCTGATAATTTTTTTAATGGATTGGCAATAGTAAAAAAAAATAATACTTATGGGGCAATAAATAAAAACGGAGACATAGTAATTCCATTCCTTTACGATTTATTGGTAGTTGAGAATAATGTAGAAATTTATGCACAAAAAAATGGAGAAAATTTTTATATAAATTCGGAAGGAAAAAGGTTAAAGGAATAACTGAACACTACAGTCATCGTTTCCTGGTGGCCGCCAAACATACCTTAATTTTTAATTTAACATAACCTGCCATGGCTTTTAAATAAGTTGTATTTTTTGATTGAAAAGGATTAGGTAAGTTTGTTTGGTAAACAATATCGGCCAAGTGATGTTAGAAAGGAATAATTTATGGGGAGGCAACCTTTTAGAATAATAGTGTCTAATTAGTATAATGTACATTAAAATTAACAAAAAAATGAAAAAAACGATTATCGCGCTTGCGTTATTGCTTCTAGTAACGGGGGCTTGTAAAAAAGAAAAAGAACAAACCATTACTGCACCCGTTAAGGTGGTAAATGAACCTACTGTTGGATTCATGGCAAAGGTAATCGTTGGAAGTAGTTCCGTTAAAAAAGATTGGGTAAGTACGAGTTCAACTAAAACTACCGCTGGTTCTCCAGTCGGTGGTGTAGATTATTTTGCTAGCAGAGGCGGCATAAATTCCAATGAATTAAGTTTAATGAGTTTTGGAAAGTTTACGGATGATACTTCAAATAGGGCAGGTAGGATTACATTATTTATAAGTAATGTTTCTGATACGGGTACATTTATCTTAGATAATAATAATTATGCAGTGCTATCACTCGTAAGCAACGAAACTTTACAACATTATGCCACTGATGCAATTAATAAAGGGGTGTTAAACATAACTAATTATGACACCCTTAAAAATACCATCTCAGGAAATTTTAGTTTTCAGGCTGCTATTAATTCAAATACCCTTACCCTTCAAAATGGGTCTTTCATAGATATTCCCTTTAAACAATAAATTAGTATAGATTTAGGGGTGTTTTTTGAATGGTAAAAATTGATATGTTTGTATAGGATAAGCTACTTATAAACAACTATCAAACGAATGGAATCGAATTACATTACCTTAATTTTATTGCCTTTGGCGCTCGGTATTATTATGCTAGGCTTGGGTATATCCCTTTCAATTGCCGACTTTAAACGGGTGATTGTTTATCCAAAGGCCATATTTATTGGCCTGTTTTGTCAAATGTTATTGTTGCCCATTCTTTGTTTTTTTCTGGCAAAATTGTTTAACCTTTCTCCAGAATTTGCTGTAGGCCTCATGCTTTTGTCGGCATCGCCCGGCGGCCCTACAGCCAATTTGTTTAGTTATTTGGCCAAAGGCGATGTTGCGCTTAATATTTCGCTTACCGCCGCAAATAGCCTTCTCTCGCTTTTTACCTTGCCTTTTATCATCAATTATTCCTTTATATATTTCATGGGTTCAGACCAAACCATTCCCATGCAGTTTAAAAAGATTATTGAAGTATTTTTTATTGTGCTTGTGCCTGTTGCCATAGGTATGTATTTGAAATCTAGAAAACCATCCTTGACTAGCAAATTAGAGAAACCTATTAAAGTAGTATCTGCCTTGTTTTTAGTTGCCATCATTTTGGTGGCTTTATTGAAGGAAAAAGACAATGTTGTTTCATTTTTTCTACAAGTTGGAACCGTAACTTTGGTATTTAATGTGTTGAGTATGATGATTGGTTTTTACATTCCTAGGTTGTTTCAACTTGCAAAAAAACAATCCATTTCAATAGGCATGGAAATTGGAATTCACAATGGTACATTGGCAATTTATATTGCGCTTTCTGTAATTGGGAACAGTGCCATGAGCATTCCTCCTGCGATATATAGCCTTGTGATGTTTTTTACGGCTGCAGCTTTTGGCTATATTGTAAACATTGGCCGAAAACCTGAATTGGAATCATAGTTTTTTTAATCATTCATGGGATGGCCTTTAACATATGCCTAAACCTGCAAAAAGCCTTGTTACCAAAAAGTTGATTCTTGAAAAATAAAGTAAGGAGAAGTAGTTTTTTGTTTAAGTATTAAAGCAACTTATAAGGTAAAGCCAAGGGTGGCTTGAAACCAAGTGTTTTTATACTGTGGGGTGGTAAAAGAGCCATCGCCATGGTTATTGCTAATGTCCCAACCCAAACGGGTGCCTAAAATTACGCCCCTTAAGTTAAGGTTAATGCCCACCACAAAGCCAAGGATGTTTTTGCGGATGTTTTCGTTTTTAAATTCTTGCTCTTGCGAAAAGCTTACACTGGTATTGGTAAAAACATCTTTTTGCTTAATGAGGTAAGAAAATTGTGGACCAGCCAAAATGGATATAAATTCGGAAGGTTTAACTGTAATTTGAAGCGGAATATCAATATAGGTAGTAGTTCTTTTAAAGTTATACTTGCTGCCTAATAAGGTGCCTTCGCCTTCAAATCCTTTTTGTGAAACTAGAATTTCTGGCTGAAATCCAAAATACTTGGTAATAGGAATACTCAAGAAAGCACCCCCTGCCAAGCCAAATTTAGGGTCGGCCCTAAAAGCATCTGTTTTCGAATTGTAAACATTAGAATAATTAAGTCCGGCTTTAAGGCCAAACAGCACTTTTGCTCTGTTATCGAGCGCAGCGTCTTGGGCAAAAATTGAGCCGCTAAGCATTAATAATGCAGCGAAGGCTATGAATTTAATTGTTTTCATTTTGTTGCGATAAATTGTTATAGATTAATAACGCAGCAAAGATGCAGGCAATTAAAAAATCAGGCCTTACACATATTAGGAATAATGTTATAGGAATCTCACATTAGGGGACGCCTTTAATGGTCGCCAGTCAAAATGCGTTTTCTTTGCTGGGCCAGTTTTTTAAAGTAAGAAGGAGAAAGACCTGTAATTCTTTTAAACTGCCCAGTGAGGTGAGAAATATTTTTATAATATAACTTATTGGCAATTTCTAGAAAGCTCAATTCATTATAAATGATTAATTCTTTTACCCGTTCTACTTTATTGAGAATGATATATTGTTCGATGGTAATGCCTTTTACCTCGGCAAAAACGGTAGAGAGGTAGGCATAGGGGTGGCCAAGGGTTTGTTCTAAGTAATTAGAGAAGTTTAATTTCGAGACCTCATCATTTTCTGCATAATGAATCATTTTTAAAATGATGCTTTTAATTGTATCAATGAGATCACTTTTTTCTTGGCTAAGTAACATTAATCCATTTGTCATTAAGTTTTTATGCAGGGTTTGGCGTTGTGTATCGTTTATGTTTTCCAAAATTTCAACATTGCCAAAGTCTATGTCAATATAATGAAGGCCTAGATTTTCTAGTTCAGTTTTCACAATCATTTTGCAACGCAAACTCACCATGTATTTAATATAAATTATCATTCAGGTTTAGAAAGTTTATTAAGAGCAAGTAATAATTTTTTAAATTTACCATTAATATCCCATAAACCTTTCTATCAATTTTGGCGCTAGGGTTTTAAGGCGCAGGTTTCGGTTTGAACCTATTAGTTTTTTACGCACCTTATTCTACAGGGAGTAACATTTCTCCCTTGATATCTAGCGGTTGCAGAAACCTTGAAATCTTTACAATGATTTCTTGCTGAAGGGCCTCTAATAATTTCTTTTTCACAAAATGCCTGTGCACTACGAGTCCGATGGTGCGGTAGGGTATAGGTGCTTTAAAGGCACTTAAATGTGTTTTTTCTTGGGCGTTAAATTCTTGTGTGGCCAAAAAGGGAAGGAGGGTACTGGCTTGATTAGCCTTTACAAAGCGCAACAAACTATCAATAGAACCTGCTTTGTATTCAAAATTAAGTTTGTTATTGGTGGGAAAGGTATTTACCTCGCACAGGCGCAATACTTGCGTTCTTAAGCAATGGCCCTCCTCCATTAAGCATAAATTTTCTACCTTTATTTTATTGGCCGAAACATTTTTGGGCGTAATGGCCTTGGCATCAAAAAATAAAAAGGGTTCATCAAACAATTTCACTTCCAAAATTTCCTTGTCTTTTAAAGGGATAGAAAGCAAGCCAATATCAAGCTCCCTCGATTTTAACTTACGTACAATTTCAGAAGTAGGCTCTTCGCGCACTTTTATGTTAAGGTTTGGGAACTTACTGGCAAAATCTTGCAGAAAAAGGGGAAGTAGAAAGGGGGCCAAGGTGGGTATAACAGATAAGCTTAAGGTGCCTGTAATTTCTCCTTTTACTTCTTTGGTGATTTCCTTGAGTTGCTCAATTTGATTGATAATCACTTTTAATTGTTCCACAATTACAACCCCTTCGTTGGTTAGCTGTACGGGTTTCTTTTTGCGGTCAAAAATCTTAATGCCCAATTCATCCTCAAATTTAGAAATCATGGTACTTAAGGTAGATTGGGTAATATGGCTTCGCTCGGCTGCAACTTCAAAATGCTTATGTTCTTCTAGGGCTAACACATATTTAAACTGTTGAATGTTCATCTATTTTATCAATGTTATTATTGAAACTATCGTTTTTATGAATCAAATATAGCCCTTAGCTTTGAACGCAAATCAAAAAAGATAAACCAATGAAAAAAATAATTATTCTTTCTAGTTTTATGTTGAGCCTAGTGGGAGCCTTTGCCCAAGGTGCTGCAGAGAGCAAAGGGAAGTGCCCTATGGGGTATGATAGTAAGCCCACGGCCACGTATGAGCACCCTAGCACCGTGCAGGCACCAGAAAAGGGTTTTACCAATACAGATTGGTGGCCAAATCAATTGGATTTAAGTTTACTGCGTAAAAATTCGGAACAGTCAAATCCAATGGATGCGAACTTTGAGTATGCCAAAGCATTTCAAAGTTTAGATTATGAAGCCTTAAAGAAAGACATTCGTGCAGTGCTCACCCAATCACAAGCGTGGTGGCCAGCAGATTTTGGTAATTATTCTGGCTTGTTTATTCGCATGGCATGGCACAGCGCAGGTACTTACAGAACAGGCGATGGCAGAGGCGGTTCAAGAGCGGGTCAACAACGTTTTGCGCCTTTAAATAGTTGGCCAGACAATGTAAACTTAGACAAAGCAAGAAGACTATTATGGCCTATTAAGCAAAAGTATGGCAACAAAATCTCTTGGGCAGATTTAATGATATTAACAGGGAATGTGGCCTTAGAAAGCACTGGCTTTAAAACCTTTGGATTTGCGGGCGGCAGGGTAGATGTTTGGGAGCCAGAAGCGCATATTTATTGGGGACCAGAAACAAAATGGTTAGACGATAAGCGTTATACCGGCGATAGAAAATTAGAGAATCCTTTGGCTGCCGTTCAAATGGGCTTAATTTATGTAAACCCAGAGGGGCCTAATGGCAATCCTGATCCATTGTTATCGGCAAGAGACATTCGTGAGACCTTTAAACGCATGGGAATGAACGATGAAGAAACAGTTGCCTTAATAGCAGGTGGACATACCATTGGAAAAACCCACGGTGCTGGTGATGCCAAGCACGTAGGTGCAAATCCAGAAGCAGCGCCTATAGAAGCACAAGGCTTTGGATGGAAGAGTGAGTATAAATCAGGTAAAGGCAATGATGCAATTTCATCTGGATTAGAAGTTACCTGGACCACCACACCCATGATTTGGAACAATGATTATTTTAAACTACTCTTTAAATATGAGTGGGAATTAACTAAGAGTCCGGCAGGTGCAAACCAATGGGTAGCTAAGACAAACGACTTGATTATACCTAATGCATTTGACTCAACCATCAAGCAAAAGCCTACGATGTTAACCTCAGATTTAGCTTTGCGTTTTGACCCTAGTTATGAAAAAATTTCTAGAAACTTTATGGAGCATCCAGAAGAATTTAGTGAGGCATTTGCAAGGGCTTGGTTCAAACTAACCCACAGAGATATGGGTCCAAAAACAACGTATTTAGGTCCGGAAGCACCTAAATTAGATTTGATTTGGCAAGATCCTATTCCAGCTGTAAATCATAAATTAGTAGGAAAGAAAGAAATTGATAAATTAAAAGTAAGCATTTTAAATTCTGGACTCACCCTTAGCGAAATGGTATCTACCGCTTGGGCTTCTGCCTCTACCTATAGAGGAACAGATAGAAGAGGGGGCGCAAACGGGGCTAGAATTAGATTGGCACCTCAAAGAAATTGGGAAGTAAATAACCCAGTACAATTAAATAGGGTATTGGGTGTATTAGAGAAAATTCAGAAAGAGTTTAACGAAAATTCAAAAGAGATTAAAATCTCTTTGGCCGATTTAATAGTATTGGCAGGCAATGTAGGTGTGGAGCAAGCCGCTAAGAATGCTGGGTATGCCATTCAGGTTCCGTTTACACCAGGAAGAATGGACGCCACCCAGGCGCAAACAGACGAAAGTTCATTTGCTGTTTTAGAACCACAAGCAGATGGGTTTAGAAATTATACGAAAGCAAAATATTCAATTCCAACGGAAGCCTTATTGGTAGATAAAGCCCAATTACTAACCTTAACCGCCCCAGAAATGACTGTTTTAGTTGGGGGTATGCGTGCCATGCAAACCAATTTTGATAACTCAAACAAAGGAATACTATCTGATAGCAAAGACAAATTAAACAATGCGTTTTTTGTGAAGCTATTAGAAATGGGTACTGTATGGACAGCCAAGGATGAAAGCAAAGAAGTATTTGAAGGCAGAGATGCAAAAACCAATCAACTAAAATGGACTGCAACAAGAGCCGATTTAATCTTTGGTTCAAACTCAGAATTAAGAGCTATTGCAGAAGTATATGCCAGTGCAGATGCCAACGAGAAGTTTGTAAAAGACTTTGTGGCAGCATGGACAAAAGTGATGAATTTAGATAGGTTCGACCTAAAATAAAAAGTAGATTTATATATGAAGAAATTGTTGTTTACTTTTAAATGTTGTTTAGTTAATATTTAAGGGAACTTTCAGTAACACACATTAGGTTTATTTGGGTCATAAATTTTTACATATTTATGAATAAATCTTTTTACAAATTTTTGTTTGTCTTGCTCTTAACAATTGCAGGCACAAAAGTTAACGCGCAAATCAATGCGCAATTCCTTGGAAGATACTCCATAGGAACTTACAACCAAGACGGAGGTGTAGCTGAAATTTCAGCTTACGATCCAAGTTCTAAAAGGATGTTTGTTACAAACGGTCCTGACAATTCTTTGAGGATTGTTAATTTAGCTAATCCTGCTAGCCCAGTTCAAATTAGTTCTATTTCAATGGCTCCTTATGGAAGTGACATTACCTCTGTTGCTTGCAACAAAAAAGGAATTATTGCGGCTGCTATTTTGGACTCAAATGGCAAAACAAATGCAAGTAGCATTGTATTTATGGACATCAATGGAAACTTTATTAGTAAAGTAAAAGTTGGTGCAAATGCTGATAATGTTGTTTTTACGCCTAATGGTAATAGAGTTTTGGTTGCTAACGAAGGCGAACCAAACAATGGATACACCATCGACCCAGAAGGTTCAGTTTCTATCATTAATGTTTCTGGTGGTTTTGCAGGTTTAACGCAAGCGAATGTTCAAACTGCTGGTTTTACAGCTTTCAATTCTCCTGCTGTAATTGATTCTAAAATAAAAATTACAGGAAGAATTCAATCAGGAGGTAGTTTTTTAAGAAACTCAACTGTTGCAGAAGATTTAGAACCTGAATATATCACTGTTTCTGACGATAATTTAACTGCTTGGGTTACTTGCCAAGAAAACAACGCAATCGCTGTAGTTAATATTAATTCGGCAACCGTTACTTCCCTATTACCATTAGGTTTTAAAAACTATAATTTAACTGGAAATGGTTTCGATCCATCGGATAGAAGTTTAAATAATACTACGGCACAAGCTGCTATAGCTAATTGGCCAGTATTTGGAATGTATCAACCTGATGCGATTTCAAGCTACAATGTAGGAAATCAAACTTTTTTAGTAACTGCTAATGAAGGGGATGCAAGAGCTGATTGGGGTGCTGCAAACAATGAAGAAGTGCGTCTTGGCGCTACTTCCTATGTGCTGGATACCGTTAAATTTGGAGGAGTTTCCAATGTAACAGCATTGAGAGCTTTAGGAGCATTAGGTAGATTAAATGTTACCAACCGCTATGGTGATTTTAACAGTGATGGTAAGATTGACAGTATATTTACGTTTGGATCCCGTTCATTTTCTATTTGGAATGGCACAACGGGTGCTTTGGTTTGGGATAGCAAAGACGATTTTGAACAAAGAACTTTGGCTATGTTCCCTAGTAACTTTAATGCTGGACATAATACAAATGCCTTAGATGATAGAAGTGATAATAAAGGTCCTGAACCAGAATCAGTAACTATTGGAAAAATACTAGACAGTACTTATGCATTTGTTGGTTTAGAAAGAATTGGCGGTATTATGGTCTATAATATCACTAATCCTAATAATCCTTATTTTGTTCAATATATCAATACACGTAACTTTTCTCAAACACCAGGATTAAATTCAGGTGGTGATTTAGGTCCAGAAGGAATTGTTTTTGTTCCTAGAAATGAAAGTCCAAATGGAAAAGATTTAATCTTATTATCAAATGAGGTAAGTGGAACCGTTGCTATTTTCCAAGTGAATTCACGTAGTGCTTTCCAATTACAAGTTTTACATGCTTCAGATATGGAAAGTGGACTTGATGCACCCATTGATGCGCCAAACTTTGCCGCTGTATTAGACACCTTGGAAGGTACTTATCCTAACACAGTTAAATTAGCTTCTGGAGATTGTTTTATTCCTAGTCCGTTTTTAAGTGCAGGAGAAGATGCAAGTATGCAAACTCCTTTGCGTAATACTGCTAGTAGTTATTATGCAGGAACACAAGCTATAAGACCAGCAATTGGTAGAACTGATATTGCTATGATGAATATAATGGGTTTCCAAGGTTCAGCTTTTGGTAACCACGAGTTTGATTTAGGAACTTCTGAAGTGAATAGTATTATTGGGGTAGACATTAGAAGCAATGGTGCAGACAAGCGTTGGATTGGTGCTCAGTTTCCATACTTGAGTGCAAATTTAAATTTTGCTGCAGATGCTAACTTAAGCTACTTAACTACTGCGCAAAGATTAGTGGTAGATAGTTTTAAAACTTCTGTTAATATTACTGCTAATAGCCAAAAGAAAGGGATTGCTCCTTCTGCGATAATTGAAACTAATGGCGAGAGAATTGGAATTGTAGGGGCAACCACACAAGTATTGGCCTCTATTTCTTCACCAGGAGCTACCACAGTAATTAATGGTGGTACAGATAACATGCCGGCATTAGCCTCAGTATTACAACCAGTGATTGATTCATTAAGAGCAATGGGAATCAACAAAATTATTTTGATGAGTCACTTACAACAATTGGCAAATGAGAAAGCTTTAGCCCCATTATTAAAAGGTGTAGACATTATAATAGCAGGTGGTTCACATTCATTATGCGCAGATGGTAATGATAGAATTAGAGTTGGAACAACAGTTGCTGATAGATATCCGATCTTGACAGTTAATAATGATAACCAGCCATTGGCCATTTTAAACACAACGGCTGAGTGGAAATACGTGGGTCGTTTTGTCTGTGATTTTGACTCATTAGGTGTATTACTTCCAAATTTTCTAGATTCAACTATAAATGGAGCTTATGCTGCTGATACTGCAATGGTTACTGCTTTATATGGTACTTATACTGCTGGTTTCACTGCTGGTAGCAAAGGTGCAAACGTTAGAACCTTAACTTCTGCAATTGCATCTGTTATTAATAACAAAGACGGCAATAAATTTGGTAAGTCGAATGTGTTTTTAGAAGGAAGAAGAAATTTTGTAAGAACAGAAGAAACTAACTTTGGTAACTTATCGGCAGATGCAAACTTATGGTATGCTAAACAATATGATAACCAGGTAAAAGTTTCAATTAAAAATGGGGGAGGTATTCGTTCTGCTATCGGAAATATAAATGCTGTTGGCATGAATACAGTTTTTGAAAATACCTTGGCTAATCCTTCGGCTGGCAAAGCACGCGGAGATATTTCTCAATTAGACATTGAAAACTCTTTACGTTTCAATAATGGACTTGTGATTGTAACAACAAATGCTGCTGGTTTAAAAAGAATCCTAGAGCATGGTGTTGCTGCAACAAAACCTGCCGCTACACCGGGTCAGTTCCCACAAATTGGAGGTGCTGCCTTTAGTTATGATACTACAAAAACAATAGGTAATAGAATTCAATCTTTAGCCATCACAGATTCTTTAGGAAATATCCTTGATACATTGGTAATGGGAGGATATTTGCACGGTGACACTTCACGTGTGTACAAGATTGTTACTTTAAACTTCTTGGCTAATCCATTGTCTATTGGTTCTCCTTTAGGTGGAGATAATTATCCATTCCCTGCTAATATTTCTAATAGAGTAAATTTGGATACAGCAATTAAAGCGACAGGTATTGCAACTTTTGTGGCTATTGGTTCAGAACAAGATGCATTTGCAGAATATATGGGAACGCATCATTCAACAAATCCTTATAACGTACGTGATACTTTAATTACTGCGGATAGACGTATTCAATTGTTAAATTCAAGACAAGAAGGTATTTTCAGAATGGGTGCTGGTCCAAACAGTTCTCAAACACCATATGTTACAACAAGTAGAAGCGATGTAAGCATTACTTCAATTTTAACAGTTGGTGACGGCATTGGTTCATACAAAATGGCAGGTATACCTGATGGTTTAGGAGCATATGATAATAACAATGGTACCTTTACTTTATTGATGAACCATGAAATAAACAATTCATTAGGAGTTGTTAGAGCACATGGTTCAAAAGGTGCTTTTATATCAAAATGGGTTATTAATAAGTCTGACTTATCAGTTGTAAGTGGTTCTGATTTAATTACAACTGTTAAATTGTGGGATCCAATTGCAAAAACATTTAATACGTATAATGCTGGTTCGCCAATGCCTGCTGGTATTAGTCGTTTATGTTCTGCTGATTTACCTCCAGTGACTGCATTTTTAAATGGCACCACAGGAACTGCAGAGCGCATTTTCTTAAGTGGAGAAGAATCAGGTGTAGAAGGAAGAGCATTTGCGCATATTTTAACAGGTACGAATGCTGGAACAAGTTATGAGTTACCATATTTAGGTAAATACTCATGGGAAAATGCAGTGGCTAGTCCAGCAAAAGGAAATAAAACCATTGTGGCAGGATTAGATGATGTAACAGGCGGACAAGTGTATTTTTATATTGGTACAAAAACCAAGCTTGGAACTGAAATTGACAAAGCAGGTTTGAATAATGGTAAAGTGTTTGGCGTAAAAGTTACTGGTTTAGCTACAGAAGTTACTGCAAGCATTCCTGCTGCCAATACACCATTTACCATGGTTGATTTAGGAATTGTTCGTGATTCAACAGGAGCTAGTTTAGATAGCAGAAGTGCGGCAAATGCTGTTACTGCATTCTTACGCCCTGAAGATGGTGCATGGAACCCAAGAAAAACAAATGACTTTTATTTCTTAACCACTGCTTCGTTCACAACCCCTAGCCGTTTATGGAGATTATCTTTCAAATCAATTGCTAAACCAGAAGATGGTGGAACCATCACAGCAGTTTTAGATGGAACTGAAGGTGCTAAAATGATGGATAATATGGCTATCGATAGCTTTGGAAATATCTTTATTCAAGAAGATGTTGGTAACCAAGCACATTTAGGTAAAACTTGGATGTACAATATTGAAAGCGATAGGTTAATTCAAATTGCTAGTCATGATACTGCTAGATTCCTTACAGGTGGTTCTAAATTCTTGACCCAAGATGAAGAAGCATCTGGTATCATTGACATGCACAATATTTTAGGTAAAGGCAAGTTTTTATTTGTAGACCAAGCACATTACCCAACTACTACTGAATTGGTAGAAGGTGGTCAATTGCTTGCCATGAGCATTTCAGAATTATCAGTTGGAAATGTTGCCATTGTTCAAGATTCTATTGAAATTGGTGTAATCGATTCAAACAGTTTAGTAAATGTTACTGCCGCTGCGGTTCCAAATGCCGATGATTATAGATGGACAGTTCCTGCTGGAGTTGTTATTGTTTCAGGACAAGGAACTACTAACTTAACTGTCAGATTTACTAATCCTGCTAAATTCTCTAGCCCAGTTGCTAAGCCAAGAGTAATTACTTGTCAAGCAAGAATATTACTTTCAGGAATTTCATCAAAAATAGATAGTGTAAGAATTACTAAAACTAGACCATTATTTACCATTGCGGCCATTATTGGAAATCCAAACATGAGCTTAACCAAAGGAGAATGGATGTCAACTGCAACTGCTGGTTCTTCAGCTAATATTGTGAACGTTTCAAGTACAGCTGGATTAAAAGTTGGATACTTAGTTAAGGTTACTGCTGGAACTGGAAACACAGGTTTAAACAATACAGTAGATTCAATTTTGAACACAACACAATTCCGTTTGAAAAACAATGTTACGGTTGGAATTTCTGCTGGTGCTACCTTGAAGTCGTTCATTGTACCTCAAAATACATTTGCTAGGTATATTTCTGCTCCAGGTGCAACCAATGCCTTAAATATTATTACTGTAACAAGCACAGCTGGATTAGCAGAAGGAATGTCTGTAAATTTAGTTTCAGGAGCAGGAACCTTAAAAGCAGGTACAGTTGTTTCTAAAATAATTGATTCAACCAAATTTGTACTTTCATTAACACCAATTGTAAATTTAAGCAATAATGCAGTTTTAGCTGGAACCCCAGTTTTAACTAATATTTGCCCAATTAGTGTAACTACTGGTTTTACTTCAGAGGTTGATTACTCAGTGGTTGCCACTCCAGTTAACAATATTGGTTATAGATTTATGTTACCTAATGGAGCAAGAATTTCAAGAATTGGAGATTCTACCATTGTTGGTTATGATACTGCAACTGTAGCTCTATTAGATGTATTTACTAAATCAAATTCAATCGGAGTTGTATTTGATAATTCTTTAACAACACGCACAATTAGGGTGTTTCCTTACAACAATGCTGGAACTGGTGCAAGTTTTGGAGTTAGCGTTAGAAATGACAAAGCATCTATTTACAAAGTAACTAGCACAGGTGCAGCAATCAAAAATACCGCTGTAAGGTATAGAGCGAGTGTTACCAATGGTAGCGAAGTAACGGGTTACAGATGGACAATTCCTGCGGTAAATGTAACGCCACTATCGGGTTCTGCTCTAGCTAATGTTGTAACTACAACCACAGACACGCTTTCATTAATGTTTGGAAACTTGTTTAAATCTGGAAGTTTGAGAGTTGAAGCGATGAACAGTTGCGGAACTGGTACTTCAAAAACATTTACTTTAAATGGAACAACTTCTTTAAACAAAGCTGGTAAAGAGATTGAATTGATAGAAGAAATCGAGATTACAAATTTATCAATCAACAAGTTGACAGTTTATCCAAATCCAAATCAAACTAACTTTACTGTATCCGTTATTGCTGAAGAAAAGGAAGCATCTGCTAACGTTTCAATTTTAAACATGATGGGACAAGTGGTTGATGAGTACACTTTTGATAATAACAACGGAGTGGTATTGGGCGAAATAAACCATAACCTAACACCAGGATTATATTTTGTACAAGTAAGAATTGGTTCAACCTTGAACACAATTAAGATTATTGTAAATAACTAATTCTAAGTATTTTTTTAAAGCCCGCCAACGAAAGTTGGCGGGCTTTTTTGTTAGAAATAACTTAATAGTTTAATAATTAAAGTAATCCTTATTCTAGGTTTAAATTAACTATTTTTACTACTTTATTTTAGAAGCACTTTTTACCAATTTATTTAGCACTACCCAAGCAAATGAAACCATCTTTGAAAAATACCTTAAAAAGCTTAGTTATTGCCTTTCTTTTTGTAATCCAATGGCAAGGAAATACTGCCTTTGCCCAATGCGGTACAACTACCTACTCAATTTCTCTTAGTGGATCAAGCTATTATGATGAAACCTATTGTGAAATTAGAAATTTAGCGGGTAATGTGGTTCATACCATGGGTCCAAACTCAACTTCATCTACTTATGTAGCTTCAGGTACTGCTCCTAACAATGGACCCTTCACTTTTTGGGTAAGCACAAACGGAACCAATAATGACAACACACCTACCTGGACAATCACGGCCTCGGGCGGGGGCGGCACTGTTTTAACGGGTTCAAGCAACGGTGGTGATACTTTAATGAACAGAGGTTCATTCTGCTATACAATACAATCTGCCAATGCAGATTTAAATACTTTAACCATAAGTTCTGGTGCACTTGCTCCAAGTTTTGGCAGAAATACGCTAAGTTATGTTACTAATGTTGTGAGTTCAACTGGCAGCATTACGGTTACACCCACAAAGGCCCAAGCCAATGCAAGCATTGAGGTTAGAGTAAACAATGGGGCTTATGCCACCGTAAATAGCGGAAACCCTTCAAGTGCTTTGGCACTTAATTATGGTACCAATAACATACAAGTTAAGGTAACTGCGCAAAATGGAACAACCATCAAAATCTATTCAATCTCTGTAGTAAGATTAAATGCCTTAAATTTTGTTGGCTTACCAGAAACTTCACTCCCACAAGGGTCTTATGCGCTAAGGTTACTTTCATCCACTTATACTGGCCCCTTATTAAGAGTTAACATTGGTGGTAATTTTTATGATGTATATCCTGATAGTGTAACAAAAGATTTTTCGCTTAATTCAAATATTTCTGCTGTTTTGGGAACTTATGATACTGCTATTTCTCCTGTAACAAGTAATGAGTTAAATTCTTTGGTTTCGGGCAGTACCACAGCAACTGTGGCAATTTGGTATGATCAAAGTGGGAATAGCAATAGAAATGCCTTTCAAGCAAATACAAGCAATCAACCAATTGCTATTAGCGCAGGAGATATTGTTTTAAATAACCTTAAACCCAGTCTTCAGTTTTCTGGAAATAAGTTTCTCACCATAACTACCAGTAGTTTCAATACTAACTTAAGTGGAACCGTGGTTTATAATGCAACGAGTGTAAATAATTCTAGTGGTGCCGCTGCTTCATGGCATAACATGAATGGTTTGCTGGGTGCTACCCAAAACGGAACCACGAGCGATTTTGCCTATGGAATTTACAACAACAAATTTACAGCTGGGAATGGCGGTGCTGGTTTGGGTGATGTTTCTACAGCAGGAAATGTTATCTGTAATAATGCCGCCTCAAAAATCCATTCCTTTACTAGAAACTCAAGCAATGGTGCTGCGAATATTTTCGCATCACGCAATGCATTGGAGGCAAATGCTACTTTAAATACAGGAACAAGAACCGCTGTGAGCAGTTTGGCCATTGGCGCCAACCAAGTGGCTGCGAATGGCCAAGTTTTTTATACGGGTAAATTGAATGAGTTGCTTTTGTTTACGCATATCTATTCAAATACTGAAATTCAAACCATTGAAAACAATCACGCAGCTTACTTTGCTATTCCTTCTGCAAATGCCAATTTAAATAACTTGTCGCTAAATACAGGAGCTATTTCTCCAAGTTTTTCTCCCTTAACTTCTACTTATGCTGCTGAGCTAATGGCAACTAGTGTTCTCATAACCCCAACCATTTCCGACACCAATGCCTTAATTGAGATTAGCAGAAATAATATCAGTTTTGACCCAATTGTTAGTGGTGAACCTTCTGATACTTTTGCATTAATAAATGGTTTAAATACCTTTTATTTACGTGTAACTGCTGAAGACGGAATTAGCACCAGAACCTATATTTTGAACATCACTAGGGTTTTTTCTAATGATGCAAACCTAGTAAATTTAGTGCCTAATAGCTTAAATCTTTCCCCTAATTTTTTAGGTTCGAACCAAAGCTATACCTGCACTGTACCTAATGCCTTTAAAGGATTTAAAGTTACACCAACTTTATCACAAGACAGTGCAACCATTCAAGTTAGAATCAATGGTGGTGCATATGGAAATTTAGAAAATGAAACAATTTCTGGGATGCTTTTATTAAATGTCGGAAGCAATACTATTGAAGTAAAAGTAACAGCAGAAGATGGCGTAACTGTGAAAATATATACGATAACAGTTACTAGAAATTTGGCGGTAACAAATTATGTAACTGCTAGCAACGCTCAAGTAAGTTTGGCTTCTGTGCTAACTGTTGGAGAGGCAATTGGTGGATATAAAATGGTCGGCATACCAGATGGTTTAGGGGCTTATGATAACAACAATGGCACCTTCACTTTATTAATGAACCACAAACTAGGAAGTGCACAAGGAATTACTAGGGCGCATGGCTCAACAGGTGCTTTTGTTTCAAAGTGGATAATCAACAAATCAGATTTAACTATAGAAAGTGGTTCAGATTTGATCCAAAAAGTAAAGCTTTGGAACAGCGCAACCCAAAGCTATGATTTATATGATTCGGCTAGTCCAATGCCAATGGGATTTGGCAAATTGAGTTCAGCAGATTTACCCGTTATATCGGCCTTATATAATTCCTCTAGTACTTTTGGTACGCTAGACAGAATTTTATTAAGTGGAGAAGAAAATGGCGCTGAAGGAAGAGCCTTTGCACATGTATTAACAGGAGATAATGCAGATACTACCGTGGAACTTCCTTTTTTGGGTAAATTAAATTGGGAGAATGTGGTGGTTTGTCCTTCAAGAGGGCAAAGAACAATAGTTGCTGGCCTAGACAATGAAATGGGAGGCCAAGTCTATTTTTATTCTGGTAACAAAATAGATTCTGGTTCTGCCATTGAAAAGGCTGGTTTAACAAATGGAAAATTATTTGCCGTAAAAGTTACAGGACTTAGCCAAGAATTAAATGGAAGCTTCCCTGCGCCTAATACTAATTTTACTATGGTTGACTTAGGAATTGTGAAAGATTCAACAGGTGCTGGTATTGAGCTTGTGAGTAATGCCCAAGGCGTAACTAAATTTTTACAACCAGAAGATGGTGCTTGGGATCCTAAAACTCCTGCCGATTTTTATTTTGTTACTTCAAATACCTTTAGCAATCCTAGCAGGTTATATCGACTTAGATTTACAAATATCAGAAATCCTGAATTTGGTGGAACCATCACAGCCGTTTTAGATGGAACAGAAGGAATCAAAATGATGGACAATATTGTCATTGATACGCTGGGTAGGATTATAATTCAGGAAAATGCTGGCAACAATGCCCACCTAAGTAAAACTTGGGTTTATAATATTGTTACCGACCAATTGTTGCAGCTTGCTGAACATGATTCTACTAGATTTAGAATTGGAGGAACTAACTTTTTGACTCAAGAAGAAGAAGCCTCAGGGGTTATTGATATGAGGAATATTTTAGGTTCAGGAAAGTTTTTGTTTGTGAGTCAAGCGCATTATGCTACAACAAGCGAGTTAGTAGAAGGTGGGCAACTACTTGCAATGACAATTTCTCCAATTTCCCTAAATCCTTTGGTAATCAATCAAGATTCAATTGAAATTGGGACAGCAAGCTCAACTACTGCGTTAAGTCTAACTTGTGCCAATGTTCCCAATGCAGATTATTACAATTGGACAGTACCTACAGGCGTGTTGATTGTTTCAGGACAAGGTACTAGAACTTTAGCAGTTAGGTTTACTGATCCTGTTAAGTTTGTTTCTACTATTGCTAAACCAAAGTATATTTATTGCAATGCCCAGAGTTCAGTTTCTAATAGTTTTTCTCCAAGAGATTCTGTAAGAATTTCGAAGACCTTGCCTGGTTTTAGAATAAACTATCTTATATCAAATCCTAATTATAACCTTGGCAATCCGTCATGGACTTCAACTGTGGGTGTAGGTTCAAATGGAAAAATTGTAAATGTTACCAACACTTTGGGCTTGAAGGTAGGAGACATTATAAGATTAAAATCAGGCGCTGGAATAATTGGAGTATCCAACACGGTTGACTCAATTGTAAATGCTACACAGTTTAGGCTTAAAAACAACATGACTTCAAATGTTTCGGCTGGGTCGGTGCTTAATGCTTACATAGTTCCTCAAAATAAGTTTGAAGCTTATACCTCAGCACCTGGCGCATCAAATATTGCCACTTTTGTTACCGTGTCAACCACTGCTGGATTATCTGAAGGGATGCTATTAAGTGTGGTTTCTGGCACAGGGTTATTGAGAGAAGGAACTGTGGTAGCCAAAATTGTAAATAATCAAAACTTTGTGCTTTCTCAATCGCCAACCATTAATTTGTCAAATAATGCTGTGATTCGTGCGATTCCAGTTTTAACTAATGCCTGCCCAATTAAAGTAAATTCGGGTATAAGCTCAGAATTTGATTTTACCGTTGAGGCAACACCTGTTAGGAACTTGGGTTATCAATATATTCTTCCAAAAGGTTCAAGGATTTCTCGAATTGGAGATTCAGCCATTGCAGGTTACGATACTGCAAGAATAACGGGTCTAAAAGTGGTTTCTTCAACTGCTACCAGCATAGGTGTTGTTTTTGATTCATTATTTACTTCTGGCTTCATTTCGGTAAAGCCATTTAATAACGCGGGGTTTGCGTCGACATTTAGAGTGCCTATAAAAACAGACAAGGCAGTAGTTTATAAAGTTACAAGCAATGGTGCCGCTATTAAAAATACAAGGGTTAGGTACACGGCAAGTGTAACAAATGGAAGTGAGTTGATTTCTTATAAATGGACTATTCCTGCTACAAATGTTACCGCTCATTCTGGCACTGCATTAGGAAATGTAATTACCACCACAACAGATACCCTATCTTTAACATTTGGAAATTTATTTAGGTCGGGTACCTTAAGAGTGGAAGCCATTAACAATTGCGGAACAGGATCAGCTAAAACATTTGTTTTAAATGGAACAACCACTTTAAATAAGTCGGGCCAAAACATGGAATTAGAAGAAATGGTTGAAACCGATAAATTGCCAATGAATGTTTTGGAAATTTATCCAAATCCTTCGCATGATAATTTTACCTTATCAATTAATACGCTTGAAAAAGAGGCTCCAGCCCAGGTTACTGTAATTAATATAATGGGCCAGGTAATGGAAGAGTTTACTTTGTCAAATAAGGGGGGATTAATTTTTACTAATCACAAACATCAAATGCCTGCAGGTTTATATTTTGTGAACATAAAAATTGGCTCTGAAATTTATACTGAGAAAATTATGGTAAGCCAATAAATTACCATTTTAATTTCTATATTTACTTTATAAATAAATTATTCCTACATTTTATGGGTACCCTTTGGTGGTAATTAGAAGATGTAGAATATCAAAGTAAAAAAAATATGTTAGAACAACTGATTAATCTTGTAAAAGAAAACGCCTCAGACGCCATCATTAACAACAGCGACGTCCCGAATGAAAACAATGATGCAGTAATTAATACCACTGCAGAAGGAATCATGGATCATTTAAAGTACCTTGCTGGTGGTGGAAGTTTAGAAGGTATCACTAGCTTAATTTCAAATGGTGCAAGTGCTAATGGATTGGAAATGTCTAACATGGGTAGTCATGTGGCAAACCTAATTTCAAGTAAGTTTGGAATTGAACCTAGCAAGTCGGAAGGAATTGTAAACAACTTACTTCCAATTGTAATGAACAGCTTGTCTAAGAAAACCAATGATCCAAACGATGATAGCTTTAGTATGCAAGGCATTTTAGGTTCCCTTGCTGGTGGTAATGCTGGTGATCTTGGTGGATTGTTAGGCAATGTGTCAAAATTTTTCTAAATAGTTTTCTTGGTTCAAACCAATACAAATAAAAGAGGCTGTTTCAATTATTGAAACAGCCTCTTTTTGGTATTGAAGAAGAACAATGGACATTATAAATTGTTACTATCAAACTTTATGATGCAAAAAAAATCAAGATTACTGTTTCTGATTTCTATAAGTTTTAAGTTACTCAACGCGCAATACAGCGGTTTAGGAACTTGGAACATACTTAGTCTTTCCTACCAAACCACGCCAAAGTTGAGCGTTTTTGCCGAATCGCAATTGCGTTCTTTAGGCTTCTACCATCAGTTCCATTATTATGAAGCCAAGGCTGGATTTCAATACAAAGTTGCACCAGGTTTAAGCATAGGACTTGGCGCGGGTACTTATCAAACATACCGCGAAGGGGGAAATTTTGTAGTGCCTAAAAACAATGATGAATTTAGATTATGGCCTCAACTTGTATTGAACCAAACCGTTTTAAAGTTTAAGGTTGAACAACGCTATCGTTCAGAAATGCGCTTTACCAGTAATGGCTATCGCAATAGGTTTAGGTATAGACTTTCCGTTTCTTATCCTTTCGGAAAGTTGATGGATGGCCAAAAGCAGTTTGTTGTAACAGCAAGCAATGAAATATTTTTTACAGATAGAGAACCCTATTTTGAACGCAATAGAATTTCAGCAAACCTTCAGTACAGGCCTTCTTCTACTTATGCAATGATGCTTGGATACCTTCACCAATTTGATTATAAAATTAATGACGAAACAGGTAGAGATTTTTTGCAAGTGGGCCTATATATTTACTTAAAGAAATAATTCAATTAAGGCTGCTAAACACCTATGATTAAACCCCATCTGAAATTTGCAATTGCTACCTTCATCACCATTCTATTGGGCATTTTTTCTAGAAAGCTTAGCTTTTTACCAGCAGAAACGGGTGATGCCTTGTATGCAGTGATGATTTTTTTTCTGCTTAGTACTTGTTTTAGCCAGCATCCTTCGCATAAAATTGCCGTATATGCATGGCTTATTTGCTGCGTAATCGAGATAACACAATTGTATCAGTCATCCTGGTTGCAAGCCATTCGTGCCACCAAATTGGGAGCATTGGTGCTGGGCCATGGCTTTCTCTGGATTGATATTCTGGCTTATGCCATTGGTGTTTCTGTGGCTTATATCCTTTCGAAAAAAATAAAATAATATTGACAGATGCTTACTCTAAAATCTAAATTGATTTCCTTGTTCTTAACCACCTTCATTTGTTTCATTGCTTTTGCTTTTTGGGCAAACAATACGGTCAACAAAATCAGTGAGCCATACCTTACCAACTCTCCTGATGATTTAGGGAAGTTTAATGCTGCATTGCTTTTAGGAACTTCCAAAACCCTGAAGAATGGAATGGCTAATTTATATTTTAAATACAGAATTGAAACTTGTGTAAACCTTTATAAAAGTGGCAAGGTACAATACATCATTGTTAGCGGAGATAACAGCAAAACAAATTACAACGAGCCAGAAGATATGAAACAAGAACTGCTTAAAAACGGCATTCCTGATTCTTGTATCTATTTAGATTTTGCTGGCTTAAGAACCTTTGATTCGGTAATCAGAGCAAAAGAAATATTTGGTCAAAGCCGTTTTGTAGTGGTTTCTCAAAAGTTTCATAACCAGCGTGCCATCTGCATTGGTCGCCGTTATGGCATAGAGGTTTATGGCCTTAATGCACCAGATGTTGATGCCTTTAATGGCTTTAAAACCAAGCTCAGAGAATACTTTGCAAGGGTTAAAATGTTTCTCGACTTTTGGGTAAATCAAACCCCTAAATATTTAGGTGAACCTATTAAACTTGGTTCAAAACAAAGCTAAACCCAAACATGACCTAGGTCATAATTTGCTCCTTTGGGTTTAATTATGTTTGCAGGATTAATATCCCAAAATGACGCAAACACTATCTAATAACCAATCATTGCATTCTTTCCATGTACCAGTAATGGGCATTGCATTTACGATCGATTCGCCCATTAAATTAGCACCTTTTGGGATTTCTTCGGTAATCTCTTTAGTAGACGACGAATTACTTGAACAAATGCGTGCTTTTTATAGCAATATTTTTTCTTTTCAGTTTGAACCAATCTCTGCTAAAACCTTTGATAGTCGTGCCAATCGGGTGACCGCCTACTTGAATATGGTGAAACAAATTGTTGACCAAAAATTCCAAGAGATGTTCCAAGGGGATTGGTTTCAAAATGCCCAACTTCAAAAGTACATGCAACTTTTGCCAAGCCTTTCTCCAGCCAAACAATTGTATGAAACTGCTCTTCAAAATGGGTTTTTCTCCCAAGAGGTAAAGTTGGAACTTCAGCAACACCTACATCCCGGTGATATAGACGTAAATATCATGACCAAACTCGACAAAGAAAATGAGTTTGATGGCCATAAACTTGAGTCGATATACAACGATGCTCATGCCGCCTTGCGTGGTTTTGCCAATAGCACTTTGAGTTCTTCGGTGGTGCTTTCTGCTGGTCTAAATCCTAGGTTATACAGCTATTTTGGGCAGTTTAAAGATTTCTTCCCCAATGAGTTTGGGCAATTAAAAAAACGTGTCATTTTAAAGATTAGCGATTATCGATCTGCACTCATTCAAGGGAAATTTTTAGCTAAGAAGGGCATTTGGGTTAGCGAGTTTAGAATGGAATCTGGACTTAACTGTGGTGGACATGCCTTTGCAACTGATGGTTTATTGATGGGTCCAATTTTGGAAGAGTTTAAAGAAAATCGCCAATCTCTTAAAGAAGAGTTGTTTGGTTTATACAAAACAGCCCTAATAGAGCTTAATCATCACATTCCAGAAACTGCACCGCAGCAAAAATTTACTGCTCAAGGTGGGGTAGGAACAACAGAAGAGCACATGTATTTACTAGAGAACTATCAATTGGATTCTGTTGGTTGGGGTTCTCCATTTTTGTTGGTTCCTGAGGCCACCACGGTTGATGAGAAGACCATGCAACGCCTTTGCGAAGCCACAGAAAGTGATTTATACCTCAGTTATAATTCACCATTAGGGGTTCGGTTCAACAATATCCGAAACTTAAGCATGGATGAAGCCAAAGAGCATAGAATTATGCTCAACCGTGCGGGTAGTCCTTGTCCAAAGCGCTATTCTGTATTAGATAAAACATATACAGAAGATCCCATTTGCACGGCTTCAAGACAATACCAACATTTGAAATTAGCCGAAATAAAAGAAGGGGAATTACAAGGCGAATCACTAGTTGAAACAATTGCTAAAACACTTACCAAAGAATGTTTGTGTGTTGGTTTATCTAATGCGGCTTTAATGGCTTACAATATTCCGCAGAAACATTACAAAGAAGCGGTTTCTATTTGCCCTGGCCCCAATATGGCATATTTTAGCAAAGTGTTGAGTTTGCAACAAATGGTTGCGCATATATATGGGGGAGATTCAATTATTGAAAGAACCGATCGGCCACATGTGTTTATCAAAGAACTAAGTTTATATTTGAGTTATTTTGAAGAAGCCCTTGCAGAAGCAAAAGAACCTTATACCAAACAGCAACAAAACTACTTTACTGGTTTTGCAGATAATTTGCACAAAGGTATAGCCTATTATAAGGCTCGTTTTGAACCAAAAGCGTTTGATAAAGAAAAGGAAGATTTGCGCAAGTTAGAGGTACGTTTAAGCTCCATAATGGCTGCTATTTAAGTTGGTTTGCTATAGTTTTTTGAAGTCATAGCAAAATTCAAATTTCTAAACTCCTTAGGTTTTTTGGCATTTTATCACAAAAGTCAAAGGACTTTTCGGTATTTAAAGGTTTGGCTTTAGGAATTGTTGCACATACTTAAAGAATGCCGCACCTTTGAAGGGTGAAAAAGTTTATAATCATTTTGTTTGTGTTTGTTTATGTAAACGCGGCATTGGGTCAAACCGAAACCAAAGCTTTAGCTAGGGCTAAAGAAAACATGTTTTTGTTAAAGACTGGCAAATTCTCAAGCCTTGAAAAACGATTAGACCCAACGATGAGCAGGATGGTGGATGCCTCAAAATTACAAGGCTTGTGGGAGGGATTACAAATGCAGTATGGCAACTTATTGCAAATGGGAGAAACTACTATAAAAACAAAAGACACGTTGTTTCTTTGCATAACTCCACTTCAGTTTGAGAAAACCAAATTGAATTTTAGGCTGGTACTTAACCATAAGCTTCAAATTTCAGGTTTATTTATAGAGCCAACGGAGGTTCCTTATGCGCCTGCTGCTTGGGTTGACCCAAGCTTATTTTATGAGGTAAAGAAAGCAGTTCCTATTGCCGCTTTCCCTTCCGAAGGCATTTTAACCTTGCCCAATGTGCAAGAAAAAGTGCCGCTATTAATTATTGTTGGCGGCTCTGGGCCCACCGATAAAGACCTAAGCATGGGCCCAAATAAAATCTATAAAGATATGGCTTGGGGATTGGCCACGCAAGGCATTGCCAGTTATAGGTATGATAAAAGAACAAGGGCTTTTGCCGCCAAGATGGGCAACCAAGATTTGCTTACCGTAAAAGAAGAATACCTAGAAGATTTGCAAGCCATTGTGGCAAAATTCAGTAGGCATGAATCTATTGATAGTAATAGGATTTTTGTATTGGGCCATAGTGAAGGTGGGTACCTCATTCCTTGGTTTGCCAGCGAAGTAAAGGGGGTAAAAGGTTTCATTATTGGAGCGGGTAATTACCATAAATTAGCAGATATGATAAGTGCTCAATTACTGCATTTAAATAGGTATACACGAAGTGAAAAAGAAAGAGCAGATTTATTAGCCATATTAGCGCGGGTACCCTATGCCCAAAATAAACTTAACTTGCAATCACCTAAAGATTCACTGCCATTAGGTTTATCTGCGAATTACTTAATAAACTTAAATACCAAAGCGCCAGTTAATTATTTGTCATTTTTGCAACGATACCCCGTTTTAGTTTTGCAAGGAGGGCGAGATTACCAAGTGCCTGTTACAGAATTTGAGGCATGGAAAGTAGCCTTGGCCAATCACCCGCAGGTTACCTTTCAATTGTACCATCAACTTAACCATATTTTTATGAAAGGAGAAGGTGTTTGTTTGCCTTCAGAATATACCGAACCTGGGAATGTTTCTAAAACCTTAATACTTGATATCGCAGCTTGGGTCAAGGCCAATTAAACCAATTGTGCTTCGTAGTGAAGTTCAACCTTTTCAAGAACTTCTAACACTTCTTCATAGGTATCGGTTGTTACCAATAGGGTACGAAAGGGTTTAAAGTTATCCAAACCTTTGAAATAGGGTGCGTAATGCCTGCGCATTTCAAATAGTCCCGCTCTTTCTCCTTTCCATTCTACACTTTTTTGAAGGTGAGTTTTACAAACCTCAATTCTTTGCATCACAGTAGGAGGGGGCAAATGATTTCCTGTTTCCATGAAATATTTAATTTCATTAAAAATCCAAGGATAACCAATGGCAGCCCTGCCAATCATAATGCCATCTACGCCATAGCGATTGCGGTATTCAAGGGCTTTTTCTGGACTATCAATATCTCCATTACCAAAAATGGGAATTTTTATGCGTGGGTTTTCTTTTATTTTTCCAATTAAGGTCCAATCGGCCTCTCCCTTATACAATTGTGCGCGGGTTCTCCCATGTATGGAGAGTGCTTGGATGCCAACATCTTGAAGGCGTTCAGCCACTTCTTCAACATTTTTGGAATTTTCGTCCCAGCCCAACCTGGTTTTAACAGTAACTGGCAAATTAGTGCTTTTAACCACCGCCTCAGTTACTTTTACCATTTTAACTAAATCTTTTAAAATGGCTGCGCCTGCACCTTTGCAAACTACTTTTTTTACAGGGCAACCAAAATTAATATCCACTAAATCTGGGTTCGCAGCATCCACAATTTGGGTGGCCATGGCCATAGCTTCCTCGTCGCCACCAAAAATCTGAATGCCTATGGGGCGCTCATAATCAAAGATATCCAACTTCTGCCTACTTTTTATCGCATCCCTTATCAAGCCTTCTGAACTTATAAATTCCGTGTACATAAGGTCGGCACCATTTGCCTTACACACCACCCTAAACGGTGGGTCGCTTACATCTTCCATGGGGGCGAGTAGGAGTGGAAAGTTTCCTAAGTTTATGTTACCAATTTTTGCCAATGCTGTAGGATTAATATATTGCAACAAATATAAATGAAATGTTTGAGGAGGAAGTACCAGAATTTTCGTCGCTAAAGCGCTTGGCTACCATTATTGGTAAATTATTGGTTTTAGGAGGCATGGTCTTGGTTTTTGGGACAGTAGGAACTATGTTATCTTATTTTATTTGCCTGTATGGTTTTGAAATTGATTTAAGCAAAGTAAGTTTAGCCAACCTACAGCCTTCCCAAGTGCGCGAATTAAATGCCATGAAGGTGTTCCAAGTAATTGCCGGGAGCTTAGGCATGTTTTTGGTTCCAGCCTTGGTTTTTACCAAAAGCTTAGGATTAGATTTAAAGTATTATATCCCCACTAAAACTAAAGTTTATTGGCCTTTTTGGGTGTTAGGTGTGGCTTTGTTATTTGTAAGTAACCCTATAACTGCTTGGTTGTATCAAATAAACCAATATCTCAGTTTTCCTGCAAGTTATAAAGATTTTGAGACAAGTTTAAAGGCAATGGAAGCGAGTGCTGCTGCTATAACCAAGGTGATGATAAGCGCCCAAGATATGCCCACCTTGCTATTTAATATTTTTGTAGTAGCCTTAATGCCTGCAATTTGCGAGGAGATTTTTTTTAGAGGGGTGATGCAACAATATTTAAGAATATCTACTGGAAACTCCCATGTGGCTATTTTACTTTCTGCACTTATTTTTTCTGGATTTCATGGACAGTTTTACGGGTTTTTACCAAGGGTAATGTTAGGGGCCTTACTTGGTTATGTATATAATTATACCGCCAATATTAAAGTGCCAATTCTTATACATTTTATAAATAATGCGCTGGCGGTAATTATGGTTTATGTTTATAAAGAGAATACCTCCATTGAATGGTTAGATGAAAACTATCAATATGCTTGGTATTGGGTAGTGTTGAGTGCTTTAGGAACTTTTGCTATTTTAAAAAGCTTTAAACCGCTGGTATTGTATTATATCAGAAATAGGTTTTCCAAAAAACTCTAAAAGATTAAGCTTTAATTTGTATCAAATCATTGTATGAATAACTTCTGGCAACGCACCCTCACCGGGTCTTTATTTGTTTTGGCAATTGTGGTAAGCACAATAGCAAGTGAATGGAGTTTTTTTGTCCTATTGTTTGTGGTCAATTTCTTATGTCTCCTTGAGTTTTATGAACTCATGTTGCCAGATAAAAATCCAATTGAAAAATATTTAGGCATTGTGGCAGGCAGCATCATCAATTTGATGTTTGTTTTTATCATTCGTGGTGATTTAAGAACTGGGTGGTATTACCACTTGATTCCTGTGTTTATGCTCCTTTTTGTGGTAAAGCTTTTTGAACGTACAGGTAGAGAATTTGAAACACTAGCTTTCCAAGTGTTAGGAATTATCTATATCTGTTTACCTTTAAGTATGCTGGCAGATTTTGGATATTTTAATGCCTTATCCTACAGTTATGCCTTACCAATGGGTTTTTTTATTTTACAGTGGAGCAGCGATACGTTTGCCTATTTAGTAGGAAGAAAATTGGGTCGAACCAAATTGTTTGAACGTATAAGTCCGAAGAAAACTTGGGAAGGCAGCATTGGAGCTACTGTTTTAACAATGGGTGTGGCCTACCTGCTCAGCACTTTTTGGGATGATATTAGCGCTTTAGATTGGATGGTCATGGGCGTCATCATTGTGGTGTTTGGTACCTTGGGCGACTTAGTAGAGTCGCTGCTTAAACGCAATTTAAATATAAAAGATAGCGGCAATTTACTTCCAGGACATGGTGGTATGTTAGATAGATTTGATGGCTTATTTCTTTCCATCCCAGCCGTTTATTTTTATTTGCTACTTAGTAATTAAAGAATACTAAATAGAGGATAGCAAGGCAATAATTAGTAAAAATCCATAATAACCGCCAAGAATTCCACCTACATAGGTTAGGGCGCTTCTGCCTCCTTCTTTTTGGTAAATATCTATTCTTTTGATAGCACTAATGGGTATATTAATTTGGTTCAAACTATCTAAGCTATATTCTGAAATATAAACATTTACATCATTTGAAGGGTCTCCCATCTTTTTTGGGTACCTATTGGCTACCCGCTTGCGAGCAAACCTATAAAACTGATGATTTATACCAACGTTCACATACTTGGCAATAATTTGATCTTTGTCTTTTTGGTAGGTTGGGTAAACTAACTGCCAGCTTTCATTTCCCGTATGCACGATAATTGTTTTGCCCCTATAAAGCGCCCCTTCAATTTCATACCCATTTTCTAAAGAAGCTGAAACCTTAAAGTAATGACAACTTGAGAAGGTAAAGGCAAAAAATAAAGCAAGCACGATTAATAACGGCTTTATCCAGCTCATGATTAGTTAAATTTATAGCCAACTGTTAAGGCAAAACGTGCAGCAAATTCGCTTCGTTTGCTAGAGATAGTTTCAAATCCATTCACATCTTGGTGTCTAAACCTCGATTGGCAATATCCAAGTCCAATTCCTATATTAAAGTTTATTTCTGCAGTAGGTTGAAACAAAATCCCATTGTGCACCAATACTGACTGGAAAGAGCCATTCATTTCTTTATTGTTTATTGTATACGGAAAAACATTAGTTCTCACCTCATCCGTATAGCTAAACCATCCCATTTCAATCGCAGGGCCAAAATAGTATCTCACCTTGCCTTGTCCGTACGGATAATAAAAACATTCAAAGCCAGTGCTAAATTTTTTATTCTCTCTATAATAGGCTTGTCTGCCTTCGTATTCAGTTTCTGGAATATTATAACTACTTAACCCCAAGGTTTTAAATCCAAGTGAAACAGGCACTCTTAAGCTATAGTCTCCTGCTTTGGTAAAATATTCATATCCAATGGTGAGTGCGCCTGCAAAATAATCTGTGATGCTTAGGTTTAAATACCTGCGCTTAAAGTTGGTTCTAAGCGGATCAACTTTTGGCGTTTGGCCCCAAACAGATCCATAGCTTAGGTTTGGCCCAACCTCCGTATTACTAGCAGCATTAAAGCGCTCCACTCGGCCATCAGCGTAAATTATTTTTTCAACTTCCATTCGGTTCAACACAAATAAAGGTCCGCCTTGTCCTTCTGGATTGCGATATTTAACTTGTGTACTATTAACTTCCATAATTCTAACATTGCTAACTCTTCCATTTGCTCTAAATAAAGAATCTTGTGCAAATAGTTGGCTTGAGCCAAGCAGCACTAAAAATAATAAGGCAAATAAGTTTTTCATAAGTGAGATTTGAATGTATTTCAAATATAAAAATAAATATGAGATTCGATACATCAAAGCCTTAATTAAATGGATTATAATAAAGTAGTTTTTTTATTTCTGTCTGAACCTAAATTATAGCTAACCCTTTTTATTTTCCATTTATCCTATTAAAATTCCTAAAATGGATATCTGTTAGATTGTTTAGAAATGCTTATACATTATTGAGGTATGAAAGATACAATATTTGCAAAATGCCTTTACATTGGATTTGTTGCCTTTGGATTCTATTTATTGCTTTTCAAACAACAATTTAGCGAAGCAGCCATTTATTTTGGTATTGCGCTCGCATTTGATCCATTTAATCCTGAAACCAGCTTTAAAGATAGACCTATCTGGCAAAAATTGGTTTTAATTATCCAAGTAATATTGGTTTTTACTTTGTTCGGAATCACTTGGTTTAAGGCAATATAAAGTTCCTTATCAAGTTGAAATTTAACATAGACTTAAATCAGGTGGGCAGATTGTAAAATTTTGTGTATGTTCGCCGAACCTAACACTAAAAGAAACAACTATGTCAGGCAATGAAAATGTGATTAAACACAGCTCGGAAAATCCTTTCGAGTCTATGATGTCGAGATTCGACGAAGCAGCGCGCATTATCGGTTTAGATGAAAGCGACTACAATGTTTTAAAGGCCCCACAAAAAGCCGTAATTGTTAATATTCCAGTTACCATGGACAACGGGAAAGTTCGAGTATTCGAAGGATTTCGCGTGGTTCACAATGCTAATCTTGGGCCTTCAAAAGGAGGTATCCGTTATAGCATGGACGTGCACTTGGATGAAGTAAAGGCTTTGGCTGCTTGGATGACTTGGAAATGTGCCGTTGTTGGTATTCCATACGGCGGCGGAAAAGGCGGTATCAAATGCGATCCACGTAGCATGAGCAAAGGTGAATTAGAAAGATTAACCCGCGCTTATACAGATTTAATGGTGGATGTTTTTGGTCCGGATAAAGACATCCCTGCACCAGACATGGGCACTGGCCAACAAGAAATGGCTTGGATTATGGATGAGTATTCTAAACTTAAAGGTTACAGCACCCCTGCGGTGGTTACAGGTAAGCCTTTGGTTTTAGGTGGCTCTTTGGGTAGGGTAGAAGCTACTGGCCGCGGAGTTATGGTAAGTACACGTTCTGCTTTATCAAAATTAAAAATTAATATAGTAGGTGCAACAACAGCTGTTCAAGGCTTTGGAAACGTAGGATCTATTTCTGCTAAATTATTGGCCTCTCAAGGCATGAAGGTGGTAGCAATTTCTGACGTAAGTGGTGCTTACTATAACCCAGAAGGAATTGATGTGGAAGCAGCTATTGCGTTCCGCGATGGAAACAAAGGAACTTTAGAAGGCTTTACAGCTGGTAAGAAAATTTCAAATGCTGAGTTATTAGAATTGGATGTGGATGTATTGGTGCCTGCCGCTATGGAAGACCAAATTACTGCAGAAAATGCGGATAGAATTAAAGCTAAATTGATTGTTGAAGGTGCAAACGGACCAACCTCCGCAAGTGCAGATGCCATCCTTAATAAAAAGGGTATCATGGTTGTGCCAGATATTTTGGCCAATGCAGGCGGTGTTACCGTGAGTTATTTTGAGTGGGTTCAAAACCGCTTGGGATACTTCTGGACAGAAGAGCGTGTATATCGCAGAGCTGACCGTGTGATGAAAACAGCTTTCGAAAACGTATACAGTGCTTCTCAGGAACATGCTTGTAGCATGCGTATCGCAGCCTATGTAGTTGCTATCAAAAAAGTAGCAGAGGTAGAAACCCTTCGTGGTAAATTTGGACTATAATAAAAAACAATGATTCATAAAGAAGGCAAAGCCACGATCTTAATTTCCTTAATTGTACTATTTGCACTCAATGCAATTACGCGCTGGTTAGCACCAGATTTAGGGTGGTTGCAAGATGGTGTACTTGTAATTTCATTGATTCTTTTACTAATAGTTTTGCAATTTTTTCGCAATCCGCCAATTACTGTCACAACCGGAGATAACTTGGTTATCTCGCCTGCAGATGGTAAAGTAGTAGTAATTGAAGAGGTTGAGGAACCAGAATATTTTAAAGGTAAGCGTTTACAAGTTTCTGTTTTTATGAACCCATTTAATGTGCATGTAAACCGTAATCCTGTAGGAGGTATAGTGAAGTATTTTAAATATCACCCAGGATTGTATTTAGTAGCATGGCATCCAAAGAGTTCAACAGAAAATGAAAGAACTACTACTGTTATTCAAAAAACCAATGGAACTGAAATTCTATTCCGTCAAATTGCTGGAGCCTTAGCCAAACGTATTGTTTGGTATGTTAAAGAAGGACAACCCATAAAGCAAAGTGAAGAAATGGGGTTTATTAAATTTGGTTCAAGGGTAGATATCTACCTGCCGCTAGATGCAAAAGTAAAGGTTGGTTTGAACCAAAAAGTGAAGGGTGGCAGAAGTATCTTAGCCGAACTCAATTAAGTTTATATTAATATTAAATTTTGTATCTTCGAATCAATAAATTAATCAAACAATGAAAAAACTATTAGTTTTAGCTGCTTTCGCAGCCTTTAGCTTTACCAATATCAACGCGCAAACTATTTCTGCTACACCACCTGTTTCAGAAGAAGTAAGTGTAATGAATGTTAATGCAGAAAATGCAAATGCAGCCAATGATGGTAAGGATAAAGAAAAAAAGAAGAGCAAAAAGAAAGCAAAAGCTTGCAGCGATTCTAAAGAAAAAAGCTGTGCAGCTGGTGAAAAGAAAAAAGGATGTTGCAGTCACGAGGCAGCACCTAAAAAAGAAGGAAATCAATAGTCAATTGCTATTAACAAAAAAGCCCCGAATTCGGGGCTTTTTTGTTTTATAAGAAATTGGAATCGAGGTAATCTTCGCCCCCTTTAGTCTTGTTTATTTGCCATAAATTCAAACCACGTAAATGTTAATTTACTTTTTCTTAAAACTACAGAACAAAAAATTCTGTTTCGTAAGAAATGGGGTTATATGATCTTCAGTAACACACTTAATTTTATCAAAACCAATTTCAAGTTGCTGTTGCAATTCTACTTCAGTGTATTGGTGAACCTCAAGCATTGAGCATTTCGTAGGCCCTTGGTCACTGAAGGTTCCAATTGCCATAAAACCTTTTACCGCTTGCTGTGCAATTGTTAAATAAGTGTTGATGTCGTTTGGGTTTGTAAGGAAATGAAAGGCTGCCCTGTCGTGCCAGCAATCGTAAGTTGATGAAGGATGAAACTCTGTAATATCACTTACAATCCAATTTACTTTGGTTGCCTTATCACCTAGTCGTTGCTTCGCTCTTTCAATTGCATTCTCTGATATGTCAAGTACAGAAACATTTTCATAACCTTCGTCTAAAAGGTAATCAACTAATTTGCTGTCGCCTCCGCCAATGTCTATAATACTCGCGGTTTTAGGCAAGTTAAAACTATGCACAAAGTCCAATGATGTTTTTGGAAGTTCTTGTGTCCAGCTTACTTCGTGGGGCTGTTTAGTAGCATAAACCTTTTCCCAATGTTCTTTTCTGTTTTCCATTTATATTTTATCGATGAATAACTATTTTTTGGGTTGCCTTTTCATAAGGCGTTTCAATTGTTAGGATATAGGTTCCTTTTAAATTTATACTTTCAATTTTAGGCTGGTAAATATTTTCTCCAGCACTTAAGTTATTGAGAATAAATTCTTCCATTTTTCTTCCATCAATACTATAAAAAGATATTTTAGTTTCTGCCGATTCCTTTAAATAGAATTTTACTGCAAAATCACCGTCATTCGGATTTGGAAACACTTGCATTTTTAAGGTTCCAATGCTTTGCTCATTTAAATCATGAATTCCAATTGTAGAATTTTTTATTACATAAACCTTAAAGATTTGGCTGCTCGCAGTGCTTTGTGTTCCTGTATTTGTAAAAAAGATATTTGCAGCAGTGCTGCTTATTCCACCGTAAATGTAACCTACCAAATTACTGTCTGCTAATAAGTCGTCTAATTTTAAAACCTCATTTCTAAATTGAGGAATACTTGCGATAGGAATAAACTCAGCACCTGCACCGAGTAAACTTGGCATTTCTACGGGCAATTTATATTCTGCCATTATTCCCGCTGCGTCTCTAGTCACTCGTGCAATGGTTTTTACAAAAGGAACATTATTGTCTTGAACTAAAATACCTAAACTATCATAGTATTGAGCAATGCCACCAAAGAAAACATTGTGCATCTCATTTTTTGATGCTGAATAAAGTGGTAGGGTAGCACAGTGGTAATGATTATAGTATTGTTGAAACGAATTGTTTACTGAATAACTAATGCTGTCAATATTTACGCAATTCAGAAAGGGCAAATCAACTGATGGCTGAAATACCCCTGAAAATGCGGTTATTCCTTCTGATCCATTTGGCAATATTTGAGGAACCGCATTATAATCTCTGCGATGAAGATTTGTAGCATCTGTTAGAGTGGGCAAATGTGTAATGCTGATAATTGTTCCATTGTCAGACAAATTAAATTTACGAATGGCATCCGTATAAACTTGAGTATAGGTGGGATTGCCCATTGGATTGTAATTTCCATCAAACTTATTCCCACCTATTAAGTAAAAAGTATTGTTAATCTTTTTAAGATGGCCACCTGTTACCGCAAATTGAGGATCACTTATTTGTCTAAAATAAGTTGAGAATGAAGTTCCTTTTATTACTGCATTTATCACAGAAGGAATATCTATGGCTGTTAGGTTGTTAAAAGTTTTCCTAGTTGCTGTTGCTGTGTTATAACCATAACCGCCAATGATATAAAGGTAATTTCCTTCTTGATGAAACTCCATATTAGTTGAACTTAATTGTTCTTGTAAAGAAACTGAAAGTGAAGTTATTGGTGCAGTCCATTTTTGTTGAGAAACTGGGTCAATGACGATTAATTGATTGTTGTTTCCTGCTACATCAAAAGCAGCAAAAGGCTGTCTACGATGCAGCCCATCAAGTCGGCCACCAACAATTAGCCATTTACCGTTATGCTGACCAAAGGAATAAGCTTGAAGTCCGCCAAGTCCACTGATGTTTATAGGTTCAATATAAATATTGAATGGTGTTGATTGTGATTTTACATTACTATAAACAAGTAATGAGAATGCTAACACTATGTAATTAATTGGTTTTGCCGATATTTGTTTCATTGTTTCATTCTTTATGTGAATAATAGATTACTTCACAAAAATCCGACAATGAATTGAGCTGCACGGCTACTTATGTTACATAAGGAAAATTTACTTTCGTTGTTTCTTTAGCCCAATCCCATAATTTAGCATTTAAGGTTTCGTCTACAAATCAATTATTTCAACTTTTTCCAATGTAACTTTATCTCTTGGTTTTCCAAGTCCGCCGCAATTACTTCAATTAAATGCATTTCATCAATGAGTGTAAAGGTGCTATTTATGACAGCATTTGTTGATTTAGTTTTTGCCGTAAATGATAAAACTAATTCTTTTGCAATTACATTAGTGCATTCTAACATCTCTCCATCCGATTTATCAAATAATGCAACTTGAAAGCTTCCATTTTTGTCTTTCCAAATAACCATCTCAATCGAAGTCTTATCACAGGTCCATTGCCCAATAAAATCTGTAGTGGAAGGACTTTGAGCAAAGATTTGTGGTAACGAGATAATCGATAAAATTAGAATGATAATGATTTTTTTCATTTTATGTTTTTTTGATAAGTAGCTAATAATTTTAGTCAAGTAAGCTTTTTCCAAACCTGCGTGTGTGCCGTATCTTTTTTTTTAAATAGTTTTCAATTAGAATTAGGTGTCCTCAACCTTGCCTGCCATTCCTCCTTGGTAATGCGGAAGATACAATTGAGTTTTGGACTTTCTCCAAAATAGGTAATCTCTTGTTCTTTTATCTTTTTAGCACCCAACTTGCTTATGGCCATTTGCGAGCGAAGATTCTGACTCCCAATATGAAAATAAACGCTGTCCACAAATTGAAAGATGTGGTTTAACATAAGGGTTTTCACACCAGTGTTCACCCCTTTTCCCCAATAGACCCTGGCAAAAAAGGTATAACCAATTAAAATACAATTGGCTTCTTGCTCATAGTCGTAGAAGCGGGTGCATCCAATCACCTGCCCAGTGCTTTTATCAATGATTTTATGAGCGCCTTTACTTTCTAAAGCACCTTTAAAATAGGTTTCAAAAATTTCTCTTTTCCAACGGTCTTTATTGGGATGCTGTTCCCAAATCAATGGGTCGGACGCCGCCAAATACAAGGTCTCAAAGTCTTGTTCCTGCAAAGGCAATAACAGAATAGCTTCGTTTTCTAAGGGGATTTGGAGGGTTAGGGGCATAGGGTAAATATAATCTGTTTTTAGTAATTTGGTTTGGTTTCGGTTTGAACCAAACTAGGTGTCAACGTTATACACCGTTATTTTTCTTTTACCATTAAGAGATGCATCGGTTTTCTCATTTCAATTATCAATGTATCTTTAGTTAAATAAATAATTTTAGAGGAAATCCATTGATCTTTAGCCTTACTCTTTAATGTTTTTGTCTCACTATCAATAACCCACAACCCATTTGTCATTGCGTAGCCTTCACCTTTTAATTTGTTTTTGTACTCCACATAAGTACTGTCTTCTTTAAATTCAGTTTTTATCTCCTTTGCTAAACCCATCGTCAGCATGTCTAAACCTAAAATTTCTTTTGTTTCACTATTCGTAACATGAACCCATTTCCAGGTTCCTATTAATTCGTTTCCATTGTTTATGACTTGAGGCAAATTAGTCATTGAACATAGTGTTAATAATAGTAAACTAGAAATTAAAAGTTGTTTTATGTTTTTCATTTTTATTCTATTTTTTAGTATACTGAATAATGAATACTTTCTAATTATTACCCGAAACTTTTACTCGTATTTCTTACAAACATACCCAATCCCCACTTACACAACAAATTTACATAAGGAGGCATTTTAAAATAGGGGATAGACGTAAATTAAGGGTCTTGGTACTAAACCATCAAGGGTAGTTTTGTAAGCTTAACCTTGAATTTTTACTACCATGGAAGTTTCAGATGTTTAATTTCAGATTGATAGAACGCTTCAAGTTTTTCAACCAAATTTGGAGAGATAATAAGCTCTGTACTTTGAACATTGCTTGCAAGCTGTTCGATCGTTACATTACCAGGTATAACTGTTGAAACAGCCTCATACGCTAGGCAGAAAGCGATGGCTTTTTGAGAGAGGTTTTCATCTGTTCCAAAAATAGCCTTTACTTTTTCTACTAGTTTTGCCCTTGTTTGTTTCTCTTCTTTAGACCATCTATTCCTAACATCATTAAAACTACTTTCGGCATTATATTTCCCAGTTAACCAACCAGAATCAAGAGGGATTTTCACAATGATGCCAACATCTTCATTTTGTGCGCGTTCGAATCCATGTAAAGTATCTTGATGAAAAATATTAAAAAACACTTCTATTACTTTTGAGCCTGTGGTATTCAATAACATCATCATGTCGTCATAGGTATCTAAAGAAGCGCCATAAGCCTTTAATTTTCCTTCTTCCACTAATTTATCGAGTACTTGGTAATGGTCATTTTTAGTGCCATCAATATACTCCGAAGGAGGGCTATGAATAATCAATGAATCGATATACTCAACTTGAAGTCTTTTTAAGCTTCCTTCAAAAGATTCTCTTATGTAATTAGAATTCCAATTGATTGTACCTGTATGGGTTCGGCCAAATTTTGTATTAATTACAATTTTGCTACGGTCAACACCTTTAAGCGCTTTACCTAATCTTTCCTCACCAGTTCCATGTCCATAATTGGGGGCTGTATCAAAAAAGTTGATTCCATGGTCCAAGGATTTATGAACAAGCTGAATGGCTTCGGCTTCTGTCATACTTTTCCAACCAGAATCTTGTCCTAATTGCCATGCCCCTAGGCCTATTTCAGAGATCTTTATCTCGTCTTTTAAGTATTGTTTGTATTTCATTGAGTTGCGTTTTTTGTTAGGGTTTAAACTATTTTGATGAATCGATATTATTTCTTGTTGCATAAAAAAGCCATTCCATGTTTTTCAATTCGTGGCATGGCTTAGAACCATCCCTTCAAATTAGTCTTCTTACTTTTTGCTTGTAGGCTAGGTACTTTTGTCCATGTTCCTTTGTTAAGAATTCCTCTTCAAGTCGGATTTGAATTTGGATTAAGACATATCCTAAAATCAAAAAAAGTGCGGTTAAGGCGTTGGGTGTGGTGCAAAAAAGTCCAACCAAACTTAATATCATTCCAAAGAAAATTGGGTTTCTTGATAGTCCAAAAAGTCCCGTGCTTATAAGTTCTGTTTTAGTTTCAGTGTCGATGCCAATTCTCCACGAATTTTTCATGTGTTGTTGTGCAAGGATGGTCCAAAGGAGCGCGATGAACAATAGTGCAAGGCCTAGGTACTTTACAGCCAAGTTGTCAAGCACTGTAATTGGCAAAAATATGTATTGCCCTTCAGGGAACATTGAAAAGGCAAGCACATACAAAAACATAGCAATAAGCGTCAACTTAAAATACCTTCCAATTATTCCAAACGCGCTATCATCTTTAGGAAGTACAAGCGGGTTTTTCCCGATTTTTCTTGCCACAAGGAAGCTCTTTAAAACAAAGGCAAGTCCAAAATAAATGATAAAATAAATTGGCAATACTAGTCTTAAGATATCATTCATTGGTTCTTGATTAATTTCTAGGTGGTGACAGACTATAATCAACATTTTCTGCTAATTCTATTTTATGTTTTCTGTAATCAACATCTTAATTTGTGCTTACCTGAAGGTACTTTTGGTAGTAGTTATTTTTCTATATCTGAATATTTCCTATAGATTGCCCTATATCCAAATAACCTTCCGATGGGTCCAACCAAATTCATTAGGAATTTTTGTGGTCCTTGAGGAATACTGGCAAGATAACTGTTACTGTCAAGGTACTTCAAGGTAACTAGTTCTTGAATTAATCCTGCTTTTCCGTTGGGCATCTTTCCGTCCATGGTAAGTCCTATAATATTTTCTAAAAGGTAGTCAAAATCCAAGGCAGGCGTAACGGATTGAATAAAAACAACAGTTTCATCATCAGCATTGTAATGATTGTGTGGTTTATTTTTGGGAAGTGTGATTTTTTCTCCAGGAGTCAAAATTTGTAGCTTCCCATCAAGCCATAGGGTCAACCTACCTGAAACAACTTCAAAATGTTCGTCTTGCAAGGCATGGAAGTGATTGGGAACTAGTTCACCTTTTGACTTAAGTGCCAGTTTAAGAGTAACACGTTGCCCATCTGTATCTTTAGCAGTTTCTAAAAATTCATAGATGTCTCCGGTGTCTGGATTGGTTAAAATTTGTCCTTTTATTGGCATATCTTTTTATTGTTTAAATTTAACTATTCGTGTCATTGTGTTATTTGAATAAATAACCTTTAAAAACTGAAAGTGCTATTCTTACTCTAACAAACATACCCAATCCACCTCATTCTTCAAATATCCTTATGTTTGGATATTTTAAATTAACGCAGGTGTTACTGCTTTGGATTATTTTTTTATGTTTTCTACAGCTGACTATTATGCTAAGACTATCTGCCAAGGGTCTACCTTCAACTTTTTGCTCTTTTAATAAAGTATAATAACGACAATGCTACAACAACATGCATTATATCAAGCACAACGCCATAAGCCACTGTAATACCTTGTATTCCCATAAATGGATTTACAAATGATAAAACCAACAATACAAGTGATACAATGCTAAATATTTTAAATCCGTTACTCGAATATTTCTCGAAAAGAAAAAAGACACTCGCACCAACTAATGATGGCATTATACTCGATATAATAATGGGTACAATTGTTAAGGGTTGATTGGGTTGGATAAAAATATCGTCTGTAAATACTCCAGCTCCTTTAAAGATATAAAATAGAATGGCATTAATAATTACTGATACTCCAGCGGCTATTGCGCCTGCTGTAATGATTTGTTTGAAGTTTAATTTTGTTTTCATTTTGTGTAAGTTTTATTTTTTATTTAATTAAATTAGAACTGTTCCCATTTTACCCATTTGGTAATCTTGCATTACTTGATGAATTTGCGCTTCGCTATTCATTACATAAGAGGCATAACCAACTATAGGTTCATTGAGTGGTGTACCTCCAAAAAGCATAAAGTGTGTTTCTTCCACCGCATGTATTTCTATTGCATTTCCGTCCACACTAAATGAAGTCATGGAAGTAGGCAAAAGAGTTTCATTTTCAATTTTTAAATGACCATTTACTACATACAACCCTGCGGTATCGCCTTCTTTTATTGGAATTTCGATGGATAGGTTTTTAGGTATTTTAACCTCAAAAATATAAGCTGGTGACAAACTTTTAACAGGCGATTGATGACCAAACAATTCTCCGCTTAGTACTTTTATTCTTGAATCGTTTAATTCAAACTCTGGTAATTCGGCTGATGGATGGTGATAAAATGCTGGCTCAATAAATTTATCCTTAGCTGGAAGTGAAATCCAAAATTGTAAGCCTTGAACCGTTTCTGTTTCGGTTCTTTTTTCATTCATACCCTCTGCGTGAACAATGCCTTTTCCTGCTTGCATCCACGCAATGTCACCTGCATTTACGACAGCATCATGTCCACGGCTATCTTGATGGCGATTACTTCCTGTAAAAAGATAGGTTATAGTAGCAATACCTGCATGCGGATGGGGTGGAACTCCTTGTCCGCCTGGTTTTTTCTCCACAGGCCCAAAATGGTCTAAAAAAACAAATGGGTCTATGCTATCAATTGCACTTGGTATAACCTGTCTTACGTTTGGCCCCATGCTTCTGCTAGGGTGCGCTTTGTTCGATTTTGATATTTTCTTATGCATTTTTTTGTCTTAAATTAGTTGTAGGTACAACTATTATAGTTTAATTTCATTTATGTCTCTATAATTTTCGTTTATAGGCTCTAATGTTTTTAACTTTTCATCACAAGGTGTTTCTAGGTGGCTCCTCCTTTCAATTCCCTTTCTATATTCTCTTATTAAATCCTGCTCGTCCCTTGCTGTGCTGCTCGCTCCAATTCCTATTTTAGAATTTTCTAACTTAATAGTTGAAATTTTAGTAATCGATTTTATTCCTCTTTGATTCAAATAGGTAAAGTCAAAAAGTTTTATACAGTCATTGCTAAATCCACTTGGAATATTTCTACCAAATAAACGATCTTGCTTATCCATAAAAATAATTCCAAACCATCTTCCTCCTTCATCTTCTGAAACATCGCAAATTATTCCTTTGAATTCTGGATTACGAATTTGAACTAAGTCTCCAAATTGTAGTTCGAATTTTTGGTCTTTGTATTTTGAATAGTTTGTTTTAAATATTTCCGGAATAGAATCAATGTTTGGATCCTCCCCGCAGCTAAGCAATGTTAAAATAAAAATAGTTAATAGAATTATTTTCATATAGGTTCTTAATAATAGCGCATGTTAGCGGTTCGGCTTCCTCCTCTATAATTCTCTGTCACTTTATTTTTCTGTAATGTCTTATTCCTATAATGGAAACAACAATAAACGGAAGAGTTGAAATTATTGTTTTGAAATTCAGGGTCATTATACCAGCAATGCACATAAAACCTATAAGTAGTCCTAATCCCCCAATGCTGATATAGGTCAATAGTTTGCTAGGCGTTTTTTGAAATAATGTAATTAATAAAAGTATTTGACCTACCAATGGCAATATTGTAAATGGATGTAGCACAGAAGAGGGGTCGGTTAATAATTTGGAGAAAATTTCTGCCTCTGCCTTGAAGAGAAAGATATGGTTATTTCCACCCCATTCTAAGTATCCCAAAAGCGAAGTGAAAATTAAGAGGGAGTTTAGAACCTTACTTTTCATTTTATATGTCTTCTATTATTTTATAGTGTCGTCTTTAAAGCATTACCGCCAACTATTTAATGCCCAAAGCCCTATTCCTTGTCCAAACAAACATAACCAATCTACTACACTCAACAAATACCCTTAAGTGGGTTCAACACAACCTAAATTCATGGCTTGGTTTTAGTAACAAAGAATGACTAGCTGTAATTAGCCGTTTTAATTATCATGGCATCAAAAAAATATCAATAAGTAAATGATTTTCTTGTCGCCACCGTAACCAACCTGTCAATGGATTGCTACATTTGTCAATATAATTGTGGCAGGGTTCATTTTCATATAAATTATTTTCGTCATTGTAGAAGCAATCATAACTCACTTTTATCCAGTCACCTTTAATTTCAATTGGGCAAAATAACTCTTGTCCATTGGGAATCCCTAATGTGTCTGCATTGTCATTGGGTTTAGTTCTTAATTTGGAATTTTTTGAATTTTCTCCATTATTGTTTGTAAGTCGTCTTATTCCGAAAGATTGGGAAATGTATTCGTTCCAAGTTTCGAAGTCATAATCTTTTGTCTTAGGTAAATATTTTATATCTGAAAAGTTTACTAACACTTTATATGCTTTTTCACTTTTTGCAATGCATACAAAATGCATTATTCCATAGTCAGGTTTGAAAAATTTTGAGCATAAATTAATTTTACTTTCATCTTCATACATATCCCAACTTGCTAATTTGTCGTTTAGTAAACTGTCATTATAAATTTCAAATTTTGATGGCACTTTGATTATACCAATACCTAGACTTGATACTTGATTGTCAAAACTGCAATTGTTGTCCTGGTCGATTTGTTTGTTAATAGGTTGTATTGAAAAAGTGTCCACGAAGGCATTCTCAAGGGTGTCAATTTTCCTTTCACTATTGTTGCTTTTCTGTCCGCAAGAAAAGTAAATCATCAAAATGAATATGCTTAGAAGTTGTCTTATCATGATCATCCTAAAATTGGCTATAAAGTAATAATACCGAAACGCCATTCTTTATACTAACAAACATACCCAATTCACCACATTCAACAAATACTTGTAAGCAGGTTTAATTAAATCATTAAAAATTAAGGTTTAACATAAAACTTGGTTTCATTTCTATAACCCGACTGATTTTTATACCAATCGCTATAACTAATTCCTCCACTTTGTGCCCATGAAGCAAACCTTAGATGTGCTAAAACTACTTGTGTTTTTTCCCATGGATACACAAATCTCTCTGGTATTGCGATGGCAAATGGAAGGTTGTTCTTAGTTTTGTAAAAAATTCCTTTAGCTGGGGAGGTAGCATCAGAATTGGTTCCTAAAATTGAAGTATTTACTAAGGAAGTTGGGGCTTGGCCGCTCAAGTGAACCTCATAACCTCTTCCTTTTCCAGGTTCATCAACAAAAATAAATGGATTGAAATTTCCTAAGGTTATACTTTTCGAAATGCCTAATGTTATAGTACATAAAATAGTATCTGTTTCGGTGTATTTAACATTTGCTATTGTATTGTAACCGGAAATAATCGCTTTTGAATTGTTAAAAACCTTTAAAATTGCTTTTGTTGCTCCAGCTTCCAGACCAAGTGAATTTCCTGTAATTGTAGAAACTTCAGAAAAATTAAAAGGCATTTCAACACTAAATCCATTTTTGTAAACTCCGCCTGCTGCTCTTAATTTATATTTAGCTTTAATATCTTTTGTTTTGTTTGATGCATCAGTTACAGCCTGATATTGGAAATCAACAACAACATCATTTAAATCATAATCACCTTTGCTTGGCCATGAATCTTCAAAGGCAACTGTTGCAAAAGTATTTTGATTTGGATAATATACATTATATGCTCTTGTTGCATCATTTGGGTATTCATCAAATAAATCATCAACTGAATCTCCATCAGTATCTTTAGCTTGTGTGGTTGGCACAAAATTATCTATTGTTACAGCTTTAACCGGGTTTGCACTGGCATAAATTACACAGTCATTAAAATCATCGTCTGAACTAGTGCCACTTCTATATAAATCCTCAAATCCTATTAAGAATCTTTCTGATGGATTGTCGTAAAGTAATACTACATGTTCTGCTTTAGCTGGATTGGCTTCAGGATTCAATTCCTTAATTGTTGTATATAAATTAGAACCCATTCCTACTTTTTTGGTTGTTGAGTTCCATCCTCTGGTTGTGATGGCGAATCCAATGCAGGTGTCTGCTCCAAATCTTCCTAAATAAACTTTATCACCAGATGTCATAGCACCTCCGCTATTATTAAATGAAGCATTTGGGAAAATATGATAAAATGAATCAATTTGAGAAATGCTGGTTGGTTTGTTGTTTTTATTGTAAATGAAAAACATCAAAGCATTTTGATTCCCTGTTCCTTCTGCAACAAATGTCACCCAAACATCGCACACTTCTTTTAGAATTAAATTTCTTTCTTTAGTACTCGATAAGTATTCAGGATTAAAAGATGGAACTGGCCTTCTTTCTGGCAAGGAAACATTTACATTTTTCAAGAATGCTGATGATACAACATCTCTAGTTGGCAATAAATAATTTGGTTTTCCATTATTATCCCAGGTTCCTAATTTGCTTGAGAATTTGCTTGCATTTTTTCCTAATGGAAAACTCATCGTTTGCGTTTTTGTGTCAGCAGTATGTAGTTTTTGAGGTGCACTTCCACCAATTACTGCAAGTAATTGGTCTGCTTGAATTGTTCCAACTAAATTATTGGGTAGTCCAAGAAAATCAGTATTAATTACTATTTCCTTAATATAAGATGGAAGCTCTTTAGAAACTTCTACATTTCC
>JAIYCU010000042.1 GCA_027487835.1 Bacteroidota bacterium | reverse complement strand
TTTGTGCTTGTATTTTTTGAAAATTATCTTTTAATGGCACTAGAACTAATTGAATGTCCGAGGGATGCTATGCAAGGCATACACCAATTTATCCCAACCGAAACCAAGGTAAACTACCTAAACCTCTTGTTAAGAGCGGGTTTTCACAGTTTAGACTTCGGTAGTTTTGTCTCTCCAAAGGCAATTCCGCAGTTGGCTGACACCCCAGAAGTTTTAAATAAACTTAACATTGAGGGGGTTCAAACCAAACTTTTGGCCATTGTGGCTAACCTCCGTGGCGCAGAATTGGCATGTAATTACAAGCAAATCCAATATATCGGATTTCCTTTTTCAATTTCGGAAACCTTCCAGAAACGAAATACCAATTCAAGTATTGAAGACTCTTTAGCAACTGTGGCTGCGTTGCAAAATCTTTGCGAAAAGCATGGTAAAACCTTGGTAATTTATCTTAGCATGGGCTTTGGAAACCCTTATGGTGATCCTTGGAATGCTGATTTGTTAATTAATTGGAGCAATAAAATGGCTCAAATGGGCATCAAAGTGCTTTCTTTAAGTGATACTATTGGAGTAGGTACACCTGAAATTATTCAATCTGTTTTTTCAGCACTCATTCCAGCCTTGCCCAATATTACCTTTGGCGCCCATTTGCACACCACCCCAGATACCTGGGAAGAAAAAGTTGCTGCTGCTTGGGAAGGAGGCTGCCAACGATTTGATGGCGCCATTAAAGGTTTTGGGGGTTGCCCTATGGCTACTGATAAGCTAACAGGCAATATGCCTATGGAAAATGTATTAGCCTTTTTGGATACTAAAAATATTAACCATGGAATTAATAGAGAGGTTTTTGCAGATGCAATGGTAATGGCTAATGGGGTATTTCCGGTGGAAACTTCGCATCCTTAGGGATACCAATATATTCAAACTCGTACGCCTCATAATCTATGAAGTCGTTTACCTTTATTGTAATGGATTTAGGTTGATTGTTCTCTAACTTTATTGTACTCAATTCAATTCCACAGGTTAAGTCTGAGTAAACGGTAACAAATTTATTTTCATTTAAATAACTTAAGGTGGCTATATTTTTAGGGTGATGTTCCATCCACATCATCAATATTCCTTTCTTTTCAAACAAGGCAATTTTCCCATAAAAGGCATTTTGATAATAACCAACTAGGCTTTTTAAATCAAAATTATTATCAGACAGTGCCATTAAACTATCTGTAGCCCTTAACTCACTTTCTCTGCTTTCAGCACCTGCATCGTAATACATCTGACTAATATTTCTATAAGGTAGGTTTAAATAGGCTTCAAGTATTTGCTTTGGAAGGGCGTCGTATAAAGAGTTTGCATCTGAGTTGGTGTAGACTAAAACGCCAAGATTTTCTTCTGGCATAAATTCAGTTTTGGTTACAAAACCATTTGCGCCTCCACTGTGCTCATAAACTCTTTTTCCGTAGTAATCTGAACTAGCCCATCCTAGACCGTAATTGTTAAAATGTTTGCCAGAAAACAGTTTTGAGTTAACATCTCTCACAATCATTTGTGATTTTCTGGTTTCTCTTAATACACCTGGTGAAACGATTGACTTACCATTGAATTTGCCATTGTTTAATTGCAATAGTAACCAATTGGCCATGTCTGCTGCACAAGAATTAACGGCTGCAGAAGCGCCCATATTGTCTATATTGGCTAAGGGAATTTGAGTAAGAGTACCCACATAAATGGTATGGGGTGCACACGCGTTTGCATCTAATTTCATGCTTTCAAATGAGGTGTTGGTATGTTTCATTTCCAAGGGTTGAAAGAACTTGGTTTGTAGGTATTGATCCCATGTTAGTCCACTGCTTGCCAAAATAATTTCGCCAGCTGCAATGTAGCCTGCATTGCAATATCCATAGGTGTACCTAAATGGATACTTAGGCTTTGTAAGGCTCATTTTCTCTACAATTTCTTTTCTCGTTAAATTGCTGCCCCAGTTTAAGAAATCACCTTGAAAGGTTCCGTGCCCAATGCGATGGGTCAATAAATCTCTAACGGTACACAGTTGTGTTGAGCTTGGTTCAAACAGTTTAAAATAAGGTAAGTAATTAGTAGCGGTTGAGTCTAAATGAATTTTTTTCTCTTCATGTAATTGTGCAATGGCAGTGCCTGTAAAGGCCTTTGAATTGGAAGCAATTTGAAACAAGGTGTATTCATCAACCTTTTCTTTGGTTTTTATGGATTTAACGCCATACCCTTTTGCTAATACAATTTTCCCATCTTTGACAATGGCAATAGCAAGGCCAGGCACTTGCCAACGTTTCATTTCTCTTTCAATGTAAATGTCTAGAGAATCTTGTAAAAAGCGATTTTGACCGACAGAACATAAGGCTATTAAAAGAAAGAAAGTGGTTAAAGAAATATATCTCATGGAAAGATTTTTAATTAATGGATAAAGTGTAGAATTTTCTAAATTAATACTTGGCCAAAGCTAAGAAATTTGAAAGGATGTTTTTTCTATTGTCGAACCAAATATAATTAAAAGCCGACTGATAAGCTTGGATGGCGTCAAACATAATATCCAATGCAACTTGATCGTAGGCATTATCTTCAAAATAGACTAGTTCTCTATCTTTATAATTAAGCATTGCTTTATGCTGATCTTCTGAAAGTAATGAAACCTGTTTTTCATCTTTAAACAATTGATTCATCTTTTCTTTTATCAAAAGTTCCTCAGGTTTAAAAATTTTAAAGTTATGAACGATGGTTTCAAATGCAGTTTGCTCTGAAATAAATTCTAATTTCTTGTATACGGTTTGAACCAACTCATCTGTGGAGGTAAATAATTCCAACCCTTTTTGATGTTCTTCATAATATTTTTCAAAGGCACTTGAATGTTGGTTTTCTTTGGCTCTTTGAAATAGAAATTTTATAATGCCTTTATCAATTTCACCCAATTGTTTTTCTACCTTTTCTAAATGTTGGGTCACAAAAACCAAAACCACCACGGCATCTTCTACTTTGTATCGCTGACCAGCATAGTCAAATGTTTTGATGCTTGTTTTGTTAGCTGGATTAACTATCCATTCTAGTGTAGCTTTATCTCTTAGGGTATTATTGTAATCCATCAGATTACTTTTATTTTCTTGGCTGCACCAATAGGTTAAATCTTTTAAAGGGAGATTTTCAGAATCTAATAGTATGGCCTTAAGATCTGCCGATGGAAACGGGTGAAAGTCATAATAACCGTTAAATTGTGCTGGTAAGTTGTTTTTGTTTTTATCCTCAAGGTACATTGATAAAAACTCATTTTCTTTTAGTTCTGTTTTTACTGAATTCTCTTCCAAATAAGAGAAGCTTTTCGACGAAAATAACTTTTGCGTTTCTACTTGATGTTGCAATAATTCTATTGCTTTGCTATTGATAGTTGACTTTGAGATTTGATTATAGGATAATAACCTTTGTGCCCGCTCTTCCGTTTCTGGATGGCTCATCCATTGTTTGTTAAATTCAAGTCGTGATTTAGGAAATCTATTTTCGAAGTGCTCATCCACAAAGGGAAGTTTGTTAGTTAAAGGAAGCTTATATTCTTTGGCAAGCTCTTCCAAAACATTTTGTTGATTTGTAAATATATTTTCAGCAACAATGCCGTCTTTTGCTTTGCTGTGATAAAAGTTCATAGTTTCTGAAAAGGCATTATCTGCCAAAGGCAATCTTCTTAATGAATCTATCAAGGGTTGAGAACCAGCTATACTTGCTGCCACAGCATCTGCATGAAACTCCATTTCTCTTGATAAAGCATAAAACTTTAAGTTTACAATTTCATATAGCCTCATCAAAACAAATTGAATCCCTTCTACTATTTTAATGGCAATGCTGGTAAAGAAGGCAAAGTAACTGTTAAGATTAGCCCAAGAGGCAATGGCTGAATTATAAGAATCATTGTCGAAAAGTAAGTTGTGAATTACTTTATTTACATTGTATACATAGCTTCCAACTTTCATGCTTTTTTGGGAGAAATGGCCAAATTCATGGGCTATTATGGCTTTAAACTCCTGTTGTGTAACCACATTCATTAATCCAACACCTATAGCAAGGTTTTTTCTGATGGGGAGAAACATACTCCAAAAACTAGAATCATAAAATACATAGGCGTTAATTTCATTGCTTAAGTAAACATGTTTAGGTTTTTGAGTTTGAACTTCATCTGCAATTTCCTCAATAAGCGCAAATAATTTTGGCTCCTCTTCTTTACTTATTTCTATTAGGTTACTAATATCTGTTTTTGAGGTTTTAAACATAAACTTTAAGAGAAAGTATAGGATAAGGATACCTATGCTAAAAACGCCTATACCCAACATAACTGTGATGTAAGATAACCGAAGAGAAAATAAAAAGAAGGCTCCATATCCGCACAATAAAGCAAGTAATAAAGCTGAGGCTAGCAATACTAAATAGGATAGAATGAAAAATGCAATTGCAGCTAAGGCTTGGTAGGTTTGTTTTTTTAAGTTTGGGCTATTGTATAAATTTTCCATGATAGGCTGCAAAATAACATTCACAGTTAAAAATGCTATATCTGAAGTGAAATTTTACTTTGATTTTAGTTTTGGCATTAAAATTGAAAAATAAAATTAGATTGTAGTAATTGTAAACTGAATTAATGAACGCTTAGAAAATGTCGAGAACAATATTAATTACAGGTGCTGCAGGTTTTTTAGGAGGGCGAGCAGCCAAGTATTTTGGTCAAAACAAAACCAATCGGGTTATAGCCACTTCTAGACGTGCGCATCGGAAAGAAGAACTAGAGTCGCATTCTTGCACTTTTGTACAAGGTGATTTAGCCCATTATCCTTTTTGCGAAGAACTAACCCAAGGTGTTGATGTGTTAATTCACTGCGCGGCTCTTTCTTCTCCGTTTGGACTTTATAAAAATTTCTATACTGCAAATGTTTTGGCCACAGAAAACCTGATTAAGGCGGGTAAAAAGAATGGTTTAAAACAGTTCATTTTTATTTCTACCCCAAGTATTTACTTTAATTATGAAGATAGATTTGGGGTTAAAGAGTTGGATGTGTTGCCAGGAAAAATGGTTAATGATTATGCCCGAACCAAATTAATGGCCGAAGAAATTGTATTGGCTGCAAATTGCAATGAGTTAAATAGTTTGGCGCTTCGACCACGTGCGATTATTGGAGCAGAGGATACCGTTATTTTTCCTCGAATGTTAGAAGCCTATCAGCAAGGTAAGCTTAAAATTGTAGGGGATGGAAAAAACACCTGCGATTTTACTTGTGTAAGAAATGTAATTCATGCCATTGAATGTGCCATGTTTGCACCCGATTTTGCTTATGGAGAAGCCTATAACATAACAGATGGAAATCCAACTGCTTTATGGCCAAGTATAAATTATACATTAAAGGAATTGGGATTAACTCCACCTGAGAAAAAAGTTCCACTTGGCATTGCATTGTTTGCTGCTTCACTGCTTGAATTCTTTGCCTTAAATTTTCAAAGCACTAAAGAACCTGCCTTAACCAAATATGGTATAGGGATATTGGCCAAGAGTATGACTCTAGATATTTCAAAAGCAAGAGAATTATTAAAGTATGAACCTATTATGTCTACTAAAGACGGAATTAATGAATTTATTCAATGGCATCTCAATCAAAAGTAACTATTTCATTTTTTGCATCAGGGTTTTGTGAAGCCCATGAAAAGGTGGTAAATCCCAAAAAAGGATTTGGAAAAATTAGCTTTTACGCAGTTTGGGCCTTAATTGAGGTACCTAATTTGGGCTATATGTTATTTGATACAGGGTATAGCCATCATTTTGAAAAAGCTACACAAAGATTTCCTGGAAAACTTTACAGAATTGCTACCCCAGTGAAATTGAAAACAGAAGAAAGTGCGGTTGAAATATTGAAAAGAAAGGGGATTCATCACACTGAGATTAAGTACATCCTAGTTTCTCATTTTCATGCCGATCATATCGCTGGATTAAAGGATTTTCCCAGTGCTAAAATCATTTGTAGCAAGGTGGCTTTTTTGCAAACCCAACAATTACAAGGCATAAAGGCAGTTCTTAAAGGCATCCTTCATCAATTAATTCCAGAAGATATTCTGCAAAGAATTAATTTTATTGAAGACCTTTCTGAGGAAACTCATCAGAATAATTATGGCTTAACTGAATATAAATGGAACTTAATCCCCAATTTGAAATTTTTATTGCTCCCTGGACATGCCAAAGGAATGTTAGGCTTTCACTTTGCCAATGAATATACAAATTTGCTTTTTGCTACCGATGCTGCTTGGGATACAGATTGTTTTAACAAAGGAATAATGCCTTTAAAAATTGTAAAAATATTTATTGATTCATGGGATGAGTTAAATGATACTTCAGAAAAACTGAAGGCAATGAAAAATGATTCTCCTTCCTTAGAAATTGCTTTTACCCATTGCCCAAAAACACTTCAATTGATTACCCATGCGTTTTAAATTGAAAATTTTATATCATTACCTAAGTTTAATTTTGAAGCGGAAATTCACTTCAAGAGAAATGCTTCATGCCTTTCAAGTTAAACAAATGAAGCTATATCAGAAAAGGGTGCTACCTAAATCTACTTTTTATAAGCAGTATGAGAAACTTAAAATTAGCAATTGGAGGGAGATACCGCTTATTTCAAAAACTGAGTTTATGGCTGCTTTTGATAAAATTAATACTTGCAATATAAAGTTAAAAGAGGCTTTAGAATTGGCTATTCAATCTGAGCAAATAAGGGATTTTAAGAGTGAAATAAATGGAATTACTGTTGGACTTTCCACTGGTACTAGCGGAAAGAGAGGCATTTTCCTAGTTTCTGAAAATGAACGCGCTAAATGGGTGGCTTTGGTGATGCAGCGGGTAATTAAAGTGAACCCGTTCAAAAGGCAAAAAGTAGCGTTTTTTTTAAGGGCAAACAGCAATTTATATTCTTCTGTTAATTCAGCTTTATTTGAGTTTAAGTACTTTGATATTTTTAAAAGTAAACTTGATTTATTAGTTGAGTTAGATAGTTTTCAACCCGATATCTTGGCATCACAACCTTCTTATTTGATTGAAATTTCAAAGGCGCAATTGAACAAGCAAATCCAGATTTCACCCACTCAAATCATTTCTTTTGCAGAGGTGTTGGACGATGCAGATAAAAAGTTTATTCAGCAAACTTTTCAAATTAAACTGGATGAGGTTTATCAATGCACAGAAGGTTTCTTAGGCTGTACCTGTAAGTTTGGTAATATGCACCTCAATGAAGATTTGGTTTATGTAGAAAAGGAATGGATTGATGATACTAGATTTTATCCTATAATTACTGATTTCTCAAGGAATAGCCAACCTATTTTGAGGTATAAACTCAATGATATTCTTGAAGTAAAGAACGAACCTTGTGCTTGTGGTTCTCCCTTTATTTGTATCAACAAGATTATTGGAAGAGAGGATGATGTGTTAGATTTTAATGGAATAAAGATTTACCCAGATTTGTTATCTAGGAAAATTTCTCTACACACTGATAACTTTATAAGATATACCATCGTGCAAAGTTCAGTTTCACATCTCAACATTGGAATTGAATGCCCTATTGACGATTTTGCATTTTCATGTGAATCTTTTGAAGCTTGTATTTCTTCTTATTTCACATCCTTAGGAATTAATCAATATACCTTGAGTTTTAAGAATCAAATTGAGTTGATAGAAGGACAAAAACTCAGAAAAATTAAAAGACTTAATTATGAGAACTAATATACTTGCAATAGAAAAATACCTGCCAATGAATCGTGTTTCATCTGAAGCATTAGATAAACAAGTAAACGGAGTTGAAGGAAGAATTGAGAAAAATACAGGTGTTAAATTTAGACATAAAGCTTCTGAAGAGGAGAGTGTTACTGAAATGGGGGCAAGGGCTTTAAAGAAAGCACTAAATAAATCTTGCGTGCAAATAAAGGATATTGATTTGCTTATTTATTGCGGTGCCTCATATGATTATCCTGTGCCACATAATTCGGCTATTATTAAATCTAAGCTTACAGATGACACAGTAAATTTTCATTGTATAGACATAGACAGTACTTGTTTAAGCTTTATGAATGCCCTAGACATTGCACAATTGTATATACAGGCCAAAAGGTATCGTCGGATTGCTTTGGTATGCGCAGAAATTGCCTCTGCAGCTTTGGGTGAGAAAGATGAAAAGGTGTTTGGATTGTTTGGAGATGCCGCTGTGGCTTTGATATTAGAGGCTTCCGAGTCTCAGGGTTTCCATCAAAAATATATTTATTTTGTAAATTATACCTCAGGCGCTTTGTTTGCCAATGTTCCAATTGGTGGATATAAAAATAGAGGCATATTTGCTGCTGCCAATGACACAGGTTATCACTTTAAAATGAATGGCAAAGGAATGATGAAGTTGATAAAGTCTAAGTTTGATGTTTTTATCAAAGAGGTACAAATGGCTACCCAACTTAATTTGAACGATTTTGATGCCATCATTACCCATCAGGCAAGCAAGTTTGGAAATGAGTTTTTTAAAAATACCTATATGCCCAATTCAAATAAAGTCATTGAAACTTTAGCAGAGTATGGCAATTGTATTTCGGCCTCTATTCCACTTGGCCTAGAGCGTTTAATTAATGCTGGCTTTGATACCCACAATAAAAAACTATTAATTCTTGGTTCAGGAGCAGGCTTAAGTATTGGCGCCCAAGTATTGGATTTTGGGTAAGTTTTTTTTAAGCGTTCTGTTTGGTTCAAACCGAAACTTTATATAACATTGAGGTCTCACTCAAACCTCATGGAATCCAAAAAAACTTTATGGCAAGAACTGCTATCTGCTATTCGTGGCTCTGATGAAGACTATACAAAAATAGGGCTCAGAAAGGCAATTTTTCTATTGGCTGTTCCTATGATTTTAGAACTGATAATGGAATCTGCCTTTGCTGTGGTTGATATTTATTTTGTTGGCAAATTGGGCTCTTCTGCGGTAGCCACTGTTGGTCTCACAGAAACGTATTTATACTTATTGTATGCCTTGGCCATGGGCTTATCTACTGCTGTTACGGCTATTGTAGCTAGACGTGTGGGTGAAAAGAAACCAGAGGAGGCTGCTATTTCGGCCTTTCAATCTATTGCCTTAGGCTTGCTAATTTCTGTACCATTTATGTTGGCTGGCATTTTTTATGCAAAAGATTTATTGGCCATTATGGGTGCCGATGCTTGGAGCATTGAACATGGGTATAAATTTACACAATGGATGTTAGGCGGAAATTTAAGCATTATCTTATTATTTGTTATCAATGCCATATTTAGAGGTGCAGGCGATGCTGCCATTGCCATGCGGGTGCTTTGGGTTGCAAATATTATCAATATGATTCTTGATCCAATTTTGATTTTTGGATGGGGTTTTATTCCTGCTTTTGGCATTGAAGGTGCAGGCATTGCCACTACCACCGGAAGAAGTATTGGCGTTTTGATGCAATTATATATCTTATTTAAAGGGGGTAAACATATACAAATAAGGTTAAGTCAGATGCAGGTTCAATTAACCGTGATGTGGGAATTAGTTAAAACTTCTTTGGGTGGCGTGGCGCAAATGCTAATTGCCATGACTTCTTGGATTTTTCTCATGCGAATTTTAGCAAATATTGGTAGCGATGCCGTAGCCGGCGCAACCATTGCCATAAGGGTAATGATGTTTACCATGATGCCTGCTTGGGGCCTATCCAACGCTGCTGCTACCTTGGTTGGACAAAACCTGGGTGCTGGTAGCCCTGAGCGTGCTGAATCTACCGTTTGGAAAATTGGCTTTTATAATATGATGTTCTTAATCTTGGTTTCGGTAGTTTATTTCTTTTTCAACCAACAGCTGGTTGGTATTTTCACAAATAGCATTGCTGTAATAGAAATTGGTTCAGAATGGATAAAAATTCTTTCTTATTCTTTCTTAGTGTATGGCTGGTGGATGGTTTCTGTGCAAGCCTTTAATGGTGCTGGAGACACCCGCACGCCAACCCTTATCAATTTGGTTTTTTTCTGGTTGATCCAAATTCCTTTATCTTACTTTTTGGCTATTGAGTTGAATTGGCAACACAGCGGCGTTTTTTGGGGCGTATTCTTTTCAGAAACTTCAGTTGGCTTATTTACTTTATGGCTTTTTTCTCGCGGAAAGTGGAAACAATTTAAGGTGTAAAACACCCTAAATTGTTTGGTGGTATTGCACCAATGGTTCACGCCAATTTCTAATGCCTGTATTTACTTTGGCACCTAAAACATTAAGAATAGAATATAAACCAAAGTAAGTTCTATTGATATATAAGGCATGCTGAGAACCACGTCCTTCTTTTGATTTTTTAATCTCATCCATTTTGCTCACCTCTTCGCCAAGGGCATAAATCTCATCGATGTAGTCGTTGTTGCCAAAATCAAAACTACCTTCTTTAAAAGGGGTTGACAATAAGCGCGTCATTTTGATAAAGGCATCTGTAATTTTTTCTTGGGTTGCGGCAGAATCATCTTTATTGATGATTTCTTGTTGTAGCATTATCCTCTTTATAATATTATCATCTTGTAACAGTTCTGGAACTAAAAGCGCAAAATAGTTGATGTAGAATTCTTGCGGAATTTCTTTCACACATCCAAAATCAATTACACCTAAACTGCCATCCATGTTCATCAAGAAATTTCCAGGATGTGGGTCGGCATGTACCGACTTTAACTCATGCACCTGCAAATCGTAAAAGTCCCACATGGCTTGCCCAATGCTGTTTCTCACTTCTTGAGACGGATTTAAGCGCAAGAAATCGTCTAAGTGGTGGCCAGAAAGCCAGTCCATGGTTAATACTTTATTAGAAGAATATTCTTTGTAGTAATTGGTGAAAATTAAATTAGGAATATGCTTACATAAATTAGAAATTTCTACTGAGCGTTTAAATTCTAAATTATAATCAGTTTCTTCTAAGAGTTTGGCTTCAACTTCTTTGATATATTTTTCAAGCTCCTTTTCGTTCATGTCTAGCAATCTAAATGCAATTGGCTTCACCATGCGCAAATCGCTTTTAATGCTTTCACCCACACCGGGATATTGAATTTTTACTGCTAATTTTTTACCATTCAAACTGGCCTTGTGAACTTGGCCAATGCTTGCCGCATTGCTAGCTTTCATTTCAAAAGTATCGAATATTTCTTGCGGCGATTTGCCAAAATTCTTGACAAAAGTTTGCACAATAAGTGGTCCAGACAAAGGCGGAGCACTGTATTGCGCCATTTGAAACTTGTTTGTGTATTGCCTTGGCAGAATGTTTTTCTCCATGCTAAGCATTTGTGCCACTTTAAGCGCACTGCCTTTGAGTTCGCTTAAGGCATTGTAAACATCTGTGGCATTATCTTCATGCAAGCCATCTTTAGAAAGGTTTGGGTCAACCAACTTCTTAGAATAATGTTTAATATAATTACCACCAATTTGGGCGCCTGTTTTCACAAAGCGCATGGCACGTTCTACCTTAGAGGCTGGAATACTATTTTGTTCCATTAATTAGCGGTTTTGAAAAAGAAATTTTCCAAATTCAATCATTGAATCTAGCGGCGATTTACCTATTAAATCAAAAGCCAAATTTACTGAGCGTTCTATGGCTTCATCTGTTTTTTCAAAGCCAGCGCTTTTATCTTTTAACCAAAAATCTGTTACAAAAAGAAGGTTTAACCAAGCGGCATCTCCATATTTATTACTAATGAATTTACGCTCTTCAATTTCTTTGGTGCTCATGCCTTCATTCATCAACTGTTGCGCCCATTCTACAAAATTACGCTTCATTCCGTTTAAGAAATTGAGTTGCATAGGCGAAGGCCCTTTTCCTTTGTGTTTTTGATAAAGGAAATTTACATAGCTGCGGTATTCTTTTAGCGTTTCGAACCAAGCAAAGAAAAAGGCGAGAAGTTTTTCTCTCGCGCTATAACTATTATAAACTTCTGTTGAAGTTACTTTGTCTTTAACTGCGATAAACCATTGGTTAAAGATATCGTCTTGCAAAGCTTCCAAAGAAGAAAAATGGTCATAGAATGCTTTTTCTTCCATGCCTAAAGATTTACAGAACAAATAAACGCTTGAAGGAGATTCGTTGTTTTCTAAAGTTTGGCGGATGTATTCCGAGATTATTTCTTGCTTCATACATAGATAAACTGATGCATGCTTCAATTTGTTTTGTAAAGTATTGCCTTTATTTTAAAAAGGAAATAGCAGCAGGCCCTTGATGAAACAAAAGGTCTAAAATGCTAAGGTTTGGCATAAATGCGTACTTCTCTGGAAAGCTTTGGTAGTATTTTTTCGACACTATTAATTCATCTTCTCTGGGATTTCCTTTAGCCAGAAAGTGGTTTCTTAAATCAATTTTATCCTCAGGTGCTTTCTCAAAATCCGTGGTTTCTTTTAGGGTCAAGCCTAGTTTCAAAGCCTGAGACACCTCTTGGATCAAACCGAAATTAAAGTTGTATAAATTAATGACCTGTTTAGTTAGATAATAGGGTTCTATGCGATGGGCATAATGGATAAAAAACGGGGATTTGCCATAGGCAGATTGAATGGCTTGCCAATGAATGCGCTTCCAAGCCTGACTTTCATCTGAGCTGAGTTCGGTGATTTTAGGCTTACTTTGTAAATGTTGAACCGGGATGCTTAAATCTTGTAATCCTTGCGCCCCTAAAATTTTGCAACGATTTCGGTAGCTTTGTTTTAGGTAGTTTTCTTCTTTTTCAATCCAAACTTCTTCGGCGTCTAAAGCCTGCTGAAACCAAGCAATTGGCGGCAAATAAGCGGTACTTAATAAAACCGATTTCATGGCAAATCGTTTAAAGTGATGGTGTGAAGTCCTAGCGAAAAAGGCTGTTTTAGCAAGTTCTTGATGCCTTGCAAATGAGTGGGATTGTTAACAAAATCGATGTTTGAACAATCCAACAAAACAATGCTGAGGTCTTTGCTGGTGTGTAAAAAGTCGAAATAAGTTTGTTGCAAGTTGATTAAATAATCGTCGCTAATTTCAAGTTCATAGGCACGACCTCTTTTGGCAATATGCATTTGTAGCTTTTCTACTGGGTTATGCAGGTATAGCAATAAATCTGGCTTAGTGAGTTGCAATTGAATGATGCCAAATAATTTTTGATATAATTCATACTCATCCTCGTCTAAATTCACCTTTGCAAACAAGAGGCACTTGGTAATGATATAATCACTTATAACATTTTCCTTAAACAAATCTTGCTCACTTAACTGTTTTTTTAGTTGGTTGAACCGAGCCGCCAAAAAGCTCATTTCAAGCGGAAAGGCATATCGCTTAGCATCCTTGTAAAATTTAGGTAGAAAGGAGTTGTCTTCAAATTCTTCCAAAATAAGCCGGGTATTCCAATCTTTAGACAATAAGGCGGCAAGCGTAGATTTACCAGCGCCAATATTGCCCTCAATGGCAATAAAAGGATATGAATGATTTGGCTTCAAGCCTTCAAAAATGCAGCTTTATTTTGTTACGCTATTCAAATTTTTTCCACCTTCAAGGGGTCGGTACACAAATGCATCAAATCATTTATGGTTAAACCCAGTTTAGGATGAATCCATTTGGGTGCAATTTCGTTCAATGGCACCAAGGTAAACATTCTATCTTGCAAAAAAGGGTGGGGGAGTTGCAAGCGAGGTTGATTAGAAATAAGCTGATTAAAGAAAAGTATATCTAAGTCAATAATTCTGGGTTCCCATTTATTTTGCCTAATTCGGCCCATTTGGCTTTCAAGTAAAAGCAATTTATCTAGCAACTCCATGGGCTTAAGTTGGGTTTTAACTTCAATTACTTGGTTAAAAAACGCAGCTTGGTGGGTATTTCCCCAAGCAGCTGTTTTGTAAATTGAAGAGGCATTAACAATTGCAGCAATTGAGTTATCAATGCTTTCTAAGGCAAATTGCAATTGCAATAAAGGTTGGCTTTGGTTTGACCCTAACAATATAAATACAGTGGCATTCACTTAACAAACATACCAAAAGAAATAAATCCTTTTGCTTAGATTTGTTGGCTATGAGAAAATTATTTCTAATTGCTTTAAGCATAGTCTTTTTTACCGCTTGCGAGCCCGACTCTATTGTAGACCCAACTGAGCCTTCCGTTAATTTTGTTGGCACTTGGGACCGAGACAATATTAAAGTATATGAAATAGAATCTAATGGTAGCAAAACTTTGGTAGATGAGGCCACAAATGCCGGCAGGTACCAATTCAATGCCGATAAAACAGGGGTATTGAGCGTCAGTACAGGAGATTATGCCATCAATTGGAGTCATAATACCTCAGCCAATACCATTTTAATTTCTGAGGTAGATTGGGTTGGTCAAGTATATACCATTACAGCTTCCTCTGAAACCGTGGTAAGTTTAAGTGGTAAACGTAACATAGGTGGCGGCTTGCAAGAAGAGCGCATCATTAAATTAAGCAAGCAATAAGGGACTCAACTTTTGTAAATGTACCTATGCCACTACCAATTGCAGGGTGTTTTGTGTTTTTTGTTCTAATAAAATTTGTTTCCCGCCTAGCATTTGGGTTACCTTTTCTTTTTCGTAGTTAATAAGGGTAAGCAGCGAAACCTTTTCGGTTGCGTTTAAAGTATATTCCTGCATAACCTCTTCTTTTAGGCCTTCTATTTTGCTAGGCTCATGGTCAACACACACACTAAAGCTAATTGCCGAACTTTGCATCACATTAATGCGAATTTTATACAAAGCAAATACCCTAAATAAGGCACTCAGGTTTTCTTCTGCAATAAATGAGAAGTCTTTGGTGCTAAATGAAAGTAAGATTTGATTTTCTTTGCTAATAAGTGTTGGTAGTGGGTTTTGAGGCTCTGCTTCTACGCCTACCACCGTGCCAATTGCTCCTGGATCTACAAATGATTTTACATACAATGGAATGTGCTTACTTTGCAGAGGTTGGATGGTTTTTGGATGAATTACCGTTGCGCCGTAATAGGCCATTTCTATTGCTTTAGGATAGGTAATGGTGTCAATTTTAACTGCATCAGGAAACTTCTTTGGGTCGGCATTCATTACCCCTGCCACATCTTTCCAAATGGTAACATTGTTTGCATCTAAGCCATAGGCAAAAATAGCTGCAGAATAATCAGAGCCTTCGCGGCCTAAGGTTACAGTAAAGTTATCTTGATTTTTGCCTATAAATCCTTGGGTTACCACCATTTGTTTTTTTACAATGGGGCGAAGTTTTGAACCAATAAGGTGCGCAGTTCTAGTCCAATTTACCTTTCCCTCGCGGTAGGTATTATCTGTACTAATGAAATTTTGGGCATCCATCCAACGATTTTTTACACCCGCCTCATTTAGGTAAGTGCTTAAAATTCGCGAAGAAAATATTTCGCCATAGCTCACTATTTGGTCATAAATCTGGTCGAAACCTAGCTGAGGTGCCCCTTCAATTTCACATTCAAGTTCTATAAAAAGGTTCTCAATATCGTCATATCCCCTTACAGTTTTGCCGTCAAGCAAGTCTTTGATAATTTGGTCGTGAAAATTTTTAACTTCCTTATACTTATCATATTTATCACCACTATTTTGAAAATAGGCCAAGGCCAAAGCCTCCAAAGCGTTGGTAGTTTTGCCCATGGCACTTACAACTACTAAAACTTCTTCCCCTCCAAATTCATTTAATATTTTTTCAACATTCTTAATCGCTTCGGCATTTTTAACCGAGGCCCCGCCAAATTTAAATACTCGCATACGTTACAATCAGCCTGCAATTTATAAAAATGAACTTAAAAGTTTAAATCTTATAAGGTTTAAGTATTTCTTATGGAAAATAGACTATACTTTTGATTCGATTATTTACTCACTATGAAATATCAGAATTTTTACTTTCTTAAGGTTTTTCTACTTTTTATATTTTCTATCTTGGTTCAAACCGAAACCAAAGCCGATCACGTTGTGGGCTCTGATGTATCTTATGCCTGCGCAGGTACTTCAAATGTTTATAATGTAACCTTTAAACTTTATAGAGACTGTCAAGGAATCCAATTATGTAGCAATTGCCCCAACGGCTTAAGTCCTTCTTGTGCTGTTCAGGTTACCACCTCTGGCGCTACAATCCCTGCTGGATCCAATATTCCTCCTCAGACTTGTACAGGAGTCAATTTTGGAAATTCCTCCTTAACAGTTGTAACCAATGTGAGTGGTTTTGATGTAATTCAATTGTGTGCATTAAGCAGAACCATTTGCACCAATTGCGGAACCCGCACCCCAGGAACGTTTACTCCAGGTATAGAAATTTATGTTTTTAATGGTCAAATTGACTTAACAAGTATTCCATCTAATTGCTGTCTTGTTAGAATTGGGTATCAAACTTGTTGTAGAAACAATGCCATTACCACTTTACAAAACCCTGCTTCTTTGGGTTTTTTCACCGAAACTTTAATTAACCGTTGTGCAACTCCTTGTAACAGTTCTCCAACTTTTACCAATGATGCGGTTGCGGTTGCCTGTGCCGGACAACAATTTGCCTATAACCTTGGCGCCATTGATCCAGATGGGGATTCTTTAAGTTATCGTTTTGGACAATCATTGGTAGGGCCTGGCTCTGGTGCACCATATGCAAGTCCTTATAGTCCTGCTGTGCCATTTCCTTATCTAGGTATCCCTGGTCAGTCGCCACCTTTATTGCCGCCATTAGGTATTTTTATTGACCCAATGAATGGGGATATTAGATTTACGCCTTTGGGAACTTTCGTAGCCAATCTTGTAGTAGAGGTATTGCAATGGAAATTAATAGGTACGCAATATGTGCTCATGGGTGTTACCCGAAGGGATATTCAATTTTATTCGCAGGTTTGTGCCAATAACAATCCTCCTGTTATCAGAACTTATAGAGATGATGGAAGTCCTTCAAACCCACAGCCAAACTTGGTATATGGGGTTTGTGCTGGCCAACAATTTTGTTTTATTGTTTCTGCTTGGGATAATACAGCTGGTTGGGATACAACTGATTTAAATTGGCCGCAAGTTGCTTCTGGGCCTGATCCAAACCCTATTTTCTCTACAGGAGGAACCATTACCCGCTTGTTTAACCCAAATACCCGTGCAGTGCTTGGGCCTAAGTTTGATAGTGTGCGTTTCTGCTGGACACCCCCGGCTTCAGTGGCAAGAAACCTTCCCTATTATTTTGTAATGAATGCCCGCGACCGTGCTTGTGCAATTCCTGGTAGGACAACGCGCTCTTTCTCTATCACGGTTAGGCCCATTCCACAAGCAACCATAAATAAGATAAATAAAAATTGCGGGTTTTATGATTTTACTTTTACTCAAACCAATACGGTTCCGCTTAATACCACCTTTACAAATATTCAGGTAGAAAACTCGCCAAGTTCTAATTCCTATACAAACTATCCAGGATCTTCGGTTTCAAATCATAAATTTATCAATGGAGGTTGGCATCGCATCCGACTTAATTTAACCACTACAGCTATACCGCCTACCTTGCCAAATGGTTGTCCAAATACCATTATTGATTCTGTTTTTATTGCACAAAGTGTAGATGTTACTGCTCGCGATACTTTTAATTGCTTTGGTACACCTGTAAATGTTAAAGTTTATGGTAAACACGGAACGCCATTCGGAAATACTTACCGTTATACTTTTTATTCCGGTGGCTTAGCAGGCACCAATGTGGTAAGGATTTTCGGACCTGATTCTAGCGCGCCTATTAGCCCACCAACCGCGGGCGCTACTTCAACTTATAAGGTAGTAATTCAAGACTTAAATGG
>JAIYCU010000007.1 GCA_027487835.1 Bacteroidota bacterium | reverse complement strand
TACAATACCATTAGTAATAATCGAGCTTTTTATACAAACAGATTCTCTAACTTTTGCCATTGGCACCAAACCCCACCAATTTTGAAAAACATGTACTTGAACATCTATATAAGTTTCAGATAAAATTTGTTTAGGGTCGGTATATAAAACAAATTTCTTAAGTGTTAAACTGTCTGTAATGTATAATTCTTTTAATGATTCAAATACCACTATTTTAGCAAAATCTAAATCTGATTTAAAAGGTGATTTCCTTGACTTATAAGTGGTATCAAATTTCTTTAGGTAATAGGTTGAGCACAAAATGCGAACAGAATCGGAATCATTTATCCAATTAGTATTTATAGGGTCAATTTTCTCAATTTTTGTTTCACTAACCTTACATGAGCAGAAAGTGCAATAAATTAAAAGTACCCCTATAAGCAAATTGACTTTTATAAATTTCATTATTTCGTATAACAAAAAAATATTTCGAATAGTTTTTTTTGAAATTTATTGATTAAGGTTAAGTTTTATGAAAAAGGTTTTAAATCATCCTTAAATTACTTCAACCATTTCAAGGATATCCAGCCAAGGTAATCAGTACAGCTATTTTATTAAAAGAAGGATTTTATAAAATCTTCTTTACATTCTCCGCCTTGGCGGTGACCGATAAGGCTCGGCGAGTCATCAATAAGACAAAATTTGCCATCAATAAGGCTTCTAAACAGTTATGTTTGCTCTTCCTTATAAAATGAAAAATAAATGGAAATTCTAGTCATTTTAGCATTGGTATTAATTAATGGTTTATTTTCAATGACCGAAATGTCATTGGTTGCATCTAGAAAGTTTAAATTAGAAAGTCTTAAGAAGAAAGGAAGTTCTGGCGCTAAAACCGCTTTGGAATTGGCCGAAAATCCTACTAAGTTTTTATCTACTATTCAAATTGGCATTACCTTAATTGGGATTTTATTGGGGGTTTATAGTGGAGAGAATTTAACCAACGATTTAACTAGTTTTTTTGCTGGCTACACATTAATCAATGCCTATGCAGACAAAATTGCTACAGCTGTAATAGTTATTTTCATTACTTACTTGTCGATTGTAATTGGCGAGTTATTGCCTAAAAGAATAGGAATGACTTTTCCAGAACCCATTGCAGTTATTTTGGCCAAGCCAATGAATCTTGTTGCCAAACTAACTTCTCCGTTTGTTTGGTTGCTTACCATTACCAATAATGTATTATTAAAGTTATTGGGAATAAGCGAAAGTTCAGACCAAAAGGTTTCTGAAGAAGAGATAAAATCTATTATAAAGGAGAGTGCTGATGGTGGAGAAATACAAGACATTGAACAAAATATTGTAGAACGAGTTTTTGAATTGGGTGATAGAAAAGTTAGTTCGCTTTTTACCCATAGAAATGAAATCGTTTTCTTTTCTTCTAATGACACTTGGGAATCAATTAGTGCAAAAATTAATAATGAAAAGCACTCAGCTTACCCTGTTTCCTCTAGCAATGATTTGGATGATATTGTGGGCATGGTATTGCTAAAAGATTTGTTTATACAAGATATTACTAATTTCAAAATAGCAGATTATCTCAAAAAGCCAGTTTTTTTTAATGAAAATGCCACAGCATACAATGTGCTAGAACAGTTCAAGAAAAATAAGATGCATTTCGGAATCGTGATTGATGAATATGGAACAACCTTAGGCATGGTTACCATGGATGATGTAATGGATGCATTGGTAGGAGATATTACTGAAAGTGAACATTTTGAATATCAAATTACCAAGAGAAATTCGAACTCATGGTTTGTTGATGGGCAGTATTCAATATTTGAATTTGCTAAGTTTTTTGATATTTATTTGCCAGATATCAATGCCAATAAATTTGCCACGGTTGGAGGATTATTTATAAATAGAATTGGTAAACTGCCTGAAATTGGGGATTGTATTGAAATCGATGACATCTCACTAGAAATCATAGATAAAGATGGGCAGAGAATTGATAAAATTCTTGTTAGTAGAAAAGCTTAGGTAGCATAAAATTCCCTTTCTTTGTGTCATGAAAGTTCTCTTACGCTACCTCAAAAATTATAAAGGTTTAGTGGCTTTGGCCTTGCTTTTTGCCGCACTTAACCAAATGTTCTCTTTATTAGATCCATTTATTTATGGAAAGTTAATCGACCGGTATGCTACACGCCCAGCCGATTATGATGAAAATACCTTTTTAAAAGGCATTGGATTGCTTATTGGGGCTGCCATTGGCGTGGCCATGGTGAGCAGAATTGCTAAAGCTTTCCAAGATTATACGTTAAGCCTTATCATTCAGAAATTTGGTGCGGCGGTTTTTACAGACGGACTCAAACATGCTTTGCAAATGCCTTTTCATGAGTTTGAAGACCAACGCTCGGGCGAATTGCTAAATGTGCTTCAAAAGGTTAGAACCGATTCTGAAAAGTTTATCATCAATTTTATCAATATCTTCTTTACGTCTTTTGTTGGGATCATCTTTGTGATAATTTATGCCATTCAGGTTCAACCCATGCTCATTCTCATTTATTTTGGAGCAAGTGTTTTATTGGGTTGGCTTACTAGCTTTTTATCCAAACAAGTAAAGAAAGTACAACAAAGAATTGTACAACAAACTAAGGTATTGGCTGGTTCTACCACTGAATCCTTGCGCAACATTGAATTGATTAAAAGTCTTGGCTTAACAAATCAAGAGATGAACCGACTTAATCAAAGCACACAGAAAATTCTAAGGTTAGAGTTGGAAAAGGTTAAAAGTATTCGAAGCATTAGTTTCTTGCAAGGAACCATTGTTAATCTCCTTCGTCAAAGTATTTTATTCATGTTAATGTACATGATTTTTCACAAGGAAATGAGTTTGGGTCAACTTATGACCTTGCAGTTTTACTCTTTCTTTATTTTTGGTCCATTACAAGAATTAGGAAATGTTATTCTTAGTTTTAGGGAAGCCGAGGCTTCATTGCAAAATTTTCAAAATATTATGGAAAGGCCTTTGGAACGTACACCTGAAAATCCTGTTTCACTTAATGAATTAAATAACTTGGCATTTTCTGAGGTGAGTTTTAAGCATAAAACGGCTAGTCAGTATGCTATTCATGATATTAGTTTTACAGCCAGTAAGGGTGAAACCATTGCTTTTGTAGGGCCTTCGGGTTCTGGTAAAACCACCTTAGTTAAAATGTTGGTGGGCTTATATCAACCCAATGTAGGGCAAATTAGCTTTAATCATGTGGCTACAAGCGAAATTAATTATGACGAGTTAAGAGCTCAAATTGGTTTTGTGACCCAAGACACCCAATTGTTTTCTGGTACAATAAAGGAGAACCTTCAATTTGTAAATCCTGGGGCTAACGACCAAGAAATTTTAGATGCCTTGCAACAAGCGGCTTGTCAAAACTTATTGGCAAGAAGCGAAAAGGGCATTGATAGTGTAATCGGGGAAGGTGGAATTAAAATTTCTGGTGGAGAAAAGCAAAGGCTTTCTATTGCACGTGCTTTATTAAGAAAGCCAAGGTTGCTCATTTTTGATGAGGCTACTTCTGCCTTAGATTCAATTACCGAAGAAGAAATTAGCAATACCATTCGAAGCATTAGCGCTAAAAAAGAACAAATAACCGTTATGATTGCCCATCGTTTGAGCACCATTATGCATGCCGATAGAATCTATGTATTAGAAAAAGGTAGAATGGCAGAAACGGGAACCCACGAAGCGTTGATAGCAGAGAAAGGTTTGTATTACGCTATGTGGCGCCAACAAATTGGGGAGCGTTCAAAAGTTTCGGTTTGAACCCACTGAGATAAAAAACATCAGCGCTTTAGGCGCTGAGTGTTTCTGCTTCTTTGTGAATTTTCTTTACAAGACCTTGTAAAACATTACCAGGGCCGCATTCAATAAACTGCATGGCGCCATCAGCCACCATGGCTTGCACAGATTGTGTCCATCTAACTGGCGCTGTTAATTGTGCCACCAAGTTTAATTTTATCTCTTCTACATTTGAAACAGCTGATGCACTTACATTCTGATAAACAGGGCAACTAGGCGTATTAAAATGAGTGGCTTTTATGGCTGCTTCTAATTCTACTCTTGCAGGTTCCATTAATGGGGAGTGAAAGGCTCCACCCACTTGCAACACCAAAGCCCTTTTAGCACCAGCTGCTTTTAATAATTCACAGGCTTTGTTAACACCCGCAATGCTGCCAGAAATAACCAATTGACCAGGACAATTATAATTAGCAGCTACCACAATGCCTTCTGTTACAGTGGCGCAAATCTCTTCTACTTTAGCATCTTCTAAACCCAATACTGCCGCCATGGTAGAAGGTTCAATTTCACAGGCTTTTTGCATGGCCATTGCTCTAGCGTAAACTAACTTCAGTCCATCTTCAAAAGATAAAGTGCCATTGGCTACCAAGGCAGAGAACTCTCCAAGGCTATGACCCGCTACCATGTCTGGTGCAAAATCTGCAGTGGTTTTAGCTTTTATAACTGAGTGTAAAAATATAGCAGGTTGGGTAACCCTTGTTTGCTTTAAATCTTCATCGGTACCGGCAAACATAAGGTCGGTAATCCTAAAGCCTAAAATATCATTGGCTTGTTCAAATAGACTTTTTGCTAGCTCATTATTGTCGTATAGGTCTTTTCCCATGCCTACAAATTGGGCACCTTGACCCGGAAATACATATGCTTTTTTCATGGGTTCAAGTATACTAAAAAAGTAGTGTACTTAAAAAACTGAGCGCTCAGGTTTGGTTCAAACCGAAACTTTTAAAAATGCTAAGTGCTTTTGAAGGTATTTACCTACAATGTCAAACTCAAGGTTTACGACATCTCCTGCACTTAGGTGTTTAAATTGAGTTTGCTCAAAGGTATAAGGGATAATGGCCACATGAAAGTTTTTTTCTTTGCAAGCTACCACCGTTAGGCTTACCCCATTGATACAAATGCTGCCCTTATCAACCACAAGTAAAGATTGGGCTAAGTTATTTAACTCAAAGTGAAACTCCCAACTGCCATCTTTGGTAATTACCTCTTTGCAAACGGCTGTATCATCTACATGTCCTTGCACTAAATGCCCATCAAACCTGCCATGCGCTGGCATGCAACGCTCAAGGTTTACGCTATCCTCTATTTGTAAATTGCCTAAGTTGGTTTTGTTAAGGGTTTCTTCTATGGCAGTAACGGTATGTTGGTTTGAACCAAGTTTTACAACCGTTAAGCAAACCCCATTATGGGCTACACTTTGGTCGATTTTCAATTCATTACTAATAGGGGATTGAAAGGTAAAGTGCACATTGCCTCCTTCTACCTCCTTTGCAATTAGTTTTGCGGTTGTTTCAATAATTCCAGTAAACACGCTCTTATCTTATTAATGTAACAGTACCTTTTAGGTCGCGCTTTTTGGTACCCTCTAAATAACTTTCAAAAACTTCAATGATATAAAAATAAACGCCTTCTGGGCATTCTTCTCCTGTATTATCCACCTTGCCATTCCAATTAATATTGAGGTTGTCTGTTTTGTAAATGATTTGACCCCAACGATTGAGGATACTCACATTTACTCGATCTATAAACCGGTAAGGGAAGGGAACTAATAAGTCGTTTCGTTCATCTCCATTAGGCGTAAATACATTGGGTAAGGCATAAAACGGACAATTATCTATGCATCTTTGGTTGGTTAAAAAACTTTCATTTCCAAAGGTATCAAGGGCACTAACGGCGTAACAACCTGCAATGGTAAACTTGAGTTGCTCACGTTCGTCTGAATAAGAATTGGCTGTTTTAGGTAAACTTGCTAAAAGTACCCAATTTTCTTTTTGATTTTTCTTCCAATACACTTTAAACCCTGCTAAGTCTTGCTCGCAATTGCTTGGATAGATCCAATTGAGACCCACTTTAAAGGTATTAAATTTATTACAAGGGGTATCTATGCTTAACAGGGGTGGGCAAGGCCTAATGGTATCTACTGGGGTGCCACAAATTTCTTGCGAAAAATTAAACAAAAGGGGAGGATACTCTAATGGATTATAATTGCCAATGGTTTGAATGACATAGCAGTAAGTGCTTCCATTTACTAAACCTGTATCGGTAAATTGACTATTGGTAGTAAAGCCAATTGAGTCGAATCCATTGCTTGTATTTTTCTTGAAAATTTTGGTTTGCTTATTTTCCCAAGGCACATTGGCTGTCCATTTTAAAATAACAGACCTATTGGTATTAGTGACTGCTAAACGTGGGGTTGCAGCAAAAACACTTTCTTCAATTTTTCGGTTAGTATTGGCTACCAAAAATAGTACTTTATAATGGTAGGTACTATCAGTAGTATTTAGCAAAGAGTCATTTACTGCTTCAGGTTTTACTGCCCCAAAATTTGGGTAATTGAAGCTTGAAATAACTTGATAAGGTCCATTTGCTTTGGAACTGCGCTGTAATTCCATTCTATACGGGGCAGGATACTCTACGGTATCTAAGATGTTTGGTTCAATCCAAGCAATCTCATTTTTCCCAATTAGCTTATCTGTTGTTTGCACACTTGCCTTTATAATGATTGGCTTTGTGCGTAAATACATATCGCAAACTTCTTCGGAGGCATAACCTTCTACGGGGATGCCGAACACAATGGTGCCTTGTTCGTTTCTAGGAGGATAAAAGGCGGTGATAATGTAGCAATAGCGAACCAATGGAGAAATGCCTTTGCCTTGGTTATCGTCAAAAAAAGTATTGTTATTTGGACCTTGTGTGGTATCTAAAAGCGTATAACCTGTATAGGCTGGCACACCAGTTTCGCAAGATTTAGGTTTATAGTAAGAAGAATCTATGCGACGGTAAATTCTGTATCCAAAAGCAAGTTGGCAAGTATCGCGGTTCCACGATATTAAAAAGCCATCATTCTTTTTTACAATTCTTACATTTTTAGGGGCAGGTCCAATTACCTTAATTGGCCAATGATTGATATGTGCTAATTTCTTTACTGCACCATTATCAACCACCCTAAAAACAGCGGCAAATTCTTCGTAGCGAATGGCATTGCAAGAAGGGGTCCAGCTAAATAAACCAGTAATACCTGTTGCAGGACCAACTACTGTAGTTGGGTTAAGTTTGGCCGGACTATTTACTTGTGCAAAAGGGCCACCGTAGGCAGTCATGGTAATGGTTTGGGTAGTATTTGGGTCGGTAGCGGTTATATTTCGTTGAAGGGTAGTAAGCGCCTCGATACAAGAATAATTATGATTTGCGATAATGGGAGGGTCGTTATTACAATTATTATTGATATAAACCTGCATATCTCTTTCAACAAAACCTACCAAAAAGCCGCGTCTGTATTCGCTGATTCTAATTACCCAATTGAAGTGACCTAAATCAACAGGTCTTTCCCAGGTAAGTTGACCATCATTGATGGAAATATCAAAAGAATCGGAATGGGAAGGAATAGAAAAGTTTGGAACTTGAACGCCTCTATCCATTTTAGAAGGAACAATGGAATAAACAAGGCTATCTCCATCAGGGTCGTATGCAGCAGGATTATGCGTATACGTTCTGCCAATGCAACCTTCATCAATAGGGGGTAGGAGTAAAATGGGTGATTGATTATTGCCGAGTGCATCATTGATGGTTAGCATAGATTCAACATAAAATTGAATGTCGACACTATTGCCTGCATTGATATTTTTAATTCCATCAACGCGGTTAGGGTCGGCAATACTAATCACATAACTTGCTGCACCCGGGTAAGTATGGGTATAAATATAAATGTTTTTCTTAACCCGATTGGTGATATCATTATTAATGATTTCGCCATTGCCATTGCTTCTGGGAATTAAATCACTTTTGCCATCGCCCCAAAACACATCAATTGCGCTTCTATCAGCTGCATTGTTGGTTGGGTCGGTATAAGTAATAACTGTAATTTCGTAAGTTCTTGGGCTTAATTGTTTGTAGGTGATTTCTCCAGCTCTGTAATGAGTTGCAAAGGCTAGCATTGGTAAGCATAGGCCTAAAATTAGCTGAAAATATTTAGTTAGGTTTTTCAAAAGCTTCACTTTTAAACAGACGCTAAAATAAGGATAATGGTTGCACAAAAAAAGAAAAGCCGAAAGCAATTTGCTTTCGGCTTTAAAGTATGACTATTAAAAGATAATCTTAGGCTTTAGAGGAAAGTTCAGAAACCAAGAAATCTCTATTCATGCGGGCAATGGTTGTTAGCGAAATGCCTTTAGGACATTCAGCGCTACAAGCGCCAGTATTAGTGCAAGCACCAAAGCCTTCGGTATCCATTTGAGCTACCATGTCTTGAACACGTTGGTTGCGTTCTGGTTGTCCTTGTGGCAATAAAGCCAATTGAGAAACTTTAGCAGCCACAAATAACATCGCAGAGGCATTTTTGCAAGCAGCTACACAAGCGCCACAACCAATACAAGCGGCAGAAGCAAAGGCTTCATCTGCATCATCTTTTGGAATTGGAATTGCGTTTGCATCTTGCGCATTACCTGTATTTACAGAGATAAAACCACCCGAAGAAATAATTCTATCAAAAGCAGAACGGTTTACTACTAAATCTTTAATTACAGGAAATGGAGCTGCTCTCCAAGGCTCAACGGTAATGGTATCACCATCATTAAAGCTGCGCATGTGCAATTGGCAGGTTGTTACGCCTTGCTTTGGACCATGCGGGCGACCATTGATAAACATACTACACATTCCACAAATACCTTCACGGCAATCGTGGTCAAAGGCAACTGGGTCTTTTCCATCGTTGATAAGTTTATCGTTTAGCACATCAAACATTTCTAGGAAAGACATATCTGTAGAAATATTATTTACAGGATATTCTTCGAAACGACCTTTATCACTGGCGTTTTTTTGACGCCAAACTTTTAATTTTAAATTTAAATGCTTTTCCATAATGGTTTTATAAAATTGTTTATGGCTTATTTATAACTTCTTTGTGCAATTTTGATGTTTTCGTAAACTAGGTCTTCTTTATGAAGTTCCCATTGGCTTTCACCTTTAAGTTCCCAAGCAGCTACATACTTGTAGTTTTCGTCGTCGCGCAATGCTTCGCCTTCTTCTGTTTGGTATTCTTCTCTAAAGTGTCCACCGCAGCTTTCGTTGCGTTGTAAAGCATCTAAACACATCAATTCACCAAGTTCAATAAAATCAGCAACGCGACCCGCTTTTTCTAATTCAGGGTTTAAATTATCTGCATCACCTGGTACGCGCACATTACTCCAAAAATCTTTTTTCAATTCTTGAATTTCAGCAATGGCTTTTTTCAAACCAGCTTCGCTTCTGGCCATTCCGCATTCGTTCCAGATGATTTTACCTAATTTCTTATGAAAATAATCTACCGTTTTATTTCCTTTAATATTCATTAAGGTATTGATGCGATCTTGAACGTTTTTCTCTGCTTCCGCAAACGCCTCATGGTCGGTAGAAATTCCTTTGTTACTAATTTCTTTATTTAAGTAAGACCCAATTGTGTAAGGAATTACAAAGTAACCATCCGCTAAACCTTGCATTAAGGCCGAAGCACCTAGACGATTTGCACCATGGTCTGAAAAATTAGCTTCACCCAAAGCATATAAACCAGGAATATTTGTCATTAGGTTATAATCAACCCAAAGTCCACCCATTGTATAATGCACAGCTGGGTAAATCATCATGGGTTGCTCATAAGGATTAACGCCAGTAATTTGCTCGTACATATCAAATAGGTTACCATATTTCTCCTTAACTACAGCTCTACCTAAATCCATTATTTGTGCATCACTTAGGCTTGTTAATCCTTTTTTTGTTGCCTCTGTTCTGCCATATCGCATGGTATTAAAAGCAAAATCTAAGAATACAGCTTCCCCCGTTTTATTGACACCAAAACCTGCATCACATCTTTCTTTTGCTGCCCTTGACGCTACGTCGCGTGGCACTAAGTTACCAAAAGCAGGGTATCTTCTTTCTAAATAGTAATCTCTATCTGTTTCTTTTATATCGTTTGGTTTGATCCTACCTTCACGAAGCGCAAGTGCATCTTCCTTCTTGGCTGGAACCCAAATACGGCCATCATTTCTTAACGACTCACTCATCAAAGTAAGTTTAGATTGATGATCACCTGAAACTGGAATACAAGTAGGGTGAATTTGAGTGAAACAAGGGTTAGCAAACAAAGCACCTTTCTTATGGGCTTTCCAAGCAGCTGTTACATTAGAACCCATGGCATTGGTTGATAAGAAAAACACGTTTCCATAACCACCTGTACATAGAAGCACAGCATGACCAAAATGTCTTTCTAGCTTACCTGTTGTTGAATCTCTGGCAATGATACCGCGGCAAACGCCGTCAATGGTAACCACGTCTAACATTTCGTGGCGGGCATACATTTTAACAGTACCCATACCTACTTGACGTTGCAAACCACTATAAGCACCTAACAATAATTGTTGACCTGTTTGTCCGGCAGCATAAAAAGTACGTTGTACTTGCGTACCACCAAAAGATCTATTTGATAATAAGCCGCCGTATTCTCTTGCAAAAGGAACACCTTGGGCAACACATTGGTCGATAATATTTGCACTCACTTCTGCTAAACGATAAACATTAGCTTCACGGGCGCGGTAGTCACCACCTTTGATGGTGTCATAAAACAAACGATAGGTAGAATCCCCATCATTTTGGTAATTTTTAGCTGCATTGATACCGCCTTGCGCTGCAATACTGTGAGCTCTTCTGGCAGAATCTTGAAAGCAAAATACTTTAACCTTGTAACCAAGTTCTGAAAGAGAAGCAGCCGCAGAAGCACCTGCAAGTCCTGAACCTACAATAATTATCTCTAGGTTTCTTTTGTTGGAAGGGTTCACCAAAGGAACAGTTGAGCGGTACTTTGTCCACTTTTGTTCCAACGCGCCCTCAGGAATTTTTGAGTCTATTTTAGAGGCCATATAGCTGGTAAATTATTTATTTGAAAAAGAAATAAAGGGGCATAGCTGCAAAGCCTGCCGGAATTAAAATTGAAAATACCCATAATCCAATGAATTGGATCAAACCATTATATTTAGGATGATTTAAGCCAAGTGATTGGAAAGCACTTTTGAAACCATGGTACAAGTGAAAGGCCACTGCTACCATAGCAATTACATAAAAGGCTACAAGCCACCATGATTTAAAGCCTTCAGCTACTTCCTTGTAAAGGTCTTTCACATTAACAGTTTTAAATTGACCCGCCTCTGTGGTGGTAATTGACTCTTCAATTTTATTGAATTGTACATAAGAAGCATCTAAAGCCCTTGCTTGAACCTCACCAGTAGCTAGGTTTACACTGTAATTGGTGTAAGGTACATGACCAAACTTGTACTCAAACCAAAAATCCGACATGTGTGCTACAATAAATACCAATAACATGGTACCTAAAATTCCCATGCTACGGCTAGTCCAATGACTATTTGCTGTGCCATTTTGTACTGCATACTTTACAGGTCTAGCGCTGTTGTTTTTTCTTAACAATAAGAACCCTTTAACAGCATGCAAAAGAATGAATGCATACAAGCCATAAGATACAAATTTGATAAGTGGATTGGTTGTCATAAATACTGCATAAGTGTTGAAAGCTAATCCGTAGTCAGCTTTAAACAATTGCAGGTTTCCAATCATGTGCACAATTAAAAATGTGCAAAGAAATAACCCCGTTAGTGCCATGATAAATTTCTGGCCAATGGTTGAGGAAAACATTTTAGTTACCCAGTTCATTGATGTGATAGTTTTAAAATTTGTGTGCGAATTTATACATCTCTTAGATTAATACCCTGCAAAGCCTTGTCATTTATGCACAATTTAATATTTATAACTGTTCTAAATAATATATTGGACTTCACTTCTTATTCAACTTTGTTTTTTAGCAATTGTTTACAAAGCGGTCAGAGATTCTTAAATTTGACAAAAAAATTAACGATTCGTGTACAAAATCATCCGCAGCTTGTTGTTTTTACTACCGGCAGAAACAGCCCACCATTTTACCTTTAACTCTCTGAAATTGTTGCTGAAACTTCCTTTTGCAAAGGGAATTTGTATGCGAATTTTTAGGGTTGAAGACCCATTTGAGTTCATTGGATTAAAATTCACAAACCGTGTGGGATTGGCGGCTGGTTTAGATAAAAATGCAGCCTATTTGCATGAATTAGCAGCCTTAGGATTTGGTTTTATTGAAATTGGAACCATCACACCAAAGCCCCAAAGTGGAAATGATAAGCCTCGACTGTTTCGTTTAAAGCAGGATGAATCACTTATTAATCGAATGGGTTTTAACAATGATGGCTTAGAAGTGATTGCCCAAAGGCTTGTTAATCGTCCTGAAAATTTAATTGTGGGTGGTAATATTGGTAAAAACAAAATTACACCCAATGAGGAGGCCGTAAATGATTATGCCATTTGCTTTGAGCGTTTATATGAAGTAGTAGATTATTTTGTAGTAAATGTAAGTTCGCCCAATACGCCAAACCTTAGAGAGTTACAAGACAAAGGTCCTTTATTGGTAATACTTAATAAATTGGTTCAGCTTAGAAAGGAAAGAATGCAAAAGGGGTTAATCTCCAAACCTATTTTATTAAAGATTGCACCAGATTTAACCCATTCACAATTGGATGATGTTATAGACATGGTAAAGGAAAGCGGAATTGAAGGAATTGTATCAAGCAATACCACCATTTCTCGAGATAATTTAATCACATCTGCAGCGGTGGTTGAACAGATTGGGGCTGGCGGAGTAAGTGGAAAGGTGCTTTTTGCCAAATCAAATGAGGTACTACAGTATATTGTCAATAAATCTAACGGAAGTATTCCTATAATCGGAGTAGGGGGTATTCATACTGCTGAACAAGCACAAACCAAAATAACATTAGGTGCAGGTTTGATCCAACTTTATACAGGCTTTGTATACGAAGGCCCTGCTTTGGTAAAGGCAGCAGCCAGTTTGATAAAAGAAAAATCAAAACACTAAATTGCTTCTGCCACTATAAAAGTACTGCCACCAATGAATATAAAATCTTGTTGACTTGCCGCTGCTTTGGCTGCTTCTATTGCCAATGAAACGCTTTCAAAAGTTTTTCCTAGCAATTGATGCGCTGCAGCAGCTTGTTGCAATTCCTTTTCATCTAAGGCTCGTGGAAGATTTGCTTTGGTAAAATAATAGGTGGCTTGCTTTGGTAAAATTGGAAGTACTTTTTGAAGGTCTTTGTCTTTTACTACTCCTAATACAATATGCAGTTGCTTATATTTTTGTTGTTGGATTTGTTCCACTACATATTTTAATCCATCAATATTATGTCCTGTATCAGCAACAATGAGGGGGGCATGATCTAAAATTTGCCACCTGCCCAATAAATTAGTATTTGTTTTTACATGTTCTATCCCAAGCCTAATATGCCTTTCTGTAATTTTATACTCCAACTTTATTAACTCAAGGGCGGCTGTAATTACTGTTACAATATTTTTTTGCTGATAAATACCTGGTAAGTCGCAAACCATATTTTTCCATACCATACCTGCTCTAAAAGAAGCATCAAAGGCTGAGAGTCGGTAAGCACTTTTAAAATAAAGTAAATCGACCACACTACTAGCAAGTATTAAATTACTTTGTGTTTGCTTTGCCTTTTCTTGAAAAACAGGAAATGTTTCTTCATTAAATTCTCCAATTACCACTGGTACATTGGGTTTAATGATGCCTGCTTTTTCGTAGGCAATTTTAGACAAGGAATCTCCTAACATATCCATATGATCCCAACCAATATTAGTAATTACGGATAAATCGGGGTGAATGATATTGGTAGAATCTAACCTACCGCCCAAGCCGGTTTCTATGACAGCTATTTCAACATTGTGTTTCTTAAAATGCTGCAAACTAAGGGCGAAGGTCCATTCGAAAAAGGAAGGTTCAATTTCTTCAAAAGGGACTTTATAGGTTTCTACAAATTCAATTACTTCTTGTTCGCCAATCATTTTGCCATTGATTCTAATGCGCTCTCTAAAATCCTTTAAATGAGGTGAGGTATATAAGCCAGTTTTATAACCAGCTTCTTGCAAAATAGAGGCTAGTAAATGACTGCAAGAACCTTTGCCATTGGTGCCGGCAATATGGATTGTTTTTAAACCTTGTTGTGGGTTATTAAGAACCTTACATAAAGCTAGGGTATTGGTTAAATCTTTTTTATACGCAGCACTTCCAATTCTGGTAAACATTGGCAGTTGCTTAAAAAGATAATCAAGTGTTTCCTGATAGTTCAAGGAGTATTTAATTTCAAGGCAAATATAAGATTAGAAAGCAGATTGCTTCTTAAATATGAAATTAAATCTATTGCTTATACCTAAAATAAACAGTAATGGTTCCAAACTGTTCTTCATCGGCATCTTCTTTTACAGAGAATTTAGCGCGCATGGCGCCTTCTTTAGCTTTTAGTAAAAGTGATGGGTCTGTAGTTGTACTGCCTACTTGTCCCGGAACCGCTTTCACTACATTACCTTCTCTATCTACTACAATTCTTACAACCACTTTTCCGGTGGCTTTTGAATTGTCTTCAATTTTAGGAATTTGTTTGATACCTCTATTTTTCAATTCAAACTTTAATCCATCGGTGCCGCTATTACCTGAACCAAAACCGCTATCTCCTGTGCCTGTTCCATTTGGGTCTCCATCTGGGCTGCCATCTGGTTTGCCTTGGTTACCCGGAATTTCTCCATCTCCATAGCCACCTTCACCCCCGGCATTTTTTCTTTTTTGAAAGAGTGCTTGTTGGTTTACTTTTTTCGGTAATTCTAAAACAGGTTTTGGAACATTGTCAACAATCGGCTTATCCGCTTTTGGCTTTGCAGGTTTCTCAACTACTGGTTTTTCTTTGATGGCTTCACTTTCTGGGTCTTCTGCTGTGAGTTCTTCTTTAGTCTCTTCTTGTTCAGAAATTTGGGTGTATTGTTCATTGGGCTGTGGGTCAGAAACAAATTCATCGGCAGGGCCTCCCATATTTTCTTCCCCTAAACTCATCATCATACCCTCTGATTCCCAAGGTGGGTTAGGGGCTTGAATAACATAAACAAGCAATAATGCAATTATGATTGCATGTAATGTGAAAGTGCCAATAGCTCCATAAATTCGGTGCTTATTATCTTTTCTTTCTATGTAATAGTTTTCAGCCATAACGTTGTAAAATTAATGAAACTGAAAGGATATAAATGCCTTGATTCTTAACCTTTACACAAGGCTTAACGCAAAATGACTTTTTTTAAGTACAATCTACTTCCGTTTTAAATCGCCCTTTTCTAGCGACTTTAGAAATTTACTCCAAGCAGCAATGTCTAATACAGGAATGGGCTGGGGTTGTCCATTATAATACGCTTTGTTAGCATAGTCATTAAATCTATACCGGGCATTTTCGCTGCCATCTGATTCCATGTTTATCGCCATTTCGGAAAGTGGTTTTTGCCTTAAATTTTGCATGGCCAAGCTATATCCGTCATCTGGCAAGGCAACTCGAGAAAACATATAATCTAATTGTTCTGGCGTTGGGTGACTAATAATAACTGCTTCGGCAAGCATAAAGGTATCTTCCGCTAAAGTAACAACTGTTTTAAATCTAGTACCTTTAATATCCTTTGGAAAGGTGTAATATTTGGGTTCAAACCCAATTGAACTAAATACTATTACATCTGATTTTTTTGCAACAAATGAAAAATAACCTTGCATATCAGAATAGGTGCCACGCCTCGAACCTTGAATTCGTATTGAAACAAATGGAATTGTTTTGGCGCTGTCAAGGCTTACCACAAAACCAGTGAACTGCACCAAATCTGAATCGTTTCTAGTTTGCGCCTTTAAATGTTGGGTTGAACCCAAAAATGCCATTAAAATAACTACAATTACAGCTAGCTTATTCATTAAATTATTACTCCTAAAACGATACAACTTATTACGATGATTGGACTTGGTACCTTTGTTGATAATAACAAGAACAATGTGGCTAGCAATATCAGCATATTTTCTTCATTTACCTCAACTGGCAAAAACAAAAGATAAGCAGAACTTATTACTAAACCTGCCGAGGCAGCATTAATGCCTTCGATGGCGTTTTTAACGGGGGCATATGATTTGAGTTGATCCCAAATTGGATACACAAAAAATATCAATAAAATGCCTGGCAAAAAAATGGCAATGCTGCTCATTAGCCAGCCAATGATTTGCCCTAAATAACCAAATTCTTTGGTACTCACGGCGCCCGCAAAGCCAGCAAATGAGAATACGGGTCCAGGAATAGCCTGCAAAATTCCAACCCCAGCTAAAAAATCTGAAGCTTCCATATAATGTTTGTAACCAACAAATTGATTAAACATAAGTGGGATTAAGACGTGTCCACCCCCAAAAATGATACTCCCATACCGATAAAAATTTTCGAACAGCAAGAAGAATCTATTTTGTGAAACAACCCCAACAATCGCTGCCAAAACAAAAATCCCAAGAAAGAGTAATAAGTTATCCCACCTAATATGTTTAATTGGCTCAGGTGCTTTTAGTCGCTCCCTGTTATTTATATAACTAGAGCTTATGCCACCGATTAAAAGCATAACGGGTATTAACCATGGTGAGCCAATGACAATTCCCACCACCGCTGTAAGGATTAACAGCACCCAATGATAACTTTTAACTACAAAAAGTTGAATAAACTTGATGGCTGCATAAATTAAAAAACCTGAGGCCATAGGTTGCAGGTACCTTAGAAATTCCAACTTTGGGTGTCCTTGACTCATATTGCTTAAAATAATGGCAAAAGCACCCATTAAAATACTTCCAGGTAAAATCCAAACGCCAAGCGTAAAGAAGGCTAGGGTAGGCCCTCCCCGCATAAAACCAACCGCAGTTATGGTTTGAGTTGAAGTTGGGCCAGGCAACATGGCGCACAAAGAATTGATTTCTTTTAGTTGTTCTTCAGTTAAATATTTCTTTTTTTCAACTAAGCGCTTTTGAAAAAGTGTATAATGAACTTGTGGGCCCCCAAAGGCAGTGAGTGCCAAGCGCAGTATGTCCATCAAAAACAATCTGTTTCTGAATCTTTGAAATTGGCCTCTGGTTAAGGGTGTTGACATACACTGCTAGTTGTGCAAAAATAAAAAAAGACAGCATTGCTGTCTTTTTTTTATTTGAAATTCTAAAAATTATTCAACAATTAACTTCTTAGAAGCAGTTCCTTGGTTGGTATAAATTTTAACAATATAAACACCCGCATTTAGGTTCAAGGCTAATTCATCGCTATTTATAACTGTTGTATTAGCAGTTTTGGTTTGAACCAATTTGCCACTCAAATCATAAATTTCTGTTTTTTCTAAGGTAGCTCCTCCAAAAATTTCAACGGTAATGCTGCGTTTAGCAGGATTTGGATATAAGGTGAAATTACGTTCCACCAATTGAGAAGGAAGTCCAACTACTGGCGGTAAATCAAATGCTTGTACCCCATCTGTTCTGCTGGCAGTTGAGCCTTGGGTTGCGCTGTATCCTAAACCTCTTCTGGCAAATGCTTTCCATAATAAATCATAATTAGCACCGCCATTATTAATTGAATCTGCCTTAAGAATGGCATTTCTGCTATCTACAAATCCAGGGTTACATGGTTGTAATTTTAAACCATCAATTACCAATTGAATGGTTTTATTATTACCTCCTTTACCTTCATATAAATCTGGGTCGAAACCATAAACATCTACCATATCCCAGAATATATCATATAACATAGAACAAAATACAAAACCAACACCATGCGGTACTGATAGCGTTTTAATACTATTATAGTTAACTGGATTGGTGGTCATGTTACGTGAGTAACGATAAGGTCTAATGCCTAAGCCAGTTGTATCTTCATCTACCACAAAGGTGCCAATACCTCTATTTATGGTATTGCCTTCATGCCATTCTCTGGTAGTAAATGCCAATGCGAAAAAATCGCTCCAACCTTCACCTGCTTGTTCTTGATTAGATAAGCAATTTGAGTTAGCAGGACCACCTGTTAATCTATTTGATACGCCATGACCATATTCATGAGCAATCACTCCATTGTCTAAATCGCTATCATAAATTCTAGCCGTATTAAAGGCTGAAGAATCAAACAATACTACATAAACAGAATCTGTAGTTAAAGCAGTTTTAAGCATAGAACCTGTGCCAAAACTTACCATGATAGAAGGAATGGTAATTGCCGCATCGGTACCTGTAATAGAGGTAGGTGTAGTTCCACTTGTATTATGTGCTACAATGACAGCAATTGCGCCAGCAGCTTGAAGTTTTTTGATTTTAGTTCTACTAACTGAAGATTGTGTTCCGCATGGACCTCCACGATCTACCAAGGCAATTTTTCCATTTAGTTCTGCTAGGTTTTCTATTGAATTACAACCATTGTTGGTGGCAGCTCCGCTATCTTTAACTAAAACAACTTGTCCAGGAAAACCTGTTGTATTTAATTTTGGGCCAAAAGTAGATTGTGGGGAATAAAACTTTCCAACAATTGTATTGGGATATACAACCATCAAACTGTTATTATTTGCAGATGCGCCACTAGTTGGCCATAAAAACATTTGCATTCTTCCGCTGCTTCCATCTGCTGGTGTAGAAAAGTTGGCATTAGAGGTTCCGCTTCCATCTTGCGCATCAGCCATTACTGCATCTAATTGTCTTCCTGCGCCTGAGTAATTTTTCTGTTGAAAATTACCAGCGGCTTCGTCAAATCCATAAGTATATAGAACATCATGAATTTTATTGTTCATGTAGAATAAGTTGGTAATTGCAGCATTTAAGTTGGCTCTAGGTTTTGCGTCAATGCTGTATGGATAATCAAAAATTAATGAATCACCCCCATTTGGACTATACCCATTTCCATTATTGGCTAGTGTATCTTCTTTGGCATAAACATTATTACCACGGGTAATTTTAAATTCTGGGCCTGCTACGGCGTTTGTATCATGCCATCCATAAGGAGAAGCGGCTAAATAATGATTGTTATTAATGATTTCTCTTGGACCATGAATTGGACTCTCTAAAGGCAAAGGGAAAGCATTATAGGTGCCAAGAACGCCATTTTTTCCTAAGAAAGTTGGCCTTTCTTCAGTGTATTTTTGATGCTGAGAGTTGGATAGATTATCCATTATTTCGGCTGGATTGCAATGGGCTGTATAACTGCTGCTTTGTAAAATTGCGCCAGTATTAGCATCCACCATTACATTAAACCAATCATTAGTTTCGTCTTGAAAGAACTCTACTTGATAAACAGTTAAAAGTTTTCCATCTGCAGCAAGTAAACCTTGCTTTACATACATTTTTTCTGTTGAAGCATTTGGATCAACCCAAACTTGCTTGCCATTTTCAGTTGATAAACCTTTATAGGATTGAGAAGAAGATAAGTTGGTTCCTTCTTTGCTCAAGGCAATACTTAAGGCAGATTGAGCAGTTACTTTAAAGCCTTTGTTTGAAATCGCTTTTACCGCATTCTCTAAAAAATTATGGTGGAAGGCAAGGGTTTGACCTTTTGAATTAAGGTGTAAATCCATGGTGGCATTAAATACACTTAAACCGTTTACCAATTGGTAGCCGTAAAAATGTGTAACACCATTGTGCTTAGATTGATAGCTAGAACTAATTTCGATTGCAATTTCATCCGCATTTTTAAATGAAGTTTTTTGCAATTGAATCTTAAATTCTTGCTTTGCGCTTTCCTGAGTAACTTGAGCTAACAAAGGAGCCGTTCCAAGAAACAGAATGGCGATCGCAGTAAAGGTTTTTCTCATGTTTATAATTTGAAAATATTTAGTTATTAAATAATTCTTAATTATCAAATATGAGTATTATCTACTATAAAACAAAAGTTTGTGCGTTGATTAAACCCAATTTGTCTGTATTTAGATTATTTTAAGAATTTTTTTAACTCCTTTTAATAACTTCTTGCATTGGCAACAGTAAAAAAAATAATGAAAACCCAACGCCTAATTGGTTTTCAAGCGGAGCCTCTACTAAAAAATAACTACTGATTAAAATATAATTAGTGGAAAGGATTGTGTTCTGCCTTAAAAATTTTACAGTTAATGGAAAATAAAATGTGACTATAAATCCAATTAATCCTATCAAACCAATGGCAGCATAGTAAAACAAATACTGGTTGTGTGGTAAAATTTTCTTTTCAACCTCTGGGTAGTAAGTTTCAAATATTCTATTGTTTGCATCTTCAATGTCTCCTAATCCGCAACCAAATAAAATGGAACTTTCGTTTGCAATTTGAATAGCATTTTTATAGGAAATGAGTCGGCTTGCCAAACTCTGATTATTAGCACTCCCTTTAGCTTTAACCACCGCAAGGTCTTGCGAGGTATTGGTAATTTTATTACGAACTGTTGGCGAAAGTGCGAGTGTTAAGGCGCCAATTGAAAGTAATATAAACAAACTTATGATGGCCTTTTTCACTTGCTTTTTGATGAAGATAAATTGAATTAACTCCCATAAGATTAATATATATAGTGCCAATAAACCACTTCTTACAGAATAAATATGTATAAAAATAAACAGAAATATACCTACAAGGATAACAGCATAATATTGAATCTTCTTTTGAATTAAGGTTTGACTATTTATTAAATAATAGCACAAAAATATGGCCATCACAATCATCATGCTAAAAGTGGGATGGTGGCTCACTAAGGTGGGCATTACTTTACTTTCCAAGTATAACTGATTTACAATCTCTTGGTTCAACACATAATTTATAAATGCCTCGCCACACACCAAAAAGCAGCAAGCAATAAAGAATAAAATATAGTTTTTAAGCTGCGTTTTATTAATAGAAGGCAAAACCCAGAAGGCTAATGGCAGTAATAAATAGGGTAAAAGAATTTGAACTCTTTCTGTAAAGTAATGAAGATTTTCTGAGTATAAAATAGAAGGTAGTACAACCACAAAGCTACCTGCTAAGAGTAAATAAGGTTTGCCAATTTCGAGCGAAATTTTTCTGTTTTTATTGAACAATTCTGCCAAAGCAAGCAAGCATAAAAGAATCATGCTAATGCTCGGCACTACACGTGCCACATCAATTAAAAATAAACCTGCAATATAACCACTAAGGCCAACATGAAATGCAATAGGTTTTAATTGATTATAACTAATCATTATTTTGCTCTTATAGCCTCTACCGGATCTAATTTAGACGCACTAAAGGCTGGAATAAAACCAGAAATTATGCCAATAGATACACTTACAAAAATGCCGGTTATGATGTTCCCTGCGCTTAAAAATAGGTTCAAACCGAGCCAGGTTTTTACTGCTAAGGTTATTAAATAAACACTTAATAATCCGATGGCGCCGCCAACCAAACACAAGATTACCGCTTCAACTAAAAACTCAATAAGTATAAAATAATTTTTGGCTCCTAATGCTTTTTGAATGCCTATTTGTTGGGTTCTTTCTTTAACACTTACAAACATAATATTAGCAATGCCAAAGCCACCCACCAAGATAGCAAATAAACCAATAATCCAGCCTGCAGTGCTTACTACGCTAAACAAACTTTTAAGAGGTTTTGACAATAAGGTAGTTTTATTAATAGCGAAATTTTGTTCTTCGCTGGGCCTTAGTTTTCTAATAATACGCATTACCCCTTTAATTTCATTTTCTAGCTGGTCTACCGATACACCATCTTTAGCTTTTATTTGAATGCGACTATTCACCATATTGCTATTAATTCGAACAAAATTACCTGCTGTTTTAACTGGAATTACAAATAGGTTATCTGTACTATTTCCTATTAAACTTTCACCCTCTTTGGCAAAAACACCAATTACCCTAAATGGCTTACCTTTAATACTAATATCTTTTTCGATAGGGTTAAGACTAGGAAATAGATTTGCGGCAATATCATGGCCAATAATTACCACTTGTTCGCCAACACGTGATTCATTTTCTGAAAAATATCTTCCACTTTCTAATTCAAAATCTCTCACTTCTTTATAGCCATGTGAAACTGCCGATCCGCTTGTGTTCTCTGCACTATTTTGGCGGTATTTGAGGGTGTTAGCGCTAAGGTCTATGTTCAAACTTATGCCTTTACTCAAACTTAATTGTTCATTTAATTTATCTAATTCAGATAGCGTTGGATTGGGTCTGTTCATATATTTCCACCACTTATAATCTGCCCCAAATTCCCAAGGCCATTTTTCTATAATGGCAACGTCTTTTCCTAAACTTTCAACACTGTTTTGAAGGTTTTTTTCAAGCGAATCTACAATGCTTAACACCATGATAATACAAAATATCCCAATGGTAATTCCTAAAGTTGATAGGAAAGTTCTCACCCTATTTGACTTGAGTGCCGACCAAGCGGATTTTGCACTTTCGATTACTTGATTTAAAACAATAAAAAAGTTAGGATTATTGTTCATCAGGTTGTTGGTTTTTGGGATTGATCTATTAAATTATCTACGCTTCTATCATAAGCCTTAATAATTTCTCTTACGAGTTTGTGCCTAACCACATCTTCAAAGTTTAGGTAGGCGAAAGAAATTCCATGAATGCCTTCTAGAATTTTGACTGCTTTTATAAGGCCACTCATACTTTTTCTAGGTAAATCTATCTGTGTTAAATCACCAGTAATTACAAATTTAGCTTGTGGGCCCATGCGGGTTAAAAACATCTTGAGTTGAAGGTCGGTTGCATTCTGCGCCTCATCTAAAATAACAAAGGCATTATCTAAGGTTCTACCGCGCATAAAGGCCATGGGTGCAATTTCTATGACACGGGTTTCTATATATGACTTTAATTTATCAGCTGGAATCATATCATCCAGTGCATCGTAAAGTGGGCGTAAATAAGGGTCGATTTTTTCTTTTAAATCTCCTGGTAAAAAGCCAAGATTTTCACCTGCTTCAACTGCTGGCCTGGCTAATATAATCCGTTTAATTTCTTTATTTTTTAGTGCCTTCACAGCTAAGGCAACGGCTGTATAGGTTTTTCCGGTTCCAGCAGGGCCAATGGCAAATAAAATATCATTTGTCTTCATTGACTCCACCATTTTTCTTTGGTTAGGCGTTTTTGCTCGGATTACTTTTCCGTGGTTACCATATAAAATTAAATCGCCCATTTCAAGGCCACCTTGGTTTTTAGGTTCGCTTTTTTCCTTTTCGGTTTGAACCGAACCCGCCAAAATTCCATCCAATTGAAGGGTTTGAATGCCTCCAAAGCGGGATATATGCCTCACCATGAGTTCAAATTTTTCTTCAAATAGTTCCATGTCACTAGTTGGCCCAGTTAACATGAGTTGGTTTCCTCTGGCTACTACTTTTACATTTTGAAAATGTTTTTGAATTGTTTTTAGGTTGATATTATTCACGCCTAGCGCTTCAGCGGCGTCAATATCTTCAATAAGAATTTCTTTTGTATTCAAATGATGTTGGCTTGTTGTTAATTTGTACGAAAGTATAAAAAATTGAGCTCAGTTATTACCATTATTTCTGATTACGGTTTAGGAAGTCATTATGCTGCTGCTATGCTAGGTAAAGCAACAGTGTTATTGCCCAAAGTTAATTTTCTTCCTTTAACTCACCAATTAGAACCTTTTGATATTACAGGGGCGGCATTTTATTTACGTCAGGTTTATAAAGCCTTTCCTGCAGGCTCTTGGCATATTGTTGGCGTTGATTCAAATATTGCCTTGCATAAACAATTCTTAGTAGTAAAAGCAGACGACCGTTTTTTTATAGGTGCAGATAATGGAATTTTTAGTATTCTATTTGAAGAATCACCCCAAGAAATTTGGGCGATTTCCCCAGATCTATATGCTGAAAACGAACTTTTCGCCGAAAAAAATGTCTTCCTCCCTTTTATTGCTAAATACCTTTCTAACGGCACCTTTGAAGGAATAGCTATCCCAAGTAAGATTAATTCTATTAAGCAATCCTTGGCACCAGTAGTTGAACCAAACGGTAAAATTATTGGTACCATTTTGATGGTTGATAATTACCAAAATGCCATTACCAATGTAAATTTAGAATTATTCGAAGAAAAGCGGGCTGGACGAAGTTTTAAAGTTTTTTACCTTAAAAGACATTTCTTAGATAAAATTAGTAAACATTATCATGAAGGGCAGGAGGGCGATGACCTGCTGCTCTTCAATGAAATGAATTTATTGGAAATAGCCATTTATCGAGGTCGTGGTGCTCAGCTATTAGGGCTCAGAAAAGGTGCTAATATTATAATTGAATTTTATTAATCATTTCCTTCTCCGCGCTTGAGGCTGTATTTTTCTATTTTATTGTAGAGATGACTCCTTTGAATGTCTATTTCTGCTGCAGTTTTTGCCACATTCCATCCATTCTTTTTCAGTTTCTCTTCAATAAAAATCCTTTCTACATACTCTTTAAAATCTTGAAGAGTGCTAAATCGCTCATAAATAGATTTTTCTTCATCTCTGGCGTTTATTGGGCTAGCAAACTTTTGAATATCTTCAACCGTAATTCTGGTTTGACCCAAAATAACAAGTCGCTCTACGATATTTCTTAATTCTCTGATGTTGCCAGAAAAATTCAACTTTTTAAATTCTTCTAAGGCTTGTGGCATAAAAGATTTTTTGGGTAGCCCACCATCCTCACAAACTTCTTTAACAAATTTATCGGCCAATAGTGGAATATCATCTCGCCTATCATGCAAAGAAGGGACATGAATCAGAATCACACTGATTCTATGGTAAAGGTCCATTCTAAAATTACCCTTTTCAATTTCCTTTAATAAGTTTTTGTTAGTTGCAGCAATAACTCTTACATCTACCTCGATGTCTTTTTCTCCGCCTACCCTGGTAATTTTATTTTCTTGTAAAGCCCTCAATACTTTTGCCTGAGCCGATAAACTCATGTCTCCAATCTCATCTAAGAAGATGGTACCATGATGGGCTTGTTCAAATTTACCAATCCTTTGTTTAATGGCAGAAGTAAAAGCACCTTTTTCATGTCCAAACAATTCACTTTCTATTAATTCTGTAGGAATTGCGGCACAGTTAACTTCAATTAAGGCTTGCTTCGACCTCAAACTTTTTTCATGAATCCAGCGAGCAACCAGTTCCTTACCGGTTCCATTTTCACCAGTGATAAGCACACGCGCATCAGTTGGAGCAACTTTATCAATCGTATCTAAAATGTTTTTGATAGCAGGAGATTCACCAATAATATCTCTTGTTTTTGATGCCCTTCTTCGCAACACTTTGGTTTCAACTACCAATTCTTTTTTATCTATACTATTTCTAACAGTAATGAGTAATTTGTTTAAATCTGGTGGCTTAACAATAAAATCATATGCCCCTTTTTTCGTGGCTTCTACTGCCATTTCTACATTACCGTGGCCAGAAATCATTACAATGGGTAAGTCTTCATCTATTTCTTTAACCTTGCCCAATACAGCCATACCGTCCATCTTCGGCATTTTTACATCGCAAAGAACCATATCAAAATCATCTGATTCTATTTTTTGAATACCTTCTTCGCCGTTCGCTGCCTCTTCAATTTGGTAGCCTTCATACTCTAAAATTTCTCTTAGTGTATTCCTTATTGCTTTTTCGTCGTCAATTATTAATATTTTGGCCATAACTTTTTTTGGATTGGCTTGTAAAAGTCAGAATTTTTGTATGCATTAAAAACCTTGTTGATATTTGGTTGATTAATTATGGACACTACCCAGTTTCAAATAGTATTAGAAAAGCTGTTAAACCGCACTGTTAAGGTTTATTCTTTGCATCATTTAGGTGGTGGAGAGGTGAACCAATCTTACAAGTTGGTGGCAGATTCTGGCGTCTATTATATCAAAACCCATGTTTTTAAACAATTCCCACGTTATTTTGAAAAGGAAAAAAGTGGATTATTGGCACTTAAAAATGCCAATGCTTTAGATGTCTGTCATCCAGTGGGAATTCAAGAATTAGGTCCAAACACTTTTTTAGTACTTGATTTTATCCAATCTACAGCTCCTCGAAAAGATTTTTATAGTGAATTGGGTGTTGGTTTGGCAAAACAACACTTGCTTAGTAATAGATATTTTGGTTATTCTGAAGACAATTATTTAAAGCAATGCATACAAATTAATCATCGCATGAGCAATTGGGGCGAATTTTTTATTAAATATAGGCTCTTAAATAATGTGAAAATTGTGGCAGATAAATACAATCTTTCTATAGAAATTCTGCGTTTATTTGACTTGTTTTTTGATTTGGTTGCATATGCTTTTCCTCAAGAACCTCCTGCCTTGTTGCACGGAGATTTTTGGAAAGAACATGTAACCACCAATGCCGAGGGTTTACCTTGTTTGTTGAATCCTTCTGTGTATTACGGACACCGAGAAATGGACCTTGCCATGTCTAAGCTTGTAGGGAGTTTTCCGCCAGAATTTTATGAAGCCTATCATTCTGTTTATCCTTTACAAACCGACTGGGAAATAAGGTTAGATTTTTGCAAAATGTATTATCACTTAGTCCATTTTAACATTTACGGACAAGCTTATTTTCCAAGTATTCAAAATCTTTTAAACAAGTGGGTAAAGTGAACTAAAGCTTGATTGGTTCAACCCGAATTATGCTTCTATGGCTTGAAGCGTATTTAAAAGTAAACCCACTCTTGTCATAGGGCCAACGCCACCTGGTACAGGTGTTATCCAGCTGCATTTTGGGGCAACAGATTCAAAGTGTACATCTCCTTTAAGTTTATAACCGCTCTTTGTGCTCGCATCTTCAACGCGTGTAATGCCCACATCTACTACAACAGCACCTTCTTTAATCATATCCCCAGTTAAGTATTCTGGAATACCAACAGCCGCAATAATAATATCTGCTTGCTTTGTAAAATAGCTAACATCTGGTGTGCGGCTATGGCAAACTGTAACGGTTGCATTTTGTTGAAGCATAAGTGCACTCATGGGCTTACCAACAATATCACTTCTGCCTATAATAACACAATGTTTGCCTGCAGTTTCGATTTTGTAGTGTGCCAACATTTTAATGATACCAAATGGCGTGGCTGGTAGAAAGGTTTTTATTCCTTTAAACATAAGGCCAACATTCATAGGATGAAAACCATCTACATCTTTTTTATAACTAATGGTTTCAGTTACTTTTTTTTCATTGATGTGTTTAGGCAATGGCAATTGTACAATGAGCCCATCAATTTCAGTATTTTGATTAATCTTTATAACTTCTTTCAAAAGATCCTCTTCGCTTATTGTTGCCTCAAGGCGCAGGACGGTTGAATCAAACCCAACTTCCTCACAATCTTTTGCCTTTGCATTTACATAGGTCATGCTAGCGCCATCTGAACCAACTAGGATAGCCGCTAAATGTGGAGCTCTTTTACCCGTTAATTTTAGCGCATCAACTTTACTTTTAATTTCTTGTTTGAGTGATTTTGAAACTTCAATTCCGTTGAGTATTTTCATGCGTGCAAAAAGATTAATCTAGTTTTAGTACAGCCATAAATGCTGATTGTGGAATTTCTACCGAGCCCACTTGGCGCATGCGTTTTTTACCTTCCTTTTGTTTTTCAAGTAATTTACGTTTTCTAGAAATATCACCTCCATAGCATTTTGCCGTTACATCTTTTCTAAGCGCTCTAATAGATTCTCTGGCAATAACTTTAGCACCAATTGAGGCTTGTACAGGAATTTCAAATTGGTGTCTAGGTATTAAGTCTTTCAACTTTTCACAAATTCTTTTCCCAAAATCATAGGCTCTATCTCTATGAATAATCGCAGAAAGGGCATCTACATTTTCTTTGTTTAGTAGTATATCTAATTTTACCAAGTCAGATTCTACATAACCAATTGGATGGTAGTCAAACGAGGCATAGCCTCTAGAAATGGTCTTTAGCTTATCAAAGAAGTCGAATACAACTTCGGCCAAGGGCATATCAAAAATAAGTTCTACTCTATTAGTGGTAAGGTATTTTTGTTCTTTTAACATACCTCTTTTTCCAAGGCAAAGTCCCATAATAGCACCAACATAATCTGAATGGGTAATGATTTGCGCATTAATAAAAGGCTCTTCAACACGCTCTATATAATTTGGTTCAGGTAAATCACTTGGGTTATTTACAATAACCATTTCTCCTTTGTTAGTATAGGCATGGTAGCTCACATTTGGAACGGTTGTTATAACCGTCATTTTGAACTCACGTTCAAGGCGTTCTTGAATAATTTCCATGTGCAGCATTCCTAAGAATCCGCATCTAAATCCAAAACCTAAGGCCGCGGAAGATTCTGGTTCAAAGGTGAGAGAGGCATCATTTAATTGGAGCTTATACATGCTTTCTCTAAGTTCTTCAAAATCTTCTGTATCTACAGGGTAGATTCCCGCAAATACCATCGGTTTAACATCTTCAAATCCTTTTACTGCCTCTTGCGTGGCTCTGTCAATATGTGTAATTGTATCTCCAACTTTTACTTCTCTTGCTTCCTTAATACCAGAAATAATATAACCAACATCTCCAGCTCTAATTTCTGATTTAGGTTCTTGTTGTAAACGCAAAACGCCAACTTCTTCTGCAATATATGCAGAATCGGTTGACATGAATTTAACCTTATCACCCTTTTTTATTACTCCATCATACACCCTGAAATAAGCAATAATACCGCGGAATGAATTGAAAACTGAATCGAAAATGAGCGCTTTTAACGGCGCTTCTGGATTACCTTTTGGGGCTGGAACTCTATGTACAATGGCTTTTAAAATTTCGTGTACACCTGCCCCAGTTTTCCCAGAGGCACGTAAAATATCTTCATAGTCACACCCAATTAAATCAATAATTTGATCGCTAACTTCCTCTGGCATAGAGTGAGGTAAGTCGATTTTATTAAGAATAGGAATAATTTCCAAGCCTTGTTCTATGGCTAAATAAAGGTTTGAAATGGTTTGTGCTTGAATACCTTGGCTCGAATCTACAATTAGTAAGGCGCCATCACAGGCTGCAATTGATCTAGAAACTTCGTAACTAAAATCTACGTGGCCCGGTGTGTCAATTAAATTAAGGGTGTATTTTTTTCCATCTAAGCTGTAATCCATTTGAATGGCATGGCTTTTAATGGTAATACCTCTTTCTCTTTCAAGATCCATATCATCCAACACTTGCGCCTGCATTTCGCGCTTTGAGGTGGTGTTTGTATATTCTAATAACCTATCTGCTAGGGTACTTTTTCCGTGGTCGATGTGTGCAATAATGCAAAAATTCCTAATATGGTCCATTGGCGCGAAAATAGTTAAAATACTTAGTTTCCTTGTGTCAAAGAAATCTTTCACACAAAGAAACTTGTACTGTTAATAAAAATTAGAGATTGCCTCTAAGTTCCTGTTCTCTTTCTATGGCTTCGAACAAAGCTTTAAAATTGCCTTTGCCAAATGATTTAGCGCCTTTACGTTGAATAATTTCATAAAACATGGTTGGGCGGTCTTCTACTGGTTTGGTAAAAAGCTGTAATAAATAACCCTCATCGTCTCTATCTACTAAAATTCCTAATTCGCTCAAAGGGCCAAGGTCTTCCTCAATTGGGCCAACCCTGTCTAATAAATCATCATAATAGGTGTTGGGTACCTTTAAAAATTCTACCCCTCTTGCCATTAATTCTTTAACAGTAGCTACGATATCATTTGTAGCAATTGCCACATGTTGAGTTCCTTCGCCTTCATAAAATTCTAAATATTCTTCTACTTGCGATTTTCTTTTTCCTTCAGCAGGTTCATTTATAGGAAATTTAACATATCCATTGCCATTGCTCATTACCTTGCTCATTAGCGCCGAATATTCTGTTGAAATATCATTATCGTCAAAGGATAATATGTTTTTAAAGCCCATTACCTCCTCATAAAATTTTACCCAAGGGTTCATTTGGTTCCAACCAACATTTCCAACGCAATGGTCTACATATAATAAGCCCACTGGAGAAGGATTATATGTGCTTTCCCATTTTTTAAATCCAGGCATAAAGGCGCCATTGTAATTCTTTCGTTCAATAAAGAGATGAACAACTTCACCATAAGTATGAATTCCACTCATTCTTACTTCACCTTGTTCATCTGTAAGTGTTCGTGGTTCTAAATAAGCTTTTGCACCCCTTTTGGTAGTTTGCTCAAACGCATCATAAGCATCATCTACCCATAAAGCCAATACTTTAACTCCATCACCATGTTTCTTGTGGTGTTCTGCAATTTCTGAAGTAGAGTGTAGGGGAGAGGTTAATACCAGTTTCATTTTGTTTTGAACCAAAACATAAGAGGTTCTGTCTTTTACACCTGTTTCTGGACCAGCATAGGCTAAACTTTGAAACCCAAAGGCTGTTTTATAATAATGAGCTGCTTGTTTTGCATTTCCAACCCATAACTCGATATAATCCGTTCCTAATAATGGCAAAAAATCAGAAGTAGTTGCCATAATCTCTTTTTCGTTTGTTTCCATTTGGCAAATATAATCAGAAAACCGATTTTGAGTAAAGTTAAAGAATCAAATGAATGTTTAATTGATTGGTTTGACTTATTAAATGGAGCAATTAACAACCTTTACTTAGTTTACCTTTACCAAGTGAAAAAGTTAACATTTTCAGATATTCTGGGTCAACTAAAAGATGACTTAATAGGCAAAGACTCCTATAGAGGTGTAAGTTTAAGTTATGCTTGGCTAGCCAACCAATTGGGTCATTTTACCCTTGGCTTACTTTTGGCGGTTATTTTTTTTCATGCAACACCTTACCAGAGATTTGATTTGGCTGCCTATTTTAGTGGATTAATATGGACCATCTTTGAAATTTATAATTTTCTTGGACCCTTATTACTAAAGAAAAATAGCGCAAAAGTTAAGCTCAACCAACAATCTCAATATACTTTTAAGCCCAAATGGCTCAATATTTTTTTTGATACTTTTACAGATGTTTGTTTTTTTTGGTTAGGCGCTTTTAGCTTTTATAATTATTTTGATGAATCATTTTCGATGCATTGGATTCTAGTGCTGTTAGGGATTTATTTAGCTATTGCGTTTTGTTATTGGTATCCAGTAAAAATATTTCTGCAACAAGCTAGGTTTCCTTGGCAAACTCGCCTTTCTCAATGGCAACATTTGCTGCACCCACAAAATATTAAACAAGTTGAACAATTTATAAAAGATAATAATTTGCCTACCCATGTAATTATTTATGGTGGAGCTAATAAAGGCAAAACTACATTAGCAATTGGAATGGCAACGGAAAGGGCTTTTCTATGGAAAACTTGTGCTTATGTGCCATTTGCAAAATTTTTATCAGATGTAAAATCTGTTCCAAATCAAATTCCTGGGCCAAGCTTTTGGGATTGGAAGTCAAGTGATACATTAATTATTGATGATGTGAATCCTTCTGACCCTGCCGGCTATGAATTTATGAATACAGCGCAAATTGATTCGCAAATTGCAGAAGTTAAGGATATTCTTTGGCAAAAAAATGTTATCTGGATTATCGGGGCTGGTGACTTAATGGCTTGGCAGCACTACCTTAAAATTAACCCAAATGAAAAAAGGGAATTGCTTATTTTATCTTTATAGTTGTAAATTCATATCCAAAATAAAATGTTACTCAATTTGCCCAATGGTTCTATTTCTGAAAATGCATTCAAATTATTTTTACTCAATAATTCTGATATCATAACCCTTGTAGATAAGACGGGAAAAATTCTATTTCAAAGTAGCTCAATTAAACAAAAAATGAGTTACCAAGAGAATGAATTAAAAGGAGTAAATATTTTGGAACTAGTACACCCTGATGATTTTATCATGGTTCGAGATACCTTTTTGAGAGCCTTACAAAAGGAAGGCGCGTCAGAACGCATCGAGTTTAGGCTTAGAAATTTAGACGGAAGCTATATTAACCTAGAAGCCTTTGGAAACAATCAATTAAACAATCCAGAGTTTAATTTTTTTGTGATTAATTCTAGGGACATTACGCCTTTGAAAAAGGCCAATGAAGAAAAAAATCAACTTATTCTAGAGTTGTGTAAGATGAATAAGAATCTTGAAAAATACAATTATATCACTACACATAATATGCGTGGGCCACTTACCAATATTTTGGCCATTACTGCCTTGCTAGAAACTGAGGATAATAAAGATGATGAATTAATAAAAGGACTTCGCCAAAGTGCAGAATTACTGAATCAAACTTTAACTGACCTTATTCTTGGTATTGAATTAAGAAACTTAGATCCATTACAATCTGAAAGTATTGTGTTGCGTAATTTGGTTCAAACCGAAATTAATGAATTTAAGGAAGCACTAAAAGAAGCGAAAGCCAATGTTTTATTAGATATAAGTGACCAATTAGTATTAAATTTTCCAAAATATATTTTAGAATTTGTAATAAAGGCGCTCATTCATAATGCCATTAAATATAGAAAGGAAAATCAAGCATTCGATTTACGAATTTTAGCTTTTGAAAATTCAGGGAAGCTTTTTATTGAAGTAATGGATAATGGCTCAGGGATTGAAATTGAAAGAATTAAAGACCGGCTTTTTGGTTTTTACCAACGTTTTCATAAAACATCAACAGGCAAAGGTTTGAGCCTATTTTTAGCTAAAACTAAACTCGAAGCACTTGGCTGTAAGCTGACTGTAAGAAGTGAGTTAGAGAAGGGGAGTACTTTTGTAATTGAAATTCCTATTTATTAGGATTATTTCTCCATCACATCATACATATCATTTCTTCTGTCTTTCCAATTTAAAACTGTTCCAGTATTTCTAGCACGTTCCAAAGCAGCTAAGTCTAAATCTGCAATTACAACGGTTTCAATATTGGTGCTGCATTCTCCAGCAATAGCATCTGGCGGAAAGGCAAAATCTGAAGGTGTGTAAATGCCAGATTGGGCATAATTAATATCCATATTATCTACGGATGGAATATTTCCAATAGTACCCGCAGTGGCTACAAATACTTGATTTTCTACTGCCCTTGCTTGCGCACAAATTTTAACTCGTAAATGCCCATGCTTCTCGTCTGTTGAAAAGGGTACAAATATAATTTTAGCGCCTTTATTACATGCAATCCTAGCCATTTCTGGAAACTCAACATCATAGCAAATATTTATGGCTACACGGCCACAGTCTGTATTAAAGGTTTTTATTTCGTTGCCAGGTTTTACACCCCACCACTTACTTTCATTGCTTGTAATATGAATTTTATATTGCTTTTCATAGGTTCCATCGCGCTTAAACAAGTAAGAAATATTGTATAAGTTTTCACCTTCTACCTGTAAATGAGTGCCCGCAATAATATTGATATTATACTCCATTGAAAGCCTTGAAAACAACTCTATGTAGTCTTCGGTGTATTCGTCAATTTTACGAATACTGTCTTCCGGACTCATACTTTTATATTCATGCAAGGAGAGCAGTTGCGTGGTGAACAATTCTGGAAACAAGGCAAAATCTGACTTGTAATTAGAGGCCACATCGGTAAAGTATTCGCATTGTTGGGCAAACTCTTTAAAGCTTCTTATTTTTCTTAGCTCGTATTGTATGCAACAAATACGAACTTTTTTCATTAATACACTTCTTTCCTTAATCTCAGGAACATAATCTAAGTTAATCCACTCCAATAATAAGGCGTAACCTTCGCTTTCTTTGTCTTCTGGCAAATAGTCTTTAATGATGCGCTGAATAGTAAAACCTTGCGATAGCTGAAATGTAACTACAGGGTCTTTAATTTTTTTATCAACTACACGTTTGATATAAGCCCTTATGCCAAAGTCATTTAAATACTTGTGGTAATTAGGAACCCTGCCCCCAATTAAAATGCGTTTTAGGTTTTTTTCTAAACACAAAACCTTGCGCATTTCATATAAACGCCTGCCAATTTTTAAGCCTTGATAATCTGGATGAACCATGACCTCTATGCCATATAAAGTGTCACCTTCTTCATCATGGTTGGTAATAAATCCATTATCACAAATTTCCTTCCAACTATGGTCGTCGTCGTACTCATCCCAACTAATTATAAGGCTGCTGGCTGATCCAACCACTTCTCCTTCATACTCTATTACCTGCATTCCTTCAGGAAAAATCTTAAACTGGCTTTCGAGCATGGCCAAAGTCCATGGATCATTTTTAGGAAAACAAATCTGAGACAGTTTAATAATTGCTTTTAAATCTGAATGCTCTGCTTGTCTTTCAATCAGCTTGGGTTTTCTGGACGACCTAGTTTTCACAGTTATTTTAAATTATGCCAAACGTTTACAACATCATCATCTTCATCTAATCTATCTAGCAATTTGCCAAAATCTTCTTGTTGCTCATCGTTTAATTCAACCAAAGTGCTTGTTGGAATGCGCTGCAATTGGGCATTTATAATTTCAATTTTACGGTCTTCCAAGGCTTTTTGCAAGGTGCCAAATTCTGTAAAAGGAGCAGTAATGATAAAATTACCTTCACCATCTTCCTCTAAATCTTCCATGCCATAATCTATCATTTCCAATTCAAAATTCTCTAAATCTATGCCGCTCATTGGAATGATAAAAATACCTTTGCGTTCAAATAAAAAATCTAAACTTCCAGAATTTAACATCTGTCCGCCTGTTTTATTCATATGTGCCCTAAGATTTGCAATGGTGCGCGTTGGATTGTCTGTAGCAGTTTCAATAATCATGGCCACGCCATGTGGACCTTTGCCTTCGTAGGCAATTTCCTCCATTTCTTTTTCTGTTTTGGTAGAAGCGCGTTGAATGGCCGCATCAATATTAGCTTTAGGCATATTTACTGATTTAGCATTGGCAATAATGGCTCTTAAGCGCGAATTGCCATCAGGATCTATACCGCCAATCTTTACTGCAATTGCAATTTCTTTCCCAATTTTGGTAAATGCCTGACTCATTTTGGCGTAGCGTGCAAACATTTTATGCTTGCGTTTTTCAAATACCCTTCCCATTTCGTAATTTTATGATGTAAACGAGGGCAAATATAAGGTCCTTTGGGATATTTCGTTTTCTTTTGCTTTTTTGCTAAGGTATGAACCAAAAAAAATGGAGGATAGACATGATGGGTAGAAGGGTAGAAGTGCCAGCTAACCCGCAACGCATCATTAGTTTAGTGCCTTCTCAAACAGAACTGTTGTATAGTTTAGGCCTAAGCCATGAAGTATTAGCCCAAACTATTTTTTGTATTCATCCAAAAGAAATGCACCAAAGCAAACCTAAAATAGGTGGCACCAAAAAGTTAAAGTTAGACCTTATCAGAACCTTACAACCCGATTTAATTATTGGCAATAAGGAAGAAAATGAAAAGGATCAGCTTGAAGAATTAATGGATGAATTTCCAGTTTGGATAAGTGATATCAAAAATTTGGAAGATGCCTATCGAATGATTTCTGGAGTGGGTGAATTGGTTTGTAAAGAAGCCGAGGCTCAACAATTTCTAACCCAATTACAAAATGAATTTGATTCATTGTTGGTTCAGACCGAACCTAAAAAATGTTTATACCTAATTTGGCGGGAGCCTTGGATGGCTGCGGGTAATGATACCTTTATAAACGATATGTTGCAAAGAATGGGATGCCTAAATGCTGCAAATAAACTGGCTAGATACCCAATTTTGACTCAGGAAGAAATCAAAGTTTTAAATCCAGATTTAGTTTTTTTATCATCAGAGCCATACCCATTTAAAGAGAAACATATTGAGGAGCTAAAAGCATTTTTGCCTGAAGCTAATATAATGTTAGTAGATGGAGAGCTTTTTAGTTGGTATGGAAGCCGTTTATTAAGCAGTGCTAAATATTTTAAACAACTTTTAAATGAAGTTAAGTAATACTAAATACAATTTTACATGGCAAGAATAAAACTAGTCCTACCAGAAAATATATCCTATAAAATTCAGATTCCAGTGCGCATTTCTGATTTAAATTATGGCAACCATTTGGCCAATCATGTGTATTTGGAATATATGCAAGAAGCACGCATGCAGTATTTTGCCCAATGGAATTGGTCTGAAAAAAATTTAGCAGGCGTAGGTGTTATAATGGGTGATGTGGCGGTGGTTTACAAGGCAGAATGTTTTTATGGAGATGTATTAAGCATTGCAGTGACAGCTGCTGAGTTTGGCGCACGCAGTTTCGACCTATACTATAAAATGATAAACCAACAGGATGTGCTAGTTTGTGAGGCTAAAACAGGCATGGTGTGTTTTGATTATAGCAAGAGAGAAACCGTTGCAGTTCCTTCAGAATTTATTGCATTAGCCAGTTTAAGTTAGCGGTACAAAAAATCTGCAACCTCATTAAAAAACATTTCGGGTTGTTCTGCATGAACCCAATGCCCTGCATTCGCTATTTCAATTAATGTATAGTTTGGGAATAATTGTATGTAATCAGAATCATCCTTATCTGAAATATAATTTGAACTAGCACCTTTAATAACCAAAGTAGGATTTAAGAATTTTCGGTTTGAACCAATCTCCTGTATGATTTCTTCATAATAGGTATGAAGCACTGGAAGGTTCATCTTCCATAGGTAGGCGCCCTCTGCATTTCTATCTAAGTTTTTAAGTAAAAACTGCCTTGTTCCATAATCAGGCATTAGTTTTTCCATGGCCAATTCGGCCTCCTTTCTAGTTTGTATAGCATTTAAGTCGATGGCATAAATAGCTTCAAAAACATCATCATGACCTCGCTTATATTTTCGAGGAGCAATGTCTACAATGATTAGCTTTTCTAGCATTCCTGGATATTCAAGCGCAAATTGCATGGCAACCTTTCCACCCATTGAATGTCCCATTAAATAAATGGTTTCAAGGTTTTGTTGATCCAAGAATAGTTTCAAATCATTTACCATTAAAGGAATTGAATGTTTGTCGGTATGAGGCGATTTCCCATGGTTTCTTTGGTCTACTGTAATTACAGCGCCGAAATCTGCAAATTTTGTAGCCAAGGTATGCCAATTGTCAAGGGAACCCATAAATCCATGAAGGATTACCAGAGGTATTTCACCCTCACCGTATTTTTTAAAATTAAGTTTCAAAGTGGAAAAATTACATCGTCAAAGGTAAAAAAATCTAAAAAGGCTTTTTTAATAAAAAAAAATGTAAATTTATACTATTAAATATTAAGTGTATGAGAAGAAAAATTTTACTTTTTATCAAGTTTTTGGTGCTAAACGTATTGCTCATTCATCAAGCAAATGCGCAATCTTACACCTATTTTACTATCCCAGTTACAGCTGGTGGAACATCTGGTGCTGGTCGAGGACCAGTTACTAGTTTTGCTGCTCATAGGAGCTGCGCAATTTATCCTGCCGCTGATTTTGCAGGTATTTTTAATCCGGGTGATACCATTTTTAGGGCGGGTTATATTTTAACTACGCCAATTACAACTGGTGTTTCTGGAAATATGCGTATTTTTATGGTTAACACCTCTGATGCAGGTTTTCTAAAAAATACATTGTGGGATTCTATTGTTCAATCAAGAGGTGCAATGGATACGGTTTACAACGGTTCTATGACCATTCCAAATGTAGCAGGACCTTATTTTGTTACCTTGCAAAAACCATTTGTATATACAGGTGGAGGCGTTTATGTTGCCTACCAATGGGAAGCTTCCCCACCAGCAACTACTGCCGCAGTTTATAGTTGCAACACTGGTGTTGTAAATGGACAAAGAAACATTCAAGGTGCAAGTTTAGCAACCTTAGGAACGCTAACTGGAGCAAGTTCTTTTAGACCTCAGTTGTACTTAGGAAAGAAAACACCAACCAATGATGCACAAGTTGTAGAAGTTTATAGTTTAGGAAAAATGCCTATCCCATTTGCTTCTCCTTATTCGGTTAGAGCGAGGGTTAAAAACTTAGGAAGTGACACTTTATTAGATAGATACTTTTATGTTCGCGTTAGACCTGTTAATAATTTGTTAGATTCTATTTTAGTAGATTCTTTGCTACCTGGTCAGGAGAAGACAATTTCATTTCCAGGATATTCCTCCCTAAATACAGGTACTGATACAGTTAGAGTGTTTTGTGCACCTGACAATAACAATGCAAATAATTCTAAAATTTATGGCCAAATTGTTAACTTGAATACTTACAATTATGCTGATCCTTTTAAAATTCCAACTGGAGGTGTAGGCTTCACAGGAGCAACAGGAGATTTTGTAGCGAAATTTCCTTATTCGGGCAGTAACAGTATTAACCAAGTGGGTGTAAATTTTAGCGCAGGAGGAACCACTTTAAAAGTAGGCATTTGGGACACCACTGCCTTAGGAACACCAGGAACTCTCTTATGGGAATCGGCGCCTTTTGCTACCACAGCAGGTTTAAACACCATACCAGTAAACCCACCAGTTCCAATTGGCGGAACCTTCTTTGTTGGAGTTAGACAAACAGGAACAGTAAATGCCTCCTTCTCTTTCCAAGCAGAAACACCCATTAGAGGGCAAACATTTTATTATACTTCACCAACAGGTAATACCGTATGGACCGACTTCCTTACCACCAATTCGAATTTTAGATTTATGGTTGAACCAAGATTGCAATTGGCCAACGACCTAGGTGTAACTTCTATCAATAGTCCTTGTGAATCATTTCCGATAGGTCAATCTTTTAATGGAACTTCTGCCTCTGTTTATAATTATGGTTCTAATACACAATTTGGAGTTCCTGTTAAAATGCAGGTTAGAAATGCAACAAACGCAATCGTTTTTTCAGACAGTGCTAGTGTAAGTTTTATTTCCGCCGCTGCCTCTGCTAATGTTAGTTTCCCAAATACTTTTTCGCCAACTGTTGCAGGTACTTATACCATTAAAACTTGGACAGAATTGCCTGGCGATGGCGATAAAAACAATGATACTGCCTACAAAACTATTATTGTTCAATCACCTATCCTAGGCACAACCGCTGGTACTCGTTTACAGTTTGATGGGGCAGATGATTATATTTTAATCAATAATAACCAAACCGTTAAACCATTATCTAATTTTACCATTGAATCATGGGTACGAATCTCAAATGCAGTCGGCTCATCTAGTTTATATTCTTTAGATTCCTCCCTTAATGATACCTCATTAACTATTAATATCAATGGATTAACACCACAGGTTGTAATTAAAACAACCAATGGATATTTATCTGTAAATAGTTCAAAATTATTAAACTTTAACAGTTGGGCGCACCTTGCTTTGGTTTATAGTGGTACCTCTTTAAGGCTATTTGTTAATGGTCAGATAGGCATTGATACCGCTTTAACAGGAGACGTTGTAAGCTCTGGCCGACCAATTTATATCGGCAGAAGAGCAGGACTAGGTGCTGCATTTAATGGTGGTTTAGAAAATTATCAATATTGGAATACCGCCCTTAGTACAGCCGAAATTCGTTTGAATATGCATAGAAAACGCATGCCTATGAGCAATGCAAACATTATGCAAATGCTTAGATTTGATGATGGAGTTGGTGCTTCAATTATGGGCGACTTATCCGGTAATTGTAATCCAGGCTTCCTAAATAACTTTGATTTTAATAACCTAACAGCTACGCCAGCATGGTTTAATAGTTCATTGCCTTTAGATACAGGCCTTGCCAATATTCAAACCATTACTAGCTCTGCTTCGCAGTCGTTTGCAGGTAAAAATATTAGCCTTTCTTTTGCCAACATGAGCGGCACAACTGAGGTTGCAGCGCATTATTTTAGAGAACAACCACTTGGTTTCTTACCAGACACAATTGTTACCTCAGGCACTAAAACGGGTCATAATAGATATTGGATTCTTTATAACTATGGTACGCCAACCTATGATAGTGCCTTGGCAACTTTTATAGTGCCAAGTGGAAATATTGGTAACAGTGCCCTTGACTCCATCTTTTTAGCTATTCGCGAAAGTGGTTCTTCGGGATTATGGACTATGGCAAGAAATACGGCTGATACCCTAAACTTAAGCAACCAAAGCGTTCGTTTTTGGTTACCTGCCACCAATGCTTTTGCAAAGCAATATGGTATTGCTAGTAACACTTCTACTAATCCATTGCCTGTAAAATATGCGTTCTTTAAAGGTTCAATAAGCGAAGGTGATGCAATATTAAATTGGGCCACTGCTTTAGAAATTAATAACAGTCATTTTGTGATTGAACGTAGTACGGATGGAATTTTTTATACTGCCATTGGTAAAGTTATGGGAATGGGAAATGCTTCTAAACTTTCTAATTACCAATTTGAAGACAGCAAAGCATTTGGATTAGGTTATGCAACTTTATATTATAGATTAAGACAAGTTGATAATGATGGAACAGAAAATCTTAGCAATGTGGTGATATTATCAATTGAAGAAGAAAACATTTTGGTAAAAGGAATCATGCCGAATCCGTTTGCAGCTGAACTTGTGATTAATCTTCAAATGAAAGAAGACATTGCCTTGAATTTTGAATTAATAGACATCAATGGAAAAACCATGTTTAATAAACAAATGGGCTTAGAAGCAGGTCAACATCAAATTTATTTAGATGAAGCAGGTCAATTACCTGGTGGAATTTACTTCCTCAAATTAACCTATCAGGGCAAACAACAAACCTTTAAATTGGTAAAAATGAGAAACTAAGTTTTCACTACTAAATAAAAAAAGGGGCTTCGGCCCCTTTTTTTATTTAAAATTTACTAAAACATTCCAAACTTATTCTTGTCTTTTATTTAGATTTAGTACAAATAAATCTGACAAAAATCATAATTTTGCTACCTCAAATGAAACTTTTACATGTCTGAACAAGAAGTTGATATTATAGATCAGGTTGTAAGCCAGGAATATAAGTACGGATTTGTTACCGATATTGAAATGGATACAGCACCAAAAGGGTTAAACGAAGATATCGTTCGATTTATTTCGGCAAAAAAAAATGAACCCGAATGGATGCTTGAATACCGTTTAAAGGCATTTAGGTATTGGCAAAAAATGGAAGAGCCAAGTTGGCAAAACTTTCAATATCCTAAAATTAATTATCAGGATATCATTTATTACGCTGCTCCCAAACAAAAAATACAGTTAGATAGCTTAGACCAAGTTGACCCAGAACTTTTAAAAACTTTTGAAAAGTTGGGTATTAGTCTTCAAGAACAAAAGAGATTAACAGGTGTGGCTGTGGATGCTGTATTTGATTCTGTATCAATTGCCACAACCTTTAAAGAGCAACTTAAAGAAAAGGGTGTTATTTTTTGCTCTATTAGCGAAGCTGTGCATGAACACCCAGAGCTAATCAAAAAATACTTGGGTTCGGTTGTTCCTTATACAGATAATTATTTTTCTGCGCTTAACAGCGCAGTATTCTCGGATGGCTCTTTTGTATACATTCCAAAAGGAGTAAGATGCCCTATGGAATTGAGCACTTATTTTAGAATTAATGCCGAGAATACAGGTCAATTTGAGCGAACTTTAATTATTGCAGATGAAGGCAGCTACGTTAGTTATTTAGAAGGTTGCACTGCCCCAATGCGTGATGAAAACCAATTACATGCTGCAGTAGTTGAATTAGTAGCTTTAGAAAAAGCCGAAATCAAGTATTCAACAGTTCAAAATTGGTATCCAGGCGATAAAGAAGGCAAGGGTGGTATTTTCAATTTTGTAACTAAACGTGGTATTTGCGAAGGTGCCTATGCAAAAATTAGTTGGACCCAAGTAGAAACTGGCTCTGCCATTACATGGAAATATCCATCATGCATATTAAAGGGTGATTATAGCACAGGAGAGTTTTTCTCGGTAGCCGTAACAAACAATGCACAAGTGGCAGATACAGGTACCAAAATGATTCATATTGGAAAGCATACAAAAAGTAGGATTGTTTCCAAAGGAATCTCGGCAGGTAGGTCGCATAACAGCTACCGCGGATTGGTTAAAATAAATAAGAAAGCAGAGCAAGCCAGAAACTATACCCAATGCGATAGTATGTTAATTGGTGATCGATCTGGTGCACATACATTTCCCTATATAGAAGTAAATAATAATACCGCTACTTTAGAACATGAGGCTAGCACAAGTAAAATTGGGGAAGATCAAATTTTTTATTGCAATCAAAGAGGAATTGGATTAGAAGAAGCCATCTCACTCATTGTAAACGGTTTTTGTAAAGAAGTTTTAAATCAATTACCAATGGAGTTTGCCGTAGAAGCACAAAAGCTTTTGGCTGTATCTTTAGAGGGAAGTGTTGGTTAATTATAGAATAGTATCATGTTAAAAATAGAAAATTTAAAAGCATCCATTGAAGGAAAATCCATTTTAAATGGAATTAATTTAGATATAAAGCCAGGCGAAGTGCATGCCATCATGGGCCCAAATGGCGCAGGAAAAAGTACTTTGTCATCTGTTTTAGCCGGCAGATCGGATTATGAAGTTATAGATGGAAATGTTGATTTTTTAGGCAAGGATTTATTATCGCTTTCTCCTGAAGACAGAGCAAGAGAGGGTTTGTTTTTAGCATTTCAATATCCTGTAGAAATACCAGGAGTGAGTTCTACAAATTTTTTGAAAACTGCCATCAACGAAAAAAGAAAATACCATGGCTTAGCCCCAATGGAGGCTACCGACTTTTTGAAGTTCATGAAAAGTAAAATGGAGGAAATGGAAATGGATAAATCGCTTACCTCTCGTTCTTTGAATGAAGGTTTTAGCGGGGGAGAAAAGAAGCGCAATGAAGTATTTCAAATGGCTATGCTTGAACCAAAATTTGCCATCCTAGATGAAACTGATTCTGGTTTAGACATCGATGCTTTACGTTTAGTTTCAGCGGGGGTAAATAAACTTAGAAATTCAGAGCGATCTTTTCTTGTTATTACACATTACCAACGTTTGCTTGATTATATCATACCAGATTTTGTTCATGTTTTATACAAAGGTAGAATTGTAAAGAGTGGAGATGCCTCTCTTGCCAAAGAACTAGAGGTTAAAGGCTACGATTGGATCAAACAAGAAGTTGAAGCAGCTTTGTAATTTTAGCAAAAGAACTAGCAAGCAAAAATGAATTTATTTCAACAAATAGAAAGTGAGTTTAACTTATATGAGCAGCAAGCTCAAAAAGATAACTTCTTTGAATATAGAAAAAGCGCTTTTGATGCCTTCCAAAAAAATGGATTGCCTACCACAAAGCACGAAGAGTGGAAATACACCAATCTTAGCAAAATTGCAGAAATAGGCTTTGCTTCTACCTGCATAAGTAATTTAGACGCACAGTCTTTGTTAGACGCTGGGATTTTAAATACAATTACTGCAAATAAGATTGTATTTGTTAATGGTTGTCTTTTCCCAGATTTAAGTGTATGGTTAGAGGAAGATGCAGAATTAGTTTGTACCAATTTAGCAAATGCGAGAAAAGCACATGCTGCCGTTTTTGAGGCTCATTTTGGCAAATACCTGCAACTTGAAGAAGGTCTTATTGCCATGAACTCTGCATTGATGAGCGATGGCGCTTTTGTATACGTGCCAGCTGGTAAGCAAATGAAATTCCCTCTCATGATTACCAATATTACAGATGCAAATGCTGGACATGTATTACAACAGCCAAGAAATTTAATTGTAATTGAAAAGTCGGCTTCTGCTACCATAATCGAAAATTATATTGCGGTAGGGAGCCAAAGTTCTTTTACAAATGTGGTCAATGAAATTTTTGTGGACGAAAATGCATCCCTTGAACACTATAAGGTACAGCGTGCAAAAGGAGAAACCTACCATAACAATTATACACAGATATTTCAAAATGCTAATACCAACATCAACCAAGTTACACTAACCTTAGATGGCCAATGGGTGCGTAATAACTTGCATTTTTATATGAATGGCGAAAACTGCAATAGTCTCTTATATGGTTTATATATTCCGGATGGAAACCAATTTGTGGACAACCACAGCAGGGTAGATCATGCCAAGCCTAATTGTTTTAGCGATGAAAAGTATAAAGGCATCCTTAAGGATAAATCAGTAGCTGTTTTTAATGGAAAGATAATGGTTCATTTGGATGCTCAAAAAACAAATGCATACCAACGGAATCAAAATATTTTGCTAAGCAATGATGCCACAGTTAATACAAAACCGCAGTTAGAGATATTTGCAGATGATGTTAAGTGCACCCATGGCGCAACAATTGGTCAGTTAGATGAGGAGCCAATGTTTTATTTACGCAGCAGGGGAATATCAGAAAACGAAGCAAGAAAGTTATTGCTTAATGCTTTTGCTGATGATATTGCTGAGAAAATAAAAATTCCTGAATTGGTGCAAATCTTAGAAAGTGAAATTGAACGGAAATTATAAAATGGCATCTAGCTTTTGGACTCTGGCCTCTAGTAGATAAAAATATGAATGTAGCAAGCTTAGATATTAGTTCGATACGAAACCAGTTTCCAATTTTGCATCAGCAAGTAAATGGGCATCCACTTATTTATTTGGATAATGCGGCTACAACCCAAAAACCTTTATCGGTTATAGAGGCTTTGGATAACTATTACAAATTTCACAATGCCAATATTCATAGAGGAGCACATGCATTGGCAGATCGATCTACTGGATTTTATGAAGACACCAGAAAGGCAGTTCAATCCTTTATAAATGCGAAAGAAGCGGCCGAATGTATTTTTACCAAAGGTGTTACAGAAAGCATTAATTTAGTTGCGCAAACTTATGGTAAGGCCTTTTTAAAGCCTGGCGATGAAGTGCTTATTTCTTATATGGAGCACCATAGCAATATTGTTCCTTGGCAAATGGTGTGTGAAGAAACTGGGGCTAAACTAAAGGTAATTCCAATTCATGCCAATGGCGAATTGGACATGAATGCTTTTCACCAATTGCTTTCGGCTCAAACCAAAATTGTAGCCTGTGTTTGGGCAAGTAATGCCTTGGGTACAATCAATCCTGTGAAAGAAATTATTGAGGCAGCACATCAATACAAGGCGGTTGTTTTGTTAGACGGCGCGCAAGCTGGGTCGCATTTGCCAATTAATGTACAAACCTTAGATGTAGATTTTTTAACACTTAGCAGTCATAAGCTATACGGACCAACGGGTGTGGGGGTGCTTTATGGGAAGCGTGAATTATTAGATAAAATGCCACCCTACCAAGGTGGTGGTGAAATGATTAAGGATGTGAGTTTTGAAAAAACTACTTACAACGACATCCCTTTTAAATTTGAAGCTGGAACGCCTAATATTGGGGACGTTATTGCCTTTAAAGACGCCTTAGATTTTGTAAATGATTTAGGCAAAGAGGCCATCATGCAATGGGAAACGCAATTGCTCCAACACTTTGTTATGGGTCTCAAGGAACTAGGTTCAAACCGAATAAAACTATTTGGAACAGCCCCTCATAAGGTGGCGGTTCAATCGTTTTTAATAGAAGGGAAGCATCCCTTTGATACAGGCTTGTTGCTAGATGCCAAAGGTATTGCAGTAAGAACAGGACACCATTGCACACAACCCTTAATGAAGTTTTTTGGCATTGAAGGTACCGTGCGTGCATCATTTGCAATTTACAATACGATAGAGGAAATTGACAGCCTATTGGCCACTTTGCAAAAAATGATTAATAGATAAGCAGTATGACAACCACAGAAATTCAAGATGAAATTATTGATGATTTTTCTTTGTTTGAAGACGATATGGAAAGTAAGCTTTTCTATTTAATGGACTTGGGCAAGAAACTACCAGAAATGCCCTTAGAACATAAAGCTGACGAATACATTGTAAAAGGTTGTCAAAGCAAAGTTTGGTTGTTTCCAGTTCAGCAAGATGGAAAATTGTTTTTTGAAGCTGATAGCAATACAGAAATTACAAAAGGACTAGTGAGTTTATTGGTGAGAATATTGAGCGGTAAATCTCCCGCACAAATTGTTGAAACAGAATTATATTTTATAGAAAAAATTGGTATGCAACATATGATTGGTTCGCAAAGAAGTAACGGCTTTGCAAGCATGATTAAACAAATGAAAATGTATGCCTTTGCTTTAACCCAAAATGCATAAAACATGAGCCCTACAGAAAATACCAATAGAAACTTTGTGGATGTACAAAATGAAGCCATTCAAGTGCTTCAAACTGTTTACGACCCAGAGATTCCGGTTAATATATACGAGTTAGGTTTGATTTATGAAGTGAATGTTTCGCATGAGTTAAACATCGAAATTATAATGTCGCTTACTTCTCCTTTTTGCCCGGCCGCACAAAGCATGCCCGAAGAAATTAAGCAAAAGCTTGGGGCTATGGAAGGCGTGAAAGAGGTGGAGGTGAAGGTTACATTTGACCCACCTTGGAGCCAAGACTTAATGAGTGAATCTGCCAAATTACAGTTGGGATTCTTATAAAAAAAAGCGCGATACTCAGTTTAGAGCATCGCGCTTTTTTATTGGTTAATGGCAAATTATTCCTTAATAAATTTGGCTTGCCACTCTTTGCCATTTAAAAATCCTTTCACAAAATAAACACCTTGTGGCAATTCTTTAGTATTTAACTTAGCCATACCTATATATGGATTTAATTGCATGCTTATGTTTTGTTTTGAACCTAATAAATTGTAAACTTCAAATCTTGCATTTGCATCAAAGTATGCAATTTCTAGGCTTAATTCGTCTTTAACAGGATTTGGGTAAACTGTAAATCTTGCTTTTGTATTGTTTTCTCCAATAGAATTTGCCGCTTTAACTGTAAAATCAATAGAACTAGAATCTATTTGGTCGAATTGATTGGTAAGCCCAATTACCTTAAACCAAGTTTGGGTTTTTACCCAAATGACATGTTTCTTTTCGTCGGCAACAACAGGCGTACCAACAATTTTTGCACAGCCTTTTGCGCCACCTTTCCAGGTTTGTGAAGGCTTATCGCATTCGTAGCTAAAGTTGGCAGGCAGTGAAGAAATATAAATAACCTTGGCAGAGTCAATTCTTACACTTACGGGTGTTCCATTAATTACTAAATTGGTATCTAAAGGTACCATTAAAGAAACCACTTCAGAATAATAGTCTCCAACAATTCCATCTGGCAATTTAGCTGGCATAATTCCTGGATATAGCAGCGCAGGATCAGGCGTACAAGGCTGTGCAAGTAGGTTAACTGCAGCTGTTACACTCAAAATAAAAGTAAGTATTTTTTTCATGAGATATATTTTATTCAAATGTAGTGGATTGCGTTTAATTTTCTAATTTTCTTATTCTCCAGTTAAAAGCCAGGGTTTAATATCTTCTGGTTTGAACCAATGAATGATAAAGCCATCTTTTTCTAATTTTCTAAAATAGGTCATTTGTCTTTTAGCAAATTGTTGAATGGCAATAAGCAATCGCTGTTTCATTTGCACATAGCTTAGTTCACCTATTAAGTAAAGGGTGATAAACTTATATTCTAAGCCATAATATACTAAATCTTTAACGCTTATTCCTGTTTTTATAAGTGTTTCTACTTCTTCTATCATCCCATTTTGGAGCCGTGCATTTAATCGGGCTTCAATTCTATTTCTTCTTTGTTGTAGATCGGGTGCAAGGCCAATTATAATAGCTTTTTGTATGCCCCTATTTTCAAATTTAAAGTCGGGATTATCTTTTAAGTACTGCGCAATTTCAATAGCTCTTAGGGTTCTTTTATGCGTGCTTAAGTCGGGATTATAGGTCGATACCTTTTCATATTCTTTAAACCAAATCTCTTTTAATTCTTCAAGTGGTAATTCCCTTAATTGATCTTTTAATAGTTGGTTTTCTGGGATTTGGGTAAATAACTTTGGCGATAGGGCTGCTTCTAAATACAAGCCACTTCCGCCGCAAAGAATTGGTTTTTTACGGCGATCTTTAATTTCATCAAAAGCCACTTTATAATCAAGTTGAAACTGGTGTAAATTGTATTTTTCGCCAGCAGGAATTAGGTCGATTAAATGGTATTTTACCCCAGCCTGTTTGTATTCATCTAAATCTTTACCCGTTCCAATATCCATATTTTTATAGACTTGACGCGAATCGGCACTTATAATTTCTCCATTGAACTGTTGCGCCAAGGAAATGGCCAAACGTGTTTTTCCACTGGCGGTTGGCCCTAAAACCACAATCATTTCTGCGGTTTTAATTTCGTTACTTATTGCATCAAATCTGCTATCCATTTTGTGCTACCAGTATTATATCCAACTATTAAATTTGTTTGAATTTCCTTTTCTTTTAAATGGTATTTTCTTTGGTGTGTTATCGGGTCAACCCAAAATAAAATGTTTCGGCTTGAACCAACTTTTACAAATCCTAAATTGGCAAAGGACTCTGCCGATCCCCAGTCATTGTCGGTATAGGTCATTAAATGCACTGGCTTTTTAAGTTGTATAAATCCATTAAACAATTTACTTAACGCGCCATTCAAAGTAAAACCCATTTTGCTTGCAAATCTAACCATCTCGTAAGAATGGTAATATACCTGTTTATCTAAAAATACCCTCGGCTTGCTCCAAGCCATGGCTGCAAAACACTCATTGTTTATAAACAAACCCATTTTTACACCATAAGTGCTTTGGCCCAATAAGTGATTTTCTTCAAAGAAATTATCAGCTTCTGGATTGGTTAATGTTTTAAGTTGACACTGACGGGCATGTTTTTTTTGGTTCAAACCTAGCACACTTTTTATCCTGCTTTTAATGAGGTCATTTTTTGCAAACCATAAATCTTCATAGATTAGGTAAGCATTAGAAGGTTTATCCTCATTTTTATAATCACAATAGGGGATGAGTTGAAATTGTTGATTGTTTAAGGTGTAAACGTCTTCAGCCTGCTGAATATAAGCAGTTTGAACCGCAATATCTGCAAACCAAAAAGCATTAAATGATGCATAAAATTCTTTTGACACAAATACGAAGTAATAAAATAAGGTTTAAGTGCGCAATTTTTATTTATTTGCAGCTACCTAAAAATTGACAAACTTCGCCTTGAAACATTTATTTCTTATAGTTTCACTTTTAACAGCTAGTTTTAACTACGCAACACAAGCTGTTATCCCTATCCCTGTAAATCTAAGTAATGACCTCTTATTATTGGATAATCCTTATTGGAAATTATATTATGGTAAGACCTATGAGGAAGTATTAAAATCAAATTTTGAAGGTGGCCAAGCATGCGAAGTACCTGGAAGTTGGGGGAGTACAGGAAATAAAGAAATGGGTTTTGGAACCTATATATGTAAGCTATCAAAAAAGGATTTAGCAAAATTAAATTTGTCGTTTAAGCTATATGCTATTGGTACAAATTACCAATTATACATTAATGGAAATTTAGAAGCAAGTGCAGGTAGGTTTGGCAAAATAGAAACTGAGTCTAAGCCAGATTTTGTGCCTACTGATGTGCACTTTAATAGTAATTCTGATACCGTTGAAATTGCCTTACAAGTTTCTAATTATAATTATAGGCAAGGTGGGATTTGGTATGCACCAAGTTTAGGATTATCTTCAATAATAGATGAAAATACCAATATAGAAGTAATTACAGCTGCCTTTTTATGTGGTTCTTTATTTGTTTTGTTCTTTTATTTTGTGGCGTTTTATTATATCCGTACCAAAGAGAAAAGTTCATTATATTTTGCTTTGTTATGCCTATTTGCTGCGCTTAGAATTGGTTCAACCGGAATTATACTATTTAGGCAAATAAGTGCATGCTTCCCATGGGAAATAATTGTAAGAATTGAATTTACCTCCTTAGTTTTAATAATTATTTTTGGTATGTTATATTTATATAGCATGTACCCAAGAGATTTGAATCGTAAAATGGTCAAGGGGGTGGTTTGGTTGCAAGCTATTTTTGCAGTTGTATTTGCTTTAGGGCCTGTTGTTTTTACCTCGTATTTAATCCCTAGCTATTTATTTATTTGTGCCTTAATGTTATTATATTTATTAAACCTTGTGATAAAGGTCTTAATGAATAAAAGACCCTTTGCAAATTGGGTAGGAGGGGCATATTTAATTACATTTTTGGCAGGTTTTAATGATATTATACACAGTCAAGGTTTTATCAACTTTATGTATTTATTGCCATTTTCTATTTTTCTATTTTCGGTAATACAAGCTTTAACTATTACTAGGTTGTTTTCTAACTCATTCAAAGAGGTTGAGCAATTGTCTGATTCGCTCAAAATGGTAAATCAAAATCAATCTAGCATCATTGTAGAAAGAACTGCCTTGTTAAAGGAACAGGCATCTGAATTACATGAAAGTAATTTGATAAAAGATAAAGTATTTTCAATTATTGCACATGATTTAAGAGCGCCAATTAAATCATTAAGCACAGTGCTAAATTGGGTTGCAGATGATGATCTTACCTATGAAGAATTAAAAAAGTCGCTGGCAAGTATTTCTAAAAATGTTGATACCTTAAACTTAACCCTTGAAAATTTATTAAACTGGTCGAGAAGCCAATTAACAGGCGTTAAAAGTGAGCCTGAAATTTTTGATTTGCGCAAGCCAGTGCAAGAGTTGATGGATTTGTATAAAATTCAATTAGCTGAGAAAAACATAAACTTGCAAAACTTAATTTTAGACCGTGTGGTGGTTTATTTTGATAAAAACCAATTGCAATTAATTTTAAGAAACTTGGTTAGTAATGCGATAAAATTTACCCATCATGGGGGGAAGATCACAATGAGCATAGCCCCATCTGAGAAGTCAGGTTTTATAAAGGTTTGTGTGGAAGACAGTGGTTTAGGAATGAACCAAGAGGCAATAAATAAAGTATTTTCTGCTGTAGAACATTATACAACCTTCGGCACAAATAATGAAAAAGGAACAGGCCTTGGTTTGCTTTTATGCAAAGAGTATGTAGAAGGCAGCGGCGGCAGTATTGGCATTGAAAGTGAGCTAAACAAAGGCACTAAGGTGTGGTTTGAGGTGAAGCAAGAAGCTTGAGAAAGATTTTGCTTGGTAATAGCGCCTGATGCTGAAAATTTTCTTTTAAATTTTGGAATAAGGCTTTAAGTAATGAAATTGCCCACATGAATTTTTTAAAACCTAGCTTATTAGTGGGCCTCATTTTCTTATTTGGTATGAAAACGATGGTGGCTCAAACTAAATTTTCAATTATTCCCAAGCCGGTAGAGTTAACAGATTATGGAGTAAACAATGTATTCACCATTAACTCAAATACGGTTATTGTTGATAGAAATGGCAATGATTCACTCAAACAAGCCCTTGCTGTTTTTAAGTTAGCTATTAAAAATAGTAGCGGTTTGAACCTAAAAGTAGGTAAAGTAAAAACCAATTATATTAAAGTTGTTTTGGCAAGCATTATTGGATTTCCACAAAGCGAAGCCTATATTATAAAAATTGATAAAGAAGGGGTTGTAATAGGTGCTAATACAGCCAAAGGCGCTTTTTATGGTTTGCAATCATTGTTACAACTTTTACCTGCAAGTGCTACCCATCAAGCTTTGGCTTTGCCCAAAATTGATATTTTGGATTATCCTCGCTTTGTTTGGCGTGGAATGCACTTAGACGTGGTAAGACATTTCTTTACGGTGCCACAAGTAAAGCAATATATCGACCTTATGGCGATGTATAAAATGAATACTTTTCATTGGCATTTAACAGACGACCAAGGTTGGCGCATAGAAATAAAAAAATATCCAAAACTTACCGAAACTGGCGCATGGCGAGTGGATAGGAGGGCTTGGCATTTTAATGATAGGCCAACAGCTAAATCGGAGGAAGCGGCAAATTATGGCGGCTTTTATACCCAAGAAGAGGTAAAGGAAATTGTGGCCTATGCAGCAGCAAGAATGATAACTGTGGTGCCAGAAATTGAATTACCTGGTCATAGCGCTGCAGCCATTACTACTTATCCTGCTTTGAGTTGCAAGGACGAGCTTCAACTGCCTTTAACAGGAGGTGATTATGTGAATAAATCGTCTAATTATTGTGCGGGTAAAGAAGAGGTATTTACTTTTTTAACAGATGTAATTTCAGAGGTGATGCCTTTGTTTCCATCTCAATATTTTCATATTGGTGGAGATGAAGTTGAAAAGGAGCCCTGGAAAGCGTGCGGTGCTTGCCAGAAACGAATAAAAGAAGAGAAGTTAAAGGATGAATTAGAGCTACAAAGTTATTTTGTAAAGCGCATTGGAAAGTTTTTAAAAGCCAATGGAAAAAAGATGATAGGGTGGGACGAAATTTTGGAAGGGGGCTTAGCCAGTGATGCGGTGGTAATGAGTTGGCGTGGCGAAAGCGGCGGCGTAGCCGCCGCAAAACAGTCGCATGAGGTGATTATGACCCCAGGGGTACCTTGTTATTTCGACCACTATCAAGCCGACCCTGCCTCTGAACCCAAGGCAATTGGCGGGTTTAATTCTCTAAAACGGGTATATGATTATGAACCCATCCCTGCTGAATTAAGCGATTCGTTAAGCCATTTTGTATTAGGGGCTCAAGCCAATGTTTGGACCGAATACATGCCTAGTTTTAATCATGTTGTATATATGATTTTACCCCGTATGCCTGCCATGGCTGAGGTGCTTTGGACCCCCAAAAAATATAGAGATTGGAATGAGTTTTATCCGCGCATAGAAATACATCAAATGCGTTTTGAAGAACTAGGCTTAAACTATTGTAAAGGGAATTTTAAAGTGGATATAAAAACCTTTACCCATAACAATAAACTAAAAGCGGTTTTGTTATCCGAGATTCCTAATGCATCTATAAAGTATAATTTGAGTGGAAAGCTAAACAATGCTGCCTATAAAGATACAATCACCATTGATTCTAGCGGAACTATCCAAGCTTGGCTTTATAGAAATAACCACCAATTAAGTATCCTTCCAAGCGAACAAAAATATGTTCTACATAAGGCAATTGGTTCAAAAATAACCTATGACAAACCAGTAAGCAAATCCTACCCAGCAGAGGGAGAAAGTACATTGGTAAATGGCATATTTGGACCTTTAGCCACGCGCAGCAGTTGGCATGCCGTTAATACTTCTGATATGGGATTATTACTAGAATTACCTTCAGAAATGGAAGTAAAATCAATTCAAATGAATTTTCTTCATTTCTATAAAGCATGGGTATTTGCACCAGTGAAAGTAGAAATGGCTTATTCAACAGACGGCGTAAAATGGTCTGAGTTGGTAGTCTTAGAAAATAATACCCCAATGGTGAAGGAAAATCCAATTACACAACAGTTTGGACTTACCTTAAAATCAGTAAAAATAAAATACATTAGGATTAAAGCAAAGAATATTGGTGTTTGTCCTGTTGGGCATCCAGGCGAAGGCCAAGGAGCTTGGTTATTTGCAGATGAGATAGTTGTAGAATAACATAAAAAAATTCTTGCAACAAAATTTTAAGTTCTTATATTCGCATCCCCGTTGCCCAGATGGCGGAATTGGTAGACGCGCTGGTCTCAAACACCAGTGAGCTCACCCTCGTGCCGGTTCGACCCCGGCTCTGGGTACTTTTTAAAATGGCTGATAATCTTAGGTTTATCAGTCATTTTTTTTGACAAAAATTTATTGTCGCCAATGGTAGCGACAATACTGCCATTATTAATAGAGCCTGATTACTTTCAAATGCCTCACAAATTTAAAGAAGCTAAACTTTTTATCCCTTCAAAACAGGCAAAAGACCAGCGTTGGTGCATTGAGTATTATGTTTACAATGCTCAAAAGGGTAAGATTGTACGCAAAAGAGATTATAAGTGCAACAAGATTGTAGACCTAAAAAAAAGGAAGGCATGGGCTATTAAATTCATAGCGGCAATTAATGAAAAGCTTAATGAGGGCTACCATATTGATTCAGAAAAACTAGCAGCACAAGATTTAGAAAACAGGGCAAAAAACAAGAAATTCATTTCCATTAAGGAGGCTATGGCTATCGCCATACAAAACAAAAAAAACCTTAGACCTAAAACCCTAAAGAATTATAGCGATTACTTAAAAGGCTGGCTTAAACACGTTGATGTAAACCTACATATTAATTCTGTTACCCCTAAAAGCATAAAGCCATTTTTAAACATACTTCAGAAGAAAGTTGGACCTCGCACATATAACAACTATGTGCAACATCTTTCTTCCTTATTTGCAGTTATCGTAGAAAGTGAAATTATAGAAGTAAATCCATGGCTTAAGGCTCCAAAATTGGACAATGGAGTAGGCAAAAATATTGCCTACAAAAAAGACCAGCAAAGGGAGCTGTTAAACTATATGGATATCCATTTCCCAGAAATGCGGCTGTATTGCGAAACAATATATTACACTTTGGCACGTCCAAATGAAATTAGCCACCTTAAGGTTAAGCATTTAGAAATGTATAGAGCTAAACACCTGTTTATTCCTGCAGAAATTAGCAAAAACAAAACAGACAGGCATGTGGCTCTTCCTGATCCAATTTATAAAAAGCTTATTGAGTTTAAGAAACTTCCTGGAGACTGGTATCTATTTGGTAAAGGAATAAAACCTGGTTTAAATTTTATGGATGCCAGGTATGTGAGCGATGCATATCGCACACGGGTAATTAAGAAACTTGGTTATGCTAAGGATTACACCTTATATAGCTGGAAGCATACTGGAGTGGTAAATAATTACATAGCTGGCCTTAGCCCTGCAAGCTTGCGCATGCAGATTGGCCACAACGACACTGGAAGCTTTGAAAAGTATTTAAAATCACTTGGATTGTTTGAAAACAAAGAAGTGATGGAAAATTATGT
>JAIYCU010000025.1 GCA_027487835.1 Bacteroidota bacterium | reverse complement strand
TAAAAAAACACTTTCCTTAATGATTAACTTGGTTTGATCTCTGTTTAAATCCAAACCATTGGCGGCATACCTGTCTTCTTTTTCATAGCCATCAATATTTGCCATGGGAACAATGGCTATTTCTAATTTATTGAGTAAGTAACGATAAGTACTATCATTTAATAACCTATCTAAAAGATAAAACATCCCTTCTGTACTTGCCATTTCATCGCCATGCAAGCCACCCTGAAACCAAACCCGTAACTTCTTAATCTTACTATTACTATTGAGTACAACCATGGGTATGGCCTTTCCTTTCTGACTTTCACCAATAAACTTGATGTCCATTACATCAGGATGCTGTTGTTTAAGCGCATTTAAAAAGGCCAACATTTCTTCATAGTTAGTGAAACCTTTGCTCTTTTTAAAGGCAGGCGTTTGCATGTCTATCTCCAACTCTGGAAAAAACTTTTGGGTTATTTCTTTGGATTGCGGACTAAAATCTTGTACAAAACCAAACCAAAAAAACAGAAGAAATATGACAGCGATTTTTCTCATTGTTAGAAAGTAAAAGTAGTCATGATGTTAGTGATAAACTCATTGTTAGAAATTGGATTATCAGCAATGTCAAGGCTGCCAGCACCAAGTTTAACATAGGTTAAGGAACCTTGAATTTTAAAACCATAATTTCTACTCAGGTATTTAGACAATCCGATGGTATAATATTTTGGTCGGTTGTAAAACGTAGGGTTATTTAAGAATGAATTTACATCAGCATCTAATTGGGTATAGCGTGCGTCCAAAGAAAATTTATTCTTAAAAATATAACCTGCTTGAATGTTATAACCCTTGCCCAACATCATTCTGCCTTTTACATAATTGCTTACATCCTGTAAACCATTTACAAGAAATGAATTGGAAGTACTGCCATCATTTCTAACCCTTGTAGTGATGCTAGAAGGCACGCTGGCAGTGCCATATAAAAACTCTCCTATGGCACTAAAACCTCTGTACTTGAATAGAAAATCTACCCCATACTTCGTGTAAGTTGGCAAGGCATTGTTACCATTCTTATCTAAATAAAGGATGGCACCGCTTGCCTCTCCCCTTCTACTGCTTACACCCACGTTTTTGCTATAGGTAAAACCAATCAAAAGCTTAGGGGTAAGTTCCCTCACAATATCACCTTGGCGAAATTGCCCCATATTGCTAAACTTGCCAAACGTTAATATATCTAACCTTCCACCGTATTTAAAACCACCAAGGTCCTTATTAAAGGTATTTGGCCCATCGCCATTTGTGAGTGTTAAAGCAGGTTTTAAGATAAGGTTTCGGTTGAACCTAACCTCGCCCGAAACAAAAAGTCCAAACTCTCTAAACACCGCAAAGGCTGAGGTAAGTCTGCTCCTTTCGGGCAATTGCAGACTATTTGAAATCATAAGTATTTCCAAATTTTCTGTGGGAGAAGAGCTTTGCCCAAATTTAATTTGCAAGAAATCAGTTGGGTCATAAGCCACCCAAGCATCAAAAAGCATGAAGCTAGTTTCATCTCCAATTTCAGGTGTTCCACTCAAATCTGCTTGCAAGCGATATTGCAACTTATACTTAGGTAAATCTCCAGAAAGTCTCAATCTCAACCTGCGCATTCTAAACCTTAAATAGGTATCTTGAATGGTATCATCATTATACTTTTTTATCTCCAAAGAAGGCTGAATAAAACCTGCAAGGGTATAAGTTGAGTTATGCTTATCGGTAAATTTTAATCCTTCCCCAAAAGTATATTTATTTAAAACTGGGTTTTGGCTTGAACCAAACAAAGCCAATAAGGTAAAATGAAAAACGAGTATGAGTGATTTTTTCATGGTTTGTTTATTCAAAATGTCCTTTGGCAATTACTTGGGAATTTTCCATCATCAATTTGCCTTTAGCTATCACATCACAAAGGGTGAAATCCTTATCTAGGCAGCAGAAATCAGCATCATAACCAAGCTTAATTGCCCCTTTATTTTTAAGTCCAAGATTGGCAGCAGGGTTGCTAGTAATTAGTTTAATTGCTTCTTCAATTTTAACTGTAGAATTATTTATTAGCGCTTTTACTTGCAGGTAATTTTGGTCGATAGGTGCGCGGCGAAAACCAATTAAGTTTCCTTTATCATCAAGTTTATCTAAGCCAGCGTTTCCATCGCTGCTAAAAGTCATTTTATCCATCGAAGCACCTTGTTCAAGTGCATACAAAACTGCCTTGTAAGGTTCGGTGTACTTAGATGCGCCAGTAGTAATATCAATCATCCCTCCTAGTTTGGCAAAAGCAATGGCATGGTCAAAAAGATCTTTTGTTCTTGCTACATGGGTAGGGGAAATATGGGAAATTGGAAATTCGTGTTCTTCTACCAACCTAAACAAAATATCCATTTTAGTTTTAAGTGCTCCTAAATGCAAGTGTAGAATTCCTTTTTTACTAGCAAGCATTCCACCTACTTTTACTTGACGAAGGATTCTGAGCAAATCTAAGTCGGTTGGGTAAGATGAACGTATATCTGTAATAGCAATTTTGCATCCCAGCACAGGTTCTATAAAAATCATATCCTCTTGAACAGATTCTGTAATGTAAACAGGATCTAGCCCATAATAACCAGTGAACATATAGGCTGTAATCCCTTCACTTTCCAAGGACTTTGTTTTTGCAAATAAACTTTTAATACTGCGCGAGGCGCCATCTGTTCCTAATAATCCAACTACAGTTGTGCTACCACAAGCAATAAGGTCTGATAATTTTATTTCTGGTGTCATGGAAGCAAAGCCATGTTTGCCACCTGCACCAATGATATGAATATGTTGATCTATAAAACCTGGGCAAACAATTTTTTCCTTGGCATCCCATTCGGTAAAAAGCTTATCTTGGTTAAGAATTTGGTCTTGAATGGCCAAAATCTTTCCATTGCCCATTAATATATCTTTTTTCCCGAGTGGCGAAGGGGAATATACGTTTGCATTTTTAATTAAAAGCATAGTCCAAAATGGTAAATTAGTAAGGTAAGTAACACAGCGCAAACTGGAATTAAATTTCGTTTGACAACTTCAATAACAGGAACGCCTGCTACGTTTGCAGTAGCGATTAATACGCCTGCGATGGGGCTAATAGCTCTGCCCATTGAAGCTGATAAATTCATGGGTAATAGAATGGAAGTGCTAGATACGCCAAATTGTTTAGCTACATTAGGAATGAGCGGACCAAAAGCAAAGAAAGCTGCATTGCCACTACCCATTAGAATGGCAGCAAAAAATATCATGAGTGTCATGATAATCCCAATGCCTTTTGCATTTAAGCCTGCGCCTTGCGACAAGGCAATGAGGCCATCCATAAAACCTAATGCAATTAAACCATTGGCAAAAATTTCTGCTACAATAATGAGTGAAACAACAGATTTAAACATTTCGCCCATTCCATCTAAAAACACTTTAAAAGAAGCAAAAAGCGCTTTAAAATCTTTGGTTCGAACCAATTCAAATAATAAACCAACAAACAAACTAAGCAACATGGCCGTAGTAGTTTCTATCTTTAATTTGATTGGAAACACTTCTAATACACCTGAAAAGGTGAGCAATAAAACTAGCGGGAGAACGGGTAAAATGGCGTAAATAGGTGGTGCAATAAAAGTCGCCTTTGGTTTTTCTTTCACTTCTATGGATTGAAGTGCATCTTTTTTATCGTAGTATTTATTGACGAAAAAATATGAAATCATCAATACTAAGTTTAATATGATGGCAATAGGAATTTGTTGATGAATGAAATACGGCACCGTTTCTATTTGTGCAATTTGAACAGCAGACGCAGTAATTACAGAAGCAGGCCCAATACAAAAAGAAGTACATCCAGTAATGATGGCAACTGCGGCCAATCTGCTTACCCCTAGATTTACTAAAATAGGAAAAACAGAAGCCATAAGGAGCAATCCAAAACCAGCAGCTGAGGGAACACAAATAAAAATTAATTGACCAATGGGTATAACAGCTACAGAAGCAATATTGGGGTACTTTTTAAGAAAAGCCAAAGGCCTTAAAGCAACCTTTACAAGGGCTTCTGATGCACCAATTTTGTCCATGTAAGCTACAAACCCTCCGATGGTCATAATCATAAGCCCAACATTTGCGTTGGTTTTTGAGAAGGCATTTTTGATAAACTCAAAAATATCCAATAAAACAAAACCTGTAGTAGCTTCACTTTCTGGAATAGGCTTTTGTAATAAGCTAGCCGCAAAGAGCATTACGATACCAGCTATCAATAAAACTGCTTGTGGGAAGAAATCTTTAAGCAATAATTTTGCAACAATGGCAATACAAACTATTGATATGACAAGTCCTAAATAGTGCATTCCTTAGCTAATTAAAACGGACTGCCATTAATTTTTGTACCGGGCGAAAATTTGAGTGTAGTGGAAGTTGTGTGTTGTTCAAAATTTCCAATCAAATCAGGATTTCTAGTATAGGATTCATTCGGGTTATCAGACAAAGGTGTTATATCTAAAGTAATGACAACATTGTTTAAACTATCCGTAATGGTTAACACATCCCCAGCATTATTTAGGTTTAAATCACCGGAACTTGAGGTCTGCACAGTTGCTCCACCAAAACTTCCGGTAGGCGTTCCCCCTCCAAAAATAAGCAATGCCTTTTGCGGTTGAATAATAGTACCTTTTGGAACCAAATGATTAGGCGAACTTGTTGACAAACCTGTAGCATCATACACTCTAAAACCACTAATATCAATAGGTTTAGAGGAGTTATTAATTAACTCAATAAACTCATCTTGATTTTGTGCGTAAACACCATCGCCATTGGCATCTCCATCTAATCCTGAGTTAGAAGGATCATATAAAATTTCATTGAGTAATAAATTAAATGAAGGAGGTGCATCATCATCCTCTATATTGAGTCCAAGTAATTGTATACCATCTTCTGTGCCTCCAGTAACCGTATCAATAGAAATTATGATATCCTCTACACCTTCTTTTAAGGTATCTTGTATTGTCAATAAAGTGGTAGTAATTGAAAGGCTGCCAGCAGAAATTACAAGGGTAAGATTAGAACTAAAATCATTGTTTATACTAGCTTTACCGGCATAGCCTAACGTAACCACTACATCAACGCTTGAAGGCTTTGACAGGCTTGCAGTGAGCTCTGCCGTTCCACCAGCCTCGGCAACGTTATTTGCATTAACTGATAAGCTGACTAAACTACCCAAGTCTGGTTTTATAATGGGTAAAACATCTTCTGTTTTACATGCAGCTAAGGCAACCAAACAAAACAACATCAAAACATAATTATTTTTAATTTTCATGAACGCTAATATTTAACAAATTAATTTTTCACAACCTTACGCCTAAAGGTTTGTTCTTTAAATTTTAAATCTAACAAGTAAACACCGGCTGGAATTTCACTAAAATCGATTTGAGGAAGCGCTAGCTTTCCTGATTTAATGATTGCCCCTTGCAGTGTGCACAAAGTGTAAAAATCAATTGCCAGGGGTGAATCAAGAAATAATGTTCTTTCTACAGGATTTGGAAAGCATTGTAATCCTACTATTTCTTGCGCAGATAGGCTGTTGGATTGCCCTGTAATGGTTATACTTCTAACCCCTTCTATTCCGCTTCCGTCCTTGGAAATAGCTTTAACAATAACAGTTCCGTTTGCAACTGCACTTAATAAACCTGTATTTGAAATTGTGGCGATTGCCGAATTACTCACCTCCCAAGTTACATTTTTATTTTCGGCATCAGCAGGCAGAACATTAGCAATCATTTGCAAAGTACCCGCATTTTGGGTAATGGTAGAGTCGTTGTTTTGACCCGAAACCACAATAGAGCTTACCTTTGCACCCAAGCAAATTGGAAAAACACAATCTGTATCAAAAATAGTTGTACTACTATCCGTGCAATTAACTGCACCTACCATCCATTTGGCAGCGGAATTTTTATAGGCCCATGAGCCAGTATATTCCCAGTCCTCGCCAGAACCATCCACATTTACATCCCCAAAGGTTTCAACAGATTCTCCTACTCTGAAAAGCTCTATGGCATCATCTCCATTTTGGTTGACAACACCAATGGTATCTACCAAAATAACAGTAAATTTAGACCAACAACTACTCATGTAAGTGGCCAAAGCAGTAGTATCTCTCGCCAAAATAATCTGACCATTTTGTGGAACAGCTATGTTTGGAAAGCGGTATTCTTGGCCATCCGTTCCGCCTCCATTGTTGGCAATACCTAATCCGTAAATACTTAAATTAGGTATTGCCTCATTGGCAACAAGATAAATAGCTTTGCCAGATGAGCCAGCAGCTGGTGTAATAAAATCTGTAATTCCTTTTAAGGATAATTGATTCATGCAAGGTGCGCATGATTCAAAGCAAGTATTTCTTAAAGAAGAATCTGCTTTAACAATCGCAAACCTATAGATGCTTGCGCCTTCAAATTTCGTACAAATGCCAACGCTGGTAAATTGCTCTTGCACATAATTAGCAACAGATTTATAGGCAAATTTATAAGTAAGTGTATCACTAGCAAGGGGCAAAGTCAATTCCCACAATCCATCCTTATTGGCATCTGTCAAAGGATTACATGTGTTACAATATTGATTAAAATTTCCTACCACAAACACACTATCAATCAATGAAGTCAAGGCATTTACATCTACCTTAAAAGTAATCAGCTTACTTGGCGTTGTAATAAAACTGCCTCCATTTACTTTTCTTCCCGGAGTGTATTTAAATGTATTTATGGCAGTGTGTTGCACAAAAGCGCCAATTAAATCAGGGTTCCGAGTATAGGATTCATTGGGATTATTCGACAATGCATCCGAATTAAAAGTGAGTATAGTCTTTCCCGAACTATCTTTGATTGCAATCACTTCACCTAAATTATTTAGGTTCAAACCAGAAACCCCTGTATCTGCTAAAACCAAAGCACCACCAAATAAACCAACAGGCTTACCACCTCCAAAAACAACTAAAGCACCTTGGGGGGGAAGAATAGTTCCTGCTGGAATTGTATAAACTAAAGTTCCGATTAAGGTATCATCCCAAATTTGATAGCCACTTAAATTCAAACTTGCGTTACCAGTATTTACAAACTCAATAAATTCATCCTCAGTTTGACTGTATACGCCATCTCCATTGGCATCTCCTTCCAACAGTGTATTAGAAGGATCATATAATACTTCATTAATGATTAACTGCGCTTGCGCATGCGCTGCCATTAATAATGCAAAAACAAAAATGAATAGAAATCTTTTCATAAAGAATATAACTTAAATAACAATTTGCTTAATAATTCATTCAAAGTAATGTGGCATTCCTCTATATTTGACATACCAATTATTAAATTATTTAAATACCAATTATGCCTATTCTCTTAAAGAAAATCTCAGAAGCCTATCAAGAGAGCATTACGAATACGAAACAGGCAGACAAACTATATATACAACTTTACAAGTTACTTTCAAAAATGATTATAAAGGTAGAAATACCAGAAAACAGTATACTTCCACCCACTAGAATCTTAGCAAATGCATTAGGTATTTCTAGAAGCACGGTACTTCGGGCTTATGATATTTTGATATTGGATGGCTTACTAATAGCCTTGAAAAGTTCTGGCTATTTGGTAAAAACAAAAGTTGAAGAAAAAACAAGCCACACCCCTATCGCATCAACTAATAGTGCGCAACTTTCTGATATAGGCAAATCATTTTTAAAGCTAAGCAATTTTAATGTTTCAAACAGCAGAGAAAATTTAGCTTTTAGTCCGGGTTTGCCACCCTTAGATATTTTTCCTGTCACCCAATGGAAAAACCTCACCAATATGTATTGGAAGGAAGTTAAATTTTCTAACTTAGCCTATTCACCTTCTTCAGGTATAGAGAAATTAAAGTTAAACATCGCAAACTATTTAGCCCTAACACGCAATATCACGTGCGACCCTAGTCAGGTTATGATTGTATCAGGTTCTCTACAATCCTTATATTTATTAGGCACTATGCTAGTAAACCCAGGGGAAGCCGTTTGTTTAGAAAACCCAACTTTCCCTAATGTGCATGCAGTATTTAAAGGATTAATGGCAAAAATTATTGGCGTGCCAATCGATAAAAAAGGCATTAAGGTAGATGCCATGAAAAAAGGAAATTATCATCCTAAACTCATTCATATTACTCCCTCATGCCATTACCCTTATGGCATCAAAATGCCATTTGATAGGCGTTTAGAATTATTAGCGTATGCAAATGAGAAGAATGCTTTTATCATAGAAAACGATTATGAACATGAACTAAATAACTGGGAAAATCCATTACCTGCTTTATTTAGTTTAGACAAAAATAATAGCACCATATACTTAGGCACCTTCAACAGAATATTACATCCATCACTTAGGATTGGATATATGATAGTTCCACCACAAATTAGAGTGCCCCTTGAAATAATGCTCAAACATTCACATCGATTTGTTGCACCCTCAGTTCAATTTGTATTGAACCAATTCATAGAAAAAAAAGTAATGCACAACCATCTGCATAACCTTATTGCAGTTACAAAAGAACGCAAGCAGTTTTTTGATCAAACCTTTAAAGAAGTATTTGAAGGAACAGGGTGGGAATTACATCCTAATGAAACCCTTAGTTTACAAACATTGGTAAAGTTTGGTAACCAAAAAACGGATAAGGAATTAGTAAGTTTACTCAATAAGCACAATCTAAGTGCGCATTCCTTTAATAAGTGCTTTATTAACGAAAGCAAAGAACAAGGATTAATATTGGGTCATTGTTCTATCCAAAAAAATATTATCAAAAATAAACTTCAACGCATGCAAACTGCGCTTCAAACGATATAAAATATGCAACTAAGTTATTGGGAAAAATCATCTTACCTTGCCTATGATTATATTATTCTAGGGGCTGGAATAACAGGCTTATCATTAGGTATAGAATTGGCAACTGCATTTCCAAACGCAAAAATTGCCATCCTAGAACGCGGTATCTTTCCAAGTGGGGCCTCCACAAAAAATGCAGGCTTTGCCTGTATTGGTTCCTTAAGTGAAAAAATTGTTGATCGCAATTTAATGGGTGATGAGGCATTTCTGAGTTTAATTGAAGACCGTTGGGAAGGCTTACAAATACTTAGACAGCGCTTAGGCGATAAGGCAATTGACTTTCAAGAATACGGTGGGTATGAATTAATCTTTCAGCAACAAGATGATGTGTTTTTAGCTGATATGGAAGAAATGAACCAATGCTTGAAAAGCCTCTTAGGAAGAGCAACATTCTCCATTGAGGCTAATGCAAACAAGGCTTTTGGGTTCAACCCGAAACATATTAAAACAATAATAAAAAACAAACATGAAGGACAAATAGATACTGGCAAAATGATGCAATCTTTATCTGCACTTTGCTCTAGTAAAGGTGTACAAATCTTCACAAATACCAACGTCCATAGCCTTGAAGAAGAAAACCAAGTGGTGAGTGTGAATTGTGAAGCAATTACCTTTAAAGCCAAGCACGTTTTTTTGTGCACCAATGCCTTTACTAAGAAATTTTTACCTGATGAAGAAATTGAACCAGGAAGAGGTCAGGTGGTAGTAACCAAACCCATTGAGCAACTTAAAATAAAGGGCATATTTAGCTTTGATGAAGGCTACTATTATTTTAGAAACATAAATAATCGCATCATTTTTGGAGGTGGACGCAACCTAGATTTTGAAGGAGAAAGTACCACTCAATTTGGTTCGAACCCACCAATCTTACATAAACTAAAACAATACCTCGAAGAAACGATTCTCTACCAAACACCTTTTGAAATTGATTACCATTGGAGTGGGATAATGGCATTTGGTGGCAAAAAACAAGCCCTTATAAAAAAAGTAAGCGAGCGCATTTATGTAGGCGCTCGCTTAAATGGCATGGGCGTAGCCATTGGAAGCAAAGTTGCAAAAAAACTACTTACTCTTCTTCAGCAGCATTCTTAAGTTTCATGAGTAAGGCATAAGAACCTTTATCAGCAATGCTAGCTTGCAACCAGCTTGCTTCTGGGGAAATTATTTGTACAAAACCCTTCTCACTTACCCCAAGTTCTACCGTTTGCATTTTAAATCCTTCCCCCTCCTTAATAAAAATTACCGGTTTGGCTTCCCAATATTGGATAGCTGTTTCAGGCAAAGTAAAAGCAGCCTTATACACTTTATTAATTTCGGCATTCATATAGGTACCGGGCACTAACTTATTATCATACGAATCAAAATGACAATGCACATTAACACTATTGTCTTCTAATACTTCTTTGCCAATTAATATGATTTCGCACTTATACTTTTTCTGCGAAGCAGCATTGGTATAAGCTGTCACATTCTGCCCAATTTCTAACTCATTGATGTCTTTTTCAAAAACATTTAAACTCAAATGAATATCCTCTGGATTCACCAGCTCAAATAATACATCTGTAGGCGAAAAGTACTTGCCAGTATTGGCATTTACCCTACCAACAAATCCATTTATAGGGGCCCGCAAGGGAATGGTACCAGATAAATTCTCGGCAGTTAATGTAAGTGGATTTATGCCTATCAGTTTAAGTTGTTCCTCTAAGGCACGCAAGGTTACCTGCTGAGTTTGGTAATCTGACTTTACTTGTTGAAATACTTTCTCGCTAACAGCCTTGGCTTCAAACAAAGTATTTTGACGTTCAAAATCTGCTTTAAGTAATTGTTGTTTACTTTTTGCCACAAGATATTGCTGTTGAATTTCAATAAACTTTGGATCTTCAATTAAGGCAATCACATCGCCTTTATTAAAGTGCATACCTGGCAACAACTTGGTGTATTTTAAGTAACCTCCTAAAGGCAAACTTAAAGAATACATATTTTGAGGTGGAACATCAATTTTACCCTTTACTTTAAGGTGCGCACGTATATCTTTTACCTCAAATTTTGTGAGGGTTAAGCCAATGTTCTTAGCCTGCAAAGAATCTACAGAAACGCCGTCTTTATTAGGCTCTTCAACACTTGCTTCGGTAGGTTTTGAAGGAGAACATGCCCCTAAATAAATACCTAATACCAATGCTAAAGAAATATATTTATAGCTTTTAAGAATTTTCATTTTAATTGATTTTTTCTAATTGAATAATGATTTCATTATAGGTTTGAACCATACTTAAATACCTGGTTTGGGTTTGTATATATTGATTCCACAAAAGCATAAACGACAAGTAGTTTATTTGTCCCGCTTGGTATTGTTTAATGGCAGCCTCTCTTAATTGAATGGCTTGAACCAATGTATTTACTTTAAAATATTGCACTAAATTTTCTTGTCTCTGCAATTGTTCTTTGAGTTGCAATTGTTGTTGGCTTAGTTGTTTTAAATTATAGGCTAAATTACGCTCGCTCATTTTAACGCCAATTTTTGCTGCGTCAATTCGGTTTTGGTTCGAACCAAAAAACAAGGGCACACCTATCCCTGCTTGAAAGGTTTGAAAGCGTTTATCTGAGCCATAATAAATATTGTCATTGCCAATTCCAGTGATAGATAAATTACCATAACCCAAAAAGATGTCTGGCATTAACTTGGCTTTCTCTATGCGATAATTTAGTTGTGCTAAACTACTTTGCTGACTGAGTAAAGTAGCAGGTAAACTTTGAGAAATACCTACAGACTCAGTAGGTTTTGTCAATTGTAAATCTCCTTTAGGCACATAAAGTGTATCGCTATCTAAAAGCAATTGCATTCTTAGGTTAAAGGCATACTTACTAGAAAGTAATTGATTTAATTGATAAAGGGTTTCGGCACGCAGCTGACTCAAATAGGCAATTTCGGTGAGGTCTGTCTCTCCTACTTTATTTCGCAACTTGGCCAACTCTATCAATTGCACCATTTGTGTATCAGCTTCCAAATACAACTGTTCTAATAATTGAATTTTAAGCAACTCGGTAAATGCAAGTGTAAGTTCTGCTTCAAGTTCTTTTTCTGTAAGCACTTGTTGGGTTTGAGCAATCGCCCACTCTTGTTTAAGCAATTGTTTCTGTCTATGATACAAGGATGGAAAATCGATATTTTGAGAAATATCAAAACGCTTGTCAATATAGGCACTGTTAAATTGCCCTTGCTCAAAACTCAAATTTGTTTGGGGAATTGCATAGGCTTGTTTAGACATTTTTTGCGCATACAAAACTTGCAATTTAGCGGCCTCCAATTTTGGATTACGCTGTTTCAATAGCGATTGTGCCTCTGCCAAGGTAATAGATTGCTGTGCCGTAATTAGTTGGTTTGAACCAAACAATAGCGCAAATAAAACAACTATTTTAGGGAGTGGTGAAGTATGTTTTTTGCGTTCAAACCAAACAAATAAAACGGGTAAAATAAATAAGGTAAGCAAGGTTGCGATAAGTAATCCTCCAATTACAACAGTAGCCAAGGGCCTTTGCACCTCTGCACCTGCTCCATTACTCAGTGCCATAGGTAAAAAACCAAGAGAGGCAACCGCAGCTGTCATTAACACGGGTCTAAGTCGGAGCTTTGCCCCTTTTAACACGGCGTCTTTTAAATTACTTTCAGGTAATTGCAATTGCCTGTTAAACTCTGTTACCAATACAATTCCATTCAATACCGCTACCCCAAATAGAGCAATAAATCCAATGCCTGCAGAAATACTAAATGGCAAGCCTCGCAAGGCCAAAGCAAAGATTCCCCCCATGGCAGATAATGGAATGGCAGAATAAATTAATAATCCTTGGCGTAACGATTTAAAAGCAAAGTATAAGAGAATAAGAATTAACAACAAAGAAATTGGCACAGCAATCGCCAGGCGGCTTTTGGCTGCTTCTAAGTTTTCAAAAGAACCTCCATACGTAATATAATATCCTGGTGGTAATTTGATTTTTTCTTTTACTTGTTTTTGAAGGTCTTGCACAATGCTTTGAACATCTCTACCTCTTACATTAAAACCAACAATCATGCGACGCTTAGCATCTTCTCTTTGAATTTGATTTGGGCCATTAATAACACTTACTTCTGCCAATTGCCTCAAGGGTACGAATTGGTGTGAGGGGGTTGGAATCAATAAATCTTGAATGTCAGCTTCAGTTTTGCGGTTTGCCTCTGAAAGGCGAACTACCAAATCAAATCTTCTTTCTGCCTCAAAAAACAAACCCGCCTTTTTACCGGCAAATGCAGCGTTTACAATGGCATTTACATCGTCTATTTGCAAGCCATATTGTGCCAATACCTCTCGTTTATATTTCACTACAATTTGCGGCATTCCTAAGATACTTTCTACATAAACATCTTTGGCGCCTTCAATAGAATGGGATAATTCACCCAAGTGTTTCCCTAAATGAGCAAGGGTATCTAAATTTTCTCCAAAAATCTTACATACTACATCTTGCCTTGCACCTGTCATAAGTTCATTAAAGCGCATTTGAACTGGATATTGAAATCCAAATGTTACACCTGGCACTGCTTGTAAGGCTTCACTCATTTTTTCAGCCAATTCATTAAAGGAGGAAGCCGATGTCCATTCCTTTTTATCCTTTAAGATAATCATCATATCCATGGCTTCAATAGGCATTGGATCGGTAGGAATCTCGCCACTGCCAATTTTAGTAACCACCTTTTCTACCTCAGGAAATTCTTCAAGAATAACCTTTGCTGCAGCTTGGGCAGAAGCCACACTAACTTTAAGATTACTGCCCGTTAGAACACGCGTTTCTACTGCAAAATCACCTTCTTCTAATGAAGGAATAAACTCACCTCCAAGCGTAGTTAACACATAAATAGACAAGGCAAAAAATAACAATAAAGCAATTACCAATTGTTTAGAAATGCGAAGTGCTTTTTGCAATTGAGCCTCATACCATCTCTCAAGTTTATGCATCCATTTATCTGCAAAATTGGGCTCATGTGAAATGTTTTTAAGCAATAATGCACTCATCATTGGCACATACGTAAGTGACAAAAGAAATGCACCCACCAAGGCAAAGGCCACTGTTTGTGCCATGGGTTTAAACATTTTACCTTCTATGCCTTGCAAACTAAAAATAGGCAGGTAAACAATAAGAATAATGAGTTGTCCAAAAACGGCTGCATTCATCATTCTGCCTGCCGCATTTCCAACTTCATGGTCCATTTTATCTTGAGAAAGATGAGAATGACCTTGCAACTTTTTACTTTGGGTTAGAAAATGCATAACGGCCTCTACAATAATTACAGCCCCATCTACAATCAAACCAAAATCTAGGGCACCCAAGCTCATTAAATTCCCACTCACGCCAAAGAGGTTCATCATTATTATGGCAAACAACATAGACAAGGGAATAACCGAGGCCACTAAAAATCCGGCCCGAAGATTACCTAAAAATAAAACCAAGATAAACACCACAATCAAAGCCCCTTCTGCTAAGTTGGTTTCAACTGTCCCAATGGCATTATTCACCATTTTGGTTCGATCCAAAAAAGCTTCCAACTCCACCCCTTCTGGCAAGGTTTGCTTAATGAGTGCTATCTTTTCTTTTACATTTTTAATCACCACATTGCTATTGGCCCCTTTAAGCATCATGATAACAGCGCCTGCTACTTCTGCTTTGTCGTTATAAACTAAGGCTCCATAACGTGTAGCATGACCAATTTTAACTTCTGCAATATCTTTTAGTAGTAATGGCGTGCCCGTTTGAGTTAATTTTATAGCAATTTGCTTTAGCTGATCTAATTCTGTAATAAGACCCTCTGTGCGTATATACAAAACATTGGAACCCTTTTCAATATAAGCGCCCCCTTCATTCTGGTTATTCCGTTGAATGGCCGTGTAAACCTCATCCAAACTTAGGCCATGGGCCGAAAGCCTAGCGGGGTCTACAGCTATTTCTATTTGCTTTAAATAGCCCCCAAAACTACTTACATCGGCTACGCCTTCAATTCCCAACAATTGTCGGCGTACAATCCAATCTTGCAAGGTTCTTAAGGCTTGTGCATCATATTTCTCTTCATAGCCCTTTTTAGGGCGTAATACATATTGATATATCTCGCCAAGGCCTGTGGTAACAGGACCTAATTCTGGCACACCAATACTGGCAGGAATTAAACTTTGCACTCCGGTTAAGCGTTCGGTTACTTGGTTACGTGCCCAATACACATCTGTTTCGTCGTTAAAAACGATGGTAACCAAGGATAAACCAAAACGTGAAAAACTTCTGATTTCTATTTTCCCAGGAATATTGCTGAGGGCTTGTTCAATGGGAAAGGTAATGAGGCGCTCGATGTCTGGCGCGCCTAGGGAAGGAGATTGTGTGATGACTAATACCTGATTATTTGTAATATCTGGCACAGCATCTATAGGTAGCTTAGTAAATTGGTAGCTACCATATCCTATTAAAAACAACACAAATAAACCTATAATGAGTTTGTTTTTAATAGAGAATTGAATTGTTGCATTAAGCATACTTTTCTAACTATTATTAACTGAAAATGGGGTTTGGTTCAAACCGAAACCGACTAAAAATTTGAAAAACTGTGTAAATGGATTAAGCCTGCTTAGGCGGCTGAAACAATGCACCAACAGGTGAATATGCATATAAATTCTCAGGAAGAACTTTTAACGCTTCTTTATTATTTGTGGGCGGAACCATGCGCAAACTAAAGGGCTCATGCGCAATGGCATAAAACACACTTGCTGCTCCTTGAAATAATGGCAAATCTTCGTGTGATTCAGACTTGGTGTGCTCACTTTCACTGTCGTAATGCAAAGCTAAAAAATCAATGAAACCAACAGACTCGTGGTCTTCTAAATGATGTTGGTAATGATTGACCAAAGAGGGCAACTTCTTAAATTCTGTGCCAAAACCAGGCAATAACGAACTCACTAGGAAAAACCCCAGAAGCAGAAACGTACTATTGCGATGAAACTGTTTTAACACAACACAAAGGTAACTAGAAGAATGGGATTTTCAATATTATAAATACCTCTTTAAAAGTTACATTAGCGCAGTCGAAATTGTATTTAAAATTCATAAAATAGATGAATAAACTTGTTTTAATTATTTTATTATTATTCACAATTGCTACAAATAGCAGCGCGCAAAGGCATCATCAAAGCAATGATATCGTTCAATTTTTCGTTCGGGTTGAACCCAAATTATATGCCTGTAAATTTGAAACCACCAATGCCGATTACCAAGCTTTTTTGCAAGATATTAAACAGCGTCGGCCTGATTTGCAGTATAGCCTATTGCCAGATACGGCCAAATGGGAAAATGGGAAAAAGGCAAATCTAAAACTTCAAAAAAAGTATTTTTCTGCCAAGAAGTATGCAAATTATCCAATGGTTAATATTAGTTATGAGCAGGCCAATTTTTATTGCAATTGGTTAACTCAGCAATATCATTTAAACCCTAACCGAACCTTTAAAAAAGTTATATTCAGGCTTCCTAGCAAAAAAGAATGGAATGAGGCTGTTTACGGCCTCCATACCATCGATAGCTTTCCTTGGGGCAATGCCTATGTAAAAAAGCCCAAGCAAGTAAAAATTCAAAATGGCAAAACAAAGTTTCCTTTTGTAAAAAAGGTAAGTGCTAAAAAACACATACAAGGAAATACACCTTTGTACCACGCCCTAGGAAATGTAAGTGAAATGGTGAGTAGCAAAGGAGATTGTGTGGGTGGTAATTTTGCCTCAAATCCTTACTATTTTAGTAGAGATAGTCAAAACGAGTTCTTTCCTAGTTACTTGCCTTGCCCACTTGTGGGCTTTAGGGTTTTCATGCAAATTATGATAGAGTAAATTTATTCCTTAACTTGCGCCGTGATGAATTATTACTTACTCGCATTAAAAGGTTACGCCATTTTTCGCGGACGGTCTAGAAGAGCCGAATATTGGTACTTTGTTTTGGTTCAAGCCATTATTATAATTATTTGTGCCATGGCTGATAGTTTGCTTGGGCTAAATTTTGAAGGTACAAATTCTGGCCCGATTGCAACCATTTATGGCGTTTTGACCCTATTGCCTCAATTAGCAGTTTCTATTAGGCGATTGCATGATACAGGTAGAAGTGGTTGGTGGATTTTAATTGGCTTTACCATTATTGGCGCAATTCCTTTAATCATTTGGTATGCCACCGATTCAGAAGCAGGCAACAACAAATTTGGCGCAAATCCAAAGCAAATAATTGTTTAAGATGCCAATTCGGGAAAAACTCAACACTTATTTTCCTCAGTTTGAAAACGACCTGGTAGATAGCATAGAAAAGCATTGCACCCTAAGAACATTTAAACCTGGTGAAGCAATTATAAGGAGTGGTCAGTACATGAAATCTACCATGCTTATCACTAGTGGCAGGGTTAAAATTTATACAGAAGGCGAAGAAGGCGAAGAGTTTTTTATGTATTTCTTAGAACCAGGGCAGGCATGTGCCATGTCATTTATTTGTGCTACCAGAAATAAGAAAAGTGATTTAGAAGCCTTTGCTACCGAAGAAACAGAAGCCATAATGGTTCCTTTAGAAGTAATGGAAACCTTTATGACAAAATATAAATCTTGGTATTATTTTGTGGTAGAAAGTTATCGCAACCGGTTCCAAGAATTGCTAGATGCCCTAAAAAGTGTAGCATTTCACGCCATGGATGAACGTTTGGAATACTATTTAATGAAGCTAAAAAATAGTCAACAATCCAATTTACTTGCACTTACCCATGAGCAAATTGCCAGAGACTTAAATTCTAGCAGGGTTGTAATTTCAAGATTACTCAAACAAATGGAAATTGCGGGCAAAGTAAAGTTGCATAGAAATACGATTGAGCTGATTATTGTAAAATAAATTAAACTGTAACTTTTGTAACCAAGTCCTAAAATTATCCAATAGACCTTTGTAGCACAAACAACAACAAATGGAAATACTAGGATATATTTTAGCTGCCTTAGTGGGAATCTCACTAGGATTAATTGGTAGCGGTGGGTCAATTTTAACCGTACCTATTTTGGTTTATATTATGGGGGTTAACCCTGTTTCGGCCACTGCTTATTCTCTTTTTATTGTAGGTACTACAGCTTTAGTGGGTGGCATTCAGAATGCCATGGCAGGTAAGGTTGATTTTAAAACTGTGCTTATTTTTGGTGTTCCATCTATTGCGGCTGTTTACATAACCAGAATGTGGATCGTCCCTATTATCCCTCAAGAAATTATCACTCTTGGTAGTTTTGCCATTACCAAACCCATTGCCTTAATGTTACTATTTGCATTGGTTATGTTAATGGCCTCTTACTCGATGATTAAGCCAAGTAAAACCACTGAAATACCTGCAGAAGATACACCCATGACCTACAACTATCCAATGATACTTATGGAAGGAACAGTGGTTGGTATTTTAACAGGCTTAGTTGGCGCCGGAGGAGGATTTTTAATTATTCCTGCACTTGTATTATTGGCCAAAATGCCAATGAAACTAGCAGTAGGCACTTCCCTATTTATCATAGCCGCCAAATCACTTATTGGTTTTATTGGCGATGTTCAAGGCGGGAATGCAATTGACTGGAACTTACTAGCCATTTTTACAGCTGCCGCTGTGTCAGGAATTTTTGTTGGCATTTATCTATCAAAGAAAATTGCTGCCACAAAACTCAAAACCGGTTTTGGCTGGTTTGTATTGGTAATGGGCATTTACATTATTGTCAAAGAAATTTTCTTCAAATAGAATTGGACTCAAACCCATGTAACAATTGTTGCATAAAACCTTTGGTGTAACAATTGTTACACAACTACTCCCTTTTGGACCTTAAATTCGTAATACCTTTTATAAACAACAACATATATCTATCATGAAAATAGAACAAATTTATACGGGATGTTTGGCACAAGGTGCCTATTACATTACCAGCAATGGCGAAGCCGCAATTATTGATCCGCTCAGAGAAGTGCAGCCTTACCTAGACCGTGCAGAGAAAGATGGCGTTACCATCAAATACATCTTTGAAACACATTTTCATGCCGACTTTGTAAGCGGACATTTAGACTTGAGCAAGAAAACTGGTGCTGCTATTATCTACGGACCAAATGCTGCCCCAGAATTTGAGTGCATAGTAGCCACAGACGGTCAAATTTTTGAAATTGGCGCTATCAAAATAAAAGCCCTTCATACACCTGGTCATACCATGGAAAGTACTACTTATTTATTAGTAGATGAAAACGGAACAGACCATGCCATCTTTAGTGGCGATACTTTGTTTATTGGAGATGTAGGCAGACCCGATTTGGCCCAAAAAGCAGCATCCATGACCCAAGAGCAATTAGCTGCCACTTTGTTTCATTCTTTAAGAAACAAAATCATGACATTGGCAGATGATGTGGTAGTTTACCCTGCGCATGGCGCTGGTTCGGCTTGTGGTAAAAACATGAGCAAGGAAACCGTATCTACCATTGGCGAGCAGAAAGCAAACAATTATGCCTTGCGCGCCGACATGACGGAAGAAGAATTTGTAAAAGAGGTTACAGATGGATTATTACCTCCTCCAGGGTATTTTGGTATGAACGTAGCCATGAATAAAAAAGGGTATGAAAGTTTTGAATCTGTCCTAAACAATGGGATGCGTGCACTTGAACCTTCTGCCTTTGAAGCTGCGGCTGAGGAAAGTGCTGCATTAATTTTAGATACCAGAGGCGCAGGTGATTTCTACAAAGGATTTGTACCACAAAGCATCAATATTGGCCTAAACGGAGATTTTGCACCATGGGTAGGCGCAATGATAGTAGATGTTAAACAACCTATTCTCCTAATTGCAGACGAAGGAAAGGAAGAAGAAGCCGTTACCCGCTTAAGTCGTGTTGGTTTTGACAACGTAATTGGCCACCTAAAAGGCGGATTTAACGCTTGGCAAGCTGCAGGAATGGAAGTGGATACTGTTAACCGCATCAATGCAGAAACCTTTGCCAAGGAAGTTAAAATTGGCGAAAGCAAAATTATTGATGTACGCAAAGAAACAGAATATGCTGCCGAACATGTTGAAGAAGCTTATAGCAAACCTTTAGCCTTCATCAATGAATGGGTTAAAGACATTAATCCAGAAGAGCATTTCTTTATGCATTGTGCTGGTGGGTATAGAAGCATGATTGCCGCAAGTATTTTACAGGCAAGAGGGTATAGAAATTTTAGCGAAGTAGAGGGTGGTTTTAATGCTATTGCAAAAACAGAAGTTCCTAAAACCAATTTTGTTTGTCAAAGTAAAGTTTTAAAATAAGCTTTGGCTATTTTTTAATGAGGAAATTCATTCAAACCTTTGGGCTAATTTTATGCGGTTTGACCCAAACCCTGTTGGCACAAAACTTACCCTATCAGCATTATACAGAAAGGAACGAAAATCTTGCTGATACTAACAACCTGCAACACTTCTTTAGAAATGGCAATTTTTATGGCCATGCCCGCAGTTACTTTTCTTTAACCAATAATGCAGATCAACTGAGCGACTATTTTGCCCATGCCTTTGGAATGGGAATAGGCTATGAAACAGGGAAATTCAAAAACTTCCAAATGGGCATAAGCGGTTTTTTTGTTTATAAGCTTTACGCTTCTAACCTCAACAATAAAGATGCCTTAACAGGCCAAGGATCTAGATATGAATTGGGCCTATTTGACATGGAAAACCCAGGCAATCAAAGTGATTTAAATAGATTAGAAGATTTATACCTAAAGTATAACTATAAAAAATCCAATATTAAATTTGGGAAACAACATATCAGAACACCTTTTATTAACCCGCAAGATGCCAGAATGCGACCCACCCTAGTAGATGGAATTGTGGTGAGCTACAATGAAATAAAAAACACTAAAATTGACCTTGGCTACTTATATAAAATATCACCTAGAAGTACTTTCAGGTGGTTTAACATTGGAGAATCAATCGGCCTGTATGCTAGTGGCGTGAATCCCTATGGTAACAAATCTAATTATGCTGGAAACCTTCAAAGTAAAGGTGTATTTTATGCAGGTTTTACGCACCAATTTAAAAACAAGCACGAACTTCAAATTTGGAATATTTTAGTAGAGAACATCTTTAACTCAAGCCTAATTCAATACCAACATCAATTTAATTTAAACAAGGCAACAAAACTAAAAACTGGATTCCAAGCTACTAGGCAACAAGCAAATAATTTTGGTGGACATGAAAACCAAAATAACACCTATATGCTTAAAGAACATAAATCCTATACTTTAGGTGGCAGACTTGAAATTGAAAACAAAAACATAGGCTCTTTCCAAGTCAATTACAACAGAATTACAAAACATGGCAGATATTTGATGCCCAGAGAATGGGGCCGCGACCCATTCTTTACCTTCATGCCTAGGGAACGCAATGAAGGGTATGCCGACCTCCATGCAATAACTGCTGTATATGGGAAAAAATTCGGAAAATCAGGCTTTAAAAGCGATATTAGCTATGGTAGATTTTACCTCCCTGCCATTTCAAATACCGAAATGAATAAATATGCCTTTCCTTCCTATTGGCAATTTAATGCCGATATTCGCTACCAAGCACACGGTTTTTTGAAAGGAATTGACTTCCAACTTATGTATGTGTACAAAGGCCAGATGGGAAGCAATTATAAAAATAACAGCTTTGTTTTTAATAAAGTTGATATGAGTTTATACAATTTTGTTATTAACTACCATTTCTAAAAAATATACAATCATTATTGGAAGGCTTGCAAGAGCCAAAAGTTTACAAAATTTTAGATGGCAAACAAACCTTGCTAACCCAAGTATATGGGGTAGATTATCAATTTAGATAAAATAAGTTTTAGTATCTTGCGCCAATGCCTTCTGTGTTCTACCAGAAAATACTATTGCAAGAAAAAATAAATGAACAGCAGTACCGAGAATTTCTCGAGGGAGGCTGGTATAGGGTGCAGCAAATCTTAATGACTACTGATTTTATCATGATGGAAGGCATGCAACGCAGGCCAGAAGATTTGATTCATCCTTCAGGCTATTTTCAATACATGGGCAATGAGGTAGGACCCGTTTTTTGGCTAAGGGTAAACCTTCATAAATTTTCGATAGGCAAAAAACACCCCTTTCAAAGTTATATCGATCGAAATTTCACACTAGAAGTTACGCCATTTTCTTACGACGAAACCTATGAAAACCTGTATGATAAATACTTAACAGGTATTGATTTTGATGCCTCTCCAAGCCTTTTCAATTATTTATTCGACTTGGATGGTTCAGATTATTTTAACTCAACCGCCATCAATCTTTATCATCAAAAAGAATTAATTGCCTTTGGCCTTTTTGATGAAGCGGAGGATTGCAGCGCAGGGATTATCAATTGCTTCGACCCAGCCTATAAAAAATATAGCCTTGGCAAATGGCTCATTATGAAAAAAATTGAACTTGCCTTAAGCAAAAATCATCAATTTTACTACCCAGGCTACTTTAGCACGCGCATACCCAAGTTTGATTATAAATTGCAAATTGCACCAAGTGCCACAGAAGTTTGGATAAGAGAGGCCAAACAATGGCTCCCCTTTGAACCGAGCCTTATGAATAAACTAGAAAATTATTTAATTGGCGTTTATTAAGGGTAAACAGTTATTTTTGTGAAGGGTTTAAAATACCCCATCCTCGTGATAACTGCAAACGAAACCATCAATGAACAAGAGCGCTTAAAGGCCTTAGAAGACTATGCCATACTAGATACCTTATCAGAGATAGAATATGATAATATTACCAGTCTTGCTGCACAAATTTGTCAAACTAAAATATCCCTTATTTCTTTAATTGATAACAAAAGACAATGGTTTAAATCAAAAGTTGGAATATCAGTTTCAGAAACACCAAAAGAATATGCTTTTTGTGCGCATGCAATCAATTCGCCTAAAGAAATTTTTATCGTTGAAGATGCCCGAAAAGACATTCGTTTTCATGATAATCCCATGGTTACGGGTCAACCCAATATTGTATTTTATGCAGGCATACCACTTGAAACAGAAGACGGCTTTGCCTTAGGAACCTTGTGTGTTTTAGACGATAAACCACATGATTTAACCGAAAGCCAACTGGATGCTTTAAGGGTGCTAAGCAATCATACTTTGGCACTACTGGCCTTGCGCAAGAAGAAGAAAGAATTGGAACAATCGCTCCTTCAACTGCAAGAAAAAAATGCTAAACTCGAAAACTTTGCAATGATAGCGGCACATGATATTAAATCGCCCATTAGAAACATCCTGTCGCTAAGCACTTTTTTATTAGAAGATCATAGCGCGCAACTGGATACAGAAGGAATTTTCTTGGCAGAAAACATTAAAAAAGCCTCCATTAAACTGAATGACCTGATAAATGCTTTGCTTCAATATGCCAAATCTGATAAGGCAATTTCTGATAACCCAAGCGCCATTCACCTAACAGATTTTTGCAATGAACTTAAGGCAATGCTGATTGGTTATGAAAACTTTGAATTAATATTTAACCTTGAATTAGAAACCATTTATACCAATCTTACTGCCCTTACCCAAATACTGCTTAACCTTATAAGTAATGCCGCCAAATACAATTTTAAACCACATATTAAAATTGAAATAAGTATTACGGTAAAAGAAAATGAAATCCTTGTTAGTGTTAAAGACAATGGCGAAGGCATTGACCCAGCACACCAAGAGAAGATTTTTGACATGTTTAAAATCCTTACCAATAAAGATAGATTTGGGAAGAAAGGAAATGGCATTGGACTAGCCATTGTTAAAGAGAAAATAGAATTATTAGGTGGCAAAATTTGGTTAGAATCTACGCCAAAAATTGGCACAACTTTTTACTTTACACTTAAAAATCAGGTGTCGGTTTGAACCAAACCCTTGCTGAAGTGTATAAGTAGCATTAATATAATTTGCTATGAGAATATTTTCAGCTCTTATCCTTCTATTTTTAAGCGTTACGGCTTTGGGTCAAACCGAAAAACCAGCACCCATACTTGGCTTTGCCATTGAATTAAAACCAACCGATTGGTATTTAAAACAACAACAACTTTGGAAACAAACCCTTGACAAAGACAAAAACAATGCTAGCGCCTGGTATAACTATTACAGGGTTAGCAGAAATCTTAGTAGACTAAACCCTGCCGATACCAGAAGCAAAGACGCCAAAGACTCTGCACTTAAGGACCTTGTGGATGAAATGGAAAAAAATGTCCCTCAGTCGTATGAATTTAACCTTTGCAAATGGATGACAGGCGGCAATAGCCTTGAATACAAAAAGTATCTACTTAAAGCCATTGAACTTGGTGAGGGCAGAACCGAATATTTGCCCGATGCGGTAATTTTATATGAGCAAGAAAGAAACCATAAGAAGAAAGCCGAATTCCTGCAAAAGTGGTTAGACCTTGGCGCCTACTCTCCCGGACTATTATACTACAATTACAATGTGCTTATTGGCCTTGAACCAAATGCCATTCTTATTACCAATGGAGACAATGATACCTACCCCATTTGGCTCTTGCAACAACGTGGCATAAGAAAAGATGTAACCTTATTAAACACCAGCTTACTTTATTTAGACGGCTATAGAAATACCATGTTTGCAGAACTTGGACTCAAGCCTTTTGAACCCTTTAAAAAGCCATTTCCCATTACAATGGAAGAATACCAAGCAGGCGAAAAAAGAATGAGAACAGAGATGCTAGATATCCTCTCACAAAACAAATACAAATCTCCTGTTTACATTGCAGTAACTTGCGGCGATTTGTATGCGCAAGAGAATCAAAACAACTTTTACCTAACCGGACTATGCTATCAATACAGTAAAACCAATATAGATAATGTGGCTTTGCTAAGAAAAAACTTTGAGTTAAATTATGCATTAGATTATTTAGACAAGGATTTTTATTTTGATTTGAGTAGCTATTATGCCAAGGAAAGCAATATGAACTATGTGGTTCCAATGGTTAAACTTTGGGAACATTATAAATTATGCGGAGAAACGAGCAAAGCTGATAAAATAAAACTTCAAATACTCAGTATTGTAAAAGGCAGAGAGGAAGAAAAGGAAACAGCAGACTACCTAAACCAATAAGGAGTGACGGCAACAGACGAACAGCTTTATCAAGAATTATTGCAAGGAAACCAGCATTCGTTTTCAATATTGTATCATCGATACTTTGATAAACTGTGCTGGTTTGCTCAGCAATTTATGTATAACAAAGCAGAGGCTGAAGACATTGTGCAAGAAGTATTCACTAAAATTATTGAGCAGCCACAGCACTTTAACGCCAATCAAAAATTTAGCACTTGGGTGTTTACTTTAACGGCCAACCGCTGCAAAAACCGACTAAAGCAACAGGCCACTCAAAGCCATTTGGCAGGTCAACATGCTACCTCTGTTACCAGTGTAAATGCCAATATAGAGCTAGATGCGAAACTACTTAAAGCAAGAATTGGCAAGCTTTTTAAGGAGTTAAACGATAAAGAGAAAAAACTCTTTGTACTTAAATTTGAGCAGCAACTTAGCACAAAAGAGACCGCAGAAATTTTGAACATCCCAGAAGGCTCAGTAAAATCTGGCTTGTATTATCTACTTAAAAAAATTAAAGAAAAGCTAAACTATCATGGATAATTTATCTGAAGAAAAACTATACGACTTATTGGGTCAAAACACTTTTGAAAGCTTAACAGAAGAGGAACAAGCATTGGTATTGCAATTTTTATCTTCAGAAGAATTTACAGGCTTGCAAACTTTAAATAAGGCTATCTCTGGTTTGAACCAAAGCCGAAAAAATAGCATTGAAGAATTGCTATTGAATAAGCTACCCAAACCAAAGCCAGTAAAGGCCTTTTGGAAAAATTCCATTCCAATTTGGCAAGCGGCAAGCATTTTAATATTGGCTATTATTGGACAATTAATATGGAGTAGTCCAAACAAAAAAGAAGCAGGTTTACAAACCGCCATGATAGACACCATTTGGGTAGAAAAGCCCATAGAAAAACGGATCAGTGATACCGTATATATTTGGTCTTCAAAAACAAAAAGTAATCACATTAAACGCACAAAGGCACAAGACAAGCAAATGAGCCAAGCGCCTGAAAACAATCAGGCTGCCGTAAAAGGCAGTTTAAGCGCACCAAGCAGCGTAGGAGAACATAGGAACAGGATTAACAGTTTAAGCCTTTCAAAAGATAGCATATTGCTAAATATAGGCTTTGTGAAATTGTGAGTTAATTCTGTATCACTTTAAGGCTTAATTGCTATTTTTGTTTCCATATGAAAAATAAGCCTATAATAATTCCTGTAGTTGTTCCCGATAACTTAAATCATGAGGTTACTGAGTTTTTAGATGAACAAAATCATCCCTTTTATAGAGAAATTGATCAATTAAGAACTTATATTTTATTAACAGATGAGAACCTTGAAGAAAATATTAAATGGAATGGTCCAAACTATAGTTACAAAAAGCAGGATAGAATAACCATGCGCATTCAGCCAACCACCCATAAACAGGTGCAATTAATATTTCACAGAGGCGCAAAAAAACAAGAAGAACCTTTAGAAAGAATTATAACCCATAAGAGTAAAATCTTAAAATGGATTGAAAATGACAGGGCTGTTATAACCTATAAATCCATCAAAGAGATTGAGCAAACCAAGGCCGAATTAGCAGAAATTATTAAGGAATGGATTGGGGTGAAATAGCCTATATTTTAACCTAACAACACATAAATAGTCATGAAATACATTTGCGTACTTTTAATATTAATTTCTTTTGGGTTCACAAGTGTTGCACAGATTAACATGCTCGATTCAACTGCACAAGTAGTTGGATACTGGAATAAGGGAGAAAAGAAAACTTACCGGATTGTAATAGAGAAAGCCAAACAAAATGGAAAGCAAATATTATCAAAAGATAGCGCAGTTTATGAAATAGACCTAACAGTGCTTGAAGCCGCAGAAACATACTATTCGATAGAATGGCATTATAAGTATATACAAACAAAAAGTAAAGATCCTTTAACCCTAAAAATCTACCAAATATTTAAAGATTTAAAAGTCATCTGCCGAACAGATGAACTGGGTGGATTTATAGAAGTTTCGAATTGGTTAGAAATAAAAATAAAGATGGAAAAGGCCTTTTCCATCCTAAAAAAGGAATTTAAGTCGCCTGAAATTTCGGCAGCACTTAAAACATTTGAAAATATTTTTCTTACTAAGGAAGGGATTGAGCAAATGGGATTAAAAGAAATTCAGCAGTATTTCTATTTCCATGGTGCAAAATTTAAACTTAAAGAAAAAGAGGAAGCAGAGATTCAAGTGCCTAATCTTTTAAGTGAGGAGCCGCTATTTGCAAAATTGACAACTGAGCTTGAAAAGATTAATTTAACTGATTCAACGGTAGAACTTTCTGCCTTGCAAAAGGTGGACCCAGCCGAACTTACAGAATTAATGTATGATTATCTACTTCGTTTATCAAAAACGATGAAAACCCCAGCACCTAAAAAAGAAGAATTAAAAAACCTAAAAAACGAAATTCATACACAAGCCACTATCGATAACAAAGGCTGGCTAGTAAAAGGTATTCAAACCAAGAGGGTTTCATCAGGCCAATACATAAATATAGAAAAGAGTAAAATAGAATTGATGAATTGATGAATTGATGAGACGCTTCTTCCATTAATGCCATCTCATTTGATTCATCATTTGAATAGGAACATTCCTATTTGCTACATGGAGTGCTGCATGATTGATATAGCAGCATTCCTATTTGCACCATGGGGTGCTTCATCATTGATTTAGCAGCATTCCTATTTGCTACATGGAACGCTTCATGATTGACATAGCAGCGTTCCTATTTGCGCTATGGAGTGCTTCATGATTGACATAGCAGCGTTCCTATTTGCTACATGGAACGCTTCATGATTGACATAGCAGCGTTCCTATTTGCGTTATGGAACGCTTCATGATTGACATAGCAACGTTCCTATTTGCTACATGGAACACTTCATAATTGACATAGCAGCATTCCTATTTGCACTATGGAGTGATTGGTTAACGCAGAATACAAATCATAAACTATAAACTCTTCCACTAACAAGTTTTTTGTATTCTTCTAAAAACAAAAAAGCCGTCAGTTATGACAGCTTTTCTATTTAGTTATTTACCCTTCGTAACCGAAATCTTTAAGGGCCTTAGTATTATCTCTCCAATCTTCTTTAACCTTCACAAAGGTTTTAAGAAAAATCTTCTTCTTGAAAAATTGTTCAAGATCCCTTCTGGCTGCAATCCCAACTTGTTTCAAAGCATTGCCACCGCGCCCAATCATAATTTGTTTTTGAGAATCTCTCAAAACATAAATCAAGGCATGGATGTGAATAATGTCCTTTTCTTCTTTAAACAATTCTATTTCCACTTGCACGCTGTAAGGAATCTCCTCTTTATAGCGCACCATTATTTTCTCTCTGATGATTTCTGAGGCAACAAAACGCTCACTTCTATCCGTAAGTTGTTCAACATCGTAATAAGGTGCTCCCTGCGGTAGGTATTCCAAAACACTGCTTACAAGAAGCTCTGTGTTAAATTTATTAAGCGCAGAAACAGGAATTACCTGTTTAAAGAAACCTTGCTTGCGCCAGAAGTTGAGTTTGTCTTCTACTACATTTTGCGCATGTTCATCAATTTTATTCAATAGGCAAATCATTGGCGCCTTAACTACTTTCAAGCGCTCCAGCATTTCTGCTTCTTCATTCCATTCGCTAAAGTCGGTTAAAAACAAAACCAAGTCAGCATCTTGCAAACTTTCATTTACAAACTGCATCATGCTGCCTTGCAATTTATATTTAGGTTCAATGATACCAGGGGTATCACTAAATACCATTTGAAAGTTTGGTTTATTAAGAATTCCTTTAATTCTGTGTCGAGTTGTTTGGGCTTTTGGGGTGGCAATACTTAGCTTTTCACCTAGTAAAGCATTCAAAAGAGTTGACTTTCCTACATTGGGTTTACCAATAATACTCACAAAACCAGACTGAAACGACATATTTTAATAATTTATTTGCACAGCAAAGAAAGCTTAATATCTTTGCAGTCCCAAATAGGTAGAGAAATAAGATTCAAAATCAATAAGGGAAACAAGCGAAAGTAGTTTTTAAAACTTAAGATATATCGCGGAGTGGAGCAGTGGTAGCTCGTTGGGCTCATAACCCAAAGGTCGTCGGTTCGAGTCCGGCCTCCGCAACTAAAAAGAAAAGCTGTCAATATTGACAGCTTTTTGTTTTTTAGCGCACTTTGAATCTTTAATTCATTCAAATACATTTTGCCTAATCTCCGCATAAAATGCGGTGAATACGCGGTTTATTCTCCGCATAACTTTTCTTTTCGAAAAATAGGCTAATTTTAAATTCATTTTTGAACCATATTTTAAGACTATGAAAAACAGATACTATCCCATATCAACGGCTTTTATAGCCACTTTCATCCTCCTCATTTTATTTACTTCCTGCGAAAAGGATGAGGATTTGAATTATGGCAAATTCTTTACTATTAAAGGAAGGGCTTACAACGATTGTGAACACAAGTTAATTATGCCAAACGAGAACCTAAAAGTAACGCGCAGTTTTAATTATGGCGATGATAGTCCAACCTATACCGAAACAGAAACCATAAGCACCGATGCAGAAGGCTATTTTGAGTTAACTTATAAAGCTTTATACGACGATTTTTTTAATATTGAACCCGCTTCAGGTGGCATTACACTATACCTTCCTAAATATGAAAACAAAGACATAGGAAATGTTAATTTAAAAGATGACTCTATAAATGTTTCCTTCCGTATCAAAACATCTAAAGATTATGCCAATGCTTCACTATATATCCCAGCATTTGGCATCAACTATAGACAGGGTCCCTTTAAGGATGGAGAAGAAATAGCAGTCTATCATAGGTTTGGACGCGCAGATTGGAAAGAAATCAATGGAAGCATCCAATCGGGTATACAGTATCAATTCAATAGCCCGTCTATGAAATACTTTACTTTTTCTTTTTACCCCTGTAAAAAAGACCTCCAAATTATTTTTGTAGATCTGGATAGATTGTAATAGGTGAACCCTAACATATCGCAATTTGCTACAAATGTAGACGATGGGTTATTTTTAGATATCCCCTTACCTTTGCCCTACCATGATTGATTTAGAATATTCTTATTTATCGCTACCAACTGCTTTTTATCAAAAGGTAAAACCCAGTTCGTTTAATAATCCAGAACTGTTATTGCTGAACCAATCTTTACTAGATGAACTCAATATTCCGTTTATAAATCCCCAAGAGTTTATATCCTTCTGGTTGAACCAAGACACAAACGATGCAGCTGGGTCTTTTGCGCAAGCCTATGCAGGGCATCAATTCGGACATTTTACCAGGCTAGGAGACGGCAGAGCCATTGTGGTGGGAGAATATGTTGGTGCAGCAAAACAACGATATGACCTTCAAATAAAAGGAAGCGGCAGAACGGCCTATTCAAGAGGTGGAGATGGCAAGGCCACTTTAAAATCTGTATTGAGAGAGTATTTAATGAGCGAAGCCATGCACGCACTTAAGGTGCAAAGTTCTAGAAGCTTGGCGGTGGTTAAAACAGGAGAATGGGTGCAGCGCGAAAAGCCACATGAGGGCGCCTTTTTGCTTAGACTCATGAAAAGTCATATACGTGTTGGCACCTTTGAATATGCTAGGTATTTTGGGTCAAGCGAAGACATGAAAGCCCTAATGGATTATACCATTCAGCGCCTATATCCCGAAGTTAAACAAGAAGAAAACCAAGCCTTGGCTTTACTAAAAAAAGTGATGTTGGTTCAAATAGAACTAGTAGTAGAATGGATGCGAATTGGCTTTATTCATGGCGTGATGAACACAGACAATACTGCTATTAGTGGAGAAACATTTGATTACGGACCTTGTGCTTTTATGAATGTTTATCATCCAAAAACGGTATTCAGCTCTATTGATACCCAAGGTCGTTATGCCTTTGGCAATCAGCCTAGCATTATTAAATGGAACCTAGCTAAATTTGCAGAATCCTTGCTGCCCTTGCTGCATCCTGAACCAGAAACAGCTTTACAAATAGCACAAGAAGCTATAGACGGGTTTGAAGATATTTGGCACAAAAAGTATTATAAAATGATGCTGCTTAAATTGGGCATCGAAAATGCTTCACCCGAAAACTATTCCTTGGTAAATGAGCTATTGGCGCTGATGAGTCTGCTAAAATTAGATTATACCAATACCTTTTTTGCGCTCAGCCAAAACCAATTCGAGGAAGGCAATCCAATGATGAATTCTGATGAATTTAAAAATTGGTTAGAAAATTGGAAATCGCTTATTCATAATTCAACAGGAATGGCGCAGGCCCAAAAAATCATGAAAGAGAATAATCCTGCTTTTGTTCCTAGAAATTATTTGGTGGAGAAAGCCTTAGAAAAAGCAGCTGAAGGAGATTTTACAAAATTTGAACAACTGCTAAAAGTGTTGCAAAATCCCTATCAATACCAAGAAAATCTAAAACATTTTACACTTCCTCCACCAGAAGAATTTGAAATTAGCTATGCTACTTTTTGTGGCACCTAAAATTAACGATTGGTTCAACCCTGCACTCACCCACTTCTATTTGTCTTTTAGCAAGTGCAAAATCGCTTCCTTCTCAATATCGTTTAAGAGCATAAATATATCTGAGTTGCGCATGCCAAATAATTCCCTTTTCGCCCATTTAACATCTTTCTCCTTGTTGCCATAAATTTGATTGAGCGCCTGCTCAAATTCCTCCAAGGCCTTCACCTGACTTTGGTCGCTTGGTAGTAAAACAGAGGTAACCAAATCATTGGGATTGCAATCTTTTAAAACTTCAAGTTGATAGTTTTCATTGGACTTCACAATGCGTTGAAACAAATAATTTTTAAGGGCTTCTGTTTGCTTGTTTAGCAAATTAAATTGAGCCATTTTTTGCTTGCCATTTTGGCTACTGTCTGAACCAAAGATTTGACTACTGTAAGCCTTAAATTGTTGGCTTGATTGTTCATTCTGATGCAATACCATCCATGGTGCTTCTTGTAAACTATGCGACAACCTTGTTGCCATTAAAGAGTACAACATTCCTGCAGCCGCCACAATTAATATAACCGTAATCAATGCATTGGTTTGTTGGTCTTTTGTTTTAAAGCTATTCACAAGATAAATTGGCACAAAAACCAAAATAGTACCAAAAACACTAATGTTTCCAAGCATATTAGCATAAGGCCAATGCATAATTTTAAAGAGAACACTAAAACAAAATGAAATTGCAAGCAAAGTACCCAATGACAGCAGCCACTTTTGCGTGCCCACTGGGTTTTCTTTAAGTTTGATAAAAAATAACAGCGGAATAAATACCATCGATAACAGTAATATTCCCAACAAGATTAGAATGGCAGTACCAGGCCAATGCATAAATTTAAAAATATTGCCAATAGCCAATATACCTGCCCCGGCAATGCCGCTCAATAACATGAACTTTTTCATTTGATAGTAGTTTTTAAAGTTGATTAATAAATGTGCTTCTACCTCAATCTCCTCAAGATTTTTTTGGTAGAACTTTTTAAGGTAACTTTCAAAACAATGCTCAAAATCATCAATGGGCTCCTGGCTATTCTCAATGAGGCAGCAAACATGGTCGAGTATGCTATCCCGAAGGCCTTCGTCGCTAATACCCTGCAGGGTAATTTGCGCTAGCATATAATCTATTTGTTCGCTGCTTATTTGATACATCTATTGTACCTTTAGGGTGCCTAAATCTAAGTTTAACAATACGCGCATTGTTTCCATAAATTCTGCAAACTCATTGATTTTTTCTCCGGCCTTTGCCTTTCCTTGTTTGCTTACCGAATAATATTTTCTTACCCGTTTTCCAATATATTCGACCTCGGTTGTAAGCAAGCCTTCACTTTCCATGGCATGCAAGGTTGGGTACAATGCACCTTCTGTAAGTTGAATCCGGCCTTGGGTTAAGTCCTTTACCGTTTGGGTTATTTCGTAACCGTACATCTTTTGCTGATCACACAAAAGTTTTAAAATGATGGTGCGAAGTGTTCCCTTAATAAGCTCTGATGAATAAAGCATTGTTTTAATTTTTACCTCCACAAACATACATAAAACTCTTAGGTATCAAGTTTTATTACATAGGATTCTTATGTATTAATATCAAAGCATTAATAAACAAGCATTTAAAATTAAAAAACAAAAAACTACTTAGAGATCAATCAACGAAAAAGGCCCAATAATTTTTTACCACCTTCCAACAAGGTCAATAAAACTAGGCCACCTAAAATACCGAATATAAATTCTTTGGCCATGGATGGCCATGCAGGTAGAACATGGTGCAGAAAGTCGATATTATGGGAAAATATCCCGCCTGAAACCAATAGCAAAGCAATTGTTCCTACCACCGCAAAAAACTTAATAATAATGGGAAGGGTTTTTACCAAAGTAGCACCCAAAGTGGATATAAAACCTTTCCCCTTAGATTTTGCAATGAGTAAAAATCCTAAATCATCCATGCGAACAATCAAAGCAACAAGGCCATAAACACCTACTGTAGCAATAATAGAAACTATAGAAACAGTTAGTATTTGCATGGTAAGGTTACTATCTAACACTGTACTCAACGCAATGATTACAATTTCAACAGAAAGGATAAAATCAGTTGTAATGGCAGATTTAACCTTTGCCTTTTCTAAATCTGGATTTTCAGTAAGTGAGTCTGTATCTGGGGCTGCAGCTTCCTTTTTATGAAAAAAGAATTCTACAATTTTTTCTACGCCTTCATAGGCAAGGTAAAACCCGCCTAAAACCAAGATTACTTTAATGGCTGCGGGTAAAAAAGCATTAAGCAGCAAAGCAATTGGAACAATAATTAACTTATTAATAAAAGAACCCTTGGTAATTGCCCATAAAACGGGAATCTCTCTGGATGATACAAATCCAGTGGATTTTTCTGCATTTACAGCCAAATCATCGCCAAGAATACCTGCAGTTTTTTGGGTAGCAATCTTAGAGGTAACGGCCACATCGTCCATCAAAGCCGCGATATCATCTAAAATTGCAAAAAAGCCTGATGCCATATTTTTTAAATAAATTATACTAAGGCAACAAATTTACTCATTAAATGTGTTTATTCAATCCATAGCAATTCCACAAGCCACTTTAGGCAATCCCCATTTTTGAAACTATCTTCGCCGCATGATTTACCTTCGTGCCGAGAATTTGATGAAGCGTTTTGGCGAACGCATCCTTTTTGAAAAAATAGACCTTAGTATAGCAAAAGGCGAAAGAATTGCCCTGATTGCTAAAAATGGAACGGGTAAAACATCTTTAATTAAAATCCTTACAGGGGTTGACGACCCAGACGCAGGCTCTGTTACCATTGATAAAAACATCAAATGGGCTTACCTTGAACAAGAACCTGAATTTGACCCTGAACTTACCATTTGGGATGCCGTCTTCTTTTCTGATAATGCCCTCCTTCAGATTGTAGCCCGTTATGAACTCAGTTTGGAGAAAATGGAAGAGGACCCAGAAAATCCTTTGGTTCAAGACGAAATGCAACGCTGCATGGAAGAAATGGACAATGCCAATGCTTGGGATATTGAAAACCGTGTGCATACCATTCTTACACAACTCAATTTACAACATCACCTGCTACAAAAAACCAATTCCCTTTCTGGTGGCCAGAAAAAACGATTGGCATTGGCAAAAGTGCTCATTCATAATCCAGATTTGTTAATCATGGATGAGCCCACCAATCACTTGGATATTCAAATGATTGAATGGCTAGAAGCCTACCTAAAAGTAATGGACACTACCCTACTTTTGGTAACCCACGACAGGTATTTTTTAGATAATGTTTGTAATGAAATTATAGAAATAGACCTTGGTAAGCTCTTTATCTACCGCGGAAATTATGCTTACTTCTTAGAGAAAAAAGATGCCAGAGAAGCTAACCAAGCCCGCGAGGCTGATGAAGCTAGAAAGCTTGCAAAAAAAGAATTGGAGTGGATGCGCCGCCAACCCAAAGCCAGAACCACTAAAAGCAAAAGTAGAATCACAGCCTATTACGAAACAAAAGAAAAAGCCTCCTTTAAAAAGGACGATAAGCAAGTTGAAATTCAAATGAAAATGCAACGCCTTGGAAATAAAATTCTAGAGGTGCAACAGCTTAAGAAATCGTATGGCGAACTTCTAATTGTAGAAGACTTTGACTACCTATTCACCCCTGGCGAAAGAATTGGAATTATAGGCAAAAATGGAATTGGTAAATCTACCTTCCTCAACCTATTGCAAGGCATAGAAACGCAAGACAGCGGCAAGGTGGTTAAAGGCGATACAGTTAGGTTTGGCTATTATGGGCAACGCGGACTTGAACTAACAGAAGACAAACGTGTTATAGAAGTTATCACAGACATTGCAGAATACTTAGAGGTAGGTAAAGGTCAAAAAATATCTGCCATTGCCTTGTTAACTATGTTTCTGTTTGACCCTAAAAAACAACATGCATGGGTGAGTACTTTAAGTGGTGGTGAAAAACGTAGACTCTATTTGCTAACCATCATTATGCAAAAACCTAATTTCTTAATTTTGGATGAACCTACCAATGATTTAGATATCCAAACATTAAATGTATTAGAAGAATTTTTAGATAGCTATGAAGGTTGTTTATTGGTGGTAACCCACGACCGTTACTTTATGGATACCTTGGTAGATAAACTATTTGTTTTTGAAGGCAATGGCTATATCAGAGATTTTAATGGCAACTACCAAGATTACCTAAATGAATTAGAAGAAGCGAAAGGGAAAAAGGAAAATCCTAATAAAAAAAATAATCCTGCCAAAGAAAGCAAAGAAGAAACGCCCCTTCCTGCTAAGAAGTTAAGTTTTAAAGAGCAAAGAGAGTTAGAACTATTGGGCAATGAAATAAGTGCCTTACAAAAACAAATCTCAGCAACTGAACAATTGCTTTCTGCGGGCAGCAACAACCACGAAGAACTCCTAAAATGGAGCAAAGACATTGAGAACAATAAGGCTATGCTAGATGAAAAAGAGTTACGCTGGCTAGAATTATCAGAATTAGGAGGTGCATAATGATATATGATAAACCAAAGGTTATTCCTTTTAAAGAATTAATTATTGAAGAAGATGACAACTTTATTTTTATCAATAAACCCGCGCATTATTCTTCTTTAGACGATAGGCATGGTGATGTTTTCTCAATTATTCGCCAAGCCAAAAAACATGATGAAAACCTACAACTTTGCCATAGGTTAGATAAAGAAACCAGCGGCATGTTGGTTATTGCGAAAAACGAAGTGGTTTATAGAGAAATGGCCATTGCATTTGAGAAAAGAATGGTAAAGAAAATTTACCATGCTGTAGTGCAGGGTAATTTAAACGTAACTGATTTGAACATTAAAATCCCTTTGGGTCAAACCGCTAAAGGAATTGCTAAAATAGACCTTAAAGAAGGTAAGCCTTCTGAAACCATCGTTCATACGTTAAAGAATTTTCGGCATCATACCTTGGTTCAAGCCGAACCTGTTACTGGAAGGTTACACCAAATTAGAATTCACCTTGCTTCTCAAAATTTTCCACTGGTAGCAGACACAACCTATGGTGGAAAAATGCCTTATTTATCTCAGTTTAAAAGCAAATTTAAAGAAGGCAAATGGGAGAATGCAGACCCTATGATGAAACGCGTTGCTTTGCATGCTTCGCAAATTCAATTCACTGTTTTGGAGAAGGAATATAACATCACAGCGCCTTACCCAAAAGACTTCGCAATTCTATTGAAGCTTTTGGATAAGTATGATGCCTAAGGATTAATTTACTGCTTTTGACGCTGAGTCTAACTGAAACTGAATAGGTTGTTTTACTTTTTCTGGAAGCAAAGCAAAATCTATTACTTCATACATTTCTTTTACGTAATGAAAATTGAGCTCATTTAGGTAATCAGCTTTTATTTCTAAGACATCTTTTCTATTGGCTTCGCATAACAGGATATCTGTAATGCCGGCACGCTTGGCTGCTAGAATTTTCTCTTTAACACCGCCAATTGGCAAAACCTTTCCACGCAAGGTAATCTCACCTGTCATGGCCATATGTGGTCTTATCTTTCTTTGGGTAAACACCGAAGCCAGGGAAGTAAGCATAGTTACCCCTGCAGAAGGGCCATCTTTAGGCACTGCCCCAGCGGGAACATGAATATGTAAATCATACTGGTCGAATATGCGTTCGTCGATGGATAACTTGTGGCAATTGGCTTTTAAATAACTCAAGGCAGTAATAGCAGATTCTTTCATTACCTCACCCAAATGTCCAGTTAAGGTAAGTTTACCCTTTCCTTTAGAAAGAATACTTTCTACAAAAAGGATTTCACCTCCAACGCTGGTCCAAGCCAAACCTGTTACCACACCTGCCACATCATTTCCTTGGTAAATTTCTTTTTCGCCACGCTCAGCTCCTAAAATTTGCACTAATTTTTCTTCAGAAATTTTCTTTACATATTTTGAACCAAGAACCTTTTCGCGTGCAATGTGTCGCGCTACAGAAGCAATTTGCTTTTCTAATCCGCGCACCCCACTTTCTCGGGTATATCCTTCAATTATCTTAGATAGGATGTTATCAACTAATTCAAAATCGCCTTTCTTTAATCCATGATTTGTCTTTTGCTTTGGAATCAAATACTTCTTGGCAATTTGAACCTTTTCTTCCATGGTATATCCATTGATTTCGATAATTTCCATGCGGTCTAATAAAGCAGGCTGAATGCTATCCAAAGAATTGGCCGTTGCAATAAACATTACATGCGACAAATCATATTCAATCTCTACATAATTATCATAAAAGGTTCCATTTTGTTCAGGATCTAACACTTCAAGCAAAGCACTGCTAGGGTCACCCCTAAAGCTAGTACCCATTTTATCTACCTCGTCTAATACAAATACAGGATTATTGGTTTTAACCTTTTTAAGGTTTTGGATTACCCTGCCAGGCATGGCACCAATATAGGTTCTACGGTGGCCTCTGATTTCACTCTCGTCGCTAAGTCCGCCCAGCGCAACACGCGCATATTTTCTGCCCAATGCTTTGGCTATCGACTTACCCAAGGAAGTCTTGCCCACCCCTGGAGGGCCATACAAACAAAGGATAGGGCTTTTCATATCATTTTTAAGCTTCAACACAGCCAAGTATTCCAGTATTCTTTGCTTTACTTTTTCTAAGCCAAAATGATCTTCATCTAAAATTTGTTCCGCATGTTTCAAATCAAAATTATCAGTGCTATAATCATTCCAAGGGAGGTCTAATAACAATTGTAGATAATTGAGTTGTATGCTGTAATCTGGTGCCATTGGATTGGTTCTGCGCAAGCGCTCTAGCTCCTTATTAAATGCTTCAGAAACCTTAGCATCCCATTTCTTTTCAGCGGCAGCTTTCTGAAGATTTTCTATGTCACGCTCAGGGCTTTCGCCGCCAAGTTCTTCTTGAATAGCCCTTATTTGTTGATGTAAAAAATAATCTCTTTGTTGTTTGTCTAAGTCGCCGCGCACGCGACTCTCAATTTGTGCTTTTAGTTCTGTGAATTGAAAATCCTTTTTAAGGGCATCCAAAACTTTGTGCGCCCGGGCATTATAACTCAACTCTTCTAAGATTTCTTGCTTAATGAATAGCTCTGCATTTAAGTTAGAAGCCACAAAATTGATGAGGAAAGTTGGACTTTTAATTTTCTTGATGGCGCTAGCGGCTTCACTAGGAATATGTGGCGATACATTGATAATACGCTGTGCAAAATCTTTAATAGATTCTGACATGGCACGCGTTTCTTCACTTTCTACTAAATCTGGCTCTTGCAAAGGCAAAATGGAAGATTTCAAATAAGGTTCGGTTAGCATTTGACCCGTAAGTTTAAACCTACGCTTCCCTTGAATAACCGCCATGGTACTGCCATCAGGCATTTTAATCATGCGTAAAATGGTTGCCATGGTTCCAATTTCATATAAGTCTTCTCGCATGGGTTCTTCAATTTCTGAAGACTTTTGTGCCACAACGCCTACTAGTTTATCTGCAGATTTATTGGCTTCTTTTAATAACTGAATGGATTTATCCCTCGCTACTGTTATTGGAATTACTACGCCAGGAAACAATATGGTATTCCGAAGCGGTAATATTGGCAGCATTTCCGGCATGTCTTCTTTGTTCATTTGGTCTTCTTCTTCTTGACTTAACAAGGAAATAAAGTCTGAAGAATCCCCTTCATCCGAAAGTATATTGCTAAAAATCAAGGCGTCGCGCTCTTTATTCATATCTTTATTATTGTTGTTTAAAACAGGCAGGGTTTAAAATTGCAATTGCTATGCCAAGCACTAAGAAACCTGACCAAAATACCGGTCTATCAAAATGGTGGCTGCTACAGCTGCGTTTAAGCTTTCTGCCGTTCCTCTCCTTTCAATGGTAATGGATTGGTGCATTATGCCTTCTAATTCTTCACTAATGCCCTGCCCTTCATTGCCAATTACTAAAATACAATCTGATGGGAAAGTAAACTTTCTTGCAGGTGTTCCATTCATAACGGCTGCAATAACAGGCAATCCAGACGCTTGCAGCCAGTCTCGCAAATCGCCATAAAAAACTTTCACTTTACCAATAGAACCCATAGTAGCCTGAATGGTCTTTGTATTATAACAATCTACCGTATTAGCAGAGCATAAAATAGTTTCTATTCCATACCAATCCGCTAATCGAATCAAGGTACCTAAATTACCTGGGTCTTGCAAGGTATCTACTGCTAGGCTTAGCCCTTTTAATTGTTTCGGGTTGAACCGAAGCACTGGCATCTCACAAACCGCTATCACTTCTCTCGTACTTTTAAGGGAAGTGAGTTGTTCTAACTCCTTTTGACTCACAATGCTCAACTCAATATCAATTAGGGTGGAGGGATTTTGCTTGTTTACCCAGCTGGATAAACAGAAAATACGCCTTACCTTTAGCTCAGAAGCTAAGATATCAAGCACAGATTTGTTACCTTCGACAACAAATAGCTTATTTGCATCCCTAAAACTTCTTTCGCTTAAAGATTTGATAAATTTAATGTCGGCCTTGATAAAAATACGCGCTATATATGTGTTGCTTTTGCTCACTATTTTTTTGCAGGCCTGCAATTTACCAAAACTTGCTAGAAAAGAAGGTGCATTTTTATTTGAAAATAATATAAAAGTAGAAGGAAGCAGAGATGCAGTTCTATTAGGACCAAACTTAGACGATTACCTTAAACAAAAACCAAATAAAAAATTAGTAGGCATTACTAGAATTGGCTTGCGCTCGTATAAGTTGGGTGGTAATTTTCCTAATTCGCGCTTGGGTAGATTTTTTCAAATAAATGTAGGGGAAGCACCCGTAATATTAGACTCTTCACTTATTTTATCCTCCATCTTAGGAATCAAAAGTTATCTTAGAACACAAGGATTTTATTATCCAGAAATTACTTATGAGGTAAAAGGAAGATTGCATAAAAAAAGGGTTAGCTATTTGGTTAAGCCAAATACTCCTTATAAAATAAGGGAGGTTAGTCTCCATATATCAGATAGGATTCTTGATTCCATTGCCCGCAAAAACATGGATGATGCCTTTGTAAAATACACCTTTCGCACCACCCTTGAGCGCTTCTTGAAAGAAAAAACAAGGCTGGCAGATATCTACAGAAACCAAGGTTACTTTGATTTTAATAAAGACTTGGTAAATTTTGATCTCGATACCAATATTGGAAACTATCAAGCCGACCTTGGCATTAACATTGCAAATCCAACTCACTTTAATCGGTTCAAACCGTATACAATAAAGCAAATTGGGATTCGGGTTGAACCAAACCGCATCGACTCGAGTTCTTGGGGGAAAGACAGTATTTTCTTAAAAGACTTCTATTACTTCCCCAATACTTACAAACTAAATCCTGAGATTTTACAAAACACCATATTAGTAAAACCTGGAACTTTATTTAGGGAAGACCTAGCCAATGAAAGTTTTAGTAGGCTAAACGACCTCCGAATCTTTAAATCGGTAAACTTAAATGCCATCCCAGAAAATAGTGGAACAGATAGCGCTAGCATCAGTTATTTTATCCGATTACAACCTGCCAGTAAATTTGACTTTATTATAGAACCACAAGCCATTACCTCAGATCAGTCCAACTTAATTTCAAATTCTACAGGTAGAAATTATGGAATTGCTTCTCAAATTACCCTAGCCAATAATAATATTTTTGGCAATGCAGAGATTCTCCAACTTACCTATCGCCTTTCCATAGAAGCCCAAAGAGGGGAAGATATCCCCAAACGACCACTCTTTAACAGTTTTGAATCTAACCTAAATGCCAGCCTAATTTATCCCAAACTAATTTTCTTGAAAAGTTTAGATAAAAAACGCACCACAAGCACCAACCGAAGTATTTTATCTGCCTCGGCAATATGGGAGAAAAACATCGACTGGATAAGAAATGTATTTGGTCTATCTTTAACGTATCAAATCACTAAAAAGCAGTTTAGTTACTATTTTGTGCCTACAGAAATTAGCTTTATTAGAACGGGATTCAATAGCGAAGAATTGGAGCTTCAAAGTAAAAACGATCCTTATTTGCAAAGTGTCTTTAGCAATAACTTTGTAACGAGTTTCAAAGGCGGATTTATTTACAATAACCAAAATGATCCGAAACGAAAAAATTATAGCTTTATTAAATGGGATGTATTGGAACTTGCAGGTAGTTTTATTGAACTTGCTAATAGGGCTTTAAGCATTACACCCAACGATAGTGGGTTTAGGTCGTTTTTAGGCGTGCGCTACTTTCAATATGCCAAAACATTTGCCGACCTTAGATACAATAAGTTTTTAGATGTAAACAATAGAGTGGCAGGAAGACTTGCGCTTGGGTTAGCAGTGCCCTTTGGTAATTCTCCTGATTTTATCCCTTTTGATAAACGATTTTTTACAGGAGGAGCCAATAGTATTCGCGCATTTTTGCCAAGGTCTATCGGACCCGGCTCCTACAATGCCAGTGGTGGTTTAGATCGAAGTGGGGATGTAAAGTTGGAACTTTCTTTAGAGTACAGATTTAACATCTATAATCACTTTATTGAAGGGGCTGTTTTTGCAGATGCAGGAAATATTTGGCGTATTAAAGAAGATGGGCGAGAAGGTGCAGTATTCAATATAAATACCTTTCAAAAACAACTGGCATTGGGCGCGGGAACCGGGATTCGACTTAACCTTGATTTTTTGATTTTAAGAATTGACGCGGCTGTACCTATATTTGACCCACGGAGGCCAGAAAATGAACGCTATGTTTTTGATGAATATGGAAATATTTCAGAGCTTTGGAATAAAACTATTTTTAACCTTGGCGTAGGCTATCCTTTTTAACTAACATGATTGATACTTTATTAAATAGCTTAAGTTCTCCGATGGTGCTTGCTTTTGTATTGGGTGTATTGGCCACCCTTATCAGAAGTGATTTAAAGCTACCAGAAGGCATGTACCTTGGGTTAACCGTTTACCTATTGTTTGCCATAGGCATAAAAGGAGGCGTAAAACTAACCCATACCCCATTTCTAGAATTTTACAAATCAGGTCTCATAGCCATTTTAATGTGCTTAATCATTCCTATCTATGCCTATCAAATACTCAAACGATTGGCGGGATTTGATTCAATTAATGCAGCAGCCATGGCAGCGCATTTTGGTTCGGTAAGTGTGGTAACATTTAGTCAAACCATTGTGCACATGGAAACCAACAATATTCCCTATGAGGGATTTGTAAGTGCCTTGCTTGCCATTATGGAAGTTCCAGGAATTATGGTAGCCTTATACCTTGCTAAAAGAAATCAGCCTGGCGAAGTTGAAACGATAAATACCCAACAAGAAATTTTAAAGGAACTCTTAACAGGCAAAGGATTTGTTTTGCTCATTGGCGGTTTATTAATTGGCTTGGCAACAGGCGACAAAGGCTATAGCCAAGTGAGTCCATTCTTTGATTCGCCTTTCAAAGGTATTTTATGTTTGTTTTTATTGGAAGTTGGGCTTGTTACCGGCAGACGATTAAGTGATTTAAAAAAGGTAGGATTACGGCTTGTTACCGCAGCCATTTGTATCCCAATTATTAATGCATTTATTGGAATTTGGCTTGCCTCTTTAATTGGATTAAATGTGGGTACTGCCACTATTTTTGGCGTCTTATGCGCTAGTGCCTCGTATATCGCAGCTCCTGCAGCTGTAAGAATCGCAATTCCTGAGGCCAACCCAGGTTATTATTTAACCGCAGCCTTAGCTGTTGCCTTTCCTTTTAATGTAACCTTAGGAATTCCTCTTTATCATTATTTTGCCACCCTATTATGTAATTGATATATGAATCTAGTTACTTTAAAACTTGTTACCATTATCGCCTTAGATGCGCTTCAACATAAAATTATCAAGGATATAAAAGAATGTGGATGCAAAGGCTATACCATTGCTGAGGTTGAAGGGGAAGGAATTCACTCCAAACATTTCACGGATTGGGAAGGCCGTAATATTAAAATTGAAACCTTGGTGAAAGAAGAGGTTGCCATTAAAATTATGGAAACCCTTTCAAGCAAATACTTCGACAAATTTAGCATTGTAGCATTTGTTAGTACCGTTGAAGTACTAAGAAAAGAAAAATTTACCTAAGCCTATTCACCTCTTAATAGGGTAATGGTTCCATGCACATCTTTTGCTTCTGCCATGTTTGCCAATTGGTAAATAAACGCAAAGTAATAGGTACCTTCTGGGCATTCTTTTCCTTCGTTTCTAACCCTACCGTTCCAATTAATTCCATCATTTCCAAAACCATCTCGCTCTGAAGAATAGACTTTTTCGCCCCAACGGTTAAAAATGTCTAATTTATATTTAATGATGCCTACTGCGTCTATATCATACGCATCATTTGTGCCATCGGCATTGGGCGTAAATACATTTGGAATTTTAATCCTAATTTCAGCAGGCAAGGTTAACTTACAAATAGAATCTACACAATCTTGATCATTAAATGCCTTTAAACACACCAAGAAGGCACCCGAATCACCAATAAAACTATGCGTAGGATTGGCGAGGGTAGAATAGTTTTTTGGCCCAGAAACAAGGTGTCCAAAGTCCCATTCATATCTAACTGCACCCAAGGATTTATTGGTAAATTTAACCAATGGTAGTTCGGTTTGATCCATTTCAAAGTCGGCAAAGACCTCACTCACATGAATGGATTTAAAACTGGTGTCTGTGCACTTATTGCCACTTAGCAATGGAAACATCCGCACCCGATACGTGCCTGAGCGGGTATAGGTATGGCTTAATACCGTATCTGGAAACAATTCTTGAATGCCATTACTGGTATCAGTTACAAACCAATTAAAGCCTTGGTATAAGCCTTTTGGTCTTGCAATCAAATTAAAAGGTTCATCCTTGCAAACCGAATCTGGGCCAATGATAGCTGCACTAATGGAAGGCAAAACCCTCACTGTGCGTCTTTCTGCATTTACATTTAATGAATCAGGAAATACCGCCAAGCAGGTTTTAAAGTTACCCGTTAATGGATCAAAAATAGTATCCTCTCCTACCACATAAATTTTGTAGGTACCCGGATTAACATACGTAAATTTAACATTGGTATCCAATTTTGTACTTGATACTGAGTTGAGCTGATCTCTAAAATACCAAATCCAATTGATAAGTGGGTATCCTGTAGTATTTTTTAAATTTACTGCAAAAGGGGCGCAACCTATGGTATCACTCACAATATCAAATCTAGGTCTTGGCCCATCTATCCAAATGGGCACAAAGGCAGAATCTATACAACCCCTTAAGGTACTTACCCTCAATTTAACATTAAAGGTGCCGTTGGTTGTAAAAGCATGCACTGGATTTTGCAATAAACTTGGTGTTTTACTATCCCCAAAATCCCAGTTCCATGATGCAATCGCATCATAAGGAGTTTGACCATATAAAGCACTTGAATCAGTATAAATTGAGCGGTCTTCAAAGGCTAAAATTTGGGGGGCACATAAATAACGGGCTTGCATACTCTTAACGGCAGCTTGAAGGTCTACCACCTTTACTAAAATGCTATAGGTAAAAGTATCTCGGCAACCGATGCTGTCAACGGCTACCATGCGCAAGCGGTAATTGCCCACCTTTGTATATTTAAATTTAGGATTGGGACCTGCGGTTGCAAAGCCTCTACCATCCCCAAAATCCCAATACAATTGCTCTTTTCCTGCTGCTGCCCTTGCTGGATCTTTCCAATGGAGTATTGGACTGTTATAATAACTAACATTGTCTTTTAACTCAATGGAATCTCCCAAACAAATGATTTCTTTATCAGGTTGAAAGGTTTTAAAGAATCCAAAGAACACATCTCTTTGGAAGTCTAAAACACATTTACGTGTATTGTAAAGTTCCAGTTTTATGCGTTTAATTCCGGGTGTGGCAAAAGTAAAATATTGCGTGGGGATAATGGAATCGCCTGAATTAAAAAACAAAGTTCGGTTTACACTTTGCGAAAACACTGCTCTTACCAAACTATCCTGAATACTATCATTCATAACAAGCTTGATGGTAAAAGGACCGCATCCCGTGCTAACAGTAGTGACTGTAAAACTTGGGTCAAGCGGAAAAAAAGTAAACATAACAGGATAGTAAGCGGTATCATAACAAGGATTCCCGTTTTTATCAAGTCCATTTTTTATGATTAGGCCAACCGTTACTTTTCCATCTTTGCTACAGGTAGATTGGTAACTGTATTCAAATTTATTTTCATTCGAATCAATTTTAATCCAAGTGGCATTATCACAGGCAGTATCCGTCATTATCCAAACTTGCTCTCTTCCGCAAAGGGGCAAGGTTTCATCTAAATGAAAGGTAATTCCAGATTTTATACAAGGAATTCCAGTATAATACAAACCTCTTCTAACAGGCGAAACTGTGCTATCCCAACCTGCATCTGGGGGCGTGAGTTTAAGACTGGTAGTATCATAATGTGTGCAACCACTGGCTAAGTCGGTTAAGGTTAACTTTGGGTAATAGCAACGCTCTTTGCCTGGGGTATAACTATGTTTCACATTTAAGCTATCCTTACTGTATCTGCAATTTACACCTACATTAATATTCAGTTTCACATCAGTAGTACAAGCTGGTGCAAATGGATCATCAAAATCCCAAACCCTAAGTATGTTGCTATTTTGATAAAAGCAACTGCGATCGGCAGGAGGAGGTCCTCTAAAAATCACCGTATCATGAATCTCGCACTGAATGCTGTTATTTACCCTGTCTAAAGGAGTTTCTATCACCGATTTTGGTCCTAGAACTTCTATTAAAGTATCTCTTCTAAAAGAACAACTCCCTAATCGAACATACATTCTTAACTGAAACTGGCCACAGTCGGTTAAAGAAATACTGTCCATATTGGTAAGGGTAATGGAGTCAATTCTATTGGGGTTACCTACTTTGTAAACCGCCCAATTTACAATAACACCTGGAAAGAAGTTTTTAGATACAAAGGTGAAACTATTATAATTATAGCAGGTTCTGACTTTATCTAAATAAATAGTTGAATCCAATTTGTAGTTTTCTGCAGCAGGGGTTACAATGGCAGTATCTCGGCATCCATTTAAATCTTCCACGATTAGCTTGGCCGTAAAGATTCCAGATTTGGTATAATTCTTTGTGAAATTTGTCCAAGGACTGGTAGCCGATGTGCTATCACCAAACTCCCAACGATAGCTCTTTACTTGGGCTAATGGAATTTTAGAAGTATTGGTAAACAAAGCTGGTGTAGAGAAACACTGAACAGTATAGTTGGTTCTGAAGCTCACCTCTTGCATTTTAGAAAATACAGTGACAACATCTTTGCGTTCTTTTCTAGCTGAGCAATTATTGGTATCATACACTTCTAAAGTTAGGGTATAAACACCTCCTAGGGGATTGGCATAAGTTTGGCAAAGCGTGTTTCCAATGGGCGGACTTTGATTTGAGAAAGCCCCATCGCCCCATAAAAATAAGCGGGTTTGAATGGGTGCATTGTCCTGTCCAGGTGCTGATAAATCTGTAATACAAAACTGATTATTCTTAAAACATTGCGATAAACTTGAACTAACTTGAAAATCTGCATTAGGATTTCCCACTACACGAATGGGGTCACCACTAACTGTGCAACTGCCTCCGCCTAAAAAATTAATTGTTACAGTGGGGGTAAATAAGCCCCTAGCAGGATACTGATATACAGGGCTTGCTTGTGAACTTATTGCCGCATTTCCAAAATTCCAAGCATAAGAAGATGCGGTGAAACCAGGGTCGATGCTTACTGTAAACAACACGGTATTGCCCAAACAAACCTTATTGGTACCCGTTATAATTTTACAGTTTTGAGCCATAGCCAAAACGGGTAAAAGCCAAATAAAAAAACTAAGTACTTTTCTTTTCATTCAAGTGGAAATATACAACTTAGACATAAATTCCAATGTATTAGTAGCTTAAATAATCCTTAATGTTACAAATTTCTATACTTGTTGCTTTCCGTATATATGGTTACTTTTGCGCCCCAATTATGTCTAAATCAGTTGCTTTCTATACCTTAGGTTGTAAACTTAACTTCTCCGAAACTTCCACCATTGGCAGGTCGTTACTGGCCGAAGGTTACGCCAAAGTGCAATTTCATGAAGGTGCAGATGTATATGTTATTAATACTTGCTCTGTTACAGACAATGCCGATAAGAAATGCAAACGCATCGTAAAAGAAGCACTCAGGCATAACCCAAATGCTTTTATCACGATAATTGGCTGCTATGCGCAACTTAAACCGCAAGAAATTGCCCAGATTGAAGGGGTAGATTTGGTGTTAGGTGCTGCAGAAAAATTTAATTTACATCAGCATATTGGGTCAGGCCAGAAAAAAGAAATAGCAGAAGTAAAAGACGGAAAAATCAAAGAAGTATTGGAGTATCATGCCTCCTACTCTATTGGCGATAGAACCCGAACCTTTCTTAAAGTGCAAGATGGTTGCGATTATTTCTGTTCTTTTTGTACCATTCCTTTGGCAAGAGGTAAAAGCAGAAGTGATACCATTGAAAATGTGGTAAAGCAAGCCCATGAAATTGTAGCCCAAGGCACCAAAGAAATTGTATTAACAGGCGTAAATACCGGTGAATTTGGCATTGGGTCGAACCAAAACTTTTACCAACTTTTACAAGCCTTAGACCAAATTGAAGGTTTAGAACGCATACGCATTAGCAGCATTGAACCTAATTTATTAAGTGATGAAATAATTGATTGGGTGGCGCAATCCAAAAAAATTGTGCCTCATTTTCATATTCCATTGCAATCGGGCTCAGATACCTTGTTAAAAAGTATGCGCAGGAAATACCTTACTGCTTTATATACTTCAAGGGTAGAAAAAATTAAGAAACTCATGCCACATTGTTGCATTGGAGTTGATGTAATTGTGGGATTTCCAGGAGAAACAGAGGAGTTGTTTTTAGAGACTTACCAATACCTAAACGAACTCCCAATTTCTTATTTGCATGTGTTTACCTACAGCGAAAGAGAAAATACAACCGCCTTCAAATTGCCAGGTAAAGTGCCTATGCAGGTGCGTGCTGATAGAAGTAAAATGCTTCATATTTTATCTGATAAAAAACGCAGGGCCTTTTATGAAGAACATATTGGCAAATCTTACCCAGTTTTATGGGAAGCTGAAAGCGATGGCAATACCATGTATGGTTTTACAAGTAATTACATAAAGGTAAAAACAGCGTATGATCCAGGTTTGGTAAACGAAATTTCCACCGCAGAGCTTGGAAAAATTGATGAAGAAATGATAATGGAATGTAAGAATTTTCTGTTTGAACCAAACAAAGTTTAATCCATAGCCATGCGCATTTGCGTGTAGACCTTGTATCCTTTACTTTTCTCGCCACTTACTATCTGACTCAAGACAGATTCCATTAGGCTGTTTATTTTTAAGGCTTCACAGCTATCTTTTACATGGTCAAAATCTATTTGCTCACGAATAGAGACAAAGGTATACCCTACAAAATTACCGGGCTCATATATCACAACTGATTGCTCTTTATAATTGCGACCTTTGCTTACAATATAGTAAGTTTTCTTTTCTAAAGTTAACTGATTAAAAAAGGCCTGTGCCTTTGCATTATAGGCAGCAACATTTTCTTGGACTAAACAATAACCATCACAAATTTCATTTTTAACAGAGATACAAGTGCCTGGATTGGTTTGGCTATTACAAAGTTTTGGACATAATCCATAGGCATCAATCATTTGATTGAGGTATTGTAAAGCCGCAGCATGTGAACCAAACGTGAGCAAGGGTTTTAACTCCTTTCTTACTTTATCTACGCCAAATCTTATCTTATTGTTTTGATCGATATAATCATAGAGCCCATATACCTGACTAATTCTTTTTTGAGCGCGATTTTCATTGGGCCAAAGTCTTCTAATTTCATGGCTCTCAAGCAAGATGGCTAATAGTTCATTGCCTGTAGCAGTAAAACTAAAGCCATGAATATCGCGCATGAAGTTTTGCTTTTGCTTCGACTTTAAATTCCCGCTAAAATGGCTTGACACCCTGCTTTTAATGTTTTTGGCTTTACCTACATAAATGGCCAATCCATTTTCATTCACAAAGTAATAAACACCTGGCATTTTGGGTAATTTTTCAAAATCAGCCTTGCTCACATTTGCAGGCAGTTGTTGCTCTTTCGACCCTCGTTTTAAAGAATCTTCAATATGATGTTCCGTATCATTGGCCAACAAATGCTCAAATAACTTAACCGTAGCTAAGGCATCTCCACCTGCGCGGTGCCTGTTGTGCAAACGAATCCCTAGGGCAGCGCATATATTTCCAAGACTATAAGAGCGATGGCCCGGAACAATTTTTCTGCTTAGTCTAACCGTGCAAAGTTTTTTTACGTTTAGGTCGAACCCAGCTTCCGACAATTGATTTTTGATAAAACTATGGTCGAAATTTACATTGTGGGCAATGAAAATATTACCTTGAAGAATCTCATAAATTTTTTCGGCAATGGCTGCAAAAGTGGGAGCGCTTGCCACCATATCATTGGTAATACCTGTAAAGGCCTGAATATAGGGTGGAATTGGAATCTCTGGATTAACCAAAGTTTCAAAGTGTTCAATCACTTGGGTGCCATCATGCACATAGATAGAAAGTTCAGTAATTCTATTCTGATTGGGTTGCCCTCCGGTGGTTTCTATGTCGACTATGGCGTACAAATTGCTTCAAAAATAGGCACTTGTTTGTTACAATTGCGCGGCATTTTATTAACGTTTTGTGTGGGTATTGTTGTAAATAGTTTGAACTTAGTCCTTGAAGATATGTCCATGGTCGATAGACGATGGTCCATAGTTTAGCCGGGAGAGGTACTGCAAATGCTTGTAATTTTACCCAAAAACGAATAATTTTGCTCAACCAATAACTTATGAAAATTAGAAACCTTTCTAATCTCAAAAAAAATAATCCGCATAATTTAAGCGCAAAGCGAACCAATTTGGCTTGCTATGGGAGTGTTTTATGCGGGTATAAATGAGTTAGCAGCAACAATATGACGACAGTTAAACAGAAAATATTAGCATTGACCTTTGCAGTTTTGGGACTGACAGCTTGTAACAATTCAAGCCAACAGAATAATCCTGCAAATAAAACTTCAACTGTTGACACTTTGACAAATGCCGTTGCAGTTACTAACACTTCAGACAACGACACCATCACCTACGACTATTCTTCTTTTCCTATTGACAGCACTTTCTCAATCAAAGTATTGACAGTAGGAACATTTCACGGTGATGAAGTTTGGGAAAATGCAGATAAAGAAAAATGGTTCGGACTTTTTCAAGGCAAGACAGGTTTTTACCTTGCAGAAACTAAACTGAAAACAAAAAGAGTTAATGACCAAATTGTGGACGAGAATGAAAATGAAAATACTGGTTGGGAAGTTCAAACCATAAACAAAGACACTTCAATTATTTTAATTGAGGCTTCAAAATTTTTGACACCTCATAATGTTCAACAAGCCATTCTATCAAAAGAACAAATCTTTCCTGGCGACACTTTGCGAATTAACTATTTAGGTATTGACTACAAAATATATGCGACAGGAGGTAAAAAGAAAGTGGAAGACGACCCAGAGTGGTTTGACGTTTGGAATTACAAACTTTATTTAACAGCGACAATCAAAGGACAACAGCACACAAGCCTTCTTGTTGCCCAACCAAATTTTGACGACCAAATGATAAACCTAATATTTGCAGGCGACATTGACGGGGACGGAATTTTAGATTTAATAATTGATACTTCACGACATTACAACGCAACAAGTCCGACAATTTATTTGTCAAGACCTGCGAACAATGGAGAAGTAGTAAAACCAATAGGAGGACATACAAGTGTTGGATGCTGAAAGAATTGCTGCTGCTAACACGGGCTTGGCAAAAGTGGGGCTTTAGTACTAGGCTGGACATTTCTACTTTCTATTAGCTTTTGTGCTAAATTTGAACTTTGGTACTTTCTAAACCCCACCTTCGCCAAGCCCAAAAACGTTAGGCGAGAATTAAATGAATTTACTTAAGGTTGAAACTCCATAAATAATTTTTATATAGTTCTGAAAATACTTTAAATTTGGATTAATAAGAAAGCAATGAAAGCACTAGAATTAAAAGCAGAATTAATAAGTAAAATCAATGATATCAATGATGCAGGTATTATTGAGGAAATAAAAATGCTATTAGATTTTGAGTTGGAAGAAAAAGTATTTGAATTGAACGACAAACAGAAGTCTCATATCAGAAAGGCTAAATTAGAGTATTTGAATTCAGAAATTTTAGATGAGAAAGCAGCGGATGGAGAAATAGATAAATGGCTCGGCGAAAAATAGTTTGGACAAAGTCTGCAAATCATGACCGTTTAGAAATTCTATCATATTGGATAGAAAGAAATTCATCAAAGACTTATAGTCTTCGATTAAACAAAATGATAAAAGAAGCCATAAAAATAGCCTCCCAATATCCTGAGTCTGGAAGGAAAACTGATGAAGGAAGTACTAGAGTGAAAATTGTTCGAGACTATTTAATATTTTATGACTTCAACCCTTATGAAATAATAGTATTATCCATTTGGGATGCAAATCGAAATGACCAAATAAAACCTTATTAATTTCTGAATATCTTAATCCTCGCATAACACATGTTCGGAGGCATTAAGGGCTTTGAATCTTAATGGAAGTGACTCAATTACTCCTTGATCAATTTTTTAACCAGCACCCTATCTTTCCCAATAAACTTAAAGATAAACAATCCCTTTGGTAAGGCGCTCATGTCTATTTTTTCAATGTCTACATCCGCCAACAAAGGCTGTTCTAAGATTAATTTCCCTGATAAATCATATACTTCAAAGTTTCTGTAGTACCCTTTTTCTGGATAACTTAACTGCAATTGATGGGTAAAAGGATTAGGCCCTAAGAATAGTTTTTCTTCCAGTGCTTCTGCATTGTAATTATTGGAGAGGGAGGCCACCTCTGGCAATTTAAGCCTTACAATGCTTACCGAATTGGCTTGCGTGATGTTGCTATAAAATGGACCAAACTGTTTAGAGGTAAGGTCGCTTATCCAAACATACCCATCTTGAATGGCTATACGACCGTTATATCCAAAGTCGCCAGGACCCGTAGCTTTTTCAATCTTTAAGGGTTCAAAAGGCCTACCATGCAAATCATTGGCAAGCAGAGAAACGTGATAATTTCTGTCGGAACTAGTTACTTTATTTAAGCCTACTTCCCAAACCACCTCTTTGTCTGTGGCAGTTCTAACTGGCAAATAATTGGGGAAAGAAAACAAGGTTTTATAAAGCACCTCTCCATTTAAAGGATTTAACACCAGCCTAAATGCACGCGTTTGATGACAATCTTCGTCTCTTGGAGTTTCTACTTTATCTTGGTCTATTTCTGAAAAACCTCTAAAATACCCTGTGCTAAGAATAAAATTATTAGCTGATTTTTCGAGGGTGAGCATGCCACCTAAATCAGAAAAGGTGAGTTCTCTTTTCCATCTAAGCTTTCCGCTCTTAGCATCCACTGCCGAATAAGTAACATACCAATCTGTATAATCGCATGTACTACCTGTATTGTAGTAAGCCGACTGGGTATTTAAGGTAATAACCTGCTCTTGGGTTTCATCCACTAAAATCTTCACCACAGTGCCTGTCCAAACGCCTACCCAATCTTGTTTAATTTCGTGGGCCCAAATAGAGGATCCAAATTCATTTAACTTAATCAGCACATGGGCATCTGGTTTGCTCAAAACTAGGTTGATATTATCATAAGAAAACTGTGTCCCTGTAACCTTTACAACCATATAAATATTCCCTTTATTGTCGCAGGTTAAGGCTTCTATTTCTTCGGGGGCGGAGTTTTTAGGCTTGGGCATAAACCATTCAGACCATTTAGGTTGCCCTGTATTAGCATCTAAGGCTAAGAGGTAGTTAACATTATTATTGTCATTAGAGTCATTGCCAATGACAGCATAATGCCATGCGCAACCAGCTATCACCACATCTCCATTGGGTTGAAGCCCCATTCTTGTATTGCCAGACCTTGCTGGGAAACCATAGGTAAAATCCCAAAGTCTATTGCCATTTTTATCTAACTTGATGATGTGCTGAGAGCCTAAGCCTTGCAAAGGTTCTTTGGTATCTGCATCCATCATTGGGTCGTAAACTCCTTTCTCCAAGCTAATGTAAGACTCACTATTTTGGTTCACCAATAAACAACTTACCAATACCCTATTTGATGAATTGTTGCTAACAGAAACCTCCGAAAATTGCCTCATCCATTCGCCCTCCTTGGCATTGTTTTGCTCGGTTTGAACCAAAGGCGAGGCTAAAAAAGCATAGTAAACCAAGGCTGCTGGAGTGTTGCCGGTTAGCTCATAACTTACAAAACATCCATTTGGGGTAGGATATAAAAAATTAATCCTTCTTCTATCAAGACTATAATCAGAAGGGATAGGCATCAGCTGATGAATTTTTTGCTCATCCCCTTTTTGATAGCTTAAATACCATTTGCCATCTTTGCCATTGCTGCTTAAAAAAAACAAAGAATCGCCGTAAAAAGCCGAACCCATGAAGGCACCAAAATAAAGCTGAATCCCATCCGAAGGACCTTTCCAATAATCTGCCACCTCAAACATAGTGTCTTCTTTAAGTACGGCTAACTCAATACCGCATACTTTGCTTTTAATCATCCACCTGTTATTGCCTAATTCGTCTAAATCCCAAGGCCTATTTCCTTTAAACGCTGTGGCACTTTTAGGCAAAATACTGCGCCAAGTTAAGTTGCTAATTTGTAGTTGAACCAAGGGTAAACTATCATTAGAATAGGCTTCAGGCACAAATCTTACAATACCATTGTTGGCGATAGGATAAGGTTCCCTAAACTTATTTACATCCCATAAAGAACGCTGTGTCCTTATGCTGGTTCGTCCAAAAGAATCGGCTCCGTTAATATGTAATTTATAAACAGTAGTAAATACCTCTGCATTGGTTTTACGAGGTAGCGAAATATAAGCTGCATCGGAATCAACTGCAAATAAGGAAGGCTGTTGAAAGGATGCAGGAAACTTACCTTCAAATATTTTTTTAGAGGAATCTTGTTGACACAACCAATATTCAAACTTACTTTGGTTTGCAATGCTAATCTGAACCACTGGGATATTGCTAATCACAAAAACATCTTGAATGATTTGCGAGGTGCTGAATTGCCATATAGCTTGCTTTTGCTTTGCATCAAATTGATACACATTCCAAGTTTTATCAAAGGCAAGAATAATCAACTGGTTGTTTCTAAAAAATGGCCTAATAAGGCTAGAGCCTCCATGAACCAGCCCTGTATTAATAAGTCCATCTTTAAAATCAAAATACCATAATTCATTTTTTTGAAGCACATCATCGTCAGCATAAAACAAAAATCCTGTTGGCAAGGCAACTGCCTCGCTTATCCATGATTTATCTAAAAGAATAACCGAATCCTTCTTGGTGTTTTCATCAATTACTACAATAGAAGACTGCGAAGACCTAAATAAAAAATAATGATGCTGCTGGTTTGTTGATGCTGCCAATAAGGTTCCTTGGTTGGGATAGCTAATAGGATTTTGAGCACTAAGGCCAATTTGAAGTAAAAGCAAAAATAGGGATAGGCTTAGCGGTTTCATTTCGATAAAACAATAAAATAAATTATTTGTTTTATCTTTACTAAAACCTAGCACATGAAAACTAAATTACTTAGCCTCTTCTTTTTTTGTTTCGGTTTGAACCAATTGGCAAATGCTCAAACTTACAGATACAATGTAAAAGATTCCACTGCCAAAAGCAACCCAACGCACCACCTAGCTTTTCAAGCAGGTGTAGCAACCTTACCACAAATACTAAATGGTTTAGGAGAAGTTCTTTATTATGCTTTTTCAGCTGGTTCTAATAGGTACACAAACAAAACAAGAACCGGAGGGCTTTATGCACAGTATCATTACTCCCCAAACAGACAAATCAGATTTGGACTTAGCGTTGGTTTAGACAATCAACAAGGCGATATTGAAAGAGAAAGTAGCACCACCCTTTATACTAAATATGGTGCTTATTATAATAAAACAAAAACCATAGGTCTAGAATGTCTTTTTGTTTACAATAAAAATGAACGCACAAAATTATACGGCAAAATTGGTTTGAGTATGCATGAATTTAGTCAAACTGTTACCTACACAAACCCAGCAGCGCGCGACGTTAGTGTAAAGTATAATTATTTTAGTGGGCAATTAACCCCTTTTGGCATTGAGATTGGCAAGCAAGTTAGCGGCTTCGCAGAGTTTGGATTTGGCTACAATGGCATTCTTTCGGCAGGCATAAGGGGTAAATTCTAAGAAAGCAATATATTTGAGCGTTAAATTTTGCAATTATGAAAGGCACTGGCGTAGCGCTTATTACTCCATTCACCGCCTCTGGTGAAGTTGATTTTAATTCGCTCTCAAAAATTATTGAGCATTCCATTACTGGAGGAGTAGAATATTTGGTTGTTTTAGGTACCACTGGCGAAAGTGTTACCCTTAGCAAAGATGAAAAAAAACAGATCTACGCCCATGTTATCAAACAAGCAGCAGGCAGAGTGCCATGTGTGGCTGGCCTTGGAGGTAACAATACCCAAGACATTTTAGACACCATTGCCCATTTTGATTTTGATGGATATGATGCCATCCTATCGGTAAGTCCGTTTTATAATAAACCAAGTCAGGAAGGCATCTACCGCCATTTTATGGCCATTGAAGAAGCCTGTCCATTGCCTATAATTTTATATAATGTACCAGGCAGAACAGGATCTAACATGAGTGCCGCTACCACCTTACGATTAGCCAATTCCTCGGAGAAGTTTGTGGCCATAAAAGAAGCAAGTGGCAATCCAGAACAATTCATGGACTTGCTCAATGAAAAACCTGCCGATTTTGAAATTATTTCTGGTGATGATAATCTAACGCTCCCATTTTTAGCCATGGGCATGAGTGGCGTAATTTCTGTAATTGGACAAGCCTACCCAAAAGAATTTACCAGCATGGTGAGATTAGGCATGGATAACAAATTTGTAGAAGCTCGTCAATTGCACTATAAATTATATAACCTTATGAAAGGCATTTTCATGGATGGAAACCCTGGTGGGGTAAAATATATAATGAGCAAAATGGGCTTATGCGAAAATGTGGTAAGACTTCCCCTTGCTCCAATTAACGCTGATTTAGAAGCAAAGCTAGACCAGTTGATGGCAGAGATGTAATGTTAGTGCTACTGCTCCTTTAATAACTTATACGCAACCTGGCCATTGCTGTTTTGAAGTAATAAAATGTATAAACCTGCTGGCAATTGTTTTAGGTTCAAAGTGTAGATTCCATTGCTATTGGGCAGTAATTCAATTGAAAACAATTGCTCACCGGCCATGCTCATTATACTAAGTTTACTTTGCTCATTAGCCTGGTAACGAATGTTTACTTCCTCCTTAAATGGATTTGGAAAAATAGACGAAATGTTTAATTCAACGCTTGGGTCAAGACTAATAATTTTTGAATAAGACAACTTAGCATCTAAATCCTTTTGCCTCAATTGAAAATACTGGGTACCTGCAAAACCCTTCGCTTGGTTCAACACAAACTGATAGGATTGCAGTATATTTGAATTTCCTTTGCCAGGCACCTTTCCTACAAATGACAATGCATTGACATCGGTTCCGTGCCATACTTCAAATTCTTTATTATTTACTTCTTGAACCGTTTGCCATTTCAATTGAATTTCTTTGATAGAAAGTTGTTGGGCATGCATTGAAAGGTAACTTACAGGCAAAGCCAATAGGGCATGACTACCGCTTGCCACCAAGGAGAACTTTTGTGCAATATTATTTTGAAGACTTCCTTTGTGTTTTATCTTAATTTTATACCAACCTGCCACAAGATTTGTCTTTATTATTTGTTCTACATTGTCTCTAAAGTTGTCTCCAGATGTTGCGGCCAAGGCAGGATTAGCAGGGTTTAAGACAAAGGGCATCCCAACCAACGAATCAGTTTGAGTAAACAAGCGCATGTCTAAATCATTTACCAATTTGAGGGTAGTATCATTATAAACAGGTGCGGCAGTAATCCCTTTAGGGTCTGTCCAAACCAAGGTACTTTTAAAGGTATCTGTTGGGTTAAGGTAAACAAATAGTTGAAATGAATCTTGCGCTTGCAAGGTTGCTTCTACTACCCTATTTTTAAAGGAATCTTTTAAACACAAAGCGGCCTTTGCAAAGTCTGGAATTCCCCAGCCACATTCATAATCTGGACCAAGTAAGGTAGGCTTGCATCTTCTTGCACTGTGTATGGCAAGGGCTTTAAGGGTAGCGTTAAATAAGTAGTTTCCTTTAAGCTGATGGTTATATTGCTGCAATAAAAGCAAGGAACCAGTTACGTTTGGCGCAGCAATGGAAGTACCACCAAGGCCCGCATAGGCAGAATCAGTAGCAGAACCCACTGAGATTATATTTCCGCTTGCGGCCACCAAATCTGGCTTTATTCTACCATCATCAGTAGGACCCCAAGTGCTAAAGCTTAAGGTATTGATGGCACCCAATGGCCCATTGGGTTGAACAGGAACAGCGCCCACACAAAGAATATTCTTTGCATTTCCAAAGGTAGAGATGCAATCATAAGGTCCAACAGAATCACGCGTAGTGGTGCTCAAAGCCCAAGCCGTTCCATTCCAATAATAGTGGGGCGTTCCAGGTGCAATACCCGCACCACGGTCGTTGCCACTGGCCTTAACCATTAAATAATAAGGATTGGCATACATTACACTGTCCCAAATTCTGCTGCGGTTATCATAATAGCCAAACTTCCAATCACGCGTAGGATGCAAACTACTGTCTCCATACCAGTACCATTGTCCGCTGATATTTGTCCAGGCTGATGTAGAAGCATAAGAGTGGTTTGATAAAAACAAATCTGCTGCTGCTGCAATTATTTCTGCATTGTCATTAGTGAAATTCCAATTCTTTAGCTGGGCAGCAAAGCTCATCCCCTTTGCATTTGCATTGATACCAGCAGCAATCATGTTTCCAACCACTGCAGTGGTATGAGAACTTAAGGTTCCGCCAGAATCCATGATAATTACACGGCCACCAAACTCAATATGTGAAGTTCGGGCGCGGCCACCATCCCAAACACCTAATTTATTTAAGCCAGCGCCATTTAGGTTCAAACCTAAACTTGCTCCTGGCCACAGGGCATTGGTTTGTGTTGTTTTAGCCGCATCTAAGTTATTGCAAGTACATAGGTATTCGGGGATGTTTCTATAGCCCCAAGCTTCCCACTCACAATATTTACCCATTGAATCTGAAAAAAACCTTGGAATGCTTTCATTAAAAACCCTTTGCCCTGAAACGAATCCAAAGCAAAGGGTATTTATTAAAATGACTATTAAAGGTCTGATCATCTATTTTTTGGCCAATAAGGCCTTTATTTTTTCTTCAAGCGCCAACTCATCACCCTCTACGTACCCGCTGTGTTGGTAAACTATCTGACCATTTTGGTCTAGCAAAAAGGTATGAGGTATTTGCACAATATTTAAGGCTCTTTGTAAATCTTGGTTCACATCCATGATGATTTCGTATTCCCAACCTTGGCCATCTACGTAGGGTTTTACCTTTTGTGTATTTCTTGCATTATCTGTATTTACGGCCACTACTACTAAATCGTATTTGTTCTTCCAATCATCATATAAATCATTAATATTGTTCAATTCCTTTTTACAAGGTGAACACCAAGTAGCCCAAAAACTAATGATGGTTATTTTACCATTCTTTGAATAATCTGCCATATTTTTGGGCTTGCCATTCATGTCTTTTAACAAAATCGATGGCATGGTTTGAGCCTCTTTTTGTGCGATGGCATTTACGCTAATGGCGGCGATAAAAAGGGTAAAAAGTAAGTTTCTCATTTGAATTGAATTGGTTTGCTAAAATAGTTAAAATTGGATAAACAACATACAAAAGAACAAATAAACCTTATAGCACTTTGGGCTTTTTGCGAAAGTGGACTAGGAGGTCTTTTACATGCCATTAAACTCCCATTCACTGGTTTTTTTGTTGGAGGTTTTGCTTGCATTATCCTTATGTTGTTGGCGCAGCAATACAAACACAAACCATACCAAATAATTAAGGCAACCTTACTAGTAATGTCAATTAAGTTTTTGGTGAGCCCGCAAGCCCCTCTCCCAGCTTATATTGCTGTGGGATTTCAAGGGCTCATGGCTTGGATAATTTTTGGGCTACTTGGCAGGAACATTTTTACTTGTATGCTATTTGGCGCCATTGCCTTGCTAGAATCTGCCTTGCAAAAGTTCTTACTAACCACGCTCCTTTACGGAAAAAGTATTTGGGAGGCATTGGATATTTTTGTAATGGGCTTGCTCAAAGATTTCCATCTTTCTCCAGATTTTTCGTTTAGCTTTTGGCTAATGCTATTATATGCTTCACTCTATTTCTTTTGGGGTATTTTTCTAGGTTATAAATCCTTTAAGCTCCCTCAAAAGTTATTTTTAATTGCTAGCAGTTTACCTCGGTTTGAACCAAACCCAATTGCTCAAAATAAAACAAAATCGAAATTTAGCTTAAAATGGCTAGGCCTATTATTAACCTTGGCATTTATTGGATTCACCTTTTGGCTTAGCGAAGGAACCCTAAATAAGGGATTGTATGTATTACTTAGAACCCTTTTGGTTTTAGTAGTTATATTGTTTGTTGTAACTCCCTTGCTAAGGTTTTTGTTGCAAAAAATATCCTCTAAGGTTGCAGAAGAAAATGCCTTTGGCATGGTTAGCCAACAAATGCACAACTATTCACAAATGGTTCAATCGGTTTGGGAGTTTAGTAACAAAAAACGCAATGCCTTGTTTAGAATCTGGTTTTTTATGGAAATTATGCTTGCCATTAGCCTTTACCCGCTAAATGAAAACTGAGTTTATCCTGATAAGTGACCCCATTAGAAGTGGCAAAACAAGCCGACTCATACATTGGCTTAAAGGGCAACCCAATACTTTTGCTATTTTAATGCCCGACCTAGCCCTTAAACGAAAATTATACTTCCATACTTTAAATTTAATCTTGCCTTTAGAGGTTTACGAGCATGATTTTACTAATACGTCATTGGTGCAAATTGGAAGGTTTACTTTCCTTAAAGAAAATTTTGAATTGGCACAAAACCTTTTGCTAAATGCAATTGAAACTACTGCAAATCATTTGGTATTGGATGAAATTGGTAAATTGGAGTTTAAAAACCAGGCTGGATTTGAGCCTGCTCTCAGCAAAGGCTTACAGCTATTAAAGCACGAAATAATAGGTCGAACGTGTTATTTAGTTATCAGAGATTATCTTTTGTTGGAGGCTAAACTGCACTATAATTTACAAGATTCCCTACAAATGAGTAGTGAGCAATTGCAGGGAGAGAAGACGGAACTTAAGTTAAGGTTTGTTGCCTTGTTGTTATGCGGCGGCGCCAGCCGCCGCATGAAGCAGCCCAAAGCCCTGCTGCATTATCATGAGGTACCACAGTATCTCTGGCTAAACCACTTGGTGCAACCCCTTGTTGATTCTACTTTTATTGCTTGTAAAAAAGAACAGGCTAATTGGTTCGACCCTACCCTAACCCAACTTCATGATAAGCCAAGTGATGAGGAGGCTGGCCCGCTGGCCGGACTCATTGCCTTACTTGAAACAAATATTCATAGTGCCGCACTGCTTGTGGGTTGCGATTATCCTTTACTGCCAAGGGAATATTTACAACAACTTACGGAAGCTTGTCAATTGTTTGAAGTTTCGGTTGCCCTTTCAAAAGGCATAAACGAAGCTTTTGAGCCAATGCTTTGTTGCCTCCATCCAAAGGATTTTGAAGCCATCAAAAAATTAAATAAAGAGGAAAACCAAAATTCTCTAAGCAAGATACTTTCGAGCATAAAGGCTCTTAAAATTGTGGTTGAAAAGCCAAATGCACTCAAGAGCTTTGATACGCCTGAAGATTTTGCCTCCTTTAATCAGCATCACTAATTTACCAAAACACGACTCACACTTACTTTATCTAGTTGTTTACAATACACTAAATATAAACCCGCTTTATTCAAGCTTAGCTGGAGCAAACGCTTTGGTTCAAGCCGAAAACTATGAACCAAACGACCTTCAATGTCCCTAATTTCTATCTCACTCATTTCGCTCGCTATAAAATTCAATTGCTGGTTTCGATCAGAAGGGTTAGGGTATATACTTAAATTCTTTTGGGTTTCGGTTTGAACCAAACCCGTGAGCGTTTCTTTGGTGGTAAATGTATCAGCCAAACCAAAGCCACCACAGGTGTAGGCGTTGGTGATGGCCTTTACTCGCCAGGCATATTTCCAACTTCCAAATAAATCAATCAAAGCACTTGTATCATACACAAGGGCATCATAATTTAAATAATTCCAGTCTCCAAAGCGAGCAATTTGAACATGATAAGCAAATGCGCCAGGCACCTTTTGCCAAACCAAGTTAATGGCGTTGGGAGAAATGTCTTTAGCTAAACTTGAAGGCTGCAATAAAGTTGGCGAAGGCAAAGCCCTCACATCCGCAGTTAGGGTAGAAATATTCCGTGAAAAAACATTCAACCGCATGGCAGCCATTTGTTCTTCGCTAAACCTAGATTGGCATTGGTCTGAAGAGTAACTCATGTAAATAGAACTATCTGGCTTAAAAGGTGTATTGGTTGGATCTTTGAGGGTCCATGCCAAAGGGCAACCCCAACGTTGACTTACATAATCTGCTTTGGTATCGCAAAAACCATCTCCTGCATTTCTGCAATTGCTACCATCTAAGCGCTCCCAATTGCCAGGGTCGTTGCCATTTTCCCATCCTGAAAAAGTATGGGGCAAACTAAAAAAGTGTCCTAATTCGTGTGTTAAGGTAGTTGCATTTGAACCTTGACAAGAATTTTTAACAAATACCACATCCACACCCGGAAAATAAACACCACACCATTGCATTCCTGCCCCATGAAAAAAGACATTCACCGCACCTTCTTTTTTATAATCTTCCGACCTAAACCAAATGGCGTCGCTATTTCCTGCATAAAGGTCATTGTCGTTTATGTACGAAATGCTATCTGCCAGGTAAAACTGCAAGCCAGAGGGAAGAAAATCTTCGTTTAGGTCGCAAAAAGCCCGCATGATTGAAGTAATAGAATAATATCCCACCCCGTCATTATTTCCAATAATATGGAATTTTACGGGCACATAGGTAATGACAGCAGACTTTCCCGGCAATCCGTTTTGGTCAATTTGCAATTGAAACTGCCTTAACCACCGCAATTGATCGGCAGATAATTCGGTTGGACAAAAGGTTGTTTGGGCTTTTACCAATAAAGCTAACAAACTAAAAAACAGTGTAATAGTTGACTTCATAAATATTTAATCAAACATAAGACAAAGATTTGTGGTTTTTAGTTCATTCACTGCTTTTTTATCTAACATCCTTTTTTACATTTGCGCAGCAATTTAAAAATGCAATAAAATCGATATGAAGAACATTACAGTTATAGGATCAGGCACTATGGGAAATGGAATAGCCCACGTTTTTGCCCAAAACAATTACAAGGTAAATTTAATTGATGTTAATGAAACGCAATTGAAAAAAGCGATTGAAACCATCGGAAAGAACCTTGACCGCATGGTAACAAAAGGAAGTATAACAGAAGAAGTTAAACTTGCAACACTTGCCAATATTACCACTTTTACTAGCTTAAAAGAAGCAAGTAGCGAGGCAGATTTAATTGTGGAAGCGGCCAGTGAAAACATCAATATTAAACTTGATATTTTTAAACAAATTGATGAGTATGCACCTGCACATTGCATACTTGCCTCAAATACATCTTCAATTTCTATTACCAAAATTGCAAGCGTTACCAAACGTCCAGAGCAAGTAATTGGAATGCATTTTATGAACCCTGTACCTGTGATGAAACTTGTTGAAGTTATCAATGGGTATAAAACTTCTAAAGAAGTAAGTGAAGCCGTGGTTAATTTATCAAAAGCCATCGGTAAAGTACCTGCAGAGGCAAATGATTATGCGGGTTTTATTGCCAACCGTATCTTAATGCCAATGATTAATGAAGCCATCATATGTTTACAAAGTGGCGTTGGAACAGTAGAATCTATTGATACAGTAATGAAACTAGGTATGGCGCATCCAATGGGACCCTTACAATTAGCAGATTTTATTGGATTAGATGTTTGCTTAGCGATTATGAATGTATTGTATGATGGATTGGGTGATACCAAGTATGCGCCAAGTCCATTATTAGTAAACATGGTAACTGCAGGTATTATGGGTGTTAAATCTGGCGAAGGATTTTATGTGTATACGCCAGGCTCTAAAGAACTAGTAGTATCTCCTAGGTTTAACTAACAACTAAATCATATTATTAAGGCCGCAAGAATTGGTAAAACGATTTCTTGCGGCCTTTTTTTGCCTAATTTTGAATGAATAGAATTAATAAAGAGACAAAATGATAATTCATAAACTGCAAACAGCTATCGACCTGCTAAGCGAAGGAAAATTGGTAGCAATTCCAACCGAAACAGTTTATGGCTTAGCGGCAAACGGTTTTAATGGGCAAGCAGTTGCAGGAATCTTTCAGGCAAAAAACCGACCCCAATTTAACCCATTAATATTGCATTCGAATTCCATGGAACGGTTTCAAGAATGGGAAATATCCATCCCTAAACAAGCATTAGACCTAGCAGCAAAATTTTCTCCTGGACCACTCACTCTTGTTGTACCTAAAAGTAATTTAATACCCGATATTGTTACGGCAGGTCAAAATAGTGTTGCTATTCGAGTTCCAAATCATCCGTTAACATTAGAATTATTAAGCAAACTAGCTTTTCCATTGGCAGCACCCAGCGCAAATAAATCTGGCACAATAAGTCCCACCAAAGCACAAGATGTTCAAGCGCAGTTTGGGGAAGAAATTGGCGCAATTTTGGATGGCGGCCCATGCCATATTGGATTAGAATCTACCATAATTTCTTTTACAGGAAACACCCCAAAATTACTTCGGCTAGGCGGACTTAGTCTAGAGGAAATAGAAGATAGTTTAGGGATGAAATTGGATCAAACCAAACTTATAAATAATGAAAACCCTGAAGCACCAGGTATGTTAAGTAGGCATTATGCGCCACAAACTCCCTTGTATATAGACGATGCCATTGCACATTTACCTGAAGCTGAGTTTTCTGAAATGGCTTTTATTGGATTTAAGGAGCCACATGGGCAAATTCCTACTATTAATCAGATATTATTATCCGATGGTGGTAGTTATGCAGAAGCCGCCCAAAACCTATTTACAGCTTTACGTAAGGCAGACAACATGCAATTAAAAGTAATCATTGCACAATTATTGCCTGAGGAAAATCTTGGCAGGGCAATAAATGATAGATTGAGACGGGCGGCTATAAAACAAAACTAGTGGGCGGCCTTCGGCCGCCCACTATTGCGCTATCAAAAAATAAATTCCCCTATTCTTTTACCAGTCTCAATACCTTTAATTCATCGCCAATGCTTATTCTTATAAAGTAAACACCACTGGCTAACTCATTCAATTCTGTAATTGTAACAGCCGCTTGCGCTGATTTCACAAAACGATTTAAACTGCGTCCATTTACATCCAAAACTTCAATAGCAATGGTTTCGGTTTGAACCAAATTCAATGCAATTGTAAAGCTTTGCGCGAAAGGATTTGGATATAAACCAACCTTCAAACCTAAACTCACTTCTTTCTCTACTTGTTTAAGTTCTGAATAAGAGTTTGTTCCATCAAAATCAACTTGGTTCAAACGGTAGTAGAGTTTGTTGATTCCTGTATTTTCAAACGCATTTTGGTCAACAAAACCATAAGAAATAACCATTTCAGAATTTCCTTTTCCTTTAACAAATCCAATGGTTTCAAAGTTCAATCCATCAACAGAGCGTTCTATATAAAAGCCTTTGTTATTTAATTCGCTAGCTGTTTTCCAGGTTAATTTCACATCCTCCTCAATTTTCTGAGCATTAAAGGCTAAAAGTGTTACGGGTAACGGATTATTGTTAGCATCTGTACCAGTAAAAATCCCGAAACTACTTTGAGGCGTTGTGGTTGCAAGCGTACCGTTAATGCCATTACTGGCAGAATTAGTAATAAAATTCCAAGTGGCTGTTTCAAAACGCGCTAACTTGGAGGGGCTAATACCTGCAACATTGCCTAGCGTAGCAGAATCTGCCAACAAGCTAAGGTTATAAGTAAATCCAGTTCCGCCAGTTGCAGCTATATCATAAAAGGCGTTGAAACGTGTTCTTCCTGCAATTAAATTTGGCGCGTTTTCACCACTGTAATACCTAATGGCAACTGCACTTGGAACAGTTCCAGCGTTACCCCAAGTTAGGCTAGCAATTTGCTTTCCGCCAAAAGTATATATAGTAGTGTTTCCTAATGTAGGCGCAGCACTTGCAGTAGCCAAAGGAGGTAAAGTTGAAGTATTGAATTCATTTGAACCAATATCTGTTGCTCCATTTGCAATTGATATTGAACGGGCATTGTTGTTAAAATCATTTGATACCGCTGTTAATGCAAGACCTTTTCCATTGGCATACCATGCATTGGCGTTTGAGCTTAAAATATTCAAATTAGCTACCAATGTATCTACAAAGAACGTTTGCGCTGGTAAATTTGCAGTCAACTCATACCAATTAGATGGGTAAGTATTTGCGTTTGAATAAAACGTATTAAATAAACTAACACTATTTGCAAAGTTCAAAGGAGCTTCTGCAATTCTATTGGTATCATTAACTACTATTAGGTTATAATTTACGGTATTGGCGGCAACTCCTGTTAGTGAGTTTGAGCCAAATGCAAAGCCAGCTCCAGTTCCTAAGGTTGCACGCTTATTATATAAAATATTATTTAGACTCACCACATTAGATAAGCCTGTGCGTTGAATGCAATAAGAGTTATTAGAACCACTTGTTATAAGACCATTCACAAAAATTGAGTTGTTGTAATAAAGGTTATTTCCAGAACCAGCAACATCTTGTATGCCGTAAACACGTGTTTCGCCGGTAGTATTGTTACCAATGCTTATTTGGTTGTTTCTCACATTTACACCACCAGTACTTGAAACATACATACCAAAAACTTGGTTAGAACTTGATCCAGTTCCAGAACCAGAGCCATAAATAGTATGAATTCTATTGCGCAAAACAGATGTGTTTGTTCCCCCAATCACATTTATACCTACTGCGGTATATGCCGCAGTACCTGCATTAATGTTAAAAATATTGGATACTATATTTTGTTCAATTACATGGTTGGTACCACCACTAATATGCATACCAGTTATTAAGAAAGTAAATGCAGTACCACTAGAATTACCTTTAATGTCTCTAATGGTATTGCCAGTAATGGTGGCAGTTCCTCCGGAAACGGTTATTCCACTCGTTCTATCTCCAAATCCATCGTAGTATGAAATATTTCCTATTGTATTGTTAACAATAGAAATTGTTCCTCCCGTAACATTAATAATTCCATTGTCAAAACCATTTTGAACAGTATCGTATGGCATAGCACCGCCTCCGATTGTGTTATTGGCAATGGTAACATTGCCTGCCGAAATATTAATTAAATGAACGGCACTCGTACTAGCAATATTAGAAAAAGTATTATTGGTAATTTGAGCCGTTGTAGCTGCATTGTTAATTCTTATTGCCGTAATATTTGGATTGCTAGCATTAGTTGTTGTTAATGCTGCGCCACTTCTATTAGGAGCTGAACCGCCCATGCTATTTCCATTAAAAATATGACCTGTTCCACCATCAATTTGATACGCTATTATAGGGTTTGCTTTTACAATGATTTGATAGAAACTATTGTTAGAAAAATTCCAAAAATCACCAGCAGTAGTGGCCAAATTAGCAAGAGCAAAGCCGTGATTAAATACCTCATTGTTGGCAAAGGTGTTATAATCGTTTCCTATGCCCGCCGTGCCTTGGCTTTGAAGCGCAGTATTAGGAATCTGACCTGTAGAAGGATTGCCTAATGTATCTCTAATAACACAATTGATAACCGCATTTGAATCGTTTCCAAAGCCTCCGACTACATTTGTAGTACCAAAAAGGATAGTACCTACAGCTTGATCTGTTCCTTCAATAAAACAGTTTCTAACCGTATCCAATTTAGAATCGTTTTGAAATCTAATTGTTGCGTTAGGGATAAATGTGGTATTAAATGCCCTATTTCTAAATCTTAAAAATCTACCGCTTCCTCCAAAACTTCCATCTATTTTTACCCTGTCAGCACCATTTAGTCTTATTAATCCTCCGATATCACCAGCACCTTGAACATTGCCTACAATCAACCTTTCTGTAGTTCCATCAGGTACAATCGAAAAGGTGTAATTACCTGCGCCAGTTTCATTAATTTGATTAAGACCGTTTACGCCAGTTTCTAATAAGTCGCTGGTGATAACAGCCGTTATACTGCTGTTTAAAGAACCATTGTTTACGGCCTCAAATAAACCACCTGAGCCAGTTAATGAGGTATAGGTTTGGCCAGCACCTACCAAAATGGTTCCAGACAAACCTGGAACGATTCGGTAAGAAAATAAGGTACTAGGTTCAGCCACAATTGTATTTACATTGCTAGCATTGGCACCACCAGGCAAACTTGATAAATTAGCTCCCAATGATGAATCCTGGGCGATTAAATAAAAGTAAACTGAATCACTAATCGTTAAACCACCAAGGGTACTTTGCGAAATGGTAAAAGTATAAATACCATTTTGAGCTGTACCTGAGGTTCGAACAGCACCGGTTGAAGCAAATGAACCAGCTGCAAACTTTTTAAAATATACTCTTGGTTCAAGCCCACCAGAAACTGGCACCCCAGTTTGATCTGTAATATTTACAAGGAAAGTTCTGTCGCCTGTAGAAGCTGTATTACCTGCAGTGAAGTTTCCAATAATAGGAGCAAATACATCTAATTGAATAAAGTTTCCAGCATCAGCACCAATATCAGTTGGAGATAAAGTGCTTCTTGTCTGTCCATCAAAATCTTCGGTAATAGTTGCTAAGGTAAAGCCATTTGCCTCTATAGGCGTAGCTAATGTTGTACTGATATGTAAATCTCCATCTATCATACCTCCATTCGCATTTATAAATTGAGGATTTGCAAATGCACTACTATTTTCTGAAGCAATCCAATTGTTTACAAAGTTTGCCACATCTGTAGTACCATTATTAAAAGTTCCAAAAACCAACCCTGTGCCATTGCCAAAATAACTATTATTATTTTGGGTTAAGGTTGTGGCATTGATAAGATAATTTACATAATGCTTTCCAGTCCCAGAACCATTCGAACGGTTATTTACAAAAATGTTATTGCGCACAATATCTGTACCTGCTCCAGAACGTTGAAATGCAATGGTATTTGCAGCATTGCTTGCAATACCTGTTCCACCAATGTAAACAGAATTATGCACTAAAGTAATATTACCTGTGTTTTTAGTAATTCCTCTAAACACACAAGGAGTTGCAATTGAATTGCCCAAAGAGTCCAATCCTAAACGAATCATATTATTTGCCACAACCCCATTACCCGCTGCAAAGTCCAATCCATTGATACTTGCTACTGGATTTAATGCTGTTATAACTAAGGTATGAATTTGGTTACGCAATACTTGATTATTACCAGAGGCAGGCGTAGAATAAAAAATACCTGTTGCCTGAATAGGAGCTGTTATATTGGTACTTGTAAGATTTAGATTAGCAATGATATTGTTAGAAATTAAAGAAGCTCCAACAGTATGACTTGCTACGATACCTGCTAAAGTTGTATTTGCCGCATTTGCTGTAGTAGCAGATGCCGTATAGATATTTGTAATTCGGTTATTAGAAACAGTGTAAGTACCTGCAATGGTTGGCAATAATGCTATACCACGGGTGCAAGCAGCTTGTGTACCTGTAGCTGAATAAGCATTAGAAATATTACAAATGATATTATTACTGATATTAAAAACAGGTGTACCAGAACTTGGATTAACAAATATTCCGGTCACTCTTTGCGCTAACGTAGAAGTGGCACTTGTAGATATTACTTGAATACTAGCAAGCAAAGAAGTATCACCAATCATATTATTGGTTACATTCACATTTGTTCCTAAAAACGGATTGATACCAAAAAATTCAGGAGTGGCCGTTGTTGCATTACCGATTAGATCAAAACCACTGATGATATTATTTGAAATATTAAAAGTATTTCCAGTTCCACCCCCTGTTCTAATACCTGAGGCGCCGCCACTTGCTCCCGTAACGGTATAAGTAATTGCGCCATTCACAGTTCTTGAACCTATTAAGTTACCAGTGGTTGTGCCACAATTTACATTTCCATTTACCAAGTTAATACCTAAGAAATTTATTGCACTACCGCCGCCATTTGTTTCATTGAAATTAGTAATAATATTACCTTGAATGGAAGTAGGGACACCTAAACCAACAGAAATATCCATTGCATTAAACAAATAGGTAGTTGTCCCAGTCATGGCATAAACACCCGTTCCATTTCCAGCACTTCCACCTAAATAGTTATTATGAATTACAAATCCACTTCCAGTCGTTAAGTTGGCTGTGTTTGGCGTTATCCAAAATATACGATGAGTAACCGCACTTGAATAGGTCAATAAACCTGTTTGGTAAAATTTATTTGAATTTATAAACCAAGCATTATTGTTTGCACCCACATAAATTGCAGTTGAGGCCAAAGAAGCATTATAGAAATTATAAATCTCGCAACTATCAATAATATTGGCATCATTATTTGCTGAAATTGAATTGGCTGAACCAATTGAAGAAACAGCTACCACTGGATTCCCGCCTCCATTTTCATGAATATGGCAATTTCTTATAATATTATTATCTATTCCATTTAAGCCTGATGTAGCACCAAAACTTAATACACCCGCATTTATTGCACCAGCAGCAGTTTGGTTATTGGCTCTTAAGTCAGTAAAGAGAATTTGATTGTTAGATGCTTCATTGCTAAACCTTAATGCAGGTGCGGTATTCCCAGCATTGCTAATAATTAGGTTTGAACCTATTGTGAATCCTCCAATAGCACCTGGCCTTCCATCTAATCTAAAAAAATTAATATTATTTAGGTCAACTGTAGTATTTGAATTGTTACTTTCAATTCTAGCTGAAATACCTGTTGCTGGTCTAACAGTTACTGTGTTTGTGCTTGATGCTCCTGTATAAGCAGAAAAAGAAATTGGAAAAACTTCACCGCTCGTTGAATTATATATAGTATCAGTTAATATAAAGGAAACTGGACCAGAAACACCCAATGTTACTAAATCTGCACTTGCTGCAGTTAAGGTTGGATATACTTGAGTATTACCCACAAGATAGTTACCATTTAATGGAGCTAAGATTCTGCGAGAACCCACAGGATCTCCATTGATGGGCGCTGTATTTATCCCGCCTATAAGCAAACTATCTACTCTTGCATCAATAAAGTTATTGACGGTTGAAGTAGTTTTTGTATCATAACTTACCCATAAATAACTAACACCTGCAGGCAAGGTTAAATTTCCATTGGCATAAAAAACACCATTTGGAGCTGCAACAGTTGAACCGAATTGAGTGCTTGTAGCAAAAACCGGATTAGCACCTGTATAAAATACTTTTGCATTTTGAATATCAGCAACGTTAGTAGTTCCAGCTGTGTTCAATTTCATTGAACTTAACACCAATGGATTAAAGTTATTAGAAGTATAAACACGAATCCTAATTACTTGTTGATTTACCGAATTAATAGGAACTGCTGCTGTATTTTGATCTACATTACTAGAATCTAATACCATTGCAATACCTGTAAACTCACCTTCATCTGCTCCTATATCAGGAGAAGAACCAGTGCCTAAATATCCCAAACTTCCTTGTCTAATCACGTTATCCGCATCAAAGGTGATACCCGCAATAACTGACCCACCGCTTTCGCTGCGCGTAGGAATAGTAGCATCTAAATGAAGGAAATTAGGATCAGAACCAACATTGCTTAAAAAACTCGGTTGCTCTGTGACAGAAGCTTGCTCTAAGGTTAGAAAGCGAGCCTTAAAGTCTGCTAATGTCGAATCACCAACAATACCGTCAAAATAAATTAATCTATTTGCAGACGGAACTCCAGCATAAAGCATATTTCTATTAGAAGTTGTTGCATAGTTGGCAGTGGTAGCTGCAGTTCTTCTAATGGCAGCTGAGTTACCCGTGCCACTTGGTGTTGAATTATTAATTAAAATATTATTGCGTAAATCTAAAACGGCAGTTGTGCCAGTTGCATTGGCCGAATGCTGAATAGCTGCAGATGAAAAATTAGTGCCACTTGAAACCGCATTTAAATTGATGGTATTATGATAAACGCCAATTGTTGATGTGGCTGTTACAGTAGTTAAATTGATACCAAACAAAGTTGGAGTGGCTGAATTAGAAAGTGGTGCAAATACTCTAGAGATTAAATTATTAAACACTTGAGCAGTACCCGCGGTAGTTGAGGAGATGGTGATTCCAGATACAATAGAAGCTGCTCCATTTGTAGTAATATCATAAATTCTATTGTTAAAAATCCTTGGCACACTAGATGACATTAAGATTCCAATTACCGTAGAGAATCCACTTAGGTTATAAATATTATTATAGGCTACTGTGCGCGTACCTGTAGTAGTAAAAGCATATAAGCCATAAACAATTCCAGTACCAATATGGGTTAAATTGTATATATTATTATATCGATAGTTCTCGTTGTTTGGGGAAGAGATATCATATATACCATAAAGTGCACCTGTGCCTGTAGCTTTGGCAACATTTAAATTATAAATATTATTACTATCACAAATAATAGTTGTCCCAGATAATTGAATACCATACATGGTGGAAGCAGCCCCTGCTCCTGTAATATAGAAGTTTCTAAAGATGTTATTCTTAGCATTTTGGTTAGTTCCACTTAAAAAATACATACCAATTGTAGTACCACCAGTAGATCCATTTCTTGTTAAACTATCAATTAGGTTGGCATTTCCATTAACTGTTGTGGCAGCACCTCCATTATAAATTGGGTATAATGTACCTGCACCTGTTGTCGACGAATTATAAATCAACTTAGTAATGCTATTATTATTGATATTAAGCGTAGTAGCAGTGGCTGTTACACCAATGCCATATTGCGTAGTAAAAACGCCCGTTAATGAGGTTGAGTCAATAATATTGTTGTTAATATTTAAAGTGCCAATACCAGCTAATTGACTAAGGATTACACTTTGAATACCAGTTGTAGAACTTTTAGAATATCCGTAGATATAATTATTATTAACATTAACAGTAGTAGCCGCAGAGTTTACCCAAATGGCAGTAAACTGAACACTTGTATTAGGTGAACTTGTACAGTTTAAAAACTTGTTGCCATTAATATTTAGGATATTACCATTAGCACCTGTTTGCGCCATTTCCATATCTATACACCAGTTAATGGCACCCGCATTGGCGCCACCAAGAATTGTAATCGTATTATTATTTACATTACAACTTGCACCAGGTGAATTGGCAAACAACCAAATTCCTCTATTCGATGTTGGGTGATTTACCCCAGTACCTGTATTGTTATGAATTATATTATTTGAAATGTTCGACCCATATTGATTGCTGATATATGCCGCCGCACAAGCATTTCCAGCGCCAGTTCCACCACCAAAGTTAATAATGTTATTTCCAGTTAGAAGTGAATTCCCGCCAATATCATTGTTCAAATCAGCTAAAGTATACGGCGCAGCTACAGTGCCACCTGCCAACGCAATTCCAATATTTACATTTTGAATGGTATTGCTATAAAATTTATTAAAAGAACTTGCACCTGCCACAGAAGTTTGAACCAAAGCAGTTGATACTGCTGTTCTTGTGCAATTTATAACTTCAATACCTGTTGAGCCTGCAATATTATTACGTGGGCCCACACCATTGGTAATGTTATTTCTATTTAGAGTGATTACGCAGTTTTTAATGGTTACATTATTTACACCATCTGTTACGCTGGTCTTGTATAAGCCATATCCAACTTCCATCCATGTTAAATTTGTAGTATTACCGCTGGATTCAACTAAGTCAATCCCGTCAATAGTAACCCAATCTGTTCCAGAAATTGCCCACATCACGTCAATAGAGTCGGCAGAACTTGCTATTTTACTACCTGCATAAGCTGTTACCATCGGGTTGGCTGTGGCAGTGGCAGCTTTTTGAAAGGTAATGGTATTGGTTGCAGAAACTGTAGCATTAAGGGTAGCACTTCCAAGTGCAATGCCACTCGACAAGGTCTCTGAGTAAGCAGAGCCTGCCCCAATATTAAAGGTAACAGCTCCATTCACACCATTTGCGTTTAATGCATCCACTGCATCTTTAATGGTACTATAATTTCCAGGAATAGAGTAGGTTCCAGATAGGGCTTGGGCCCTAGACTCATTGGTAACTATTGCTGTGATTAGCAATAACAGTATTACCTTAAAACTTAGGTTTGTAAAATTTTTCATATGCTTTATTAATCTTTATTTTTCAAATACTTCGAGCATTTTGGGTTGCTTTTCCCACTGCCCTTTTTTATTCCAAATCAAATAATCAAAAGAACCATCAGGAAAATATCGCTCTGCGAAGGCCGAATTTTCTGGCTTGTCTGGCACTATGTTTTCATGAATGAGAAATTTTCGCTTCTCATCATACTTAAGCGCCATAGTAGCTTCATTGTTAAATTCAAAAACCATTCTGTAAAAAACTGTCTTTCGTTTCAAATCAAAGATAGGTGCTCCAAACCTTGGTTTGCCCTCTTTGAATTGTAAAACATCTGCAATTTTTCGATTGACTAGGCTATCGGCGCCATCCCAACCTAATAGCGTGTAATAATCTCTTTTATTGAAAGTGGTTTTTACAATTTTATAATAATTGGCGCCATACCACTGATTGGCGCCTGTTTCCACAAACAGATGACTTTTTATGCTATCACTTCTATCAATCAAAGGATAAAAGGATTCATATAAGGGTTCAACCTTATTTAATTCTTCTATTTTTTTTGGATTCATCTGTATGACTCCGAAATACCTAAAATGCTCATCATTAGTAGCAACATTCCAGGTCAATATCCTAAATAATCCATCTGGTGAACTTAATTTCATAACGTTCTTTAGCGAGTCGAATGGATAATAAAAAGAGCCCTCCACACGAAGGGCTCTTGATAATTGCATAATAAAATTTTTACCAGATGTAATGCGGGTTATCTCATCAAAATTTCGCACCATGTTTTCGCCTAAACCACTCAAGCGAATTTCATAATCTTTCAACTCTTCTAAGGCGGCAGAGTCCAATTGCTGCGCTCGCAAGGATAATGCTGAGAGCAGCAGTAAAAATAAACTAATCTTTTTCACGATTCAATAACGCCCCTTTGCACCTTTTCTTATGAAACCGCTTCAATTACAATAGCAGAAGCGCCACCACCCCCATTACAAATACCAGTTACTCCGTATCTACCACCTTCTTGATTTAATACACTTGTTAAGGTAGCCACAATTCTAGAACCAGAACTACCCAATGGATGTCCTAATGAAACTGCACCACCGTAAACATTCACCTTCTTATCATCTAATCCTAAAATCTTATTATTAACCATACCCACCACAGAGAAGGCTTCATTTAATTCAAAATAATCCACATCTTTTATTTCTATTCCAGCCCATTTCAATGCTTTTGGAATCGCTAATGCTGGGGCAGTTGTAAACCACTCAGGCGCTTGCGCTGCATCCGCAAAAGCAATTATTTTTGCCAAAGGCTTAAGTCCAAGCTCTTTCACTTTTTCCTCGCTCATTAATACCAAGGCACTTGCCCCATCATTCAACTTCGAAGCATTGGCTGCCGTAATTGTACCATCCTTTTCGAAGGCTGGTTTCAATGTTTTTAACTTATCAAAATTAACCTTTAAGTACTCCTCATCAGCAGTTACCATGATTGGATCTTTTCCTCTTACTGGAATTTCTACTGGTACTAATTCAGCATCAAATGCATTTTTCTTATAGGCATTTTGAGCACGAGTATAGCTTTCTATCGCAAATGCATCTTGGTCTTCACGGGTAAAGTTATATTCTCTAGCGCACATCTCCGCTGCATTGCCCATGTGAAAATCTTTGTAAACATCCCATAATCCATCTCTAATCATACCATCAATTATAGTTCCATGTCCTAAACGATAGCCATTTCTAGCTTTATCTAAATAATATGGAATGTTACTCATGCTCTCCATTCCGCCTGCAATTACTACATCATTAATACCCATCATAATAGATTGTGCGCCCATCATAATTGCTTTTGAACCAGATGCACAAACTTTATTGATAATTGTTGCAGGTACTGTATTTGGTATTCCTGCATAAATCATCGCTTGGGTAGCAGGTGCCTGACCCAAATTTGAGGAAATTACATTACCCATAAATACTTCTTCTACCATTTCTGGTGCTACTCCTGCCTTTTCCAAGGCGCCTTTAATGGCTATGGCTCCTAATTGTGTAGCACTCAATGTGGCTAATGAACCATTAAATGCGCCTATTGGCGTGCGAGCTACTGAAACAATATAAACTGTTTTCATAAAAATTGAATTTTAGATTTGGTGAGGCAAATCTATGATTTTACCTTTACGAACAAATCATTTTATGGAAAGAGCAGGCCAATATGGCGACCTTTTATTTGAAACCATGTTTTATGATGGAAATGCAATTCGTTTTGCTACTCAGCATTTTGAGCGCTTAACCCGCGGATTGTCTGTCTTGAAAATGCCTAAACCCTATCTTTCTTTTCAAACCTTTCTAGAATTATCAATGGATGCAGTAAGTTTCGGTTTGAACCAAAACCCCGATTCAAAATACTTTAGAATTAGATTTAGCGCCAAAAGAGAAGGAGAAGGATTTTATTTCCCAAGTGAGGCTCTGCTCAATTACCAGGTAACTGCCACTCCATTTTCTCCAAAACTTAATAAAACTTTAACCTTGGGCGTTTATCCAGACCAAACCAAAGCCCCAGGCATTTTGGCCAACTTAAAATCTGGGAATGCCCTTATTTACGTGATGTCAGCCATCTATGCCAAAGAAATGAATTGGGATGAATGCCTCATTTTAAACACACACGGAAGAATTATTGAAAGCACTAGTAGCAATATCTTTTGGTTCAAAAATGAACAATGGTATACTCCACCACTTTCCGAAGCTTGCATTGAAGGCATCGGTCGAAATACATTTATGCAACAACACAAAGTTATTGAAAGTCCCTGTGAATTAATTGATTTGAAAAATGCCAACAAACTCATTCTCACCAATGCATTAAGCCTTCAGAGAGAATTTTTTTTGAATCCTTAGCCTTTCCACATTTTCATTATCTTCGCCGCATGAGTTTTCCAATAATCGCGCCCTCAGTGCTTTCGGCAGATTTTGCCAACCTTGGTAGAGATGTAGAAATGATTAATGCTAGCCAAGCCGACTGGTTCCATGTGGATGTAATGGATGGCGTATTTGTACCCAATATCTCCTTTGGGTTTCCTATTATTAAATCTATCCAAAACTTAGCCAAAAAGCCTTTGGATGTTCACCTAATGATTGTGCAGCCTGAGCGTTATATTAAAGATTTTAAAGAAGTGGGTGCGGCCATTTTATCGGTTCATTACGAAGCCTGCACCCATTTACATAGAACGATACACGCCATCAAGGAAGAAGGAATGAAGGCAGGTATTGCTATTAATCCACATACCCCAATTAGCCTTCTTAAGGACGTGATTAAGGATGCAGACCTTATTTGCATGATGAGCGTAAACCCTGGTTTTGGAGGCCAAAAATTTATTGAGCAAACCTATGAAAAATGCAGAGAATTGAGAGATTTAATAGATAAATCAGGATCAAATTGCCTTATAGAAATTGACGGCGGCGTAAATCAAATTACCGCTCCAAAATTACTGGAAGCAGGCGCTAAAGTTTTGGTGGCTGGAAACTATGTTTTTGGTTCAACCCAGCCCCAAGCAATCATACAAGCGCTAAAAAATACACACCCTCATACCACAACTAAGGCCTAATCGTTGAGTAAAGCATTGAGAAAAATTGCTGCCTTCTTTTTGTTTGGTTTGACCCAACTTTTTATTGCCAATGTTTTTGGGCAAGATAAAGCCTACCTTTTTGGTACCATAAGTGATTCGCTCAATCGGCCAATCGAAGATGTTAATATTCAAATTATTTCTACCAAAATCACTGGAAACAGTGATAAAAATGGAAAGTATAATTTGCAAGTCCCTTCCAATATTCCCCTCACCCTTGTTTTTACTTATGTAGGCAGACCACCCAAAAAAGTTGAAATTCAAGCCCTTGAAAAAGGAGAAAAAAAGGAGTTAGCCGTACAAATGGATTTTGGCGTTTCGCTTAGGGTTTTTGTGGTAAGCGAAGAAAAAGACAGAGACAAAGTATCCATGTATACCATTGACCCAAAAAAGGCAAGTATATTGGCGAATGTTAGTGGGTCGTTTGAACAAATCCTTAAAACTTTACCTGGCGTTTCTTCTAATAATGAACTTAGCTCACAGTACAATGTAAGAGGTGGAAATTATGATGAAAACCTCATTTATGTAAATGATATCGAAATCTATCGTCCCTTCCTCCCAAGAAGCGGACAACAAGAAGGATTAAGTTTTATTCATACTGAGTTGGTTCAAAACGTTAAATTTTCTGCTGGCGGATTTGAAGCAAGGTATGGAGATAAAATGAGCAGTGTTTTAGACATTAAGTATAAAGACCCTAAAAAGTTTGGAGCCTCGGCCACTGTAAGTTTGCTCGGACTTCAAACGCATGTAGAAGGTGCTTCCAAAGATTTACGCTTTACTTGGCTATTAGGTGCAAGGTACTGGAGCAATGCTTACGTGCTAGGCACTTTTGATGTACAAGGCGATTATCAGCCAAAATTTTATGATGTTCAAACGCTATTAAACTGGCACCTTACCGACAACTTAACGCTAAGCATTTTGGGTAGCTTTGCTAGCAACAAATATTACTTTGTACCTCAAAACCGACAAACTACTTTTGGCACTGTCAACCGGGCATACCAATTAAATATCTTCTTTGACGGCGCCGACCTCATGGAATATCAAACAGGGATGGCCGCTGCCACCCTAAATTATAAACTCAACCATAAAACTCAACTAAAACTAATTGGCTCAAGCTTTTACTCCAACGAAAATGAAATTTTTACCGTTGAGGGAGCCTATCGTTTAAGTGATATTGAAACCGATTTAGGATCTGATAATTTTGCCCGTGCCAGAAGTTTAAGGGGCGTTGGTTACTTTATAAATAATGCCAGAAATGCAGTGGTGGCAAGGGTTAATAATATTGGACACAGAGGTTTTCATTCAGAAGGTAAAAACACCCTTCAATGGGGCGCTTTCCTACAAACAGAAACCATCAATGATCGCTTGCACGAATGGTATTATGATGATTCTGCAGGCTTCTCAAGACCTAAATTAGATAGCAATGGAAACTTTGAATTAAACAGTTATTTAAGCACTAAATTGAGCCTTACTACTTATCGATTAAGCGCCTATGCCCAAAACTCCCAGATTTTAAACAAAACCTATAATGCTACTATCACCTACGGAATTCGTATTAATAATTGGAGCTATAACCAACAAACCGTTCTAAGTCCTAGGATTCAGTTTGCATTTGAACCCAATAGAAAATTTAATAAGCTATTAAAAGAAAGTAAATCAGATGCAAAACCGAAGAAAGATTGGCTCATTAAAGCGGCTTATGGATGGTATTATCAGCCTCCTTTTTATAGAGAACTACGAGATTTTAATGGGGAATTGAATCCAAAAATTAAAGCACAAAGAGCCATTCATTATGTAGTAGGCGGTGATATGAATTTTACAGCTTGGAATCGCCCTTTTAAGTTCATTGGGGAAGTATATTATAAACAACTTGATTTCCTTATTCCTTATGAAATTGACAATGTTAGGATTAGGTATTTTGCCAATAATAATTCAAGTGGGTATGCAAGTGGTATCGACCTTAGGGTAAATGGAGAGTTTGTGAAAGGCGCAGAAAGTTGGGCAAGCTTAAGTGTAATGAAAACCCAAGAAAAAATAACCGATGCCATAGATGCACAAGGTAATGCAATTACCCCATCGTTTATCCCACGCCCTACTGACCAAAGGGTTAATTTTGCAATATTTTTCCAAGATTATTTGCGCAAAAATCCTAAATTAAGAATGAACCTTAATTTAGTTTATGGCAGTGGTCTTCCTTTTGGGGTGCCAGATAGAAACCGCTATAATGACTTAAACAGAATTCCAAGCTACCGTCGGGTAGATTTAGGTATCAACCGCGTTTTGATTGAGGAAGATACCCGAAAAAGAGATAACTTTTGGCGCAAGAATATTCAAAGTGCATGGATAGGAATTGAAGTTTTCAATTTGCTAGGTGTAAACAATACGATAAGTTATATTTGGATAGAGGACGTAACAGCAGCAAGATATGCGGTGCCAAACTACCTCACCAATAGAAGGGTTAATATTAAAATGCAATTGCGCTTTTAAGGATGAGTAAAAAACAAAAAAAAGAATCCTTTGATTGGAAACTTTTACTAAGGATATTTTCCCTAGCATTACCATACAGAAATAAGTTCTTTACTGCTGTTTTTTTAACCATTAGTATAGCCATTTTAGGCCCGTTAAGGCCCTACTTAATTCAGGTAACCATTGACAAGTATATTTCAGTTGGCAATGGTAAAGGGTTACTCAACATGTCAATTTTGTTATTAGTGCTATTAATAATTGGGGCTGCTATGCAATGGTGGGGAACCCTTCTATCGAATTTCTTGGGGCAACAAATTATATATGATCTACGAAACAAAGTTTACAAACATTTACTTACTTTTAAACAAAGTTATTTTGATAAAACCCCTGTTGGGAACTTAGTTACTAGAAGCATAAGCGACATTGAAGTTATAAGTGAAGTATTTAGTGAAGGGATGATAAATATTGTAGGTGACGTGCTACAAATAGTGGTTCTCTTGATATTGATGTTTGCCACCGATGTGAAACTTTCTTTGGTTTGCTTATCTGTATTGCCTTTGCTTTTTTATAGTGGCTATTTGTTTAAAGAAGCCGTGAAATCGAGCTTTGAGGAAGTAAGAAATAAGGTGGCCCAGATGAACACCTTTGTTCAGGAACATTTAACTGGAATGCAAATTGTTCAAATATTTAACAGAGAGCCACAAGAGTTTGAAAAGTTTAAACAAATAAATGCGGAACATCGCAATGCCAATATTCAGAGCGTGTTTTACTATTCAGTATTTTTCCCAGTAGTAGAAGTTCTAAGTGCTGTAGCCATTGGATTATTGGTGTGGTATGGAGCGGGAGGAGTTATTGAAGGAACCTTTTCTGCAGGTGTGCTTATTGCTTTTATTATGTATTTGAACCTCTTTTTTAGGCCAATTAGACAGTTAGCCGACAGGTTCAATAATTTACAAATGGGAATGGTGGCATCAGATAGAATTTTTAAGCTTATTGATGAAACTGAACCCAAAGAAATTGAAGGTACTGAAAATGCCGACCAATTGGAAGGTAATATTGCTTTTGAAAAGGTAAACTTTTCTTATATACCCGGACAACTGGTTTTAAAGGAAATTTCTTTTATTCTAAGCAAAGGCAAAACCTTGGCTTTGGTGGGTGCAACGGGTGCTGGAAAATCAAGCATCATTAATTTGCTGAGTCGTTTTTATGAAATTCAATCAGGCACGATAAAAATTGACGGCGTATTGGTTCAAGACTATAATTTAGAAGGTTTACGAAGTAAAATTGCGGTGGTATTGCAAGATGTGTTCTTATTTAGTGGCAGTATTATGGACAATATCAAGTTGTATGATACAGAAATAAGTGATGAGGAAGTTATAGCAGTTGCTAAGCAATTGGGCGCACATGAATTCATAAGTTTATTGCCCAATGGATACCAACAAGCTGTGATGGAAAGAGGCGCGAGTCTAAGTGTAGGCCAAAGGCAATTGATTTCTTTTGTGAGGGCCATGGTGCATAAGCCAGCCATTTTAGTTTTAGATGAAGCCACCTCGTCAATTGACCATGAAACGGAAGAAATAATTCAGCAAGCCATTGAGAAGATGCGTGTGGGTAGAAGCAGCATTATGATTGCCCATAGACTTAGTACCATTGCACATGCTGATGAAATATTAGTATTGGAAAAAGGGGAAATTGTGGAGCGTGGAACCCATCAGCAATTACTTCTAAACAGCAAATACTATAAGGAATTGTATTCACACCAATTTGCAAAGTAGCGTTCAGACTACTAAACTTTCAATTGCTAAAAGAAAATTAAGCAACTTCAACATTACAATTATTGTGAAAATTCTATTTTGGAGCATCCAAACTGCAAATTTTCCTATATTCGCCAAACCAAGATTTATACCATGAATTTACAAGGAAAAACAGCGCTTGTTACGGGCGCTTCTCGCGGAATTGGCAAAGGAATAGCCCATACCCTAGCAAAAGCAGGCGCAAATATTGCGTTTACGTATGTGAGCTCTGTTGAAAAAGCAATGACATTTGAAGCAGAGCTGCAAGCCATGGGCGTTAAAGCAAAAGGATATCAAAGTAATGCAGCAGAATTTGCAGAAGCGGATAAAGTTGTAGATGAAATTCTAAAAGATTTTGGGGCTTTAGATGTGTTGGTAAATAATGCCGGTATTACAAAGGATACCTTATTGATGCGAATGAGCGAACAGCAATGGGATGACGTGCTTGATACCAATTTAAAATCAGCATTTGCCATGACTAAGGCCGCTATGAAACCCATGATGAAGGCCAAAAGTGGCTCAATCATTAATATAACCTCTGTGGTTGGAATAACAGGTAATGCTGGCCAAGCTAATTATGCCGCCTCCAAAGCCGGTATGATTGGTCTAACTAAAAGTGTTGCCAAAGAATTGGGTTCAAGAAATATCCGTTGCAATGCCATTGCGCCAGGTTTCATAGAAACTGAAATGACTGATACCCTAGCTGAAGAAGTAAAAGCAGAATGGATAAAAGGCATTCCACTTAAAAGAGGTGGAAAACCTGAAGATGTTGCCAATTGTGTATTATTTTTAGCAAGTGATGCCTCTTCATACATTAGCGGACAAACCATCAATGTTTGTGGCGGCATGGTAATGTAAGAATGAGTTTTAGCACTCCCTACCCATATGCATTTATAATTTCATGGCTATTATTAGCCGCAGGAATTAGCTATTTTCTGTATCGGAATAATCCACTCAATATTGCTAATATATGGTTAAGAAAAGCCTTGTATTTGCTACGATTCTCCGTAGTTTTTTCTATTTTGCTTTTGTTGTTAGGGCCGCTTTTTGAGCTAAAAACCCAAAGAATTGAAAAGCCCATCATTGCACTATTGGTAGACAATACAGCCTCTTTGCTGAGTGGGGGTAAAAACAAAGAAGAACTAAAAAACCAACTGGCCAATCTATTAACCATTCCTGAAAAACTTGGAGAAGATTACCAAGTTAAGATCTACTCATTTGGAGAATCACTAAAAGAGAATACAAACTTTGATTTCAATGAAAAGCAAAGCAATATTGCAGCAGGAATTAAAGGAGTTGGCGAAGCCCATTACAACCTAAACCTAGCAAGTATAATCTTAGTAAGCGATGGCATTTATAATGCAGGGGAAAATCCAATGTACGAAGCCATACAACAAAAGACGAAGGTTTATCCTGTCGCACTTGGGGATAGCACAAGAAAAAAAGACGTTTGGATTAAACAGGTAAAACACAACGATATTGTTTTTGAAGGCAATAACTTTACTGTTGAGGTGGCTATTGCAGCAAATTTTGTAAAAGGAAATAAAGTATTCTATAACCTAAGCGAAAACGCAAACCTTATTAATGCTGGAAGTCTTCTTATACAAACCGACCCAGGTACGGAGCGCATTACGCTTACTCTGCCTGCTAATAAAGAAGGTTTACATTCTTACAAAGTAAAACTTCAGCCTATTGCAGGTGAAAGTAATCTAATAAATAACACTTTTAGCTTTGAGGTGGAAGTATTAAAATCAAAGCAGAAACTTGTTATTGTGGCACAAAACCCACACCCAGATGTAAGTGCCTTGGTTCAAACCTTAAAAACCAATCCAAATTATGAGGTATTCAGCTACCTCATGCAAAATTACAAGGAAGAATATATCAACGAAGCTTCTTTGTTTATTTTACATCAGTTGCCTGGAAACAATGGCACTGGAGAGGCGTTGATTAAAAATTTACAAGCTAAAAATAAACCCATATTTTACATATTGGGCAAGCAAAATAGTTCTTATGCCTTGGGCAAACTTGGCATACTTTCTATAAATGGCCCTCCACAAAATTTCAATGAATCGCAAGCTTGGATAAACAATGATTTCCCCCTTTTCTTAGTTGATGAAGAACTTTCTGAATTTGTACAAAAAGCGCCACCGCTTATAACGCTTTATGGAAGCTACAAAACACCTTTAGATGCAACTATTCTATTAAACCAGCAAATTGGCTATGTTAAAACCAATCAAGCTCTTTTGTTTTTTAGTCAGTCTAAGGGTAGCAAATACGCTGTTCTTGCAGGAGAAGGATTTTGGAAATGGCGTTTACATGATTTCTTATTGAACCAAAATCAGGTAATTACTCAACAATTACTTGGAAAAATAATTCAATGGACAGCGGGTAATAACGACCAAAGTCGGTTTAGGTTCAACCCGGTAAAAAAGAAATTTGATGAAACAGAAGCTGCTCTTTTTGAAGCAGAAGTTTATAACGAAACATTTGAACTCACCCAGCAAAAAGACGTTGAAGTAAAAATAAGTAATTCCAACGGGCAAAATTATCAATACACTTTGGCCAAAAACGGGAAAGGTTATGAATTAAATGCTGGTAAACTTTCACCAGGTATTTATAGTTATGTGGCAACTGTAAAAGACGACAAATCATTTCCAGTGAAAAAGGGAAATTTTTCAGTTCAAGCGCTTCAATTAGAATTGCTTCAAACAAAAGCAGAACATGGACTTTTAGAAGCGATTGCTGCAGAAACTGGCGGCAAAATGTACTATCCAAATAAGGTAGAGGATTTGGTAAAGGAGCTAAAAGAAAACGCCCAAATTAAGCCCATCATTTATGAAGAGCAAGATATTGAATTACTCATCAACTTTAAATTATTGCTGGCATTGCTGCTATTGGGAATGAGTTTAGAATGGCTTATTAGAAAATGGAATGGCTTTATTTAATTATTATTTAGCCAAAGTAGTATCAACTAAAAACTTAAATTGATTCACACGCATGGTCCAGGTATTATGCGTTGCTATTTCAATTCTCTTACTTTGAAGCTCCTCGCTGTTTTCAAGAATTGCTAATTCAATGGAATTTAGAAAATCTTCATAATCATCTGCCACGTAAACCACATTTTTAAAGGCCTGCATATCCGGACTAAAATTAGTGGAGACTACGGGTTTTCCCATTGCCAAATATTCATTTAACTTTAAAGGATAGGCACCTTGGTTTAACTCGTTGCAAAGGTATGGGATCAGTGTAACAGAGGCCACTTTGATATAAGAGGGAATTGACTCATACCGCCTATTTCCTAATATGATAAGATTAGGGATTTGGTCTAATTTATATTTAATTAAATCGGCTTCATCATAGGTACCTATAAGCACAACTAAATATTGAGGAAAATTTTCACAAACAGCTTTTAATAATTGATAATCTAACCTAATACTGCTGATATAACCGCAAAACATAAGCACTTTAGTTTCCCCAATGTTTAATAAATCATAAGGCCTTGAAAGTTCTTTGATTCTAATTTGCTCAAAGAATGTAAAATCTACCGCATTAGGAAAATAATGCATATTAAGTTTCTTTTGATAAGTTCGATCGAAATGATGTTTAGAATTCACCAAAATTAAATCTGTTTTCTTAATAGCATTTTGTTCCGCCTCAGCTCCATGCTTAGAAAGGTATTTCGAAGTATTTATATCATTTGTAATATAATAAACATTCAAGATAGGCTTATAAAATACACTTTCAAAAACTGGTAAAATAACGGGATTAAAATAATTGAAATAGATGAAGTCTTTAAGTTCATATTTGCGAATAGTGGACTTAATTGACCGGGCTACAACGAGGTTGTTATAAGCATTAAACAATTTATATAGAATCCCTTTTGGAAGAAAATTAACTGGGATACATAGGCCTGGTGTAACCACAACAAAGTTAGAGAAACCCGTATCTACTTCAATATATGGCTTTCGTCTAAACAAAATAGCCCAGATGCGTTGCTTAAGTTGGAAGTTACCCCATTCGATAAACAAGTCTCTTATAGAATAAGGTCGTTCAACAAAAAAAACACGGTATTGCTTGCTAAATTCCTTAAGCAAAGAAATGGAAGAACCAGGATTGGATTGATTCCAACGAGTAACAGAAAAGAATATAAGATCCTGTTTTTTACTCATGCTTGCTCACCCATTCCTTTGTTAAAACAATACCTGCATCTTGCTTCATAAGCTTCTTGCTCACCCAACATAATTAAGGAGTCATTGCTAATTTTTCTAAACGAATGTGTAGCTAAATCACCACAACTAACGCAAATGGCATGCACCTTGCTTACATATTCAGCAACAGCCATTAGCTTAGGCATTGGTCCAAATGGTTTACCCATATAATCCATATCCAAACCAGCAATAATTACTCTTATACCTTTTGAAGCCAAATTTTCCGATACGTAAACTAAACCATCATCAAAAAACTGCGCTTCGTCAATGGCAACTACCGTTGCCTTATTTACCATTAGTAGAATATTTAAAGGACTTTCAACGGGCGTAGAAAGTACTTTGTTCTCATTATGAGAAGTTACCTCTTCAGAATGGTAACGTGTATCAACACTAGGTTTAAAAATTTCTACTTTTTGCCCTGCGATTTTTGCCCTATTTACGCGCCTAATTAATTCCTCGGTCTTGCCAGAAAACATAGACCCGCAAACAACTTCTATCCATCCTTTGCGGTGATGGGGAAAGTAACGGGGTTCTATAAACATTTCTTCAGACATACAAGTGTTTCAAATAGTGTGCGATTGGCTCCCTAATATTTAAAAATGTTAATTAATCTTTAATTCTAAAACTAAAATTTGTAACATAATTACAATTCAGATGAATTCACTGCAACTCGTTAGCAAATTAAAGGTAAAATCAGAGGACCTCAATAGCAATATCAAACAAATTTTATTAAATGGTACATCTTTTACTTTGCTAGAGAAAGAATTACTTAAAAAGCAATGCACCGATTTATTTGAGTTGATCCTAAAATTAAGAACCGAAGAGCAGGAAAACTTAAATTTTATTGCGGGTCAAGTTCCTAAAAATGAAGAACCTATAGCAGAAGTGCCTGTTGTTGAGGAACCAATATCGCACATCGCCCAAGATTTTAAAACAATTCTAAAAGAAACTTCACTAGATATTACATTAGATGAAATTGTAACAAAAATTGAGGAAGAACCCATTCCAAGTATTGTAGAAATTCCTTCAAGAATATTAGAAAGTGCGCAGGCTATTGTCCCCATAGAATACCCTTCTACAACCACTAAGCATGAGCAACCAATAGAGGTAAATATTGAAAAGGCGGTAGAGAATAAAAGGATTCAAAAAACAGTATTGCCAGAGATTTTAGAAAAACCCATTGTTCCATTGAATGAAAGCTTTAAAGAAAGAGAAGCTACCTACAACGATAAAAACAGCAAAGAATCACATAATCCAATTGTAGAAAAAACGCTTGAAGCGCCTATTGATAACATCAAAAACGCCATTAACTTAAACAAGAAAATTGCTTTTGTTAACGAACTCTTCAATAAAAATGTGTTTGAGTATGCAAAATCAATAGATAGGCTGAACCAAGCAATTGACTTAAACGATGCCCTCAGAATATTTAGTGATCTAAAGCACCAAAACGGCTGGACAAATCAAAATGAATTAGTGATAGACTTGGAGCGAATCATCAAAAGAAGATACGCTTCTTAATCTGTCTTAATTTCTTCCTTGCTCAATTGGGCAGCCTCTTCACAAAGCTTATATAACTTCTTAAGCTCATCAGGATAATCCTTGGTACCGCCATAAGGCCAAATCCAAGTAGATTCATTCTGGTGACTTGCCTCTTTAAAAGTAATAAAAGCCCGATAAGCACCTTCAGCCCTAAACTTAAAACCGGATCGCTTGATGCGATTGGCCTCTACAAACAACTTTTTAACGGCAGATCTAGACAATGACTTTTGCGATACCGTAAATAAATTGGTTCTGTAAAATACTTGTCCATTTTCCAAAAAAATCCATGAGACCTTAAGACCCGTATTTGTGTCATCTGTGCCAAATTCCAAGCATTCTGCTGGAATAGTATTAGCCGTATATATCTTATTGCTTTGGCAACTTAAAGCCAAAGTAAAGAATAATAAAACTACGGTTTGAACCAAAAAGGAATGTTTCATATTACAAAGTTAAGGACAAAAAAAAGAGGCTACCAATGGCAGCCTCTTTTTATAGTTAATTATAATTATTCTCTGAGTAAGGTTATTGAACCTCTAACAAATTCTTCGGCCTGACCACGTAGTTGATATTTAAACACAAAGTAATAAGTACCTTCTGGATTTTCTTCACCCACATTTTGGGTACGTCCATTCCACATTACTTTCGAATCTAAGCTTTCAAATACAAGTCCACCCCAACGATTCCAAATCTTAAGGTCATACATTTCTTCACCACTAATTTGGATATTGAACACGTCGTTCTTACCATCATTATTAGGCGTAAACACATTTGGCACCTTAACACTTACTTGGAAATTATTGATTACATCTTTACAAGCACTATCAATACAGTAATCCAATCCAGCAGTTATTGCCCAAACACAAACCCTAAACACACCGATGTCATTTTTAAAGTCTAACTCACCTAAGTTGAATTTAGGATCACTATTACTTGGCACATCTACTTGTAATCTGAGTGTTCCATCAGGATTATAAACACGCCAGATGTAAGAAGATGCATTTGCGCTGTCTGATAGATTTCTTACAAAATACTTCGGCATACCTAAGCTATCGGTTTCTAGGGCAGCTTTTGCCTTCATAGCCCTTATAGTTACAGTATCTCGACTCGTACATTTAGGTGTATTTTCAATAAAGCTAGTTGATTGCATAACTAAATTATAAACACCAGCTGAGAAGAAAGCATATTTAAATACCGAATCTTGGAAGAAATTAGTCTTAAATACAGTGTCTAAAATCGAAGTATAATCAGAATTATAAGAATACATTCTAAACTTGGTAATGGTATCTATTGACGACCTATTTGTGATATTAAAAGGCTCACCAACACAGACAATATTCTTAGAACTTGCAATTTCAACCTTATATGGATTCTTCACATAGATTCTAATCTTCTGCTCACCTCCAGCTGTATCTGGCACAACCACTGGTGGACAAAGTGCATTTGTAATCGGATAGGTATCATAACCAACAGCAGTTAATTCATAAACACCTTCATAATCATAAACCACTTCAACCGTATCAGGATTCTTTAACAAAATAGTTTCATAAGCTCCATCTGGTCTACCTGGCCTAATAAAGGTTGCAGGTGTAACACTGAATACGCCTGAGTCATTTGGATAAGAAACTATTTTCAACTTATACGGCACACAACCCAATGTATCTCCTAATAACTTAATTCTTGGACGCGGTCCACGTAGGTAGATATCTTTTCTAGCAGTATCATAACAACCTTGCGTTGTTTTTAATACTTGCATAATGGTATACCATCCATTTTTCTTATACGCATACGTAGGATTTGGCGCTTCAGACCTCCAAGCCAATGAATCAAATCCTGCATCTCCAAACCACCATCTTCTATAGTCAACCTGATCGCAAGGGAAACCAGTTTCTGCGATACAACCATCTACAATTTTTGATGAATCAAAGAATTGAACTGGAACATCGCAATTGAATAAACCTGCACTAGAGAACTTTGCAATTGGTTCAACCACATTTAAGAAGGTAAAACAGGTATCATAATAACCAACTGTATCTCTAGTAATCATGGAAACTTTGAATTTACCAGGTGCTTTATATTTATGTCTTGCATTAAATGCACCTGCATAATCTATCACACCATCAGATTCATAATCCCAATAAATTCTTTCAAAAAATGATGTATCAATTTTATAACAAGTATTATTTACAACTCCTGCTTGTTGAACCCATCCAAAAGGACAAGTTGCAGCGGTAGTAACATAATACTTAGAATAATTTACAAATGTTTTAATTGAATCATTTGGATAGCCATTCATTGCTCTGCCATGGTTATCATTATAAATTTCTACCTCACCACCAGGGAAAGTATAATCTGGGATGTCTAACGGGCGGCTAGGACCAAACACATTATTAGTACCATACGGTTTAGGGAACCAGTAACGAATAGAATCTTCAAAGGTTACCTCTTGGTTCACACATAAAATACCATCTGAAATTACGCCATCTTCAAATACTGTAAAGGTGTCAACCGTACCAATTACAATTTGTCTAACTTTTGAATTTAAACATTGTGTAGTAGTAACTAAAATATGCTCTACTGGGGTAATAGCACCCCTCTTAATGGTTGTACCTGGGCCCGCAGTCATTTCATAAGACGACTTAAAATACTGGTGCGTAAGTGGCAACAAATGGAAAGCTGTATCAATGAGCACGTTTGTAACCTTAATACTTTGAGGTGGCATCGCCTTAGTTGGGTCATCACATCTCCAAATAGTATCTCTTTGAATTCCTCTGTAAACTCTAACGCCTAATGGGAAAGGTGTTGAAACATTTAATACAGTGAATGGAATACTTTCAGTTGAAACAAAGAACCTCAATCTATTTAGCGGATACGTATACTTTTCAAAGAATACGCTATCGTTAGGGAAATTTACAGGATCTAGTTTTACAAAGGTATCTTGTCTATTTGTATAGAATGAGTCGATAGTTACTGTACCATCGCCCCAATCCCAAATGTCTGCTAGCACAAAATCTTGCGTTTTTACGTAAGTCTCGAACTCAACAATATCACCTTTTCCATACAAACGGTTCCAAGGCTCACGCCAGTTGCCGTTAGGGATAGCACCACCTACACTTGCAGGATAAAATTGTGCTGAGTCATAGGTATAATCTTGACTAGGCAACCTGCTTGGCACACCATAATCAATATAACCACCCACCTTGCGGAAGGTAAACGTTGCGTTTAAGGTAATTAAGTGTAAAAATTTGTGGTACCATACTGTATCCGAAATACAGTTTGGATCAGGGCCACCACAACCTGGGTTATTACAACCAGACCCCATTATTAAACCTACGGTCACAAAACCTCTAGGATCTACAGGGCTATTGGTATATGGCCAAGGACCTGCTGGCAAATAATGGGTGATGCTAGATGTTCCACCTGGGCCTGTCCAAGCAGTTAATGGGTTAAAGTTAACGCCATTATTAAAGCCTGGCCAAACATTTCCACCTGGCGTTACCGCTCCAGTAGAAGGGTGCGTTCCATCAAACTGCACAAAACCATCCAAATCACATGGTGTTAAATCTCTTCTATCTGCAAGGGAGTCATAGTTAAATAGTAAGAAAGTTCTTCCTCCACAATCTGGGTAAGTACCAGGAATCGTATCTACTCTTCCAAATTCAAAACGAATTCTACCGCCTGATTGGCCACTTAATAAATCTGGACAAACCCTACCTGTTTTACCCAAACCAAACGCGTCTACCCCAACCAATGGCAATTGTAAAGTAGAGGTTCCACCGCAATCAAAGGCATCTACATAAAAATGATCTGATGGCAATTTAGCCGTCCACTGGCCAGTTAATGGATTACGTCTTAATTCGTAGGTATAGTAATTATAAACAAAGGTAAAGAAGGAATCTCTACGAGCTGGGCTAATTATTATGGTATCACGAACCACATAACCGCCATAAGTGTATCCTTTAAGGGTATCTCTTTTTGCAGATGCAGTATCCAATTTAAAAACCATATTATTATTTGGAGCACCAGTTTTGAACCTAAAGGTATCCGAATCTAAAATCAAAGTTGGTTTTGGAGACAAATCCATCGATTGCTTAACTACTAAAGTCAAATCAAATTGGTTTCCTGATGAAGCATTTGTAGCAATAATATCTTCAAAGTTTCTGTATTTATCTGCTGATTGATTATTAAAACTATCTTTCATTAACAAAGTAACAGTAGGACATCTTTGTACTACCCTATTAAAGATGTACTCATATAGTGTCATACCATTGGTACCAGGAATTATTGTATTTCCGCGGTATCTTCTAGAAACACCATTTGGCATATTTGGCAGGGTCAAGTTTGGACCACCTGGACTTTGTTTTAAGAAGCTACTAGTATCTGCAGTAGTACCTACAGGCAAAGTAAGTTCCCAATATCCATAGTAGTTTGCAATTGGATCTGGTATTACCCCATTTCGAACAGTAATAGGACGGTTGGGTTGCATATCCTGTGGATACATATCCAAAGTATCTATACGAGAAGGTGTTGGGCCAGAAGAGAACATTGGCTTACCCCAATCGGCTAAATCAATAGGTGCTACTAACTTCTTACCATTTGGTGCAGCCTGCGCTGGATCTTTTGTCCAACCTGTTCCTGAAGAATCAAATGGTGGGTAATCGTGTCCATATCTATGCCACTGGTAAATTCTGCTCCAACGTTCATATTTATGGATAGGTAGAGTATCATGTGAGAAATTACAGTTTACGCCACCTGGGTAAATAACTGTACCTGTAATAAATCTTGGCAAAGTTCTATTGGCCAAATCAATGGCAGTAGTATACGGCTGCATTCCACCGTTTGGCTTACTTGGATCAGGCACCGAGAAAGAGGTACATCTTGGCGCATAATCATCTCCAAATTCCCAACGGATATAAAGATTATGACTTTGATAAATGCTACTTGCATTTACAAATTCAACCGGGAAAGAAGGAGCACATTGTACCTTCAAATTTTGCTTAACCACAATGGGTATAATAGGATTTTCAATTGCAACCGTTGGCCCAAGAACATTTACACCAAAACCAACAAAATCACCACGTTTTTTAAGTGTGTATCTATCTAAGGTATCATTTGTAAAATACTTCCAATAAGCGGTGATACTATCTCTAGAGGTTCCATCCTTTCCAGGTATCCATCTAAATTTAGTAATGGTGTCATTCGGGAAGAACAAGTAACCATTTATAGTATATAATCGAGGATTTGGTATAGGTGGGGCAACATATAAGGTATCGGAATCATCTGGAAGGCTTATTCTTGACCAGAAATCGAGTCGCTTAACCGGCTTACCAGGGCATTGCACGTATAATTTAGGGAAGAAATGGCCTTGTGCTAAATATTTATAACAAGGTGCAGCTTGGTTCAAGAATTTATCAGATCCTGGTGGATTAGCATTTGGATCAGCAAAATCCCATAAAATCTGTATAGGTGTATTTACCCCTTGCAATGGATACATGTTATATAAACATACACCACCTTGCATAAGGTTTGCAATACACACACTATCAGAAATGGTATCATTCATTGGACTTCTGCGCGAGCGTAGGTCGTAACGAATAATGATGTTTTCTGGTAACTGATTGCCAGACAAACTGTACTGGAATGATTCAGTACAATTTAATAACTTACCTTTTATAGTTAATCTAGGATTAAAAACGCCATTAAGGGTGTAGCTATGTGTAAAGTTATTCCACCATACTAAATCAGCTGGCACTATTGGATCAGAAGAATTATAAGATGTACCATCATCAAAATCCCATTTAAACCACTGTAAACTTGAAGGGGAGGTTGGCGTTTGATTGATGAAAATATAAGGTGTTGTATCGCAACGAGGAGTTCCACTTACTGCAAACCTTGGTCTTAAATCGTTTCCAACATAAACAGCCCGAAATGCTTGTGAGGCGCAGCCTCCAATGTCAGATACAGAATAACCTACGTTAAAAGGCACACCACCTTTTCCAAAATTATGACATTTATTTTCTCCAACTGCTAACTGGTCATTGTTACCATCACCGTAGGTTAAATTACGCGTTGTTAATGGTAAGCTAGGCGCTGGACCCTGCAAGGCAGCCTCTTTAAAACAATAAACGTTCCCAGTATAACACTGCGAATCTTGACTTGTTAGTGAAAATGCTGCGGTTGGTAGATTGTAAACAGTATCCCAATAACTTGCAGTTAAAGGTCCACGGTTAGAAAACCTAGCTGTTACTGTTACTTGATAAATACCTGCTGCTGGATATTGCTTGGTAGCAAAATTTACAACTGGATTTCCAAGAAAGTTAACCGTAGAGTCTCCATTACCCCAATCAAAACGGTATGCGGTAACATCTGCAGGACTTACCCCCGCAAGCACAGCCCTTACTTGCAATGGCTTGCCAAAACATATTATGTTTGGCCCCACATCCAAGGAAAGCGACTGCGCAAATGAGCTTGCAGACATCAGTACTGCAATCACCCAAAAGGCTAATCTGGTAAATAATCGATTCATATTATATAGTTTAAATTGTTGTTATTTTCTAAAATTGTCTGCCAATCTATTGATTTTTTTTGAGATTTCAAATTATCGAAATAGTGCAATGATGCCCTGACTTGTATTCATTTTTGTTTCATTTTTATATTTATAATTTATAATAAATGCATAATTCCCAGATTCACATGTCTCACCGTTCCTATCATTATTACCATTCCAATGCTCACTCAATTTACTTGATTCAAAAACTAATTGCCCTTTAATATTATAAATTCCTAAATGATAATCAGATACATCTTCTAATTCTACAAACCAAGTATCATTCTTTCCATCTCCATCGGGCGAAAAGGCATTGTGAAATTTAGGCTGACGTTTCTCAATTGAAATTGGATTATTTAATGCAGGCTCATTCAAATCTGTTTGTTTGTCTTCCTCGTCGTTTTCTATCGCGGTTTCCTTTCTATCCTCACTTGGTTTTACAGGCTCCTTTTGTGAAACTGTCTCAGGTAACGAAGGCGAGGCTGGCACTAATTCTTGCGGCTTCTCTTCTCGAATTGGAGTTTCTTTAGATCGTGCATTTTCGTCAACAGGCGCAGCATTAGGGACCGAAAAGCCTTTAGCCTTTGCTGGAGTTTTAAGTTCTGATGCTTCAACAGCATTAATTGTTGATTTATCAGTTTGGGTCAAACCAAGCTCTTTTTCTGAGGCTTTTATTTCAAATTTTGGCGTTGACTGAATAACCTCTGGATTAGAATTTACAAAATAAATAAAAGTAGAAACAAGCACAGCAGAACCAACAAGCAATCCAAGTTTAGCTAAAATACTTGTCGTTTTTGCTGCTACCAAAGGTGCAGAACCTAGGCTAGAACCAATTGAAGCCGGCCCTGCTGCAGGCAAATTGGCTTGAATTGCATCCCAAGCACCAGCAGGTGCCTGGGCCTCAAAACCATCCATCTTGGATGCCAGCAACTGATCTATGTTATTATCTATTTCCAAAATTTAATTTTTCTCCTTATTTAAATTCTTCCAAGTTAAAATGAAAATAACACGTGCTCTAGAAAGCTGACTCTTTGAAGTGCCTTCACTAATGCCTAACATTTCTGCAATTTCAGCATGTGAATAACCCTCAATGGCATACAAATTCAAAATAGATCTGTAACCTGGTGCCATTTTTTGCATCGCTTCAAAAATTTCTTTTTGAGAAATTTTATCCAAAGTGTCTGCCTCGTAGCTTAATTGATAAGCTTCTTCAACATCACTTTGGTACATGTGGTTTTTATTTACACGATAGTGCTCTAAAGCCGTATTAATAAAAACCCTTTTCATCCAACCTTCCAAAGAACCCTTGCCAGTAAATTGTTCCAATTTTGCAAAAACCTTTACAAATCCATCTTGTAAAATGTCCCTCGCATCCTCTTTGGTATTGCTATACCTTAAACAAACAGCATACATGGCACTGCTAAAGTGATCGTAAAAAGCCTTTTGGCTCTTTACCTCTCGCTTTAAACATCCCTGTAGAATTTTTTCATCAAGTTGTTTGCTCACTTTAACGTACTTATAGGTTAGATTAAAAAGGTTTCCTTATGGTTGCAATGCTCCTATTTTTTTTCTTAAATAATACATAATTAGAAAGCCTATTGCCTTTTCCCCTGCGAATTGCCTAATTTAGTGGAGAAAAAAAATACGGTTTGAACCTAAAAATATTCATAAGTGCCTCGCTAGTTTTGATAAGTCTTGTACTTAAAGCCCAAACTAGTGCAACACAAACTTCCAATTTTTCATCGCATTGGGTTCAAAACAAAGGACAATGGCCTTCGGCTATTTTATTTAGACAAGTTGCAGCCTATCATGAAATTCATGTAAAAGGAAATGGCATTCAATATTACTTTTTTGAACCCGCCCAAACCAACAGACTGAGGAAGCACCATGCTACAAAATTAGCAGAGGATTCAACGCTTAAAGTTTTCGGTTTGAACCTAAGCTTTGAAAATGCACAAATTGGATTGCCAATAATTGAAACACCTGCCAATTATTACCATAATTACTTTATTGGAAAAAATCCTGAAAATTGGCAAACAAATGTGCCAGTTGCACAATCGGTTCAACTTAAAAACCTTTATCCCGGCATACATCTTCGCCTAAATACGAGCGAGAACAAACTAAAATACGAATACTTGCTCGAACCCCACGCACCTATTCATCAACTGCAAATTAAAGTGAATGGCGCAAAAGCCATTTACCTGCAAAATGGCGAACTCTATATTCAAACCGATTATGAAACCATCAAAGAAACTCAACCAATTGCTTGGCAAATTATAGAGGGTACTAAAACCTTTGTGAGGGTTGATTTTAAACTTATACAAAACAAGCTTAGTTTTGAAGTGAATAATCAATACAACCCAAATTATCCGCTTATAATCGACCCAGAAATTGTGTTTCTCACATACTCTGGCGCCACTGCAGATAATTTTGGTTGCTCTGCAACCTATGGTGAAAATGGAACTTTATATGCCGCTGGTATTACCACTGGCCCAAGTACAATTGCCAATGGAAAATATCCAACAACCTCAGGCGCATTTCAATTAAACTTTGCAGGTGGAGGCTTTTCTGAAGGCGAAATAGGCCTTTCTCAATTTCCGTGTGATATTACCCTTTCTAAATATAGCAGCGACGGCAGTAGCTTGCTTTATGCAACTTATCTAGGAGGTACTAATAATGAAATTCCTCATAGCCTTGTAATTGATAATGCCAACAATCTTTTGGTCTTGGGCAATACATACTCCTCTAATTTTCCCACTACATTACAAGCATATGATACCACCCATAATGGTAGACATGACATTATTGTTGCTAAATTTAATGCAAATGGACAATTACTTGCTTCTACCTATTTAGGAGGAAAAGCAAATGATGGCATTAACTTTAACGGCATTACAAATTACTTCTTTGCAGATAGCTATCGAGGGGATATCATAACCGACCTTAACAATAATATATACCTTACTTCCTTTACCCAATCTGATACCTTTCCAACCACCAATGGAGCCTATCAAAACGTGCTAAAAGGCCAACAAGACGGAGTAATAGCAAAGTTTAACCCAAACCTAAGCAGTTTAGATTGGTGCACTTTATTGGGTGGCAGCGGTGCTGATGCTTTCTATAGCATTGATTTTACTCAATCCAACGAAATTCTATTATGTGGTGGCACCAATAGCATTGATTTTAAAACCGACCCAACCTCTTTTCAACCAAGCTTTTCAGGTGGTACTTGTGATGGGCTCATTGCAAAAGTTTCTAATGATGGAAAAAGTTTACTTGCAGCAACCTATTTTGGGACTGATCAATACGATCAAATTATCTCCCTAGAAGAAGATGCTGATAAAAATATTTACATTGTTGGACAAAGTAAAGGAACCATTCCAGTAAGTGCGGGCAAATTCAGCAATCCCAATGCACATCAATTTATTGCCTCATTTACAGAAGACCTAAAAACCAAAAGATGGTCAACCGTATTTGGTTCAGGCCGCAACCAAATTGACCTTACCATTAATGCCTTCTTGGTGGATGATTGCAAACGTATTTACGTGAGTTCTTGGGGTGGTAAAACAGCCACCAAAATCGACGGAAGCAATTCATCAACCATTGGCTTACAAGTTACCGCAGACGCCTTTCAGCCCAAAACAGATGGAAGCGATTTTTACCTAATGCTACTAAATAAAGAGGCAAGCGACCTTTTATATGCTACATTTTTAGGCGGTGATAATCCAGATAATACAGGCGACCATGTAGACGGCGGTACAAGCAGATTTGATAAAAGAGGCGTGGTTTACCAAAGTATGTGTGCCAGTTGTCCTCAAGGAAACAACCCATTTTCTGATTTAAAAACCACCCCTGCCAATGTTTTCGGTCCATTAAATGTAAGTCCGCGTTGTAGCAATGCGGCCCTAAAGTTTGACTTCAGAATTTCTAAAACTAAGTTTAGCCATACCATTGATACATGTAATTCTATTTTTACCTTTTTCAATGAAACACCTGGTGCGGCCAACTTCTTTTGGCGCTTCCCAGACGGAGATAGCAGTTATGAAGAAAATCCCGTAAAGAAATTGGTCTCACAGTATTATAACTTGCCCATAATTTTGATTACAGAGTACGGAACAAATTGCGCCGACACGGCCGTAGGGACAGTATACTTACCAGATTCTTTGAGTAATTTTAAGCAGGCAAATGTGTTTACACCAAATGCTGATGGATACAATGATGTATTTAAATTATCTGGCGTAATTGGGCAATGTGAGGATGGGGAAATAATCATTTATAACCGTTGGGGTCAAACAATTTTTACAGCAAATACCATTGATTTTGCTTGGAATGGTAAAGACCAAAATGGAAATGAAATGAGTGAAGGGGTGTATTATTATATCCTTAAAACCAAAAAGAAAATGGCCCAAGACTGGAAAGACTTTCATGGCACTATCACCTTACTAAAATAAAAAAGGCCCCCAATTGGGAGCCTTTTTTTATTCAATTAATTGTGAATATTATTTTTTACCACCTTTAGACATAGAGCCTACTCTATCCATTACACAACGGAAACCAATAGTTGCAGTTGCTTGCTCTTGATCTAAATAGCGGCGAGTTCCAGGTACTAACCAATAAGCTTTATCTGCCCATGAACCACCCTTATAAACTCTAGCTGCATTATCAATCAAAGAACTAACACCATACTCATACTTCATTTCAATGTCTGGGTATTGAAGTTCATCCTTGAATCCAATATTATCAGCTTTCTTATAATTCCTGCGTTTAGCATTGTCCTCTTCAGTAACGTCAATATAAATCATACGGCCAAGGCTATCCTTTTCAGAGATGTACCCATCTGCATCAGTTTTATATTTCTTATACTCATTACCACGATAAGGATTAAAACCAGTCATATCTTCTAATGACAAAGGACGGTAAATGTCATTTGTCCATTCGCTCACGTTACCTGCCATATGATATAAACCAAAATCATTAGGCAAATAGGTTTTGTCTTTTACTAAAGTAGTATAAATAGCACCATCATTTAGATTACCTGCAATACCTGCTCCGTCACCACGTGCACGGGTATAGTTGGCATACATACGACCACGTGTTTTTTCAGTGTCTGATCTGCGTAAGGTTAAACCATTCCAAGGATAAATTCTTTTCACATCAACATTCTCATTAAAGCCTGCTGATTTGTAAGCGCTAGCGGCATATTCCCACTCCGCTTCTGTTGGAAGACGGTAAGAAGGTAATAAAATTCCATCTTCCATCCGCACTTGGCGTTGCTTACCACCTGGGGAATAATCACGTAATTCCTTCTTGATAGATGGCGTGTATAATCCTAACAAATAGGCTTCTGTATTGAAGTTATTTTCGCCTGACTGTTTTTGAATGTCAAGAGAAACAAATCCTTCTCTTACCATGATCATTTCATTAACCCTGTCTGTACGCCATTTGCAATACTCAGCAGCTTGAACCCAATTTACACCTACCGCTGGATAATCTCTGTAGGCAGGGTGACGCAAGTAATACAAAACATAAGGTTCGTTGTAGGAAAGTTTATCTCTCCAAACAAGTGTATCAGGTAATGCTTTTGTGTAAATAACTGGATTATCAGAATACTGGCGCATTAACCAATGCAAGTATTCTAAATAGTGAAAGTTAGATACTTCTGTTTCGTCCATGTAAAAACTACTAACAGAAATACGACGCTTCATGTTGTTATGGTCGTAGGTAAGGTCTTGTTCAGCCTGACCCATTGTAAACGTACCACCTTCAACAAAGATTAGCCCCGGACCAGTTTCTTGCTCCTTAAACTTATGTTTCTCGAAGCCACCCCACTTGGCGTCATTGTACTTCCACCCTGTGGTGCTGGATTTACCGGCCTTGTTACAAGCAGTGCCAGTTAATAAACCGGCTGCAGCTGTAGCGAAAAGAAAGAATTTCGAAATACCTTTCATAATTAGATAACTATTGGAATTTTCAAAACTAACGAATTTTTTAACATTTTCATGTGAGTGTCCACTTTTTTTTAGAATTTTATTACAGCGCAGGACAAACTAACTTTTTATTATATCGAACCCCAGATTTGTTCTTGGGTTTAATTTCTATTCCTAGCGAAATTTCATGAGAGCCAACAGTTGCGGTTTTTGCTGAGGATATAATGGCATCATAGCTATAACCTATTCTAACTGCAGGCAATTTAAAGCCAATCATAAAGATAGCAGCATCGCCGTTTGTGGATGTTTGACGGTACCAAGCACCAATGGTTAAAGATTTTTGCTTGATATAACAACCCATGTTCATTTGGTAAAAGTTTCTTTGCTGCATAAACAACAAATTAGGTGAAAGGATTACTCTATTTTCTTCGTACCGTGATTTATTCAAATAAATATTAACGCCACCATGCAATGTATACTTCCTTGGTAATTTTAAGGCTTCATTATCGGCATCTGGCGAATAAAATGACATATTGGGCTCAAGAAGATTGTGCATTGCACCTCCAATAAAAACCCTGCTACTATATAATAATCCACCGAATGCAAAGTTAGGAACTGCAATTTGCTCCAAACCTTTTGATTCCGCTGTTGGTAGCACTGGCCCACGGGTAGGATCAATCATGTCTCTAAAAACAAAGCGACTAAAATCATACCTTCTTTGTAGTATTCCTCCTTGCAATGCGGCATTAAATGCCCATTCTCTGTTAATTTCTAAATTATAAGAATAAATTGCGCTAACACTGGTGGTTGTTAAATTTCCATCTCCAGCCACATCATACATAGACACAATTCCAAAGCCACTTTTTATCTTAGGTAAATAGGCATCTAGTCCCATAACGCCCGTTTTGTAATTATTATTTAGAGCAGTGTATTGGTCTCTGGCATTGAGCGTTAGCCTAATTTTCCTAGAAGCACCTGCCATAGCTGGATTAGTATACAACGGTGAGGCATAAAATTGCGTAAGCTGTGGATCTTGCGCAAACCCATCGGCAAACCCAATTAAACCTAACATAAAGAATAAAATAATTCTTTTCATATCTTTAAATCGATAGTTTAAAATTAAGAAACTCATTATTTCTCAATAAAGTATATCGAACTGCAACTTAATAAAATTTTGGAAAATTAAAAATCTGGACAAGTAACTTTTCTAATTTTAACCCTCGGATTTCTCTTTTTAATTTCATAAGCTAAAGAAACTTCATGAGAATTAATAGCGCCAGTTCTTGCTCTACTAATGGTACCATCGAAGGAATAACCAAATTTAACCTTGCCTGTTCTTACCCCTGCAACTAAAATAAAGGCATCCGCATTTACTGAGTTTTGTCTAAAATAAGCTCCTAAAATATAAGGCCCACGGCTTCCATACATCCCTAAATTAACTTGGTTAAATTGTCTTTGAGACATAACCACCACGTTAGGGTATAAATTAACAGACCTTTTTAATGAACGATCTTCTATAACAGGAATTACTAATCCCATATTTCCTGTAAAGCGTCTAGGCACAGGATTGGCAGCGCCTGCATAAAACTTCTGGGAAGGCTCAAATAAATTGTGAACGGCAAAGCCAGCATAGAAATTTCTTGTATATCCTATTACACCTGTTGCAAAATTTGGACTCAATATAGATTGCGCGCCAGGTGGCTCGCTAGTTGGATTAATAAATCCTTGTGTTCTAACAATTTGGTCGTACCACAATAATTTAGAAAAGTCGATAGATTTTTGAAAAAACCCAGCTTGTATAGCCGCTCTTATGGTAAAATTGCGGGTAACTGGAATTTCATATGCGTAGGCAAAGTTAACACTTACCGTTCTTAGAGTACCAACACCTTGCTCATCATAAATGGCTTGAAGTGCGATGCCTCCATTTATATTATTAAAATGTTCATCATAACTTAAAGATCCAGTTGTAAAAGCACCTGATATGCTTGGCCACTGACTCCTTGAGTTCAGAACGAAACGCCCAACCTTAGAGCTACCTGCAAAGGCAGGGTTTACGTAAACCGGATTCGCATAAAATTGCGAAAACTGCGGATCCTGCGCCCACACTTGCCCAGCAAAAAGCAATGTAAACGACAGAAATATTTTTAGCCTTGTTAGAAAGCTTTTCACCCGATTCATTAATTAATTAAATAGCCTAAATAGAAAATACTCAGAATTGCAATTATAAGAATAGTTTTAATATGTTGTTACGTGTTCAAACAATTTACTTTAATTTGTTGTCGTTATTAGTTCGAAATAACGCAATTTTAATAAAAATATTTCAACTAGAAAATGAAACAAAACCTGGATACATTTTTTAATAAGTATTTAGCTTTCAGCTTTTTATTGCTGCTCACTAGCTTTGCTATTGATGCCCAAATACCCACAAATAACTACCCAAATACGCTAGCCAAGAAAAAACCAACTTTTACATTAAACTCGGTGCTTGCAACCGGAAATTGGTTCAAAATTGCCACTACACAAAATGGAATCTACAGAATTGATCAAACTTTGCTTAAATCTATGGGATTTAATGTGGACCAGCTCGACCCTCGAAATTTAAAACTTTATGGAATTGGCGCTGGCATGCTTCCAACACCTAATAACAAATCAAGAATTGACGATTTACAAGAAATTGCTATCATTGTGCAAGGTGAATCAGATGGCAGACTTAATCCTGGTGACTTTCTCGCCTTTTATGGAGAATCCCAAATAAATCAATGGAATTTTGACGCCAATACCAATCAATATTCTTTTAATTCCAACTTATATTGTGATACTACGTACTATTTCTTAACCTTATCTAATTCGCCAGGCAAACGCGTTGTTAAAGGAAATAGCCCCAATAATACTGATACCACAATAAGTACATATAACTATTTGCAGGTATATAACAACGACCTCTCCAACTTAGGAAAATCAGGTAAAGTTTGGGTTGGTGAAGAATTTGACCGTGTTACCCAACAATCGTTTAATGTAAGCATTCCAAATTGGGTCGTGGGCTCTTCGGTAAGCATGAAGTCGTCTGTAACCGCTAGGTCATTTTTTCCAAGCACTTTTGATATAAAATTAGGCCCGACAAATTTGTTGACCCAAAATTGTAGAGAGGTTTCTCCAGGCTACGAAGCCCCATATACTTGCGGACTCATTATCAATACAACAAATTTTATTCCTCCAGCAGCTAATTTTACTTTAAGTTACGTTTATAATAAACCGGCTTCTGGAAGTGTAGGGTGGCTAGATTTTTTTGAAATTCAAGCCAAGGCAACCTTAAGAAATACAAATGGAAATTTTGTTTTCAAAGATGCAAGCCATTTAGGCATTGGTAATACTGCAAAATACGCGGTTGGTTCAAACCGAAACCTAACTGTTTGGGATGTTACCAACCCATTACAAGCATTTTTGCTAGAAGGAAGCTTAGTTGCAAGCGAATTTGTTTTTAATTCTTTTACCGACTCGCTAAAAACCTTTGCAGTATTTGATGGAAGTAATTTTTTACAAATTGCTGGTTGGCAATCTTTAGCGAATCAAAATCTGCATGCCTTAAACATTCCAGATGGGTTTATTATCACCCATCCAGCATTTACCAAAGAGGCATTTAGACTTGCTGCGCATCATAACAAACTTCAAGGTCTTAATATTCATGTAGTGAATATACAAGAAATTTATAATGAGTTTTCAGGAGGAGCCCAAGATATTTCGGCCATTAGAGACTTTTTACGGATGTTTTATTTAAGGGCAAATTCGCCTGCACAAGCACCAAAATATGCCCTACTATTTGGACGCGCCTCTTATGATTACAAATACAGACAAAAGCCCAATACCAATTATATACCTACGTTTGAAAGCTGGGAATCATTTTCCCCAACAAGTAGCTATTGCAGTGATGATTATTTTGGGTTCTTAGAAGATACTGAAGGTTTGTGGGACCAAGCAATAGATTTATGGCCGAACCAAGGCGTTAAAGAATCATTAGACATTGGCATTGGTAGGCTTATTGTTACCAATGAAGAAGAGGCGAGCAATTTGGTGAATAAAATAATTTCTTACACCAGTATTGAAGCCTATGGAAATTGGCGCAATAAGATTGTTTTCTCGGCAGATGATGGGGATGGAAGTAGCCATATTGGACAGGCAGATGCCCTGGCCAGTAACCTAATTAATAAGTACCCTGAATACAATATTGAAAAAATATTTTTAGATGCTTACAAACTAGAAAGTACGGCAGGTGGAGCTAGGTATCCAGATGCAAAAAAGGCCATTAATAATAGCATAGAAAATGGCTGCTTAATTTTTAACTATACTGGACATGGAGGAGAAGTTGGGCTAACTGCTGAAAGGGTGATGGGGATAGAAGATGTGACTTCTTGGACCAATGGTAAAACTGAAAACGGGGTTAAACTTCCTATGTTTTTAACAGCCACCTGCGAATTTAGCAGATTCGATGACCCAAGTAGATATTCGGCAGGGGAACTTGTTTTACTAAATCCAATTGGTGGGGCCATTGCATTATTTACTACGGTGAGATTAGTATTTAGTGGACAAAATTTAGCCCTTAATAATGCTTTTTATAAACATGTTGGATTTGATTCTTTGTCTCAAATAAACCCTCCACGACTTGGTGACATCATCAGAAATACTAAGAACGAATACAATGACAAAAACACCCGAAATTTTGCACTTTTAGGTGACCCCTTCATTAAGTTGTCGTATCCTAAAATGAATGTAAAAACTACCCAAATAAATAACATGCCGATTACTCAATTTAAAGATACGTTAAAGGCCTTAGAGAAATTTGAAGTGAAAGGTGAGGTATCAGGTTTAAATGGAGAAAAATTAAGTAATTTTAATGGGGTAGTTTATCCAGTGGTTTTTGATAAGTTTACGCAATACCAAACTTTAGGAAATACAAGTTCTAATAATAAAGTACCTTTTGTAATGCAGAACAATGTGCTCTATAGAGGTAAAGCAAGTGTAACAAACGGCGAATTTACCTTTAACTTTATTGTTCCAAAAGACATTGCATATGAATATGGCTTTGGCAAAATTTCATACTATGCTAGTACCTCAAACACCGATGCCAGCGGTTTTACCAATACCATTTTAATTGGGGGTACAAGTGGAAAAGTAGAAACAGACAATATTGGACCTGAAATAAAACTATATTTAAACAATACCAACTTTGTGAATGGTGGCCTTACCTCACAAAATGCTAAACTTATTGTAAAACTATTCGACCAGAATGGCATCAATACTACTGGAAAAGGAATTGGCAGAGATTTAAGTTTTCATTTAAATGAAAACCTCACCCAAAGTGTGGTGGTAAATGATTATTACCAAGCAACTCTCAATAGCTATCAAAGTGGAGAGGTAATGTATGAATTAAAAGATTTACCACCTGGAAAACATACCTTGAAATTTAAAGCCTTTGATACCTATAATAATGCTTCTGAGGCCAGCGTAGAATTTGAAGTGAAGAGCAATGATAAAGCTGCTATTGCAAATTTATTAAACTATCCCAACCCATTTACAACTAAAACCACCTTTCATTTCGACCATAATTTAAGGGGTGAAAACATGCAAGTTTTATTGCAAATATTTACTGTTAATGGCAAATTAGTGAGAACTTTTAGGGAAGAAATTATTACTGAAGGCTCACATTTTGAGCAATTTGTTTGGGACGGTACAGATGAATTTGGAGATAGATTAGCAAACGGCGTCTACCTATACAAAGTAAAAATAAAAGCAGAAGGGCAACCGATTGCAGAGAAAATTGAAAAACTCTTACTTTTAAATTAAGTTGCCAAACCATAAGGCGAAAATAATTTTGATTAGAAACGTAAAAATGAAACATAGAATATTCAGCTTAAAGACAATTTTGGTAGGTACCATTTGCACAGGGTTAAGCTTTCAACAAAGCAACGCACAAATTGCAGGTTCAAACTCACAATTAGATGGAAGACAAAATACAATTACCACTGCGGTGCCATTTTTAATGATTACGCCTGAAGCCCGCGGAGGTGGAATGGGAGATGTAGGAGCTGCTACGCCAAATGACCCATATGCAATGCATTGGAATATTTCAAAACTTCCTTTTAATGATAAAAAAGGTTCTGTAGGTTTATCCTATACGCCATGGCTAAGAAGTTTAGTGCCAGATATTTCTTTAGCTTACTTAACGGGCTACTCAAAGATTAATGACAGGTCGGTAATTGCAGGTTCTTTGCGTTATTTCTCTATGGGCCAAATTAACTTTACAGACCAATTTGGTAGCAGCACGGGTGATTATACTCCAAATGAATTTGCCATAGATATTGGCTATGCTTCAAAACTTTCTGACTATTTTTCTTTGGGTATTGCTATGCGATATATTCGTTCTGATTTAGCAGGTGCGCTCAATAGAGGGCAAACCGATGTAAAAGCTGGAAACGCATTTGCAGGCGACATTACTGCTTATTATAGAAATAAAACAAAGGTGAAACTAGAAGGTAAAAAGTACACCTTGAACTATGGCATTGGGGCAGCACTCACTAATATTGGTTCAAAAATTAGCTATACCTCTAAAATAAATGAAAACTTTATCCCAATTAACCTGCGTGTAGGGACTTATGCACAAATAGAAATCGACCAATATAATACCCTTGCCATTGCAGTTGATTTTAACAAATTAGTGGTGCCTTCAAATCCTGTTTATAAAAGAGATTCAAGTGGTAATTTCGAATACGATGCAGACAATAATCTCATTATAGAAAGAGGAATGGATCCAAATCCACCTGTGATTCAAGGGATGCTTCAATCCTTTAATGATGCACCTAATGGGTTTAAAGAAGAGATGCAAGAAATTAATATTTCTGCAGGTTTAGAATATTGGTACGACAAGCAATTTGCTTTGAGAACTGGCTTTTTCTACGAACCAGAAACTAAGGGTAATAGAAAATATTTAACTTTTGGTGCAGGTTTTAGGTTTAATGTATTTGGATTAGATTTATCTTATTTAGTACCTATCGAACAACGTAACCCATTAGAAAGAACTATTAGATTTTCTATGTTATTCGACCTAGATGCCTTTGTTAGCCAAAACGACGAAGACAAGAAAACTCCCTTAAATAATTAATATGCGCATTGGATTTGGTTTTGATGTACATCAACTTGTTGAAGGAAGAGAATTTTGGTTAGGGGGAATTCAAATTCCTGCCCAAAAAGGTATTTTAGGACATAGTGATGCAGATGTTTTGTTACATGCCATTAGCGATGCCGTTTTAGGGGCATTAGCCTTAGGCGATATCGGTATTCATTTCCCAGACACATCTATAGAAAATAAAGGCATTGATAGCAAAATAATTTTCAAAAAATCAATTGACTTAATTGCCGAGAAAGGATATAAAATTGGAAATATTGATAGCAGTGTTGTGTGCGAAAGTCCTAAGATTATGCCGCATGCTCTTGCGATGCGAAGCACCATTGCTGAAATAGCAAATATCAATATAGAAGATGTTTCTATTAAAGCCACCACCAATGAGAAAATGGGTTTCATAGGCAGAAAAGAAGGAATTGTTGCCTATGCCATTGTTTTGTTAGTAAAAAATTAATTTCAATGCTGTAATTTGAACCCTATGACGGGTAAAAATTACACAGAAAAATATTCCGAAATTTATAACAACCTTAACCAGCAGCAAAGGATTGCGGTTGACCAAATTGAAGGTCCGGTAATGGTTCTAGCTGGGCCAGGCACTGGAAAAACGCAAATTTTAGCCGCCAGAATTGCTAATATCTTACTTAAAACAGATGTCAATCCAGAAAATATACTCTGTTTAACCTATACGGATGCTGGTACCGTAGCCATGCGCAAACGTTTACAAAGCTTTATTGGACCAGATGCCTATAGAGTTCAAATTGCTACTTTTCATGCCTTTTGCAACTTGGTTATTCAAGAAAACTTAGACTATTTTGGGTATCGTAATTTAGATCCTATTAGTAAGTTAGAAGAGATTCAATTCTTGCGAGCAATGATTGACAGTTTGCCTAAAAATCATGTGCTTAAGCGTTATACAGGGGATGTATATTATGAGATTAATAGACTTAGCAATCTATTTAACATCATGAAAAAGGAAGATTGGCAACCCAATTATTTGTTAGAAAAAATTGAGGCCTATTGCAAAGAGTTTCCATTAAGAGATGAATATATTTATAAGAAAAAAACCAAGAAAAAGGAAGGTGGATACCATGAGCCTGGAGATTTAAAATCAGATAAAATAAATGAAGAGCTCCGAAAAATGGAACTCTTAAAATCAGCTGTATTACTGTTTGAACCCTATCAACAATTGCTATTAAAAAACTTCAGATACGATTTTAGCGACATGATATTATGGGTACTAAAAGCCTTTAAAAAAGAGGCTGCCATGTTAGCCAATTACCAAGAGAAATATCAATATATTTTAGTAGATGAATTTCAAGACACGAGCGGCTCTCAAAACGAATTACTCAAAGAATTAATCGCTTATTGGGATGAGCCAAATATTTTTGCAGTTGGAGATGATGACCAAAGTATTTATCGCTTCCAGGGTGCAAGCATAGCTAACATAGAACTTTTCGTTGATCAATTTGGGTCAAAACTAAACCTTGTTACCTTAGAAGAAAATTATCGCTCTACACCTTCCATTTTGGCCGCTGCAGAAAGTCTAATTCAAAACAATTTACAACGAATTAATCAAAACAAACATTTAATTGCTTCCAACCCTGCAAGACAAATTGGATCAACCCAACCGAAAATAAAAAAGTATTACCATGCCATTCATGAAAGTGCTGCAATTTGCCAAGAAATTATTCGGTTAAATGCCGCAGGCCAAGCCATGAATGAAATTGCAATTCTTTATCGTAAGCATGCCCAAGCAGATGAAATGGTGCGTTATTTGAAATGGCAAAACATTGAAGTAAATACCCGAAAAAGAATTAATATTTTAGAAGAGCCACTGGTTAAAAAACTTATGCTTTTGATGCGCTATTTGGCGGCAGAAACAAAACAAGCGCATAGTGGCGAATCTTATTTGTTTGAAATCTTACACTTTCAAGAATTTAATTTAGATACCCAAGAAATTGCCAAGCTCTCTTTAAGCATTGCAAGAAAAAACTTTAATGAAAGACAAACCAATTGGCGAGAAGAATTAAAAGCCTTAGGAAATCCTAAACAACCCGATTTATTTACACCAACAAGTAGAGTTAATAATTTTGATAAGTTTATCCATACACTAGAGCACTTAATAAGTTTCGGGTTGAACCAAACCGTACAAGAAACATTGCATACAGCCATCAGAGAATGTGGTTTATTGGGCATGGCGCTAGGAAGTGAGGAACGCAATTGGCAAATGGAAATACTGCAAACTTTCTTTGATTTTGTGAAGCAGGAATGTAGTAAAAAACCAAATCATACGCTTGCTAGTTTGTTAGAACTATTAGAATTAATGCTTCAAGACCATATTGAAATGCCCGCCGAAAAAGTTTGGTATGCAAATAATGGAGTTAATTTTATTACAGCACACTCCGCAAAAGGACTTGAATTTGATTATGTCTTTATGATTGGTTGTGATAGCAAAACATGGGATCAATCACCTAATTCTAGAGGCTATAAATTACCCGATAATCTATTTACCTTAACAGCAGACGAGGCCGAAGAAGCGCGTAGGCTATTTTATGTTGGGATAACTAGGGCAAGAAAAGAATTACAACTTAGTTTTTGTAATTATGAATTGAACCAAAAAGAATTAGAACCTTCAAGATTTTTGGCAGAATTAAAGGAAAAAGAAACAGTTATAGAAGAAACAGTTGCCTTTGACACAAATTCCATTGCCAATTATATGCGCCATGCGCAACCCATTGTTGAGCCTGGTTTACCAAGTTCTATCATTGATAATGCTTTCACAGATTCTTTATTAGAAAAGTATAGTTTAAGCGTTACCCACTTGAATACATATTTAAAGTGTCCTATCAGTTTTTATTTTAATAATTTTATTAAAGTTCCAGCGCCTAAAAGCGCTAGCATGACATTTGGATCAGCCATACATTATGCCTTAGAACAATTATTCAAAAAAATGAACAACCATCCCGAAAAAGAATTTGGGGGAATTGAACAAGTGTTGGGTGATTTTAAATGGTTTATGAAGCGAAATAAAGACAGTTTTACAGATGTTGAGTTTAAAAGGAGAATTGAATATGGCGAAAGCATTTTACCAGCTTATTATAAAGAATATGAAGCCGGATGGAATAAAATAACCAGTGTAGAAAAGCCCTATAGAAATGTAGTAGTGAAAGGAATTCCGCTAAATGGAAAACTAGATAAACTTGAATTTACAGGCAATCTAGTGGATGTGATTGACTACAAAACTGGCGCCTTCAAAAATGCCAAAGACAAATTTAAAAGACCCAATCCTGAAGGGGTATTAAAAGCACAAGAAAAAGGCAAAGAGCCAACTTTTGAAGATTTGCATGGTGGCGATTATTGGCGTCAGGCTGTATTTTATAAGTTGCTCATGGATTATGATGCCCAGAAAAATTGGGAAATGCAAAAAACTATTTTTGATTTTGTTGAACCCATTATAAATACAGGTGAAAAAGGAAGTACCGCGTATTCCTTTCATAAAGAATCTGTAAGCATTAGTGCCGAAGACATGCAAATAGTTACACAGCAAATTCAAGAAACATTTAATGGAATTCAGCAAAAAGCTTTTAAAAAAGGGTGCAACAAAGACGATTGTCATTGGTGCACTTTTGTAAAAAACTATTATGCAGGAAAAACAAGTGAATCAAAAATTGCAGTAGATGAAGAAGAAAATGACTAAGCTATGTATTCGTCAAAGTCTCTTTCAAGCTCAAGGTACAAATCAAAAAAGCGATTATACTGATCACGTAGATTTACATGCATAAGCAATAATAAATGGGCGGGTTGATCCATTCGTTCCAAATGATTTTCATGTTGCTTAATTTCATGACGAAGTTCATCGAGCACTTCTTTCTGTCTAATGCAACGATTTTGAAACGACTCCACCTTCGCAAGCACAATAGCATTAGCAATTCCAGCAGCACTCAACTGGAGTTTTAGTTCAAAATCCTTGTAAAGATTTTTAATTTGCACAAGTGTGTTTAACCAGGTAAGATGCTCTGTAAACAACAAATTTTGGGTAGTTTGAGTTGTCATAATTTTAAATATTATTTAACTAAATTAAACTATATATAAGTAATTCAATACTTGACATTTAAGTATTTTATCTATAAATTGAAATTTTGCAAACTTTGATAATTCAATCTAAGCAGTAATCTATTATTTTCGTGGCTTAATAATTTAACCCAAATGGAATTTAGAACAGAACACGACACAATGGGTGCAGTTCAAGTACCTGCCAACAAATATTGGGGAGCGCAAACTGAGCGTTCTAGAAACAATTTCAAAATAGGACCTGAGGCAAGCATGCCCAAAGAAATTATTTATGCATTTGCTTATTTAAAAAAAGCTGCAGCACATGCAAATAAGGACTTAGGCGTATTGAGTGAAGACAAATGCAAGTTAATTTCTGAAGTATGTGAAGAGATTTTAACTGGCGCTTTAGACAATGAATTTCCATTGGTAATCTGGCAAACTGGCTCAGGCACACAAAGCAATATGAATGTAAATGAGGTAGTGGCATACAGAGCGCACGTGCTAAGCGGGGGAAATTTATCGGATGAAAAGAAAGTGCTTCACCCAAATGACGATGTAAATAAGTCTCAAAGTAGTAACGACACCTACCCTACTGCCATGCATATTGCAACTTATAAGTTGGTAGTAGAAAATACCATTCCTGGTATAGAAAAATTAAAAAACACTTTAGCGTCAAAAGCACTAGAATTTAAAGACATTGTTAAAACGGGTCGTACCCATTTTATGGATGCTACTCCTTTAACATTAGGGCAAGAGTTTAGTGGATATGTTCAGCAGTTAGAAAATGGAATAAAAGCCCTCAAAAATGCCTTAACAATGATTTCCGAGTTAGCATTGGGAGGCACTGCCGTAGGTACAGGACTAAATGCACCAAAAGGTTATGATGTATTAGTTGCCAATAAAATTGCAGAATTTACTGGCTTGCCATTTGTAACTGCACCCAATAAATTTGAAGCATTAGCTGCACATGATGCAATGGTTGAAATGAGTGGTGCTTTAAAAAGAGTTGCGGTAAGTTTAATGAAGATTGCGAATGATATTAGAATGCTATCCTCTGGTCCAAGAAGTGGCATTGGCGAAATCGTAATCCCAGATAATGAACCAGGCTCATCTATCATGCCAGGAAAAGTAAATCCGACCCAACCAGAAGCCATTACAATGGTTGCAGCGCAAGTTATGGGAAATGATGTAGCAGTTTCTATTGGTGGAAGTAACGGACACTTTGAGTTAAATGTATTTAAGCCTTTAATTGCAGCTAATGTATTGCAAAGTGCTAGACTAATTGGGGATGCTTGTGTTTCATTTAATGATAATTGTGCAGCAGGCATTCAAGCAAACCACACCATTATTAACAGACACTTAGAGAACTCTTTGATGCTGGTAACTGCCTTAAATCCACACATTGGCTATGAAAATGCAGCCAAAATTGCAAAGAAGGCACATAAGGAAAATAAAACCTTAAGGGAAGCAGCAATAGAATTAGGCTTATTAACAAATGAACAATTTGACCAATGGGTAATTCCTGCTAATATGGTAGGAAACCTATAATCTGAGTTTTTATTACCTTGCAGCGGTATGAATTTACCTAACCTATTTCTGCAAGGAGCAATTACAGGCCTGCTCCTTACCTTGTCATTTGGAGCAGGCTTTTTTGCTTTGGTTCAAACCAGTATAACTAAAGGGCTTCAAAAAGGGCTTATGATAGCTTTGGGGGCCATTTTAAGCGATATTATATTTATTGGTATATCGTTGTTTGCAACCTCTTTTGTAAATGAAGAATTACCTAAATATAGCGAAACCATTAAATGGATTGGCCTATTTACTTTTTTAGGGTTAGGAATACGAACTATTTTAAAATCAAGCAAAGTGGTTACTGGCACAGAACAAGGAAGTCGCCCTCTTTACTATTATGTTACCAAAGGATTTCTTCTAAACATTGTAAATCCACTTGTTTTACTAACTTGGTTGGGAATTAGCTTATACCTACAATCTACTTTAAGCTATACCAGTTCAGAAACCTTTGTTTTCTTTTCCGCTACTATGTTGGCTACCTTTGCCTCTCAAGCTGGCATCTGCATATTTTCACATAAAATTAAAGGTCACTTATCTGAAAATTTCTTGCATAAAATGAACCTTTTCATTGGTGTATTATTCATTCTAATTGGCATCGGGCTTTTTATTGGAATTGGTGCGGAGGCAGATCCAATAGAAAACACCAAAAAGATATTCGATAAATTAAAATAAAAAAAAGGGGCTGTTCAAATTGAACAACCCCTTTCTATTTTTAGGTATTACCCTAAGATTATTGTTTAATCATTTGTTGGTAAACTGATTTACCATCAATTTCAACCTTAATCATGTAGGCACCGGCAGCACCAAAGTATGTGTCATCTAAGTAAACTTCGCGTTTACCTGCTGAAACCTTACCAAGGTTATTTAACTTAATAACTCTGCCTAACATATCTAAAGTAGTAACCTTAACATTTGCACTACTAGGTAATTCAAAGCTTAAGTTAGTACCTGTATTAAATGGATTTGGATAAGCAGATAAGCTATAATGTGAAGCCAAAGCTTCCTCATTGCCCACTGCACAGTAGATATAAACTGAATAATTATCTGTGATAATACATCCACTCTTATCTTTAACAATACACTCAACATTGAAAGTACCACTGTCTTGGAATACATATTCAATAGACTTACCAGTTCTGGTTGAGTTAAATTTATCACCCATTTTCCAATTATAATACTCGGCATCATTTACTGAAGAAGTAAGACGTCTCATATTTAAACAATATGGATAAGTAGAGATATTGATTGTATCCATTGAGATAACATTATCCTCAGGTAGGTTAATAACGATAGCCTTCTCAGCAGTATCCTTACAACCACTTGCCGTAGTAATAATCAACTTAGGCGTATAGGCACCATGTTGTGTATAGATACGTGTAGTTAAACCACATAAAGTATCTGTTTTTCCATCACCCCAAACCCACTCACATTTGAACTGCTCACCATCAAGTGTATAAGAAGTATTAACAAAATTGAATGGATTGTTTTCACAACCAAAATCTTGCATACCAAAACCAGCCACAGGCTTGCGGTTGATATTCAAATTTATTCCGATTGAATCGCGACAACCATTTATTTTATCTACCGCAAGGAGTGTTACTCTAAGTGGTTCTAAATCATCTGTAGGCGAAACATAAGAATAAGTAGGGTTTAGTGCTGTTGAAGTACCAAAATTATCACCAAAGTTCCAAAGGTAATTTACATTGGTTTGACCACCTGTAAACACTGTTGTATTGTTAAACTTAGTGGCATCACCCTGACCCACACAGCCATTTTCAATTGTAAATCCAACGTTTGGCTTATCGTAAATTGTGATAGCTCTAACAACTGAATCAATACAACCAAAAGCCGAAGTAACACGCAAGGTTGCATTAAATGTTCCACTTTGTGAATACTTGTAGGTAGGATTCGCACTTAAGCTTGTTTGACCATTACCCCAATCCCAGGTATAACCCATGTTTCCAACAGGAATAGTACTTGAGTTTGTAATAGGTACATTTAAACCTTTACAATGTGGTGTTGCACTAAATGCTGCATCTGGTTTAGCAAAGATGTAAACATTTTTGCTTGCTTCTGTAAAACAGCCAGAAGTATTAGTAACCTTAACTTTTACATTAAACACAGTATCAAACTTAGGGTAGTTAAACTTAGTAACTTCTCTATTTTGTGTGGTAAAGTTGTGGAACGACCATAAAAACTGTGTACCTGCAGGTTGCGAAGTAGGCGTAAACACTGTAGAGTCTGTAGCACAAGGATTAGTTACGCTAAAGTCAATTACAGGGGAAGGCAAAATAGTAATTGTTTGAACTTGCTGAGCAGATAATCCAAAACGGTCTGTAATGGTATATCTTACTGTATAAGTTCCAGGATTTTGATACAACTTAGGTTGTGGCACCTCTTGAAAATCAAAAGTACCATCGCCATAATTAAAGGTAAATGTGAATGGGAATCCATTTGCTGGCTTAGGATTTGAACATAATCCAGAAAACTGAATTGGATTACGAGCACATAAATTAGTTGAAGGTGTAATAGTAAAACAAGCTGTTGCAGGTGTAACTATTCTTAGTATCCTAGTAACAGTAGTATCACAATTAGAGCCATTCAATCTATATCCAAAATTAAACACAATATTACTATCTAAGTATGCCGCTTGTGTGATATACCTAACATAACCATTAGAAGAAGGAGTTGGTTGCACGTAAGTATAGTTTGTTAACGGTAATTTACTACCTTCTCTGTAAGCATTAATTTGGGTAATTGACCAAAGTGAACCAAAATCTGCATTGGTATAGAAAGAAGGAGGATTAATAGTATAAGTAATTGTATCACCAACTTTAGAACCATCAGGATTATTTGAATTACCAGTGTTAAATGAACCACTAAATGGCAAGCCAGGTTGAATCAAAGGATTTGTATTGTATCTATTAATGATTGCCAAAATAGAATCAGGCATTACATTTCTACAAATAGTTAAACCACCACCAAAACCAGTAAAGTTAGCTGCAGATGACAAGTTATTAGCTTCAACTGCAAACCTAAGTGTATCGGCATTCATTGGCACATTAACACCCATTTGAATGGTTTGATCCAATCCACCTTTTTCACCAAGAGTGAAACCTGTACCTAATTGGAATGCACGGTAACTGTATCTAGCATCTGAGTTATTAATGGTAATTTGAATTGAATCTCTAAAGCAATGATTCAATAATTTAGGAGTGAATGTTTGTTTTTGGGCATCATCATAAATTGTGATATCATCTATTTGAATATTCTGACCATTTCCAGATGAGAAACCTTCAATTGAAATTCTAATTCCATCCTGACGGTGCTCGGCCAAACAAACTTCAATCATTCTATAACCTGGTAATGGGTAATCCAAGTTTACACGTTCAACACCTTTTAAAGGATTCGACCAAATATCATTTCCATAAGAAACAGAAATTTGAATTGAGTCACGTTTTGCGATAAGGTCACTGTTTTGTGAAATATAGAATCTTAAGGTAGGGCTAGTTAAGTTACTCAAGTCTAAACATGGAGAAACCAACCTAGCACTTGCACCAGTAGTCATGGTAGAAGAGCGGAACATTGCTGAACGAATTCCAGACCTAGCAGCTTGTGGTGGGTTAAGGTTTGAACCTAAAACGCCAATTTCCCAAGCGCCATTTCCATTAGTAGTTTTGCTAGCCCAAACTGGATTATTTACACCTTCAAATCCATTTGAGTAAGGGAAAATCTTAATGCCAGTACTTACAGTATCCCATAATTTACCTGTTGGGTATATACCTGTATTAGGTGGTGTAGGATAATCTACAGCTACAACTCTGTACTCAATAATAGTACCACTAGCTTGCGCAGGAATGGCATACTGACGGAAGGTTACACCAGCAATATTTGCCTGGGTTGATTGAACAGCGCCACCATTAATTTTGTAGTAAAGTGTGTCACCCACTAAGAAATTATCATAGATGTTAAAATTCAATAGAATTGTACCAGCCTGGCAAATAGTTGGGTCTGTTACATTAAACACGCGAGGAGCAATATTATCTAAGTAAGTACCCGAAAACTCATGTGCACCAATTGAAGGCGTAAAGAAATTACGTACTGTTTGATTTACGTCCAAATTATAGCCTGCAACTGGTTTACCGCTTTGATATAAATTAGTACTTGTATTTGCAGGAATAAATAAGTTGTTATCAGAAGTAAATGGAACAGGAGAAGTTAAAGACAAAGTATCTTGTCTAGTAAAGTTCATGATTTCGAACCATTGGTTATAATTAACAGGAGTTGCAGTGCTTACATTAGATGCAAAATTGGCAGCTACTGAGCTACCTTGATTAACCGCAAAATAGTTATTATAATTACTTGTGATAAATGGCTCAACCGAACCACCTACTGCTACTGCATAATTATTAGCAGATACAGTGGCAGCTCCTAATCTATTTTGGAACAAGTTATTCTCCATGGTTATACCATTGCCTATAAAGGAAGGAATACCTACGCAAGCACTAATTGCATTAGCAACTGTTAAAGTACTTCCTACCCCTAAATTGATGGAGTTAAAATATAACTTAACACCAACATTGTTATTAGGTGCATTTCCAATATTAGCAGTAGCATTAAAATAGATACCATATGGATTACCTGCAAACGTAGCACCTATGCGAGAAGAACCGCCGGCAAAAATTCCAGAAATCATGTTGTTATCTATTACAATATTTCTGTCTGTGTTATTGCTTGAACCACCAAAATCTAGATATACACCATAAGCACCACCTGCAAGGGTTGTACCGATGTTACGAATAATATTACGACTAACATTAACATAGCTACTCATCAATGGGGTATTTCCTGTAATAACACCGAACTCAATACCACGTGGTGCGGCAAATCCTTGAATGTTATTCTTAATTGTATTACCTGTAATTTCTGCATTGATTTGGCTCATAATAAACACACCAGCAGCATTTGTAATACCACCAAAGTAGTTTGTATTTACTGCACCACCTGGGGCAATTTCACCCCCAATTGTATTATTTAAAATTGAATTGTTAAAGTCGAAATCTGCAACTTGGGTTCCACCTCTTAAATAAACTCCGTATTGCACACCACCAATAAAGTTATTGTCAATGGTATTGTTTCCGTTTGCACCAACAATTGTGCTAGATGGGGCTGTTAAACCACCAAAGTAAACACCTGCAAAGGTCTGTATACCAGTAGTTGTAGAATTACCAATGATATTACAATTTCTAAGCGCGTTGTTCTGTGTACTTGGATTAGTAGAAACAACTGTATTAACACCGCTAATAAAATCTACTACGCGATTTGTACTTGCTGTAAAAGATGAAGGAAGAACTAGGGTAAGACCCTTACCAGTTCCATTGTTTCCATCAATTGAAAAGAAACGGCAACCTGCATATCTTATTAAACTGTTATTGGCATTGAAAATTGCATTTACAGCGCCAGTTACTCTAATTGTATCATTTCTGCCATTTGCAACACCTAAAACAACAGGACGAGTAATAGCCATTCTTGGATAATCTAGAATAGTAATTGGTGTAATGAAAGAATCAGTTTCACCCACATAACCTTGTTGAATTTCTAAACGAATTGTTCTAGAACCACCAAAGTTTGGATCGTCTACACCTTGAGAATTTAAGTAGTTGATTGCTGCTCTAACAGTCTTAAATGAACCACTAGCTGGTCTAAATGGTGTTGGTGGATCATCTACTCCATTAATAGGATAGGTAACATTACCTTGTAAAGAAGGATAAGGAAACCCATTTTCTAATGCACCTACCCAACGTAATACAGTAGTTGAGCCTCCAGAACATAAATAACGTTGATTTCCGTATAAATCGATACATAATCCAGAGATGATAGAAGCGCCTCCCGGCACTAAACCACCATCAATTAAACTGATATGCGGTGTGGTATCATTTAAAAATACGGTTGGCCAGCTAAATGAATTTCCATCCATTCCTGGGAAACCAGTAGAAGTAAATGTTCTCCAATTATTTATGCTTGCGTGGTTAATAGTACCATTAGTAGATCCACCAATAAAGTTACCACCCACACCAAAAACATAATAATTATTACTGTTAATATTAAATGGTAAAACAGCGGCAGTAGTAAAGGGTGTAGCGGTATGTCCTAATAAAACAGCATAACGATTTCCAGTTGCACTGGTTCTATTCATTCTGTTTACTAACAAGTTGTTTACCAATTCAACACCTCCTCTAACGTTACCGTTTAAAAACACGGCTGCAGAAGAACTATTGGCAACACCTAAACCAGTTCCTGAAAGATTAACAGTGTTGTGTGCCATTGCTACCCCACAATTGGCTAAAGCAGCGGCAGCTTCTACCATAATCCCAGAGGGATTTTGGTTACTAAAGTTACTACCAATACCGTTACCCAAAATTCTACCAATAAAGTTATTTACGATATATACACTTCTTGGTGGCAATGGAGCTGCTGGCTCAATGCCTTGCAAACTCACACGAATACCAGTACAAAAGCTACCCGAGGTAGTTACTAAATTAAAAATTAAATTTCTACTAACTTCCACAGATCCCAAAGTTGTTCCAGCAGGCTCTTCCAAAAAGATACCCATGAAACCATTTGAGACGTTGGCAGTAGGAATACAATTTCTAATAACATTACTGTCAATATAAGTATTTCTTAAACCTCTTACAAGGATACCTGCCTGATTAGCGGCACCTCCGATATAGGTAGTTGGCAAAGTTGTTCCCGTTGGGATTTCTCCACCAATGATATTACTTTTAATTACATGATCTGAAGAAACTAAAGTTGCTGCATTAGGAGCTAAGAAGGCAATACCTGTTCTTACCGCCATAACCTTATTACCAATTAATGAAATTGCATTATTATTAGTTGTTGGCAATAAACCTGGTGTTGTAAGTGCATTACCAATATAAATACCATATGAAGTATTAATAGTAGTGGTTGAAGAGTTACCAATTAAATTACAATTGCGAATGGTTACGTTGCTAGTGTTTGTATCAATTGGCGTAATAGCTACAACTCTTGATATCAGGTTAGTAGCATTTATAGGTAGTGCAAAAGTTAACCCATTATTAGCACCTCCGCTAACAGTCATATGTCTAGCACCCATCATTCTAAATACTGCAAAATTGTTAATTACCTGCGTATTTTGTGCACTAACAACAGTTGAGAAATTATCTTGTGTTCTTAATATTACTGGGGTTCCAACACTTGCACCTGGAAAGTCAATTACAGCAGGAATGGTTGCAGTTTCACCAGCATATCCAGGTTGTAATTCCAATACTACATTTCCTGAGCCTGTAATTCCATAATGATTTAAATAGTCAATGGCTTCTGCAACGGTTGCAAAACTTCCATTCAAATTTAGAATGGTTGGTCTAGCAGTAAATCCATTTATAGGAAATACCCTTGGTCCTGTTAATGCTGCAAAATTATTTGAAGAGTCTCCATTCCATAAATGAGCCCCAATTGAGGTAAACCTACCCATATTATTTCTTGGCGTTCCAAATCTGTCAACGGCTACCCTAAAATTAATAGCATTGAAAATACTTGGATAAAAATTAAAGAACTGAGGCAAACTTACACCTGTATTAAAGTTTCTATGACTCACACCTGCATTAACTGTTAAATCAGAGTCATTTTTAAAAGGTGGAATTAAAGAGAAAGAAGTTGTGTCACTTCTTGAAAACAAAGTATACGTCTTTAAGGCAACAAAGTCTTTTGCACCAACCTTAGCAATATAAGCAATCCCACCATCAAAGGTTGTTGTATAATAATTATTAAAACTTGAAAAGGTAAAAGGATATCCACCTGTCAATAATAAATTAAACACTGAATAGTTTGTATTGTTTGCAGCAACTCTTCCCATTGAATTGGCGTAAGAATTATTCATCATAATTATACCACCAGTGGTAGTAGGTCCTGTTGCAAAACAAGCAGACAATGAATTAGCAGGTAAAGTAGAACCACTCAAAAATATCGAATTAAAGAATACCTCTGCACCAACATTTGCTGATTGGTTATCAATTAATATACCTATAGGATACCCAAAACCATTAACTACGTTTTGTGCATTAGTAGAAGTTAATTTAGAGATTGAATTGTTTGCAATTAATAATCTTCTTGGCGTTGTATGTGCTCCTAAACTCACTCGTATACCAGCAACACCGCCAGAAGCAGTTATTGATAAATTGGTAATTTCATTAGAGGTAACCTGAATATTTGAGTCCAATGATAAACCTGCAACACCCCCTTCATTATTTAAAAAGATACCTCTAAAGTTAGCTGAAGTAGGTACAATATTTTTGATAACATTATTATGAACGATTGAATTAGCTGCGGCGTTTAAATAAATACCAGAACCATTGGCACCACCAATAGCAGCCGTAGCTGTTGCACTAGCAGGATTTGTATAACCACCAATAATATTATCCCTAATTTCAATGTTTCTATTTTGGTTGTTTCCTACATTGGCCAAACCTTTAAAATAAATACCATTTTGTACACCTATAATGTAATTATTCTGTACAATAATATTTTGATTTTGACCAATTGCAGCATTTGCAGAAGCAGTAACACCTCCTAAATAAATACCTGCAAATGAAAATACCGAAGTAGCATTTGAACCACCCACAATATTACAATTCTTAACACTTACACCCTGAATACGTTGACCCGTGGTAGGCATAATATCGACAACCCTCGCAGTGGTTTGGGTATTGGTGCTAATATTAAAGGTCAAATTTCTTTGACCAGGAACTGCTTCACCATCAATATTAAAGTACCAAGCACCATTAAACCTTACCAAAGCTTGGTTACCACCAACCGCAGTAGTAGAAGTAATATTGAAATTTTGCCCCAAGGCTGGCTTCAAAATTATTGGACTACTTGCATTCCAAAACATATTTGGCCATCCGCCTGCACCTGTAGTTTGACCAATATTAATTAAGGTTGGCTCTGCAGGATTATAACCTGCACTAAGCAAGAATACAACCGGACCCGTAGCGGTCTGATTGATGTCCATACCAAATAGGTTTAAGTATGTAATTGCCCCGTAAGACGGACCTGTTGCAGATCCCGTCAGGTTGAAAAATGTGTCAACCGGAGCTACTAAATCTTGTGCACCATTCACCACATAAGTAGTGTTGTTTTTTAATCCTTGCCCCCAGGCAACGGGATAGCCCATCAGCCCTCCTAGACATAGAATCAATGCGAGTCGCAGAAAATTGATTCGGTAGTTGTATTTCATGATTTTAGAATTGATTTATTATTGATTTGGTTGCTCAATTTTGTAATAATTATTGACATATGCAAGCATTAGGAAATAATTAATACCCTTTCAAGCTAAACCAAATGTAATTAAAATGAAATTAAGGGTCAAGAATGTAGCTAAAAATATTTTTTAACTTAGCGCTCAATAAATCCTTCAATACTGAAAATTAAGTCTTTGAGGTCGCCTATTTTCTTGCCACTTAAAACCCTTTAATCTAAACTCCTCTGGCTTTATTCCCTCTGGAGGATGCATGATAGCAGTTGGTGCGGTTTCAAATATGGCTCTTTTTATTTGCCCGTCCAGAAATACAAAATTCATATAACTGCACTCTATTTCATTTACACCAATAAAATTTACACTATCTTCTTTTTCATAATGAATGCTCTGTGCATTCCCAAGTACACGCACAAATTCTATCTTACTCGAATCTAGCTGTCCTTTCATATTGCGCCCCCTGATCTGGTCATAATGTGCTCCTTTAACCTTACTGGCTATCATTGCATTGTTCAATAAATAAAAAGAGTCCATCTCCCCATTATTTATAAAAAAGCAAATTGTATCCGCATTAATTTGGTTAACCCCACTCCACATCAATGGGTTTCTATACATCCATATGGTAGAATCATCTCTCACATATACTAAACTATCACACACCGCTTGTAAATCCTTTTTAAAGATTTTAACTTGATGAAACACCTTAAGCATTTCTTTTTGCTTTTTAAGTTTTTGCGTCATTAATAAGGTATCCGCATACAAAAACAAACTATCTCCTTGTTCCAACAATTTTATTGCTTTACTTCTATGACTTACCTGGGTAATGCCCAACTTCTCATTGCTAAATCCATACTGGCCATATAAATGCACTTTTTGAACCGAATCATATATGTGAATGTTTCTAAAGGCTTTCCCCAATTGAAGCTTCCTATCATAGTAAAGACTATCTGCCATCAAAACTTTCCGTTCCGAAACTAATATAGCATTGGTACTAAATTGTGATTGGTCTTTTTCTGTATTATACCATCCATTCTCACAATAAATTTTTTCCTTTGCGCCAATAATTTTGCTTGAACCAAAAAAGAAAGCAGTTTTGGTTTGAGTATTATACATTAAAGTATCACTGTTCATGGTATAGTCTGGGTTGACTAATACTACATCTTTCTTAAAGAAAAACTCATTTTTACGGGCATAAAAATAGCCTAACTTGCTGGTTAACTTATTGTCCTTACTTATTATGGTAGCACCATTTCCATAATAACCATACTGATTAGCCAAATCATAATCTAACTGCTCAGTGGTTAGGCGCATATTCTTATCCTCTAAAGTAACCGCATTACTTATTAAAGCCCGTTTAGTAGTGCCATCATAAATCAAATAGTTCCCCGTAATGGTTATGCTGTCTTTATATTTTATGCGAACATTAGAAAAAGCCTCCACCAAATTTTCAGTTTCATAAATCAATGCGCTGTCGCAATCCATATAAGTATCTTGCTGCTTCAACTTTACATTTCCTATCAACTTGCTAACATTCTTATCTTGCAACTTTATATACTCAAAATTTTGAGCAGCTAAAATCTCAACTTTGTTCGATTGCTGCGCCCAAAGATTGGCTTGGGTCAAACCGAAAAAAAATAAAATGAAAAAATAAAATGAAAACTTGCGCATGATTATGTGTCAAAACTAAATAATTTTGACTACTAAAATGAATCTTTCAGATAAACTTAAATATAATTTTTCGAATGAACCTTGGTTCAAACCGAATAAAAAAATTCTGCTAGCAGTAAGCGGAGGGGAAGATTCTATGGTGCTGCTAAACCTTTGTGCCAAACTAAACTTAAATATTTCTTTAGCGCATTATTGCTACGGACTTAGGCCTTCAGAAAATTCTAAAGAGCTTACACTTATTGAAAACACTTGTAAAAAGTTGGGCATACCTTATTACATCCAAAACATACCTGCACAAGATTTACAATCGCTTTTGGATGGAAATTTGCAAGAAAAAGCACGAGATTTAAGGTTTCATTGGTTCAAGGCCTTAAAACTAAAATTTGGGTTTGATTACTTATTTACAGCCCATCATGCCAATGACCAAGCTGAGACAATCCTTTTTAATTTAAGCAGAGGCAGCGGACTTAAAGGTTTAGGTGGAATGCAATTGTCTGTTGGTTGGCAAGTTAAACCTTTACTTTTTACCTCAAAAAGTGATATAAATGAGTATGCCCAACAACATAAAATTGAATTTTGTGAAGACAGCTCAAATGCCAAGCCTCTTTATGCAAGAAACAAAATTAGACATTTAGTACTTACTCCCTTTCAAACTAATTTTCCGGACGTAGTTGAAAACATTGGCAATACCGCGGTCATCTTTCAAGAAACTCAAAGTTTGATAGATGAACTCTTGCAAGATTTTATGGATATCTATGGTCAAAAAGAAAATGAATCTATCTACTTACCATGCTACGCACTTTTGAAGTTTAAGCAGCATAAAAGTTTATTGTATGCCCTATTAAAACCATATCATTTTAATTGGGTTCAAACCGAAAACATATTAACTGCAATTGAAAACAAAAAAGAAATGGCAAGCATATCATCAACCTCAATGGAGGTAGTGTATGCGAGGGAATTTCTATATTTAATACCTAAAAAAAATATTGAAGAAACAATTGAAATCAATCAGCTAAATCAAGTCTATTTTTTCAATCAACAAAAACTTATTTTTAGCACTTTAAATAATAGTCCAAACCTAGATTTAAAAGATGGGGCAATATATTTGGACGCTTCAAAGCTTAGTTTACCGCTTACTTTGCGCTTGCCCAAGAATGGGGAAAAAATTAGACCTTTCGGCAGTAAGGGTAGCAAGCTTATTTCTGACCTAGTGAATCAAAAGAAACTAAATCCCATTCAGAAAAAAAGTCTTTTCATTTTAAGTAATGCCGAAATAATTTTAGCCTTGATTCCCTTGTGCCCTGCTAGTGAATTTAGCGTTCAAAAAGAGACTGAGATTATTTTAAAAATTGAATATAAAAAAAGCTGAGCCTGTTATGACAAGCTCAGCTTTTTTCGGTTTGACCCAACTATTAATTTAGTTGAATTCTGCTATGATATGTATGCTCACCTATTGTTATTTTTACTAAGTACACACCTTTTGTTAAAGTGCTAAGGTCTATTTCACTTCCCATTAAATTATTTTTAGCATGGTTAGTTAGTAAAACCTGTTTTCCTTGTAAATCCAAAATTTGAATTGCAAGGTCTTCTGATTGAACTTCTAACAATCCAATTTTAATGATGCCATTGCTTGGGTTTGGATATACACGCAACCATTTTGGCAAGTTCATTTGCTCCTCTAAAGCAGTAACTGGCGGCCCAACATAAATTCTACGTATTGCAATTTCAGATTGATTTCCTGAAGAATCCCTCACACTATAACTGGCACTAAACAATCCTTCAACATCACCAAATGGATTGCCCTCTTTGTTGCGTGGCAGCGAGATATTAATAACCAAAAATCCTCTTAAGCTCGCGTCTGTATTATAATTATCAACAATTGCGATGGGTGGATCTACATATTCTCTCCAGCGTGGTAAATTAACATCATTAATTCCCAACAAATCTATTACGGGTGCCTCAGTGTCTCTTACTCTAACCAATCTGCTAACAGAATCTTTATTACCCGATGGGTCTGTAGCAATATACCAAAGGGTGTAGTTTCCTAACACGTTTACATTTACATTTCCTCTTTTGTTTACAATAATTGTATTGGCTGGCCAAAAATTATCAATTGCTTTAAACCCAGGTTCTACAAAAGGTGTCTTAACAGACCAATCCAAAGGATTATCACCTGATAAAGTAATCTCAGGCGCCTTAGTGTCTTGTACTTTTACCTCAACTGTTGTGATAGCCGAAGTATTATTTGAATTATCACTTGCAACATATGTCACAAAATAAGAACCAACCTGATTTACATTAACAATGCCATTAGTAGTTAAGTTAATAAAATCCTTTGTCCAGTAATTATCTCTAACCCTTACGATGCTTGGTAAATTTATAGCAGTTCCAACTTGATGTATATAAGGATTTGCAAGGGGTGTAATTGTTGGCTTGGTAGTATCTCCAACCTGTACCGACCTATTTGCACTTGCACTTAATCCAAAGGCATCAATGATGGTATAATTAATATTATATAAACCAATTTTTGCGGTATCAACTGTGCTTGTTACAACAACTTGGTTGGTTATGTTGCTGCCATTATTATTGGTGGCTTCAAAACCAGGGTCAATATATTTATTATAAACCTCTAAATATTGTTGTGGCGATCCAGATAAGATAATGCTTGGGCCTGTTTGATTTATGACAACAAACACTGTTCTGAATAAAGTATCACTCACATTGCCGTACAAGTCTTTTACAATGTATTTTAAATAGTTAGGTCCTACCTTGGTATTGTCTACACTGCCTATGATTTGATATTTAGCACTGATATTTCCTTCT
>JAIYCU010000011.1 GCA_027487835.1 Bacteroidota bacterium | reverse complement strand
TGCAGAAGCAATCTTTAAACCTGAATTAGCTGGTGAAAGCTTTTTAGTAAGTGGAATTGAAAACCTCACAGGCAATCAATTAGCCGAAAAATTTTCAGTCGGTTTGAACCAAAAAACTTCTTACTTCCCAATGCCACCTAAAGAATTTGGTCAAATATTAGATAGTCTTTTTGGAGCAGGTGCTGGAAAAGGTGCTGAAGAAGTATACCAACAGATAGCTGATACGAAACAATATCCTATTATGTTTTCTCCCAATATGTCAGAGGTCTTAGAAAAACTACCCGTTAAGATGACCTCCATTGAGGATTGGGTTGGTCAGCATGCAACATTTTTTAAGAAATAAGGATTAAGGTGTTTGACTTGGCAAATTGATTATTCTGTCAAGTCAGACATTTTTTTAGGAAGTAGCTTTTTACACTTGCCCCTAACATTTTACGTATACATGAAGTTGACGATTTCGGTTTCAAATACTGACTGCCAGCGCTGAACTTGTTACGAAGCACAAATGTTCAATTAACTACAGCACCGCCAATTTCTTGCAGCTGCTGTTAGGCATTTATGCTTCTTCTTCCACTATGCTAAATTACAAAAAGTCGGTACATTTATTGTCCCGACTTGAAAAATAAAATGTCGTTTTAATTAACCGATTACTCTTTTGTCTTTCGCAACAAATTTTGCAAATGCTAGCAATGCACCTGTCACCATTATGTTTCTGAAAAAGTTAACCATTTCTAATTCTTTCTCTTTCGCTAAGTCATCAGTCATATTTTCTATTCCTAATTCGTGACCCATTGCTCGTGGCAAGTGAACTAAAACAGCCATTAAGATTACATACAATGCCATAAAGGAATAAGCTAATTTGTCGTATTTACCAATGACTGCACTTACAATAAATAGTAGAATACAAACCAAAGTAAAGTAGTTCCAAAAATATGGAAACGGAATATAGTCTGGCACAAATGAGGCACCAACTTCTGGTTTACCTAAGTGCAAGCCAACATATAATAAAAACGAAAGTGGGAAAATGTATTTCCCTAAGTTTAAAATTTTATCCATTTTCATAAAATTTAATTGGTTGAAAATGGAATGAGCGGACGGATTTCAACGGAACTATTTGGGTATTTAAGAATTGGGCAAGTCTTGCTCCATTCTTGTCCTTCTTCCAAATTGTCATGAACCAATTTTCCTTGTAGTGCGAAATTGCCTATCCAAGATTGCCATTTGGGCATAACTTCAGATATATCTTGTGATGCTGTCAAGTAGCCATAGTCGGAACTTGCATTTCGAAATAATAATAAATACGCTGTCATTTTTTTGAAATTTAATTTATGAATGATGAGGCAAATTTCATCAATTAAATTTCCGTGAACGATGACAAAAGTCGATGTTTTTATTAGGATTATTTTTTAGGTTGATATTGGTTAGCTCTAATGTTTTGTGCTGCTAACTCCACAGTTTGAGTAATTCTTCTCAGTTTAGTATCCTGTTGTTTTGCATTTAAAATCCACTCCAAAATGCCCCGTTTGATGGAAGGAGGAAAGTTGTTAAAATTATCTTTTGCTACTTTATTTTGTACAAACAATGCTTCCATCTCCATAGGAACCAACAACTCGTCAACCTGGTTTAATGCATCCCAAGTTCCATTTTGTTTAGCGTATTCTATCATTTTTACACCTTGGGGCATTATTCTATTTTGCTTTAACAGTTTTTCAACTTTTACCTTGTTTACTTTGCTCCAATTGCTTTTAAGTTTTCGTTTGGAGAAAAACTGGTAATAACTATGTTCATCTCTTTTGTTTGGAAGGCTATCAATCCAACCAAAACAAAGGGCTTCATCAACCGCTTCTGGATAATAAACAGAAGTTGTTCCTGCATTTTTTTTATAAATTATTAACCAAACTGCATCTTTTGTTAAATGGTTTTCGGCTAACCAATTTCTCCACTCTTGCTGGCTTGGTGCATAAAAAGTATTTTCTCCTTCAATTGGTTTCATGTTGTTACAATTGGGCTTTTAACCTGCTAAAAACATCTTTATTAATACCTAAATATGATGCAATAAGTTTACTTGAAAGTCTTGTCATAAGCAATGGTCGGTATTCCATTAACCATTTTATTCTTTCAATTGCTGTCAATGAAACGAATGTGTTGATGCGATACACAGAATTGGCATAAGATGCTTCAAGGATTTGTTTATACACTTTGTCGAATTGAGGAATGGTTTCCATCAAGGTTTGAAATGTTTGCCTATCAATAGCAAAAAGTTCGGATGATTCAACAGCCCTAATATTTTCAGTTGCTGGGTTGCCACTACCAAAACTTAAAAGCTCGCTACACCAATTGTCTTCTACAATTATGTCCCTAGTAGTTTCGTTGAATTCTTTGTCGAAAACGTAAACTTGTAAACAACCTTTGGCAATAAAATAAACGTATTTACAAGTGTCCCCTTGACGCAAAAGTTGCTCGTTTCGTTTGGTCGTTATGTGTTTAAAAGAAGAAAGAACCTTGTCCAAATTGTCAAGGTCGTTTCCAAGTCTACTCGTTATATGATTGTATAAAACTTCTATCATTTAATGTATGTAGTTAATGTTTGCACGATCGCTGGTAGTATTACGACTAAAGGTATTGGGGCTTTGCGTTCGTGGGGGGGGTTAGGAGCACAAAGTTTCAATTTATTATTAAAGTTTCATTGAGGCACAGAGCTCCGAGTTTGCGCGTAACCCCGCCTGACACAAGACCCGTGATAGCAAAAGTTAACTCCAACCATTCGAACTTCGGAGAAATCCATTTTGCTTCACAAAACAAATGTCGCATTGTCCCAAAGCACCATCAAGAGGTCTTCTACCAAAACCCGGGAAATCATAGACTACATATTCACGCTCTAACATAAAATTTATAACATCAGAGAATACAGGCATACCAGGATTCATAAATGTGAAAAGTGATACTTCTAAAATATATACTTCAGTGATACCAAATGTTTTCTCCGCTCCTTTTAACGCTTCAAGTTCAAATCCTTGAATGTCGAGTTTTATGATTTCTGGAAAGTCCATTCTAGAAGATTCCAATAAATCATCAATCGTAATAATTTCTATTTCTCTTTGCTTTAGGTTAGAATTTGGTTTAGGCAAAAAAGAAGAACCTTCTAAGTCATCCCATATTGTAAATGTTAATTTGTCCTTTTTAGCTCCAGCACCGACTAAGAAATAACTTGAGTTTTCAAAATCTCTGCAAAATCGATCTAAGTGTTCTTTCATTTCTATTTGAGGTTCAATTAGATAAAAATTAGCTTCTGGGTATACTTCTTTTGCCATTCTACTCCAACCGGCATTATTCGCACCTACATCTAGAATAGCCTTACATATCATACCGCGTTGCCTTAAATCTTCCAATAAGAATTTCATAGAACCGACTGGTCTATTACCAGAGCCAATCTTAACTGGAGGTAAGGAACTAATTTTTTTAATTTCGTAACCTGTTGATTTGATAATTTTTTTAAGTAATTTTTTCATTCTTATTGATTTAATGTACGTTGTTCCAAATTAATTGTTGCTAACGTTTTTGGGCTTGGCGTCAGTTGTGAACTTCGGAATTGATTATTTTCATTATAGATAATATTTCTTGCGAAACGCGAACGTGAATTTACCACAAAATTCGAAATTGCACCAAACGTATGTTAGCCGTTCGGTTTTTTATTAATAATTTATTAAATCATATCATTTAATAACTGTGTGAAAGAATCAGATAAGTTTTCAAGCTCGCCGTCTGAATACATTACTATTGTTTTTCCATATGTATCTTTACTAAGAGAAATAAGTATATGACCTCCATTATGAGTTGTACCAATTACTAAATAACCCTCAGGGATTACTTCATTTAAATCCTCAAATACTTCTTCCATTGTGTCAAATCCATATTTTATTGGATAAAAATAAGAGATACCTCTTCCGCCTTCTTTATAATTTTTATGCTCAATATTATCTTCCTCAATTTCACCACCATTGAAAGTTATCATATGTTGACGATAATCTTCCGGTAAAGTCATTCCTATAAAAGTTTCAAAAGTATACAACTCTTCTAAGGTAATTTTCTGTGAGTTGCTTTCTGTTTTAAAAGTTAATTGCATAATTTATTAATTTAATTTACTTTGTTTTTCTAAGACGTTACGCCAAACTGACGTTTAAAGTTCCCACACTTGGAACAGTGTGGGATTTTGGAAAACTAAATTATCAACCAACACGAATTTACAATAGAAGGACAAGCTTTCAATGAACCAGGTAAGCCCCAATAAGGCCAAATGTGTGTTAGCAGATGCCTTTTTGGTCTGTAAGTTTAAAATAGTCATTGCCTTTTGCAATTGTCAAGTCATTTAAATTCTCATAAAAATTTAGTCCTGCAAGTCCAGTCCCATTTGGAGCAACATTTGTTTCGGTTATTAGGTAGCCGTTGTCAAGCAGGATTAAACCTTTCTCGCTATAATCATCATACCAAAGAAAGTCAGTTATTTTCCTATCCTTGATATGTTTTAATTTGTTTTCTTTATAGTCCACTTTGTATGGTTGATATTCCTTTATCGCAATTTCGTGCCCGAATAAAATGCTCCGAAGTTTGTTGAAAATTACCCGACTTTGCCTTTGGTAATTGTTTGCGATTTCACCAATTGTTTTGTTGTTCTCGTTAACGTGATAAACTGTATAGTCCGATAAGTTAGCAAAAAGGTTTTGAGCATCTTTGTCCAAGTCCTTCACCCAAATATCGTCAGTAAAACCAAAAGGTATGTCTATGATAATTTTGTTGTCAAGTTCTATAAAACACTCTCCATTGTCTAAGCCACCAACTTCCATTTTCACTAATGAATAGATGTTTGTAACTGTCTTACCTATAATTTCTTCTTTTCGCATTGATTGGCTTTCTTGTCGTTTCGGGATGTCGTTTAAGGTTTCCACTAACGTTTTGGCGCTTGGCGAAGGTGGCGATTTTTACCATTCCGTTAGCTATCGGGTTTAAAAATTATTTTTGTTTTGGGTTGGCTTTGCAAGCTCTTTTAAAATCTTTGGTCTTTAGCATGGGTTACCTTCGTAACCCACTTCTTCATTACTCGGAATCTGATTACGGGCATCAGTTTTGTGCTTTTATTGATTTCATATTTGAATACTATTTGCAATGTATAATATCTTAAGTTTTACTATAATCTATATTTCCTTTCATTACATCCGATACAATTAATGGAATGCCATATCTTCTTTAATTACTATTTTGCTAACATTCTATAAAAATGCAAATCATGAAGATTGAAAAAGCCTTGAAATATTTACTCCTGTTTTTAATGGGTTTTATATCACTAAATCCCGCTTCGGCTCAGTTATTTCCCTCCATACCCCGTCAATTTTCAATGGAATCCTATATGCCTCCGGTGAAGCATCAGCATGACCGTAATACCTGTGCGTCATTTGCAACCTTGGCCGCCCTGGAATGCGAAATCAACCTCAAATTCGGGTTGCGGGTCAATTTTTCTGAGCAATACATGCATAACCTTGCGGTAGATTCAACCTCAGGTCTATCAACCATGACTAGATGTGGGACCGTCCTCACTCGTGCTGGCGCCTTGCTTGAACAAGACTGGCCTTACCAGTTTTCATACTTCAGACCCGGATTGCCTTGTGAAGGATTAAGTTATGGTCAAGATTCAACACCCGGATACTGCTTCGGCCAATTACCTCCACCGTCCCATATTGCGGCTCGGAAAGTAAAATTTAAGTTAGACATTAAGTCGGTTAGGAATACAAGACAAATCTGCCGGAGACTATCAGCCAACCATCCTGTTATCATGTGGATCCCCATGGAATTTCAAAAAAACAGTGACAAAAGTGGAATATTGTGGGTAGATACCAACCAGTTTCAAATGCACGAGAATATCTTTGCACATTTTGTGGTGGCCTATGGATATGACCTGGATAAAGACCTGTTTTATATTCAAAATAGTTATGGTAATACATGGGGAAATCAAGGACGTGGAACCATGCCATTCCGATACTTCAGAAAGATTGAGCATATCCACTCTACCTATTTTCTTTTGGATTCCATCTGGGGCCTTCCTGAGATAATTCCACCACAACAACCGGATTCGATATGGCTTTACAGGGCTGAGACGAAAGCCTTTTTTCAGGATGATTCCGCATTATGTATACAAATCAGGGGTTATCAGTCGCCCCGAACACTGAATGCCTTTAACGTACACAGCGAGGTGGTTGAACGCAAAAAATCAGACAGTTCAGGCACTTTTGAGCTGTTGCGCCTGAACGGTTCCGACTCGATGCATCTGCAAACCACCTCCATCCATGCCATGCGAAATTCCATAAGCGGCCCCATGGGCATAGAAAACGGAACTTTTAGAACCACCGAACCCTTTTCCCTTACCATACCCAAGGGACTGGCCTTTTCTTCCACCCTAACAATGGCGCTTCAGGATCCAACAAGGGAAGTATCTGTTCGCACACGCATCGTTTGGCAAACGGATACCTACGGCCTTTCCCTTTATCAAGAATACCTCACACCTATTCAGGTCAATATCCGATAAAGCAGTCTGCATTCGTGGTTCCAGAATTCTAAAGCTATTGAATTATCCCTTGTTTCTCCCCCCTATTGTTGGCCACCTGTCAAAATGGTTTGTCTTGGTTAATTCGTTTATGTTTTTAGTCGTCTGCTTGTTGTTGCATTGTCATCTTTTAGGCTTGCTAACGTTTTGGATCTTGGCGAAGAAGCGGATTTCGAAGCACAAAACTGTCTGCCACCACTGAACCCACTTTTTTGCCAAACACCTGTTATGGGGTCGTGCTTCACTTTCTATGATTTCTTATCGCCTTGTGTTTACTGTCATTGTCAGCGTTTATTTATTTTCTGCAAGTCAATGGTAATAATGTCTGTGCTCCATTTTTTAGGGTCAGAGTTTACAAGATATTTATATGTCAAGGTTAGATTTCTATTTTCTTCTTTTGGTTCTTCAAATAAAAACTCTGCACAAATCTGTGAAGATTCTCGAACAGTTTTCCAAAGTCGTCCTGAAGGAATTGAATAATTAAATTTTGTTCTAGTGTCTATATTTTAAAAAGTCAATGTATCTAACGAGTCAGATGAAAGATATAAAACGTAATTGTTAAAGTCTGTATCACTATTATAAATAATTGTTCCGAACTCTTCAAGAACTTTTCCATCGTCTTTGTCTATGAGTTCAAAATATGCAGGGAATCCTCCACCTGATGCTTGTCTGTTTTCAAATAACAATGTCGTTTTATATTCTTTTACAAATTGATAACCCAATCGTTCTGTTAATTCTATTAAAGACTTGTCTAAAGAATACAAAACACTTTTTAAACCACTTTTACTCTCAAATGTCAGCCAAGAGGAATCGCAATTGAATTGTCTGTAAAGCATAGCACCGTTTTGAAATGTTGTCGTGTCACAACTAATAAATTCAGTTAAGTCTGGTTTTGATTTGCACCCACAATTTTTCATACTTGTCCGTTTGCTTAATTGTGCAACACTGTCAAACGAAAATAATGTCGTCAAGAGAATGATTGATATGATGCTTTTATTTTTCAATATTTCTATGTCAGTTTATGGTTGGATTGTCGTCTTAGCATGCCGCTAACGTTTGAGCACTTGACGCTGTTAGGGAGTGGTTACCACAAATTTCGCCCTAGAAGTTTACCCCAAAAATAAACTTTTCTGCCTTTTCTTGTTCCTTTTTATTCAAAGGCACTTATTGCGTCCAAACGCCTGTTAGCGGTTCGTGCTTCTGTCGGATAGAAATTGTGTAACTGTGATTATTTTTGTTTTACCAATTTTGTTAACCACTAATAAGTCTTTATCCCCCGTTAATAAATAAGTGGCTTTGCTGTCAATTGCTAGTGAAAGTAGGAAATTATCCTTTTGATCACGGCAAAGATTAATACTTGAGGTTATTGAGACGAATTCTGCATGTAAATTAATTTGCAATAAAAGTTCTTCAAGGTCTGAAAGATTGAAATACTTTTTTAGTTTAGGACGTCTTGCAACTTCAATAAATTCGTCGAGCAACTCTTGGCTAAAAATTAGAGTGATTGATTGTTCAAGAAACAATTTGTCAAGGCCTGTGGTTCTTTTGGATAAAAGAAAACTAATCCAAAGGTTTGTGTCAATTATGATTCTATCCTTTTTTCTGCGCATAACGCTTTGTCCTTACAAGCTCAACTTCTTTCGTTATCATTTCAAGAGTTGGGTTTTCAGTCGAGGCTTTTTTACGAAGTTTGGCTACAACTTTTATAAAATTATTTTCTTGCTCACTTCTTATGGAAATGAGGTTCAAGTCAGCAAGGTCTTTCAGAAGTTTTGTCGCTTTAGGATTTAATATGTCTATTTGGAGTGTCATTTAATTCAAATATAGTATTTTTTTACTGAAGTCATAGCATGACTACTAACGGTTTAGGGCTTTGCGTTCGGGCGGGTTTAGGAGCACAAAACTGTCAACTTGCAATGAACTTAATTGGAAGCACAATGTTACTATTAAACAGTCAGCCCGCTTTTTTGCCAAACACCTGTTATGCGGTCGTGCTTCGCTTTCGATGAATTCCTGCTTTTTTATGCATTAACTTTCTTACGAGTTGCTGTTGTTGTCGAAGTTTTAGCAAGTCTTTTTTTTCTTTGTTCCTTGCGCAACTTGATAAAAGCACTAAATTCTTTTAATTCCTCATCTGTCCATGGCTTGTCAAGAACGGTGAAGTCGACATTTTTAGGTTCTCTAATTAGTCCCATTATGTTTATGATTTAAAATATTGATTAATTAATCTATTTGCTGCTGAAGTTTCTATCATCATTTTTGTCCCACGAAAATGGGTTGCATAAAGTGTGTCTTGATAGTGTTTTACTAGAACAGTTTTAGCATCAAATGCAAGATAGCCGTCATAACCTTTGGCAAAAGCAAGCTTACAAGCAAATGCAACTAAGTTACCTGGAACTCCAGCATAAATTTTTGTCTTACCCTTATTGAACTTTACACTTTCAATAAGATTCATATATATGTGGTCTCCTTTGTCGCTAAGGCTAATAAGTCCTTGAATGATTTTTACATTGTCTTTGATAACAAGTTTGTAAACTTCTCTATCAGCAAGTTTTAATTGTCCTTGCCAATTAAACTGCCAATCTGCTTTGTTGATTTGTCTGGTGTCTTTGCTAAAAAGCTGAATAAGATCAGTGTCAAAAATGTCGCCCGAAACTACATTTTCTATTGAGTTCGTTAATTTGTCAATCTCTATACTAACTAATGTTTTTTTCTCCTTTTTCACTTATCAAATATACGAAATATGGGTCAAATAACAGTTGATTAAATACCCAAATGTTGGCATTTAAAACGGTCGTCATAGCATGCCCCTAACGTTCTCGTGCTTGGCGTTCGTGAGGGTTTAGGAGCACAAAACTGTCTGCCACCACTTAACCAGCTTTTTTGCCAAACGCCTGTTAGCGGTTCGTTGTTGTTTTTTTGTCCAATTTTCCATCTTCTGTTATAATTATTTCTCCGTCCTTTTCAACTTCAACAGTAATGTCTGGTGAATTTTCTTCTCCCATTATATTTCTATATATTTTGTATTTATAGTTTTCTTTTATGAAAGTAATAACGTGATTTCCTCCGCTACCTTCAATTTCCAATTCACCGTTATCAATAATGATGTCGGGCTTTGAGGACTCGTCTGCACCAATTTTCCAAGAAGCATATCTGTATTTATAATCCTTAAGTTCGTCAATTCTAATCAAAGAAGTTTTTGTCTTTATTTTGTATTTTGCATTTTCAAAAATCTTTAATGAAATGTGTAGGTTTTCTTTTTCTTTAGCTATCAAATCACTCCTTAGCTTTTTTTCAAAGTCGCTTTGATAGTTTACAGCAGTGATTATTCCGTCAGAATTTGCCATCCACACAACACCATCGTCTAACATAATTCCTCTCCAGCCTACTTCTGACCATTGTTCAATTTTTGAATTAGCAATCTTGTCGATAAGAATTTTGTCAAAAACTTCACCAAATCTCTTAGTAAATTCTTTTTTGTTTTTAATGCTTGGAATTGGATATTGTCTGTCTAACGGAAAGCTAATAATGTCTGCTATTTCGTCAACATTATTCGATTTGAACAACTCAATAACGTTGTTGATGCTTTCTACTTTATCGTCAGCAAATTTTTCATTGTCGTCAGGCTTCTCTTGTTTTAGAACTTTGTCTTCTGTTTTAGCAGCCGATTTTTCATTTGATGCTATTGTTGTTTTTGTTTCTGTTTGGTTACATCCGAAAAGTAAAAGTCCAAATGTTAAAGCCGTCAGTTTAATATGTTTCATTTCTATTGAATGTTCGTTGTTTTTGTGTCGTCCTACAATGACCGCTAACGTGTATATATACGAATCTAAGGTTCAATTGCCTACATTCCAAGCATTTAATGCGAAGGGAAATGTTAATTTTTGATTTTTTAAATGCTGATTTTTCCTAATATTCAAAATGGAAGGAATATGTAATATTTGATTTTTTTTCTTTATGCGTAGAGGGAAATATTAAGAATGTGAAGTAGGTTTAAATTAATTTACACAATCTAATTTACGCTACCTCACACTCTAAACTGCCTCCCTTCGGTTCAAACCGAAAAAAACAAAATAACTACGATACAATTACCTGCTCAGATATCCGCACGCCTTTCTCAGTTTGTTTAACGGTGCAAGCCTGCAGGTGTGGGTCATGCTCAAAATACAAAACCCAATTGTTCTCTGCTGCCATATTCAAAATATCCGTTTTCTCTTTCATGGTATCTATTGGCCGCACATCATATCCCATCACATATGGCACCGGAATGTGGGCTTGCGTAGGTATCACATCGGCCAAATACAATAATTTAGTTCCTTTATAGGGCACCAATGGATGCATCATTCCTTGCGTATGCCCCTTTGTAAATAGTAAATCAATCTCTGGATGAAACTGCTGCCCTGCTTGCAACAATTGCAGTTGACCACTTTCTTGAATAGGCAAAATATTCTCCTTTAAAAAACTTGCTTTTTCCCTTGGATTTGGCTGCATGGCCTCCTGCCAATGGGTTTCAGACACCCAATAAGTAGCCTTTGGAAAAGCCGTTTCATACTTTGTTCTGTCAGCGTTATGCCTTATGCTACCGCCGCAATGGTCAAAATGCAAATGCGTTAAAACCATGTCAGTTACATCGTTAGGGCTAAAACCATGTGCAGCCAAAGATGCCTCTAAAGTATGCTTGCCATGCAAATAATAATAGCCAAAAAATTTATCATCTTGCTTATTGCCCATGCCATTGTCTATTAATATCAAGCGGTTTTCGGTTTGAACCAAAAGACAACGCATCGCCAAACTTATCATGTTGTTATCATCAGCTGGATTTAGTTTATGCCAAAGGCTTTTAGGCACCACGCCAAACATAGCTCCCCCATCCAATTTAAAATGTCCTGTTTCTATTGTAAATAATTCCATAGCGGGAAATTGCTATTTTTTTTTCTAATTTGTACCATTATAGATAAAAATGAAACCAACCTACTACTTATTCATAGCCTGTTTTTTTATTTTCGGTTTGAACCAAACCATTGCGCAAGAAAATCCTAAAATAGATACCTTATACTATAATGAAGGAAATGTGCTTTGTTTTAAAGAAGATGCTGCAAGCTACCGCGTGCGCACCCATGGCCAGCCCATCGCTTTTAAAGAGTATGATGCGGCCACCCAACAACTGCAATTTGAAGGAAGTTATAAAGATTTACAAGGCACAAAAAAAACAGGTATGTTTAAGGGATACCATAAAAATGGCCAACTAAAATATAGCGTATCTTATGAAGATAATACCCCAGAAGGTGCTTATCTTTCCTATTTTTCTAATGGCCAAAAACAATTAGAAGGTAATTACTTTCAAGGCAATAAAAAAGGAACTTGGAAAGAATATGATTCAACCGGATTTTTATATGCAGTTGATAACTTCACCAAAGGAAATTTCACAGGAGAATCAATTACTTATTACCCTAATGGGTTCATTAAAAGAAAAGAAACTTACTTAGATGGTAAATTAGAGGTTGGCAAGTGCTTTACCCTGGCAGGAAATGATACCACCTATTTTCCAAGGTTCGAAAATCCAAAATTCCCTGGAGGTGAGGAAGAACTCTATAAGTATTTAGGCAAAACAATTAAATATCCTCCCATAGCCAGAGAATTAGGTATTCAAGGCAAAGTAATCCTACAATTTATAGTAGACAAGGAAGGAAATTTACAAGAACTTAAAGTGCTAAATAACCCAAATCAATCACTCACCGATGAGGCATTGAGGGTTGTAAAGCTTATGCCCGCTTGGACCCCTGGAAGAAGTGAAGGAGAATTGGTAAAGGTGAGTTTTAAATTACCTGTTAAGTTTCAATTAAATTAAACAAATTAATTGTAATGAAAAAAATACTATTCATAATCCTATTTGCCCTGCCACATTTAAGTATTGCGCAAGAAGAAAAACCAGAAGAAATCCAAGCGCAAGTGCTCATATTTGCAGACCAAATGCCTGAATTCCCTGGAGGAATTGAAAATCTCAATAAATTTCTTGGCAATCATTTAGTTTATCCAGATGATCTCAGAAAAAAGAACATAGAAGGAAAAGTTGTACTCAAATTTATTGTTGATACAGCTGGAAATATCATCAATATAGAATCACTCATCAAAGCTCCTCAAGCTTTTGTTGATGAGGCAATCAGAGTAGTGAAATTAATGCCAAGGTGGACACCAGGAGAACATAATGGCAAAAAAGCATTTGTGCAATATGTCTTACCGGTAAGATATCAATTAAGATAAAACCATGAATTTATTTGTAAAAAAAACAATCGCGATTATCCTATTTGCCCTGCCTTTAATAAGCATGGCGCAACGGGGCGAAAGAGATGAGAACAACCAATTGGTACTAACATTTGCCGAGCAAATGCCAGAGTTTCCTGGAGGCGATCAAGCAATGTATCAATTTCTTTCAAAAAACTTACGTTACCCGCAAGACATGAGAAGGCAACAAATTGAGGCAAAAGTATTTGCTACCTTTGTTGTTGATGCCAAAGGACGCATTAAGAACATTGAAATAGTAAACAAAGTGCCAAAGCAATTTGCCGATGAAACACTTAGGGTTTTAAAACGGATGCCCGTTTGGAAACCTGGCAAACAAGGCGGAAAAGTTGTTAATGTGCGTTATACGCTACCAGTTAACTTTAGGCTAAACTAAGCAAATGAGAATACATTTAATTTCAATTGGCGGTGCCGTAATGCACAACATGGCCATTGCGCTTAAACAAAAAAGACATATCATTACTGGTACTGACGACGAAATTTATGAACCAGCAAAATCCCGTCTCCAAAAGTACAATTTACTACCCGCACAATTGGGTTGGCAGCCAAACCTTATCACAAAAGAACTTGATGCCATTATCCTTGGCATGCATGCACGCCAAGACAATCCAGAATTGCTAAAGGCTAAAGAACTTGGACTCAAAATTTATTCATTCCCAGAGTTTATGTATGAGCAAACCAAAAATAAGCTTCGAATTGTAGTAGGTGGCAGCCATGGGAAAACCACTACCACTGCTATGATTCTCCATGTGCTCCAATACTTCAAAATAGAATTTGATTACTTGGTTGGCTCTCAATTAGAAGGCTTTGAAACCATGGTTGGCTTTTCCGAAACTTCAAAAATTGCCGTGTTCGAAGGAGATGAATACTTAACTTCTGCCCTAGACTTGCGACCAAAATTCCATGTGTACCAAGCCAATATTGGCATCATTACGGGCATTGCTTGGGACCATATCAATGTGTTTCCTACTTTCGAAATTTACTTAGAACAATTTAGAAAGTTCATCAAAGATATTCCTGCTAATGGCGCTATCATTTACTGCCAAGCCGATTCAGAGGTGAACAAACTTTTGGTTCAAACCGAAACCACTTGCGAAAAAATACCGTATGAAACACCGCCTTTTAGTGTAGAAAACGGGAAATTTATCATTAAGGATGAAGCAGGCAATGAAATTACTTTGAACTTTTTTGGACAACATAACCTCCAAAACATGATGGCTGCATTACATGCTTGCCTGAAGGCAGGTTTAAACAAATCACAATTCTTTGAAGGAATTGCCAGTTTTAAAGGCACCGCAAAACGCTTAGAAACGCTCAAAGAAACAAAAAAAAGCCTCATCATTAGAGACTTTGCACATGCACCTTCTAAACTTAAAGCAACCGTAAATGCAGTGAGAGAATTGTATCCTGAGCGAAAGTTAATTGCCATTTATGAATTGCATACCTTTAGTAGTTTAAACAAAGACTTTCTACCACAATATAAACACACCTTACAAGAAGCAGATGTGCGCGCTGTTTTGTTTAGCAAACACGCTTTAGAAGTTAAAAAAATGCCAATGCTAAATGTTGATGAGGTATCAGAAGGATTTGATGACAATACCCATGTTTTTACAGAAAAAGAGGCCTTAAGCAATTTTATTAAACAACATTATACTGGCCAAGAAAACCTTCTACTTATGAGCAGCGGCAATTTTGATGGCATGAGTTTAGACTTTTAAAGCATCCCAAAAACCACATGAAAAAATTAATGTTAATCTCCGTTTGTTTAACCATTCTTTTGGGCGCTTGTGATAAAGAGGAAAGCAAGGAGATAAAAAAAAGTAATACGGAATATTTAACGACGGGTGTTTGGTACTTAAGGGCCTTTAGCATTAATCCAGGTGTGGTAATTGGAAACAACACCGTTACCGATTTTTATGCTACGCTACCAGCCTGCGAAAAGGATGATTTCCAGAAGTTCTATGCCAATGGAACTGCTGTAACAGATGAAGGACCTACCAAATGCGATCCGTCCAATCCGCAACTCGACGATTTTACCTGGTCTTTGGAGGTCAATGAAACTAAATTGGTTTTCGATTTGAACCAACCCTACGACCTCAATAAATTAGATGCAAACAACCTTATATTAACAAGAGTAGTAGATGGGTCAGAAATTTTTGGCGGCATAAGCGGTCAATCTTATAAAGTTACCCTAAGCATGACGCATTAATTTTTGAACCTATTTTTTATCACCTTAGTAGGGTAACATTTCCTTTGATGCTAGCAAACTTGCCTCTACGTCCCCATGCCTTGGCAACAAAAACATATACATCGTTCTTGGCAGGCTGTCCTTCAAATTCGCCATTCCAACCTTCGTTCATATCATTGGTATGAAACATTAAATTACCCCAACGGTCATAAATATCCAATTCAAACTGCTTAACAAAAACACCTGTTACAAAAAACTTATCATTTAAGTTATCGTAATTAAGAGTAAAGGCATTGGGTGCATACAACCGCGGTGTTGTGCTCATGCAAGCCAAATTAGAAACACTCTCCACCCAATTGCTATCTTGCTGGTAAGCTTTTACATAATAGCAGTAATCATCTTGGTCAAAATCTAAATAATTATGAATAGCATGCAAGCTATCATTTGCAAAGCGCGTAGCAATTAACTCATCTTTACCAAGACTATCATTTATAAAATAGAGTTCATATCTGTTTACACCTGAAGCCCATTCTTGGTAAGGCTGCCAATGCAAAACAGGATTTTCACTTAACTTATCATTCTTCTCTACACGCAAGTTTAAAACAATGTTTTGAGCCAAATTACTGGGTTCGCCAAGCCCACCACATTCATCTTTAAGCCTTATGGTATAAGTATACGCATTCAATAGAACATTTACATCCTCATCCACATAAAAACTATCCTTGCTGTTAATTAAAATTCGTTTAGGCATTTCAGTTGGATTTGAAGAAATTCTGCTTAACTCATATTGAAAATTATAGTTAAAACTACGTTTCCACCATTGTATTAAAACTGATTTATTATTTATAACCGTTGCCCGCACAGCACGGGTATTAGGCGTTGTGGCTTCAAACAAAGGAATGGCAGCCGCAGAATCACTCCAACTAAAAAGCTTGTCATGTTCTCCCATAACTTTATACCGCGATAGCCTATGACAAAACACTTGTGAATCTAAAAACTGCAAGGTCAATCCATCCGTACTGCCAATCTTCTCATAGCGATTGGCTTGTTCATTTAACCTATAAATATTATAACGCCAAACGCTATCCCAACCCTTGTAGGCTGTCCATTGCAAGTCAATTGCATTCACCAAACCTTTGGCCTTAAGTTCTATGGTGGTATGAACTTCGCTGGCTTCAGATACATTTCGGCATGCATCAACCGCTTTCAAAAAATAAGAATAAGTATATGCCAAAGTGTTTAAATTCTCAAACAATTGAAAAGTATCTAGCGGATTATTCACCAAACGCATTTGAGTTAATCCACCTCCCAAATCCTGATACCAAACCTGATAATGATCAAGGTCGGCCACCCTTGACGACCTAATATCAAATTGCACTTGCTCATCTGTGTTAACGCTTGCCCTATAAGCCGTTGGCGCAGGTGGGGCAATGGAATCTTTGAACACCAAAATTGCAAATGAGTCTAACTTAAAACCACTGCATCCTTTGTTATCAACAGCCAAAAGAGAAACGGGAATACTCCCAATCCGATTACATAAATAATCATGTGGTCCTTTACCAATTATGCTGGCATTGTCAAACTTCCACGCATATAATACTATGCCAGTGTCGGGCTGAACCAAACTGCTAAGCTTTACTTCATTCCCCAAACAATTCACTCGCTTGCTTACCACAAAATCAACCTGCGGATTAGCATATACCTGTAAAGTGTCTTTTGGTGGCATTCCCACTTTACATCCAGATGAATCCACCAAAGATAAATTAGGCACATAAATTCCAGCACGGGTATACGTATAAACCAAGTTAGGAACTGTGTCTTTTGTCCCATCCGCTAAATCCCATTCATATTTGGCAACATTGGTTCCAACCGCACTAAACCTAACCTCCAATGGTGCACAACCCTCTTTGGGTGTAATGCTATAATTGGTTTTTGGCCCGCCAATTACCACCAAATCAGGGATGGTCTTTTCGGCTACGCAGCCTAAGGAGTCGGTAAGGGTAAGTTTTACAGAATAAGAACCGGGCAATAGATAAATTCTACTGGGTACGCGTAAATCAGATATGCCCCCATCACCAAAGGCCCATCGCCATTGGGTAATCGGACTAGAGCCTTGCTTTGAGAAATCACTAAAAAATACAGGTGGCCCTGGGCAATTAATGTACTTTGGGGTAGCATCAAAATCAGGCCTCGGTGGACCTGTCAATACCTTTACAGGTACAACTATGCTATCAGCACAGCCATAAACATCTGTAATCCTAAATTGAACAGGCAGTACAGTATCCCCAAATAATAGCATCCTTGCCACTTTTGTATTTTGGGTTTGACCCAAAACCTTCCATTGAAATTTTAAAGGGATAAGTCCCAATTCTTGATCAGCAGGTGGTATGAAATTAAAAGAATCACTTGCACAAGTTTTGATTTGCTTGGTTACAAAAGCAGGCGTAGGTCTTGAAATGTAAAGCTTACGCGTAGTAAAGTGCCTACATCCATAATTATCTTCTAAGACTAACTTTATGGTATATCCATCATTTTGAAACTTTGGACCCATGCTATACAAATTCCTCGAAAATATAGAATCTGGATGTGTATAAACACTAGAATCACCATTGCCCCAATACCATACCCTGCGCATGGTTATCCCATCTAGTTTGCTAGAATCTTTAACTTCTACCAACATTGGCGCACAACCAAACATAGGCGAAATTACTGGAATTACAGAACCTCCGAAGGCCTGTATAGAATCTATTTTAGTGAGTGAATAGGTACAACCTTTCTTATCAGTTACCATCATGGTAACGGAATATTTTCCAGGTGAGGGAATTAAAGGTTTCACTACATTTCCAGTGTAAATTTGTGACCCTACCACAAATTGGCTGGTAACCACATCAGATAGTGGAACACTTGTATTGGTAAGGGTAACAGAAAATGGAGCGCAACCAAATTTGGGTTCAACCCTAAACGAGGGAATAAAATCAAATGGAATAACCACGGTGGCTGTATCAACAGAGCGACAGCCAAGCAAAGTATCTAGCATGGTAAGTCGCACCTTGTAGGTACCAGCAGAATCATATTGATGCGTTGGATGAAAAACACTGCTATCTTTTTTGCCATTGCCAAATTCCCAAATAAATTTATTGTAGGAAGGCAAACTTCGGTTTCTAAATGAAACCAAGGATTTACTACAACTGTTAAACTGGACTTCAAAATCAGCCCCAGGCCCAACAATCCTCAAAACGCTGTCTTTATGTATGGTAGTTATACAACCCAAGTAATCCACAGAAAGGGTCATGTTTTTCCAACCTGTATCTCTAAAATCTAATACCCGTCCATTTTGAATGCTAAGGGAATCTGTAATCACCCAGTTTAATGAAGTAGTAGGCACCACTGGGTTGGTGGTTACGGTCATAGTAACAGGTAATTCCCCTCTACAATATAACTTCTTAGGGCTAGAAAAATCAACCACAATTGGACTTCCAGCTGTAATTGAATCTTTACCACGAGCTATACACCCTTCGCTGTTGGTTGCTATAAGATCAACCACATAAGTACCAGCAACAAAATAAGTATGGCTAGGATTAGTACCTGTAGCTGGAACCGCTCCATTGGCCAAAGTCCATTGAAAATTTCCTAAGCCAATTTGGTTTGTATCAATCACAGAAAAATTAACCAGCAAAGGAATACAACCTTTGCTTGGCGAGCCAATGGGCTTAATTTGAGGTGCCAACAATTGAATATAATCATCCTTTACTAAGGTGTCTCTGCACCCATTGGCATGTGTAGTTATAAGCGTTATTTTGTATGAACCCAAATTGGTATAAGTATGGGTTGGGTGCCTTTGGTTGCTAGTTTGTCCATTCCCAAAATTCCAAAGCCATGAAACAGCATTTAAGCTAGAATCTCTAAACTGAACCGTTTCAGGAACCTTGCAATACTTGCGTCTTACAGCATCAAAATTGCTTCGAGAACTAGGCAAAACCGTAAAAAAAGCATTCTTGGTGGTGGTGGCAACACAACTACCGATGCTAACTGTTAAACTAAGCGCATAGGTGCCAACTGCCAAGTCTTTTAAATTAATATGCTTAAAATTACTCACAGAAACCCCATTTAATTTCCAATCATAAACAATTCCAAGCGTATCAAAAGTAGTGGTATTTCTAATGCTAATATTGCCAGGTGCACACAAATCAGGAATGCCCAAAATTTCAAAATCAGGCGTAATTTTCCGCACTTTAATAAAACTAGGCTTGCTAACTTCTACAGTGCATTGTGGCGTACTTACCTTTAATTTAACCGTATAAAAACCTTCTTGGTTATATACAAAATTAGGTGCAGGACCACTAGCAGGATTTCCCGCACCAAAATCCCACAAATAATTATAGGCTCCTGGCGGAGTAACCGTTGAATTAAATGAAGTTGAAAAAGGAGTTGAACAGGCAAAACTAGAGTTTGCCGTAAAATCTACCACAGGTGCAGTAACTGTTTGAATATAATTATTCTTAATTTGAATATTGCTGCATCCATTTACATCTGTTGCTTGCAAACTCACTTTATAGGAACCCGCAATGGTATAATTATTTAACGGATGCTTTTGCGAAGAAATACTGCCGTTGCCAAAATCCCAAGCCCACTGCGTAATAACAGACTGAGAGGCAGTGCTTGAATCTCTAAATTGAACACTTAATGGAGCACAACCAATTCGTTTTACTGCATCAAAATTCACAACCGGCAAAGGATAAACCGTAATATAATTGGTAATGGTTTTTTGGTTTGACCCTAATCCGTTTGATACAGTTAAAGAAACCGTATATTTACCTGGAACCACGTAATTAGCAGCAGGATTGGGCAAGGTAGAAACATTGCTATTGCCAAAATCCCATAAGAAATTTGTGGGATTACCAGTTGATAAATTTGAAAAATTCACCTGTAATGGAACACATCCAGCAAGTGTATTTGCAGAAAAGTTGGACACCACTTGCGCCTTTGTAAGAAAAGCAGGCAATACACCAACCAATAATAAAACAATTTTAATATGTAGTTGGGTTTTCATGCGGCGGTAACGCAAGATACTAAAATTCACTTGCCCATTAGGTTCCAAAAACTAAATTAAAGAATAATTAACAATTCATCCTCGCTTTTCAGCAACCATTCATAGGTTCAAACCGAAATATAATAGACGAATGGGATGCAAAATGGTGCTATATTGGCACCATTCTTGTAAAATTGAAACGATTTAACATATTTGTAAATCATTAAAACAAAATACAATGAAAAAAATTACCCTTATCATCGCAGCTTTAGCTTTAATTACTATCTCATCTTGTAAAAAAGAAGAAGAAGCTGCAAAAACAAACACCGATCATTTAACGGCTTCACCTTGGAAAATGACCAAAATGACCATTAACCCTGGCATCGATTTTGGTAATGGAATTTTAGTAACAGATTTATATGCTTTCCAAGAAGCATGTTCTAAAGACGATACAGAAAAATTTAATGTAGGTGGCACAGGCGTAACCGATGAAGGTGCAACTAAATGTGACCCAACAGACCCGCAAACAACACCATTTAATTGGACTTTTTTAAACAGCGAAACAAAGCTAGTTTTTGATGGAGATACAGTTAACATTGCTACCTTAAACGCTAGCACCTTAAGTGTAAATTCAGTAATTGATGGAAGAGATTTAGGTGGTGACCCAGGTAATCACACCGTTTCAATAACTTTTGGAAAATAATTCAATTGTTTTTATTTAAAACAAAAAGGGGCTGCACTTGCAGCCCCTTTTTTGTTTTATAAACTTTGCAAACTCTTCTGCAATACTGCAATCTTGGCCTCTGCATCGGCTCGCTTTTGACGCTCCTTTTCTACCAATTCTGGTTTGGCATTCGATACAAATTTTTCATTGCTTAGCTTTGCCTCCACTGATTTCATAAACCCTTGCAAATATTCTATCTCCTTCTCAATTTTCTCACGCTCTGCCGCAACATCAATTACTAGGTTCAATACTACAAATAACTCATCTGTGATGCAGGGAACCATTACTGCTTTACCAGTATCTGCCAGCGCAAATCCTAAAAATTGAACATTTGCCAATTTAGCTATAAGTCCCAAATATGGCGCATAACGCTGCTCTTCCAACGATTTAATACTAAAGTCTAAGGTCTCCTTCGGACTCAAGCCTTTGGCATTTCTCAAGTTTCTTATTTGTGTGATGGCCTCCATGGCATAAGTTAAATCCAAGGTCTTGATTTGGGCATCATACTTTGGCATTGGCGCCACACAGATAGATGCACCCTCGCTCCTTTCTGCTAAAGTTTGCCAAATCTCCTCGGTTATAAATGGCATAAAAGGATGTAATATCCGCATTAATTCGTCAAAGATTTCTGTGCAAGCCTTGTAAGCACTTTCATGAATGGCTTCGCCATAAGGAGGTTTAATCATCTCTAGGTACCAAGCGCAGAAATCGTCCCAGATAAGCTTATACACGCTCATTAAGGCTTCACTTAAGCGATAGTCTGTAAATTTGTCCTCTAGTTCCTTAAGCACCTCATTCATCCTTCCGCGCATCCAAGTGGCACTCATCTCAGCCGATTCAATCACAGCTTTTTCTGTTTCGGCATCTGGTTTTTGATTCCAACCATTTACGAGTCGGTAAGCATTCCAAATTTTATTGGCAAAGTTTCTTCCTTGCTCTACTTGGCTTTCATCAAACAATATATCATTGCCTGCAGGCGAACATATAAGCATGCCCATGCGCACGCCATCAGCTCCAAATTGTGCAATTAAATCAAGCGGGTCTGGCGAATTACCCAATGATTTACTCATTTTTCTGCGCTGCTTATCGCGCACAATGCCTGTATAATAAACATTGCTAAACGGCTTTTCACCGCGCCATTCATACCCCGCCATAATCATCCTGGCTACCCAGAAAAACATAATTTCTGGTGCCGTAACCAAGTCTTGGGTAGGATAAAAATAATTGATGTCTTTGTTTTTTGGATCTTCAAATCCATCGAAAACAGAGATAGGCCATAACCATGAGCTAAACCATGTGTCGAGTACGTCTTGGTCTTGGTGCAAGTTGTTAGCGATTGGCTGTTGGCCTTTGGCTAATAGAATTTTTTCTGCTTCCTCCTTGGTTTTGGCAACTGCAACTAATTCACCCTTTTCATTATACCAAGCGGGGATTCTTTGTCCCCACCACAACTGCCTGCTAATGCACCAATCTTTGATATTTTCAATCCAGTGTCGGTAGGTATTCTTCATTTTGGCAGGATGAAACTTAACTTCATCATTCATTACCGAAGTAAGTACCTCTGGATTTTTAGCCATAAAGGCTTTCATATCTACCCACCATTGCAAACTCAAGCGAGGTTCAATTACAGCCCCTGTGCGCTCACTTGTACCAACCTGATTTTTATATTCCTCAATCTTCTCTATGTGTCCTGCTGCTTCTAAATCTATGGCAATTTGTTTTCTTACCACAAACCTGTCCTTGCCAATATAGCGGGCGTCTTGGGCATTTTCATTAATGAAGCCTTCATCGGTTAATACATCAATTACCTCCAAACCATGCTTTTGCCCAATGGCATAATCGTTTTGGTCATGCGCAGGCGTAACCTTTAAGCAACCTGTTCCAAACTCTGGGTCAATGTACTCATCGGCAATAATTGGAATTTCGCGGTTAATAAAAGGAACCAGGCATTTTTTACCTAAAAGATGTTTGAATCGCTCATCATTAGGATGAACACAAATGGCCACATCCGCTAAAATAGTTTCTGGTCGTGTAGTTGCAACCGTCATATACGCACCAGAGCCATCGGCCATAAAATAGCGTACAAAATACAATTTAGATTGAACCTCTTTGTAGATTACTTCCTCATCGCTTAGGGCAGTTTTTCCTTGCGGATCCCAATTTACCATGCGTTGCCCACGATAAATTAAACCCTTATTGTATAAATCAATAAAAACTTCAATAACGGCTTCGCTCAGTTTAGGTTCCATGGTAAAGCGTGTGCGTTCCCAATCGCAACTGGCACCTAGCTTTTTTAATTGTTCTAAAATAATTCCACCATACTTCTCTTTCCAGTTCCATGCATGGGTGAGAAAATCTTCACGAGATAAATCCGATTTCTTAATGCCTTGCTCGCGCAACATCTGCACCACTTTGGCTTCTGTGGCAATAGAGGCATGGTCTGTACCAGGTACCCAGCAAGCATTTTTACCTTGCATCCTTGCCCTGCGCACCAATACATCTTGTATCGTATTGTTGAGCATATGGCCCATGTGCAATACACCGGTAACATTTGGAGGTGGAATTACAATGGTATAGGGCTCAACCCCTTCTTTGGCAGTGGCATGAAATAATTGATGCTGCAACCAATATTGGTTCCATTTGTCTTCAAAATCCTGAGGCGAATATGTTTTAGCGAGTTCTTTCATTGTTCAATTATAATTAAAAATTAGTCCATGGTCGATAGACGATGGACCATAGCCTTCTTGCTATCGACTATAGTCTATGGTCTATGGACAAAAAAACAAAAACCCCGACCCATTTTCATGAGCCGGGGCCGTTGTTAAAGTTATTAAATTTTTACCCTCTTTTTTCTTTAACCTTGGCGTTTTTACCTTTGGCTGCACGTAGATAGAACAAACGAGCTCTGCGGACTTTTCCGCGGCTGATTAATTCTATTTTGTCTATGTTTAAGCTGTAAATAGGGAAGATTCTCTCTACCCCTACGCCATTAGAAATTTTACGAACTGTAATAGTTTCGTTTAATCCAGAATTTCTGCGTTGTAACACAATTCCTTGGTACTGCTGAATACGTTCTTTAGCACCCTCGCGGATTTTATAATGTACGTTGATTGTATCACCAGCATTAAAAGCTGGGAAAGTTTTTCCTTCTGTGAATTCTTGCTCGACAAATTTTATGGCGTCCATGTTCGTGTACTTTTTCTAAAATTGGTCTGCGAAAGTAGATTTATTTAACTAAATAACAAAACGAATTTGAAAAATATTCTCAGTTTTTCAAATCTTTATTCCATAAGGCCTGGTCTTCTGGCCTTGGTACGTTGAATACTTTGCTCATGACGCCACTCATCTATCTTGGCTTGATGGCCGCTAAGCAACACTTCTGGCACTTCCCATCCTTTGTAATTTGCAGGGCGCGTATAAACTGGCGGACTAATCAAATCATCTTGAAAAGAATCACTTAAGGCTGAAGTTTCATCGTTTAAGGCACCAGGTATGAGTCTAACAATGGCATCAATCATTGCCGCAGCAGCTAGTTCTCCGCCCGTTAGCACAAAATCACCCAAACTTAACTCGCGGGTTACCAAATGTTCCCTCACTCTCTCGTCAACTCCTTTATAATGCCCGCATAAAAAAGCCAAATTCTTTTTACCACTCAATTGGTTGGCAATTTTTTGTGTAAAAGGCTCTCCATCCGGACTCATATAAATTATCTCATCATACACGCGCTTTTCTTTTAAGGCATCGAGACAACGGTCGATAGGTTCAACACTCATTACCATGCCGGCCCCACCCCCAAAAGGGTAATCATCTACATTCTTGTGTTTTGATAATGAATAATCCCTAATATTATGAAGGTCTATTTTAACCAAACCCTTGGCCACCGCTCTTTTAAGGATAGATTCTGTAAAAGGACCCTCAAAAATTTGGGGAAATAAAGTTAAAACATCAATTTGCATCGTTGGGCAAATTTAGATTAAAAACAGAATTTGTATGAAAAAGCTTTGTTACTTACTGGTATATTCCTTTCTCTTTTGTGTTTCTGGCTTTGCGCAAGAAAAAGGCAAACCCGTTAAATATGCCGCCTTCGGCGGCCACGCCTTTCCAAAAGGCGATAACATGATTGGTGTAAATTATGTGTCATATAGAAAATGGGGCATTGGCATTAGCGGGCGCTTAGGACTCAAAAACATTGAAATGAATCGAGCAGGTTATAGCCTTGTAACATTAGACAATGCTAAAAAAAATGGCTGGCTCACAGGCAATAGTAAACAGGCTTATGGCTTTAGTATCGGTTTGAACCTAAGCATGCCCATAACCAAAAAAATTCCAATTTATTTGGGAGCAGGGATAATTCGACATAGAGAAGCCCTAGAAATAATTTCTTTTAACACCAATGGAAACAGCACCGAGTATATTTTAGACCCTTCAAGACTTCGGTTCAAACCAAACTTTACAGCTGGCGTTTATGTACCCTTGTTTAGCCGGATTGTGCTAAATGTGGCCTACGATACCAAACCAGGATTGTTGTTTGTTGGTTTGGCAATCTCCGACCCATTTAATTATGAAGATATTGATATGTGGTAGGGAAGTTTTATATAACTGCTTTTATAAAACTAATAATTTGTAGTTTACAAAACATTATTTTCGCTCAAATAAAACACTGCAAACATGCAATATTGGCTAGTAAAATCAGAACCATTTAAGTACAGTTGGGACCAGTTTGTAGCAGACAAACAAACCTTTTGGGATGGCGTTAGAAACTACCAAGCCAGAAACAACTTGCGCGCCATGAAAAAGGGCGATTTGGTTTTATGGTATCATAGCAACGAAGGCATGGAAGTAGTGGGTATTGCCAAGGTAGTGAAAGAAGCTTACCAAGACCCCACCACCGAAGACACCCATTGGGTGGTAGTTAATTTAAAACCCTTCAAGAAACTCAAAAAGCCAGTTACCTTGCCGCAAATAAAGGCGCACCCATTGTTACAAAACATTGGCTTGGTAAAACAAGGCCGCCTTTCTGTAATGCCTCTGCAAGCAGAGGAGTTTGATATAATTTTGGAATTGGGGAGTTTATTTTTAACAAATTAACATATTATTGTATCAATGTAATTTATTAAAAATACCAATTATGTTGTCTAACAAAAAAGGGAAAAGCACTTTAAACTATGCCACTAGGCTGTGGTTGATTATTAGTGTAATGTTATTTTTACTAAGTCTATCTGAGATGGATGCCTCTTCGGGTTTCAGAGGTTTTAATCAATTTATCTCAATTGTTCTCTTTGTGTTAATAACGATTGTTTATGTCATTATCGTTTTAGTGCATTTGATTAGACTTACTTTTAATCCTCCCAAAGACAAATAATAGGATGAGTAAAGATTTGGATATTCAATATTCATTTATATGTAATGGATAAAACTCCAATGCATTAAATACTTTTAGCAAATTATTAAGATGCAAAAAGTTTAGGTTTGATAATAAACTTATTTGCTTTTTTCTATGCCCATTAAAATCCTATTTTTTTCTATATTTTTAAACTGCAGTTTTGCATTAAACGCACAAATATTCTTAAAAAATGATTCGGTTAAAACCAAGTCTATTTTGTAATTTGAATTATAATATCTTTCTCTTGATTGATTTTACTATCAAGGATAGCAGCGAAAATTCTCCTTATTACAGTAGTTTGAATTGAAATTTAATCAAGGATAGCTTATTTCACAGTTTAGCTTATTAACTCAAACCCATAGAAGCGTTTTAACTCTCAGAAGAACCAAACTAGTTTGCAATAGACTCGTTTTTCTTTAATGCAAAGCCAGGTTGTCAGTTGCATAGTTTCAATATAATTCAATACACAAAGGATTTGATTCAAACGAGCAGCAAAACCAGTCTAATTAGTCCAAATTTATATCTATAGGAAATTTAGTTTAAGAGAAAATAGAAGTAAACTGCTTTTATGTCGAACCCAATTAAGTGAAGATCCAGGCAAATTGCTTTTAATTTAAAGTAAACTTATTCTTCCTTGAGGCATCTTGGTTCAAACAACTAATAAAACATGACAAGATTAAATCATTTTCTTTTTATCCCTCATATTTCGCATCTTTGAAGGCAAAGGAGTTAAGTCCTTATAACATGAATTCAAGAGTAATACTAGAGAAAAAGCAGCTCGACATCACCCTCGACCGATTGGTTTGTGAACTCATAGAACGCCTGGGCGATTTTAAAAACATTGCCGTTATTGGCATGCAGCCACGCGGCATTTACCTTAGCCGACGCATTCGCGAAAAACTAACCCTAGCCATTGGCAAACAAACTTTTAATTATGGCGAACTCGATATTTCCTTCTATCGGGATGATTTTAGACGCAATAGCAGCCCTATCCTACCCCATGAGCTCAAAATTGATTTTGACGTAGAAGGCAAACGCATCGTTCTCATTGATGATGTTCTTTATACCGGCCGCACCATTCGCGCTGCCCTCGAAGCCCTCAATGATTTTGGAAGACCTGCAAAAGTTGAACTTTTGGTTTTGGTTGACCGCAAATATAGCCGCGACCTTCCCATTCACCCAGATTATGTGGGCCTTAAGGTAGATACCCGCGCCCACGATAAGGTAATTGTAGATTGGAAAGAAAACAATAAAAAAGACCAAGTAAGCATCATCACCACAGAACCCAACTAACGCAACGCGCAGCATGAAGAAATTCTCACAAAAGCACCTTTTGGGTATTAAAGACCTTACGCCCGCAGATATTCAATTGGTTTTTGAATCAGCAGATAATTTTAAACAAATCATCAATAGGCCGCTCAAAAAAGTACCTTCTTTAAGGGATGTTACCATTGCCAATGTGTTTTTTGAAAACTCAACCCGCACACGCATTTCTTTTGAATTGGCTCAAAAAAGATTAAGTGCAGACATTGTAAACTTCTCAGCCTCCTCTTCTTCTGTTTCTAAAGGAGAAACACTCATAGATACCGTAAATAATATCTTGGCCATGAAAGTGGATATGGTGGTGATGCGCCATCCCGCGCCAGGCGCCTGCCTTTTCCTAGCCAAGCATGTAAATGCGCAAATTATCAATGCCGGCGATGGAACCCATGAACATCCCACCCAAGCTTTATTAGACGCTTACTCCATTCGCGAGAAATTGGGTCAGGTAAAAGGTAAAAAAGTAGTCATTGTAGGCGATATCACCCACAGCCGAGTGGCTTTATCTAATATCCTTTGCCTTCAAAAATTAGGCGCCGAAGTTATGGTTTGTGGCCCCACCACTTTAATTCCTAAATACATTAGCAGTTTAGGGGTTTTGGTTGAACACGATTTAATGAAAGCCCTGCAATGGTGCGATGTGGCCAATATGCTGCGCATTCAACTAGAAAGACAAGACATAAAATACTTCCCAAGCCTTAGAGAATATAGCATGCTTTATGGCCTCGACAAAGAGAAGCTGGCCCTACTAGACAAAGAAATTGTAATTATGCACCCAGGCCCCATTAACCGTGGGGTAGAAATAACATCTGATGTGGCCGATAGCAAACACAGCATTATCTTAGACCAAGTAGAAAATGGCGTAGCTACGCGCATGGCCATTATGTACCTGCTAGCAGGGCAAAAACCAGAGATTTAGCCCAATTACTTAGGATTTCTTTTAACAAATAAGGCAACAAGTGCACTGGTTACCAAACCAGCCATGGGGGCAAACATGGTGGCCTCAAACATATAATTGTTAAGGTTAAAATAGGCCGCTGCCTGCTCATGTGTTTTAATTTTATTGGCTACCGTATAATTAATGACATTCTCAAAATAATCTGGCGAAATGATTGTGTTAGAAGCCCAAACCGAAAAAGGCGTTAATATCATTACCACCACGGAAATCAATATTCCAGAAACCAAGCCTTGCATATAAGTCATGTAACCACCCAACTACTTTCGCTTTTCTAACAATGCAAAAACATATAAGGCAATGGAAGGAAACAAAACAAACATACTATATTTAGCATGTTCAGAAATATGTTCATCGTGCAAGCCAAATAACTTTTCGCCAGCCATCCAAGTTAACTGCATGAGGATAAAATAAATTCCCCAGCGAATTTCGTGTGCGTACTTTTTCATAAGGTTAGGTTTATAGAAGCAAGGTAAATACTTAAGCCTAAAAAACAAAACCCGGCTCCAACTTGTGAAGACCGGGCTTTTACAAACAACAAACCTTATTTCTTTATATAAACAACATATGAGTACCAATGCCAGAGCCTTGTTTATAAAAATCTCCAACAGTAATTACTGCTTCTACCCCTTCATACATGTCTTCTTTTTTGTAATGAAACATATCCATAGCCAATCGGCATGCCCAAAGCTTTACTCCCGAAGCAACCAAAATGTCTAAAAACTCATGCACATCTGGCATGTCAATTTTTTCCATTTCTTTTTTCATCATAGAAGTTGCCAAGGCCTCCATGCCCGGTAAACCGCCAAGCAAGGTTGGCATGTGCATTGCTGGGTTTCCCACTGTTGCCACATGCAAATGTTCTAACTTCTTTGAGTGAATGGCTTCAAGTCCAAAGAAGGTGAAGAATATCTCGGCTTCAATGCCTTCCATTCTAGCTCCATTTGCCAATACAAAGGCTGCATATACGTTTTCTAAGGTGGCTTTAGAAAGGATAATCATCATCTTTCTAATTTCGCCATTAAATTCTGTTGTCATGATTTTGCTTATTAATAATTATATACAACTAGCAGGTTTTGGAATTCCAGCAATTTTGGTGGAAACCTTTAAAGGCCCTTGGGGAAACAAAGCATAAAATTCTTTGATATCTACCACCTTGCTTTGTCCAATCTTGCGAATACTCAAGGCAACTTTTTGCTGGTGTTGGTCTTGCAAATACTTTATTACCTCCCAATGCCTTGGAGTCATTGTAATGCTTGCCTCATTAGCAATTTCTTCTCCAATGGTTTGATTCCACTGCGCGAAATCTGTTAAATATCCTTCTTCGTTCACTTGAACGGTTTTGCCTGCAATTACCTTTTCCATAATTTTAATTTTATTGTTGTTTAATGCGTAACTTCTGATTCAAAATGTTTGCCTGCTTCCTGCATTTTAGCAGATACAAATGGTATATGTGTTCCTTTGAGCAACATGTTCCAATAAATCCATTTAAAGGCAAGCTTGCCCATATGGTTCATTCGACTTTCTTTTAACAATCTTAAGGGGCCAATACCTGGAAAAGGAAATGTTCCTTCAACGGGCTCGTGGGTATAGTTAAAGTCGATTAACAATGCCTTACCATGCCCTGTTTCTACAAAGCAATTGGCATGTCCATCAAATTCTTCTTGTAAAGGTTTTCCTTCTATAAAACGATTGATGTTCTCGGTAAGAATTTCTGCCTCAAAATGAGCAACAGAACCGGCCTTGCTTGCTGGAATATTGCTGGCATCACCAATTACAAAAATATTAGGATGCGCCATGCTTTGTAAAGAGCCTTTGTTGGTAGGAATAAAATTTAACTCATCTCCCAATCCAGATTTCTCAATTACATCATCCCCTTTGTTGGTGGGAACGGTAACCAATAAATCAAAAGGAACTTCTTTGCCACCGTAATCTATAATTACTTTTCTTTCATTGTCCACTTGCTCTATGGCAAAATCTGTTTCTACCTTTATGTTTTTATCGTGCAACAAATGGTCTAAGGCCTCAGTGGCTTTAGGCTTAGTAAAAGCACCACTTAATGGCGTAACGTAAGTTATCTCAACCTTATCACGCATGCCTTTGTTAATGAAATAAGAATCTGATAAGAAGGCAAACTCCAAAGGAGCAACTGGACATTTAATGGGCATCTCTGTAATATGAACTACCAATTTGCCACCTTCCCAAGTCCTCAATTTATCACGTAATGCAACACAGCCATCAAAGGTGTAAAAATCAAAAACGCTCTTTTGCCACTCTTCACCCTTCATGCCACTTACTTCTTCTGGAGCAATGCGCGCCCCCGTGGCAATGATTAGAATATCATAAATAACGGCACTGCCATTTAACATGTTTATAACATTGCGCTCTGGCAATATTAAATCTATCTTTCCCCTAATTAATTCTACCCCTGCCGGAATAAATTTCTCTATGGGTTTCACAATGTCTTCAGGTTCGTAAATATCAAAAGGAACAAACAAATATCCAGGCTGATAGTAATGCTTCTCACGTTCATCTATTATGGTGATATGCCAATCTTCCTTATGGTTCAACTCATTTTTTAAATGATTGGCCATCATGGTTCCACCTGTTCCAGCACCTAAGATTACAATGTTTTTCATCTGATCGCTTAATTAAATTTACTGTAACAAAGGTGGGTTCAAACCGAAACCAAAAAAATGAGATGACTCAATTTATCTTGTGATATGCATCAGGTATTAAAGTAACTTATGTTACAATGTTGCAACAAAGAATAATATAGCTTCATAGCTTCCT
>JAIYCU010000003.1 GCA_027487835.1 Bacteroidota bacterium | reverse complement strand
TTCCTATCATTGCATCCCCGAAAGGGAAATATATTCCTTCTTAGCTCAGCTGGTTAGAGCACATGACTGTTAATCATGGGGTCCCTGGTTCGAGCCCAGGAGAGGGAGCAAAAGGCCGCCGACGCGGCCTTTTTTGTATAAAAGAGTTATGTATTACGTTTACATATTATACTCAGAAACAGCAGATAAATATTATATAGGTCATTCATTAGACAACGGAATTAATCCTTAGGTTAATTTACACACTTTTTGGGATGCTGCCGGCATGTTGTTAACATAACTTAGTATAGAGATTACAAAACTTAATATATATGATTACACGGATCGGTGTATGTAAGTATACAGCTAGGTATTGGTAAGTATACAGCTAGGTATACTGATTACATAGCTTGGTATGATAATTACATAACTTAGTATAGTGATTACAAAACTTAATATATGTGATTACACAGATCGGTGTATGGGAGTATACAGCTAGATTTAGTGGGTATACAACTAGGTTTACTGATTACATAGCTTGGTATACTCAGTACATAACTACCTATACTGATTACATAACTAGATTTATGTGAATACATAACTTGGTAGATGTGAGTATACAGCTGGGTGTATATGATTACATAACTAGGTATAAGTGTTGACACAATTGTGCCTCGGTGCTTATTGCAATGGGGTCCTTTCCCTAATAAGGCGGGACATGAGTAGCTAAAAAGCTTGGTATAAATGAAGATAGTATTTAACTGCATTTTTATTTGACAAAATCAACAAAAAAATAAAACTTTTAATTTAAAAGTAATAAATTGTTTCTTATTTAAAACATTTTATGAATCAAGAAGAAATTCAGGATTGGCTGGTTGAAAAAATTTCTGAAGAAAGTGGACTTAATAAAGAACAGGTATCAATTGATGTTCCATTTGATTTTTTTAATTTAGACTCACTTTCTATGATTACAGTCTCATTTGATTTAGAAACTATATTAGGTAGGGAGATTGATCCAACTTTGTTTTATCAATATAATAGTATCCGACTGCTTTCAGAGGCGATTCAATCCAACACCTAATGATTAGATGGAATCCTTATACACCAGGTTATTTTAATAATCCTTATGTCCATTTAAAGGAGTGCAGAGAGTTGGCTCCAATTCATTATGGGGTGCACAATGAGATAATGTTTTTTAAGTATAGGGATGTTAAAACAATCTTGAAATCCCCTTCATTTGGTGTCACTAATTTATCCGGTTTTTTTAAAGAAAAGGAGTTAATAATTTTAGGGGAGAGCGCTTGCCCTTTTTTATCTAAAGGTACCGCAAAATGGCTCATGTATTTAAATGATAAAGAACATGAAAATACAAAACAGTTAGTTGATTCTATCCTTAGGCAATTTAATTTTAATCCAGTTATCGAAACGGCTGTGGAGAATTGTATACGAGCCAATAAGCAAAATGATGTAATTGATATTGTTGATATATCAACCCAAATTCCACTGTATGTTATCGAGTCGTTTTTTGGCATTGAAGGCATGTGTAAGCTTCAAGAATTAAAAAAGTTTTCACATTTATTGGCTATCTCTCAAGATATGTTCGTTCCTAAAAGTGTTTACCGGGAAATAAATGCTGTTTTTAGTTGGGCCTTTGATTTTTTTGGAGATCTATATAATAAGAGCGATGCTGCCACCCAATCTAATATAGTTACGCTTTTAAAACAGGCAGATTCTTTAAAACCAACTGATTTTACCAATGATGAAATCATCTCGATTCTGATTGTAGTTTTTATGGCTGCCTTAGAAACCACAAAGGATTCGATGAGTGTAATTTTGTATGAGATATTAAAAAATCCAGAATTGTCTGACTGGATTCTTAATGCAGATGACACTGCAATTAATGTGTTATCAGAAGAATTATTAAGGTATGTTTCTCCACTCCAATACACCGTTAGAATTGCAAATGAAAATTGTGTGATTAGTAATCAAAAAGTAAATAAAGGAGATAGATTGTTTTTATCCTTGGCCGCGGCTAACAGAGATCCTGAAATTTTTGAAATGCCAGATTCAATAATTTTTAATAGAAAGTATAATCCCCATTTATCATTTGGAACAGGAGTTCATTCATGTCTAGGTGCGAAAATTGCAAGAAATGAAATTAGAAATTGGCTAAAGCCCGTAACCCGCTATTTAAACGAATATAAGTTGGATGATAAGGCCGAACCAGTTTGGCAAAAAACTATTTTTATGAGAGGAATGCATAGCTTAATTGCCACACGTAAATAATCGAAATGTTAAGTATAAATTTTTCCATACTTTTTATTTCCATACTTGCCGGTGTAGTTGGCTTTATAATTTTCAATCCAACCCATAGATGGATTGTCCTGCTATCGGTTAGCTTGCTTTTTTACAGTTTGATTTTAGGAAATCAAGTTATAATCGCCTTGGTTTTTGCAGCGGTAGTTTATTTTGGGTCTCATCATATAAATAAAATTAGTCTTAACCAAAATCTAGCAAAGACAGTAACTGCTGGGTATGTTTTACTATGTCTTATACCTTTACTTGTTTCTAAATTATCTTCAATTATTCCTATTAATACAAATTGGAATGATTCAAGTATAATTATAGAGTATTGGCATTTCGAGGATTTAACACCTGCATTTTTATGTTTTTCTTATTTTACTTTCAATGGAATTGGGTATCTAATAGACATACGAAAGAGGTATGTAAAACCAGAACCAAATTTTCTAAGAATTTTACTTTATATTATTTTCTTTCCAATTTTATTATCTGGTCCATTGCACAGAAGTTCTCAACTTTTAGGTCAGTTTAAAGGTGAGTTGTTTTTATCTAATCGAAATTTTTCCTATGGCTTTAGGTTGTTTCTATGGGGAGTGTTCAAAAATTTTGTGCTTGGACAACAGTTTTATGTTTATATGAAAACCATTGAAAAAAGTGATGCGAGTGGATTTTTAATCCTTCTCCAAGGTTTATCTTTTTTCTTTTATTTATACTTTACATTTAGTTCCTATGTTGATATTTTCACTGGCATATCTCGGATTTTCAATATACAATTAGCTAGAAATTTTGGAAATAGAGTATACGCCTCTACCTCTCGTAAAAAGTTCTGGAGCGAATGGCATATAACACTTAATAATTGGTTTAGAGATTACTTTTTTTTTGCAATTGCAAAGAAAGTAAGAAGCAAACTAGGTTTGAATATCGCTATGCTTGTTACATTTTTACTCATTGGACTTTGGCATGGCATTTCATTTCAATTTGCAATTTGGGGTTTGTTGAATGGATTATGGGTAATTGGCGAAGAAAGGCTTCTGCCATACTTCAATTTCATTTCACCTAGGATAAAGAAAGTTTTGGGTTTATTCTATCATTTAACATTTGCCTCTTTTTTAGCGATTATTTTTAGTTCAAAGTTGCCATTATTAACCTATGGTAAATTATTCTCTCCTACAACTTGTAATAGTGTTACATTATTTTGGTTGTTTAAACATGGCCTAATCATTTTCTTACTTTTTGCACCATTTGATTGGATAAGTAGAAAAATGGGTACTCGTAATTTTGATGTTTACCTCGGTACTTTAAGTTTTTCAAAAAGATGGTTTATATATATATTCTTAGCCATAGTAATTTCAGCTTTCACTACTTTTTGGACTATAAATAATTATTACTTTAAGTTTTAAATTATGAATGCAATTCTCATAAAATCACCTTTCAAACTATTACTTTTTTTTGTAATGGTTTCGGGTATTGTATTTGGCTTTAAGCATCTTTGTTTTCAAGTTTTAGGGGTTAAAAATATTCCTGAAGCTTTATTTCAACCTAAAGACAATTTTAAAAGAACACTTTATTTTGTTGGTTCAAGCCGAACAAAATATGGTATAAATGACACCCTTATTGAAAAGCGTTTGAAAAACATAAAAGTGGTAAATGCTGGCGTATTATCAGCTAATTTCTTAAGTTCAACTATGCTCGCCCTAGAAATTCTAAGCATGGATTCAAATTCAACCCTATGCATTGAACTAGGAGTGGTAAATGGTAAAGCACCCAGTCAAATAAGCATGCTTGTTGAAACACGCTACCTTCATTCTACTTTTGAATCTAACCTTCAAGAAAGTTCCTTGGAAGATTTATATAAAATTTATTCTCCTTATTATGAAGCTTATTTTTTTGATTTTTTTTCCATTAAACCTTACCTAAGTTATTTGCTTTCAAATGAATCTATTTCTTCCTTGACTCAATTTGGAGTTCATAATAAAAATTTAAACTTACTTCCTTTCCATTCCATTAAATGCGGTGACTTAAATAAAGACTATGCCAAGCCAAGTCACAATTTTTTTATTTATAAAAATTTGATCAAATTAATTATAGAAAAAAGTAAATTACTAAATTGTAGGGTGTACTTTTATTTACCTCCACATACTGCAAGTCCTGAAGAAAAAGAAAGATTAATTGAAGTATTTAAATTAATTCCCATTGAAAATCGCATTATATTTAATTGTGAATTTTTAGCAGCACTAAGAAACCCTGAGTGGATGGCAGACGAAGAACATTTGAATGTCAAAGGTGCCTCCTTTTATTCTTCCTTTTTTGGAAACTTTTTTGGAAACTAAACCTTCTTTACAAATTCGCTTTTTAGCGCCATTGCCCCAAAACCAGGCACTTTGCAATCGATGTTGTGATCTCCTTCTACCAAACGGATATTGGTAACCTTTGTTCCTACTTTGATAGCCTTCGAAAATCCTTTTACAGGCAAATCTTTTACAATACTCACAGAATCTCCGTCTTTTAGCAAGTTGCCATGCGCATCTTTTACAATTAAGGCATCACTACTTGCTTCTGCAAGCTCGTTCACATTCCACTCATGGCCGCATTCTGGGCAAACCATTAAATGATCCATAGGGTAGGTGTATTCGCACTTGCAAATAGGGCAAGGTATAATTGTATCGCTCATGTTCTGGCGAATGTAGGCACTGTTTAGCTAATTCAGCTTATTTATTCCCAAATGTTTTATCGTAAAGGTCTATGCTCTCCATTAAAATTTTCTGGGCCAAGTCTTTGCCAAAAAATTCCTCCACTACTACCGTTTTGTTTTCAAGTTTTTTATAGTCTTCAAAAAAGTTTTTCATCTCAGATATAAAATGTGGAGGCAATTCAGAAATATCATTGTAGTGGTTTACACTTGGGTCACCAGAGGCCACCGCAATAAGCTTGTCATCTGCTTCATTGTTGTCTAACATGCGCATAACGCCAATAATTTTAGCTTCTACTATGCACATTGGCACAATATCAATTTGAGACAATACTAAAATATCTAAAGGGTCTTTGTCATCGCAATAGGTGCGTGGGATAAATCCATAATTAGCAGGATAATAAACAGAAGAGTATAAAACCCTATCCAACTTTAACAGTCCACTGTCTTTGTCCAACTCATATTTTGCGCGGGTTCCTTTCGGAATTTCAATAATCCCGTTCACCAATTCTGGAATATTATCGCCAATGTTTACATCGTGCCAAGGGTGTTTATGATCGCTCATTTTTCTGTTTTATTTGCTAAATACTTGCATGAGCAAAGGTACTTTAATCTTTGGGATTAATGTTTTTTGAGCAGAATAAATTCCAGTTTCACCTGCAAAAAAATAGCCTATTAAATTGATGGATAAAAAGCATAAACCTAATTGCCAACCAAACAACTCCATTCCCATTATTGCGCAAGCTAAAGGGGCATTGGAGGCACCTGAAAAAACCGCTACAAAACCCATGGCGGCTAAAAATATTACTGGCAAGGGTAGGAATAAGGAAAGTGCACTTCCTAAACTTGCGCCAATAAAAAATAAGGGAGTAACCTCACCTCCTTTAAAACCGCTTCCAAGTGTTAGTACAGTTAAGACAATTTTTAGGGTTGCCTGCTCAAAGCCTTGCGCATAATCAAATGCCTGCAAAATTCCTTGCATGCCTAATCCTGCGAATTCTTGAAGGTTAAAAATTAAAAATAACGCCAATAAAATTAAGCCACCAGCTGCAGGTCTAAAGGGAGGATAGGCTATTAATCTTTTTATTTTGGTTTGAACCAAGTCTAGGCTAAAGGTAAATAGTCTGGCGGTAAGACCAAACAGCACAGCCGCTGCAGCCATTCCTAGAATGATTGAAAAAGTAAAATTAGGAAGGCTTGGTTTAGGAAATAAAGTATGTTCAGCACCAAAAAATAAACAACTTGCATGCGCCATAAAAGCCGCAACTATTGAAGGCAATATGTATTTATACCATTTCTTTCCAACCCATATTACTTCAAGTGCAAAAAGGGTAGCCGCCCAAGGAGTTCCAAACACGGCCGCAAAGCCAGCACTTATGCCAATTACAAGTAAGAAGGAGGAGGCATTGGGAATAAAGGCAAGATACCGCCTAAATGGATAGGCAATTGCGCCTCCCATTTGCATGGCTGTTCCTTCACGGCCAGCTGAACCTCCTACTAGATGAGTTAGTAAGGTTGAACCAAAAATAAAAACCCCCATTTTTACAGGTATTCCCTTTTGGGGCAAATGAAATTCATCGATTAAATGATTGTTTCCTTTATTAAAACTTTCTCCCCAATAATGATACACATACCCAATTGCAAACCCAGCTAGTGGTAAAAAATATATCCATTGCGAATGCCTAATTCTTTCTTGTGTAACCCAATCAAGGCTCAATAAAAATGCAGCAGAAGCTAGTCCAATAAGCAGACTAATCAATATACAGAGTAACCAAAATACAAGCTGAACTTTTAGCTTCTTCTTACTTATTAAGGGCATCTTCAATCATTTGATAGATAGAAGGATTGCTAGGTCTTGGCGCAGGTGCTGCAGTAAAATTACCTTCTTTGTCAATTAAAAAATAGGAAGGAATACTTTGCACTTTATATTTTTTTTGTACCTCTGGATTATTTCTATTATTGGATAAAGCATGAATGCCGCTTATATTATAACGCATCTTCGCATTTTCCCAATTTTGTTCTCCTTCATCAATTGAAATATTAACGAATACTACATCTTTACCTTCAAACTTCTTTTTTAATTCTTCACCTGCCGGGATCTCGCCAAGGCATGGACGGCACCAACTGGCCCAAAAATCTAAGTACACTACTTTGCCTTTTAAACTTTCCAGGCTCAGAATTTTCCCTTGATCATCTTTCATTACAAAAGGAAAGGCTTTTGTGCCCGGAAGAAAAGGAAGTTTATCTAAATAGGCTTCTTCAATAAACTTAAATCCTGGTGTATTTTCACAATCCTTTTGAGCTAATTTATAAAGCTTTGAGGCATCGTCATTGCTTCCGTTAAAAACAATATCCGACCAAATATTAAGTCTGAATTGGGCAAGGATATTTCCTTTAAAATAGCGTTCGCACAGCGTCCAAATTTCTTCCATTTCCATGCGTCTGCCCATTGCATTAATTTCATTGATTAGAAATATTTTTTGGAAGGTCCGGTATTGCAATGAGCTTACGTATTTACTTTGGTTCAAATCAATTCCTTTTAAAAAATTGAAGTAACTAGTGTCTAAATCAGGTAAACCAGGATTGCTTCTTTTTTTGTTTTGATAGTATTGTGGATAGCTTAGTTTTAAATTTTGATATTCAAAAATGTATTCAGCCTGAAGTTGGTCTTTAATGGGCTGACTAAGCTCTTTTCCATTTTTTTCTAAATAGCTTAGTTTTACTTTTATGATACTATCTCCCCAGGCTTTAAATCCTTCTGGTGTTCGTGTGCTAATTTGCTGACCAATGATTTTTTGAAAGTCGTTGGCTTCGGTACTTAGTTTAAAATATTGGAAATATTGATAGCCATATTTTGCTGATTTAGCACCCTTTCCATTAATCAAAATTTGTGAAGGGTTTTTAGGGTCAACCCCTAAAAATAAACTATCGCCAGGTTGAATATATAACTTAAAATAATCATTTGCATTTACAAAAATTAACTGCTGTCCCTCAGTGATAACTATTTTTTCTTTAAAGCTTCCATTAGGGGCAATAATAAAGTTTGTATTCTCTTCTTTACTACTGTATGTATGCGGAAAATATTGCAACATGGCTTGACCAGCCTTATTGGGTAATAAGCCGCTAATAATGGTTTCGGTTTGAGCCAAAGCGCCGAAACTCAACAATAATAAAGTTAGGATCAACCCAAATTCTTTTTTTAACATACTATAAATTTTACTTATAGGTAAGCCCATTACATTGTAATAACAACCTTCAATTTTTTCAACAGCAGTATAGCCAAACCAATCTTGTATACCATAACTGCCTGCTTTGTCAAATGGATGATAATTATTGATATAATGTTCCATTTCTTGTCGACTTAACGCTTTGCAAGTTACCTTCGTTTGATCAGCAAAGCTTATTTGATGATTATTTGATTTTAAACAAACACCTGTGAATACAGTATGCGTATTGCCACAAATTTGTTCTAACATTTCCAGCGCTTCTTGTGGGTTTTCTGGTTTGTTTAAAACTTTATTATCTACCCAAACAATGGTATCTGCAGTGAGCAATACCTCATTATCTTTTATTGATTTAGGAAAGTGGTTTGCCTTTTTAGTTGCCAAGCTTGTGGCAATTTCTGCGGGGGATAAGTTGCTATCAAAAGATTCGTCTACTTCATACGTAACTACACTAAAAGGAAGCTCCAACCCTTTTACCAGTTCTTGACGTCTTGGAGATTTTGAGGCTAATATAATTTCCATGTTATTGTTCAACGGTGTCTACCCAAATAAAGTTTCCACCGCTTAATCTAAATATATCTTTATCAACTTGAAATTCATCGCCATCCTTTAGTTTTTTCATATCCACATCATTACTAATGGTATGAAAAGAGCCTTTAGTTTGGTAGGCAATCCGAAGATATTGTTCGTTTATGCCTTTTTTAGTGCCACACATAATTACATGGATAGGTTTTTTGATGCGCTTTAAAATAGCCATATCTCTCACTGTGCTTTCATCGGCAATTAGAATAATATCAGTGTAATCTCTGTAGGCAATCATGGCAGAAACTACTGCTTCTAAGTCGTTTTCTGGGTCGTCTCCGCCTTCTCCCATTTTTCTAACATCTTCAATGTCTTTTTTTAGTTTGCGGTAATCTTTGGCTTCAAAGGGATGCACGCCACCTGTTTTTCCAACTGATTTTTTGTCATCTGGTAAGTTATCTCCGTCATTAAATAGAACATAATATTTAACGCGACCATCTTCATAATTTTGGCGATACCACACAAGCATTTGACCAATATATGGAAACATACTTCCTGTCATGTCAACCACAAGCATCATTTTTTTCCATTCCTTATTGCGTTTAAAAACATTGAATAAGGTGGAATCTTTTATTTTATATTCACCACTTAAGAACTTGTCAAACTTTAGCGTTGTTTCTTTGGTAGGACTTTCATAGGTAACATATCCTTTTTTATCAAAATGGGCATAGCTTCTATCCAATTCACCCTTTAAGAAATTTCCTTCTGTAAGTAAAACACCCGTTTGGTCAAAGTTTCTTTCATATCCATCTTTCAAACCCGCCTTATACATTTCTTCTACACGGGTGCTGCAATTGGGGTAAAACATTACGCGGGGTCCATCTAAAATACCTTTACTGTATGTGTTAGAATATTCAATACAATCTTGCCCATCATAATAACTAATTTCTAGACCTTCCTTTTCTCCATTTTCATAATACACCTCGTATTTAAGGTCGCCATTGGCCCAGAAATAACGCCAAAAGCCCTGTTTTTTGCCATTAGCTAGGGTGTGATTTATGGTATCCCCATCGCTTAATGAAAAGGTTTGCGAGCTAGCAAGGATACTGAAAAGCAGCATAAAAAGGCTAAATACTATTCTATACATAGCTTCAAAGGTAAAGGAGAAAGAGGTTTACTCCAAAACTTAAACTTTCACCCAAGCCTTTTGTTCAAAGTCGTAGTGTTTTATAACCCTTGCTGGGTTTCCTACGGCAATTGAATAAGGAGGAATATTTTTAGTTACTACCGCACCAGCCGCAATAACAGAGTGTTTACCTATGGTTACGCCAGCAGTTACAACCACATTTGCACCAAGCCAAGCTTCATCTTCAATGGTAATTCTAGCTGTAGTAACTTTTTGATATTTTATTGGCATATCAATTCTTTCATAGCTATGGTTTAAGCCGCTAACTACAATATTTTGGGCAAGGATAACATGATTTCCAATTGTAACAGGTCCAATTATTACATTACTAAGACCTATTCTACAACTTTCGCCAATAATTACAGACCCAACACCATTATTTATAGTACTATAATCCTCAACTGTACTTAATTTCCCTAATTCAAATTCATTAAAAGGTAATACATCAATGCGGGTTTGTCTGTTGATTCGACTTCCCTTTGCCACCTTATGAAAGAAAGGATTTACAAACCAAGAAACCCAAGTTCTGGGTCTTGCTTGGCCTTTAGGTATTAGCATCCAATGAACTAGTTTTTTTAGCCCAGGATGCGATTTAATGTAGGAGGCAACTGACATATTAAATTAAATTTGGGTTTACAATTTGAATGGCTTTATAAATTTCTTTCACACTGTTTTCCCAGGTGTGCGACCTTGCAAACTTAATTCTTTCGTTGGCTAGTTCAGACGAATTTTCTTTAAGTGCCTTTTCTATCAATGGAATATACCCTTCTGGGCTAGTTGCCAAATAAGTATGGTCTTTAAATATGCTCATCGCTTTGGTTTCTGTGGCCACCACTGGTTTGCCCATTGCTAAATATTCATCAATCTTTCTTGGGTAATTACCTATTGTAACGGGGTTTAAGATTTGTGGATTAATTGCTACATCAAAATAATTAAGATAATTTGGAAGTACGCTGCCATCTTTTAGGCCTAAGAAATGAACATTTGATATTTGGTGCAATTCAGATTTTTTAAAATCTTCATCTTGAGGTCCAATTAACACCACATTCCAATCAGGGTTGTGCGAAGCAATTAATTTAATGATTTTAATATCCAATCGTTGCGTAAACAATGCCCCAATATATCCAATTATGGGGCCTTTGATGGGTTCAAGGTCTGTGGGCTTTTCCTTTACTTTATCGCTATCAAAGGCAGTTACATCGCAACCTTGGCCTACATAAAAACTATTTTTATTATCTTTTGCAGCTATTCCTGCTAGGTAGGTAGAATTTGCACAAACTAAGTCGGAACTTGCCATTAACTCAGGCTCCAATTTATGTCCATGTTTGAACCAATAGGGCACAGACATCATATTGTCTCTTGTATAATAAACAGTGCATTTAGGTTTGAGCAAATTTTTAAGGTGATAACTCCTAAACATATCACTATCATTAAATAGAATAAAATCTTTAAAGCCTAACTTATTTGCCGCTTTGGCAATTTCATTGGCAAGGCGTCTATTATTGATATAGTTAAATACTCTAAACAAAGGAGTAAAAGGAATGCCATTAATTGATTCAATGAGTGTATTTGGATAGAGGTTCCATAATTGTGGTTTTACCTGAACTAAGTTGCTTGTTTCACCTGCCATCATTTTTGCTCTTTTTTGAACATTTGGCAAATGTTTTTCCAAGCTAAAAGATTTCCTATCGAAGGGATAATTAACATAAAGCACTCTATTTTGCTTGGCAAATTCTTCTGCAATGTTGATACTATTGCTTCCGATGTCACTATCGTAAGGTTGTAGTCCAACCAAAATTATATCATAACCTGTCATATGGAATAGATTTACTACCAAAAAACATGATTTTATTCCAAAAAACCTATTTTGCAAAAAAAATAGACACCTAAAGGGATAGGGTTAATAACTGAAAATTTTCCTTTATAATTGCGTCATTACTTTGTTGGAGGATATTATGAAGAAAATAGTTATGTCAAATTTGGTTAAAATATTACGAAAGCAGCTGCTAATTTTTCTTGCCATTACAGGGCTTTTTGGTTCAGTTAAAGCGCAAAACGACACACTATTTCTAAATCCAAAATATGAAATAGAGATGTTACTACCCACTTTGGATTCATTATTTGAAATAGCCATATCGGTTAATCCTACCCTAAAGCAACAGAATGCGGCTATGAGAGCGAGTTTATGGGCCGCAGATTATAATAAGTGGATTTGGGGTCAGAATGTGTATGTTTTTGCAAATTATTCTTTTGGTAGTTTACCATTCTTCGCCTATACAGAGCAAGATCCAACGCAACCAGCAAGGCAAAATTTGGTTCAGGTAAGAGAAGGTTATCGTGCAGGTATCAATATTCAATTTTCAATTTTCGATATCATGGGGCATAGAGGAAGGGTTAATGAGCACAAGGAGAGAGCCTTAATTAGCAGGTATTTAAGGGATGCAGAAGCCATGGAATTACGCAGAAAGTTGAGTCTCTATTATACTGATGCAGTGGGGTATGGTAAGCTATATAGAGGTAGAAATGAAGATTTACTTACTCAAATTGTGGCCTGTCAAGTTGCCGAAAAAGAATACAGAGAAGGAACCATTCATATATCTGAGTATGCACGTCAAAAGAATGTATTGGCAGATGCCGAGGCAGCTTATAACGAATCGTTCAGATTTTTTTATAGTGCACTTGAACAATTAGAGGCTGTTTTAGGAGTACCTCTACAAACAATTATGATTAAACCCAATACCCGAGATTAATAACAGCTTATGACACTCGTTCAGTTTTTACGCGTTTTAAGTAAAAACCTTAAATGGTTAATAATATTTCCACTTTTAGTGGCCATTTTGGTTTATTTTCTTACTTCAAAACTACCAAAGGAATATGCCGCCGCAACCATTGTTTATACTGGTATTGCATCTGGTTACGGAATTACTTCCGATGAAAATGCGCCCCGTGCGGATTATTTCTCAATTAACAATGCTTTTGATAACCTCTTAGCGACCATCACTGCAAGGCAAACCCTCGAAGATGTGGCCATTAAATTATTGGCGCAACATTTACTTCTAGAAATGCCTGATCCATTAATTTTAGGTGAAAAAAGTTTTGCGGAACTAAAGAATACCATTACGGATGAACGAGCACTAATTGTTGTGCCAGGCAATTTTTCTGCAACGGTTGAAAAAATCATTAAATACAAAAATGCCTCTACAGATAACATAGTAGTTGATTTATTATCAAGACCTAAAGGACATTATAGCTTAACTCAAATTAATAAAAATCTTACTGCCTCCCGCAAATCTACTTCCGATTTTATTGATTTAACTTATAAGTCGGATGACCAGGGTGTATGTTTAAATACTTTAAAATTTATCACTGAAGTTTTTATATTAAAGTATAAATCCCTTAAAGGGGCAGAAACGGTTAATGTATTGAAGTGGTTTGAAGCACGACTAAAAGAATCTTCAGCCGCACTTAATAATTCTGAGAACAAATTAAAAGACTTCGGTATACGCAATAAGATTATCAATTACTACGAACAAGCAAAGGCCGTAGCCATTGAAAATGAGACCAACGAAACGGATTACTATAAAGAATTGATGGCGTATGAATCCCACAAGAGAGCCGTTGCCAGGTTAGAAGACCAATTAGAAAGTAGGGAAATCTTACTCCGTAACAACACTGAATTAAATAAATTAAGAAAAGATTTAGCAATTGCTCATGAAGAATATGAGCGTGCAAAAATATATAGCAATTCTCCTGAGAAAATAGAGAAACTAGCTACTAAAGTTGATGCGATTAAACAGGAACTTAGGTTATGGGTATTACAGTACTATAGTTTAAATAATACGATAGAATCTGTTCCTGCTAGCGTTGTACTAGAAAACTGGTTAAAGGAAGTATTGCAAATGGATGCTTCTGAAGCACGCCTTCAGATTTATATTGACCGTAGAAAAGAATTCGATCGCAGGTATAATGAGTTCTCTCCTTTAAATATGCAGGTGAGCCGACTTGAGCGTGAAATCAGTGTAAATGAGCGCCAATACCTTGAAATTTTACATGGCTACCATTTGGCTAAGTTGCGTCAACAAAACATAGAAATGTCTAATAACTTACAAGTTATGGACGAGCCTGTATTCCCAACTAAGCCATTGGCAAGTAGGGCGCCACTTCTTGTGGTATTAGCCTTCTTAGCAACCTTCTTCTTCTTGTTGGTTTATTTTATTGCTAAAGAACTATTGGATAGCTCAATTAAAAATACGCAAAGAGCAGAAGAAATTATCGGGCTTAAAACTTTTAGCGCTTTGCCAAATCGATTGAGTCTTTCTAATAGCCTTCAAATTGGTAGAATAGAAAATACTTTATTAGATTATGCTGCAACTAATTTGAAAATTGAATTAGAAAATAATCCCCATATCACCAATAATTACCTGATCACTTTCTTAAGTACACGAGAGCAAGAAGGTAAAACTTACGCAGCACAAAAACTTGCTGAGAAGTTGTATAACCTAGATTACTCTGTATTATTCATCTCTAATGATGATAATATGGAAGACGCGGAAACTGAAGATAGAAGGTTTAGAACCATTAGATATGATGTTACTTCTCGCTTTTTCTCTGCCAAAACAGAAGAAAACTTATTACCAGAATTTTCTCGAGTAAACAGAAGTGCCTTTAATTTCATTATTGTTGAAATTCCTGCGATTAGTATTAATGCCATACCAAATCAATTGATTAAAAATTCTAGGTTATCTATGTTAGTGGTAGATGCTAGAAGATCTTGGTCGGCTGCAGATGAAAACATCATGAAGTTATTTAGAAAAGCTTCTACAGAGGATACTAAGATTATGTGTTGGTTAAATTATGTGGAGCCAGAAAATCTAGAGAACATGGTTGGTACTATTCCTAAGCCTAAACGTAACCAAGTTAAACCAGCTTTAAAACAAGAATTTGATGAGCCTGAAACTGATGATTAATTAGGGTAAATCATGCAGGCCGTATTACAAATTATAAAAAGCAAAAGTTTCTCTTCCTTAATTGGTAATGGTTTAGGAGCCTTGCTTGGTGTAATCACTTTTGCTGTATTGGCAAGGGTGCTGCCAAAGGATATTTTTGGGCCTTATATAATTTTCTTAGCCATTTACGGCATTTTTGAGAACCTTCGAATTGGAATGGTTATGAATGCACTTGTGAGAAATTTATCGCAATGCAAAGCACAAAGTGAAGAAGAAGGCGTAATTGGTTCAACCCTATTTATTACAGTCGGAATCACTTTTTTATATGCCATCATAATGTTGGTGCTTTATTTTGGGTTCAAACAGTTTGGCCTGTTTACAGAGTATCTTTTTTTCTTTAAATGGTGGGTAGGGTTAGCCATTTTATCCTTACCAAACAATTATGCTACTTGGTACCTCAATGCAAAGCTGCAAATTAAAAGCATGAGTATTCTTAGAATTGTGGGTCAAATAGCTTTTATCGTTTATATCTATTTTTTTATTATACCAGATAGAAGCATTTACAGTGTATTAAATGGATACCTAATTTCACAAGCCTTAATAAGTCTAATTGCTTTATTTATGGGTTGGTCTGGCTTTTCATATTTCTTTAGGTATACAAAGTCTGTAGTGATTGATATATTCCACTTTGGTAAGTATAGTATGGGAACACTGCTTGGTTCAAACTTACTTAGAAGTTCTGATACCTTTATCATTGGATTAAGCGCTTTAGGAAAGGAAGGTGTTGCAAAATTTAATGTGCCTGCGCGCTTGCTAGAAATTGTTGAAATGCCATTGAGAAGTTTTGCGGTTACCGCATTGCCGCAGTTTGCAAGGCAGTATTCGGAAGGTAATTTTGAAGCCCTTAAATATGAGTTTGAGCGCAAAGCGGGTATGGTGTTTTACTTGCTTTTGCCTATTTCAATTATTTGCTTTGTTTTTGCAGATTATATCGTTTTACTTATTGGGGGCAAAGGCTATGCAGATGCTGCTCTCACCTTAAGATTTTTTGCCAGCTATATGGCTATCTTGCCCTTAGATAAATTTAGTGGTGTTATGTTAGATACCATCAACAAACCGAATTTAAATTTCTATAAAATATTAATCATGTTGGCAGTTAATATAGCAGGGGATTTTATTGGGATTTCCTTGTTTAATAATGTAGAGTCTGTAGCCTTTGTTTCTACCGCTACCTTTGCAGCTGGAATGATTTTTGGGTATTATCAACTCAATAAACACATGAATGTTAGTTTTTCTAATGTGTTAAAATTGGGTTGGATGGATTATAAAGGTTATATATTTAAAATTTTAAAAATTAAGTAAATTGAGACCTACTACAAGTGCTGTAAGTCAGCGTACAAATAACTTTATTATTGCCCTACTCATTGTGGTAACAGGCATTACCATGGCGGTTGTACTTTCAATTGGTGATTTAGGTATTGGTAGTTTGGTGGCATTCTTGCCTGCCATTGTTGGTTTGATTGCACTTATTATTTCAAATCCTTATTACGGACTTATATTCTACGTTAACTATTCCTTTTTCTTTATCGGTTTGAACCGATATGTGCCCGCTATTCCATTAGGTTTGTTGGTAGATGGTCTTTTGTTTCTGACTACACTTTCAATGGTATTTCGACTCACTAAAGATAGTGCTAGTCGACTACAAAACGGATTTTTTGGTGTAACAGCCCTTTGGTTTTTTTATACCTTATTTCAAGCGATAAATCCCGAGGCTGGTAATTTTGCCGCTTGGGCTTATGCGGTGCGTGGAGTAACATTTTATGCTATTCAAACCGTTCCACTTACATTGGTGCTTTTTGCTAGCAAAAAAGACTTGGATCAGTTTTTTAGAATTGTAATTATTTGGGGAGTTGTAGGTGCATTTTGGGGTTGGAAACAAATTAATATTGGGCTCGATCCATTTGAAAATGGTTGGTTAGAAGCAGGTGGTAAAGTAACTCACGTTTTGGCTGGTCAATTACGTGCGTTCTCTTTCTTTTCGGATGCTGGACAGTTTGGAGCTACTATGGCATATGTTGCGTTCTTGTCCTTAATTATGGCCATCGGCCCTTATAAAGCCTCTGCAAAGTTTTGGTATTTTATAGCCTTCATTGTTTGTATTATTGGAATGGGTACCTCTGGTTCTCGTGGTCCAATCTTCGTTGTGTTTTTTGGGTTAATTTCCTATCTATTAATGATTCGTAATTATAGAATCTTAATTCCTGGGGTATTCGTAATTTTGGTTGTTTTTGCCTTCCTAAAATTTACCTTTATTGGTAATACTAATTACCAGATTTTTAGGATTAGAACAGCCTTAGACCCTAAGGAAGCTTCTCTTTTGGTGAGGTTAAGTAATCAATCCAAATTACGCGAATACTTGCAAACACGACCATTCGGTGCGGGTATTGGTACCACAGATACTTGGGCAGCTCGTTTTTATCCAACCAGTTACCTTGTAAATGTACCAACGGATAGCTGGTTTGTTAAAATTTGGGTAGAAAATGGGGTGGTGGGCTTAACTGTTTATTCACTTAGTTTGGCCTTTGTAATTGTATTTGGTGTAGTCAATATTCGTAATTTAAAAAATAGAGATACCAAGCAAAAAATGTTGGCTTTATATGGTGGATTACTTGGTATTATCACTGCCTCATTCGGAAATCCTGTATTTGGTCAGGCGCCTTTAGGTGCCCTTATGTATATTTCTATGACCATGCTTTCTGTTGCCAATCGATACGATGATCCTGATGTCACACCCGTTAAAAAACTGAGTTGATGAAGCAAATCTACCCCTTAGTTAGTTTGATAACCGTAAATTTTAATGGCTTAATTTATACGCGTGCATTTTTGAAATCCTTAGAAAAGGTTTCGTATCCTAATTATGAAGTTTGGGTAGTAGATAATGCCTCTAAAGAGTCGATTCAGCCATTAAAGGATGAGTTTCCACAGGTTAATTTTATCGAGAGTAAAGATAATCTTGGTTTTGCCGGAGGTAATAACCTAGCCATGCAGGAGGCAAAAGGAAAGTATTTTTTTTTATTAAATAATGATACTGAACCTTTACCTGATTTTTTAGAACCCATTATTGCTCTCATGGAAGCACAGCCACAAATTGGCGTTGCAAGTTCAAAACTTAAGTATTTTAATGCACCCGATACCCTTCAGTTTGCTGGCAGCAAAGGAATAAATATGTATACAGGTAGAGGGTTTTCTATTGGGTATATGGATAGCGATAAACCTATATATGCCACCAACTATAAAAGTGAATTAGCACATGGAGCTGCCATGCTTATTTCTAGGGCAGTGGTTGAGAAAATTGGCCTCATGGCAGAACTATACTTTTTGTATTATGAAGAAACAGATTTTTGTGAAAGGGTAAAAAAAGCAGGTTTCGAAATTTGGTATTGCGGCGGCTCCACCGTCTTGCACAAAGAGTCTATGTCGGTTGGAAAAGAAAGTCCTATGAAAACGTATTACCTTACTAGAAACCGATTAATTTACACTCGACGAAATAGTTTTGGGCTTCAAAAATTGGCTGCCCTGTTATTTTTCTTTATTTTTTCTTTTCCAAAAGGGATTTTAAAATATTTAATAAGGAAAGATTTTATATTGCTGCGGGCTTTTGTAAAAGGTGCTGTTTGGAACTTTACTCATTTTAATATTTATAAAAATACGGGCTTAATTATAAAATAGAATATGGATTTACTCATCAATATTATTCTTGGTTTCTTCGCCGTAATGCTTGGCCTCAACTTATTATACATGTTTGTATTTTCTATACTTGGGCATCTAATGCCTAAGCCAAAGAAATTACCAATAACAAAGTTAAATAAGTTTGCTGTTTTTATGCCAGCCTATAAAGGAGATGCTGTAATTCTTGCTTCATCTATTGAAGCGCTAAAGCAAGATTATGCCCAAGACTTGTATGATGTAATTGTCATTGCAGATTCACTTCAACCCGAAACTATTATTGCGCTTAAAAAACACCCGATTACAGTAGTAGAAGTACAATTTGAAAACAGTACCAAAGGGAAATCTTTAAACGCTGGCATCAAAGCAGTAGCTGCAAACCATTACGATTATGCCATTATTTTGGATATTGACAATGTAATGGAAACTTCTTTCTTAACTAAGTTAAATGAAAGATTGCAGGCAGGGCAACAAGTAATTCAAGCGCATAGAGCGGCCAAAAACGAAGATACTCAATTCTCTATTTTAGATGGTATTAGCGAGGAAGTGAATAATCATATTTTCAGAAAAGGGCATAAAACAATTGGGCTTTCAGCCGCATTAATTGGTTCAGGCAAAGCCTTGCAATATCCTCTTTTTGTGAAAATAATGAGTGAAATTACGGCGGTAGGCGGATTTGATAAAGAAATGGAGATTCTCCTTATTTCTCGTCGCATAAATATTGATTATGCAGATGATATTATCGTATATGATGAGAAAGTTCAATTCGCAGAAATTTTCCAGAATCAACGCAGACGCTGGATGTCGGCACAATTAGTCTTTATGCGTAAGTATGCCTTAAAAGGTATTGTTAAATCAATTCTTACCTTCAATATTGATTATTTGGATAAATGCATTCAGTTGATTTTATTGCCTAGGGTTATAAATCTTGGCCTAACTGGTCTCATGTGTTTAAGCTATTTTATACATCCTGGCTTTGGGTTGTTTTTTATGTTTACACTCGTAGCCCAAATTTTTGTATTATTGATTTCAACGCCCAAGAAATATTTTAACAGCAAAGGTTTAGCTTCAATGGCTAGGTTACCTTATGGTTTCTTTTTAATGTTTATGAATCTCTTTAAACTTAAAGGCGCCAATAAAAAGTTTATTCATACACCTCATTCACCTACCCAAAAAGAACAATAGTTGCACACAATGTTAGCCAGCCTGCTATTTTTAATAGAAATTATTATTCTTGCCTACCTCACATTTAATGTGCTTTATATCGCTGTATTTTCCTTTGGAGGGATTCTCTATAAGGCAACCAATTTTAAAGCAATTGAGATTAAGAAGCAGCAACGTTTTGCTGTTCTTATTCCTGCCTATAAACATGATGAGGTTATTTTAAATACAGTGGGTCACTGTTTGAACCAAAATTATCCTAACGAAAAATTTGATGTAATAATAATTGCCGATTCCCTTGAGCAGCTAACCTTAGCTGAGCTAAGTGTTTTGCCCATTAAGTTAATAAAAGTGTCATTTGAAGAAAGCACAAAAGCGAAATCTATCAATACGGCCCTTGCTCAATTAGATATAGATAATTACGATTATTGTTTAATCCTAGATGTTGATAATATCATGGAGCATAACTTTCTTTCTAAAATTAATGCCCGCCTGCAAGATGATCAAATGGTAATTCAAGGCCATAGAACAGCCAAGAATTTAGACACAGCATTTTCAATTTTAGATGGTATTAGTGAAGAAATTAATAACCATATCTTTAGAAAAGGGCATGTGGCTTTAGGTGTTACTTCTGCCTTGTCTGGTTCTGGGCAAGCTATGCGTATTCATGAGTTTAAACTTGCCATGTCTGGTATTAGTTCCGCAGTGGAGGATAAGGAATTAGAATACTACCTTCTGAGAAATAACTTCAAGGTGCTTTATGAAAATGATGCCTTAGTATTTGATGAAAAGGTTCAAAACTCTAAAGTATTTACTTCACAAAGAAAGCGATGGATTTCTTCCCAGTTTTATGAAATGAATAAAGTACTTGGCGAGGGCGTTAAAGACCTTTTATTGAAAGGGAAATTTGACTTTTTCGACAAAGGACTTCAACGCGTAATTATGCCACGTGTATTGTTGCTTGGTTTCTCCTTTTTCTGTGCCCTATTTTATTTTATTCCTTTTGCCCAACTAGGGCAGTACTTTTTAACCCTGTTTATTATTAATTGCTTAAGTTATATTATCGCAATTCCTTCTTCCTATTTTAATACCAATACACTAAAGGCAGCTTTACGATTACCACTTGCTTTTTTCTTAATGTTTTTTGCCATGGTTAAGAGTAAAGGAAATAGTAAGAAGTTTGTACAAACTAAACATTCTGCCACTGTAAAAAATACATAGTATGAAAATTGGCATTGAGGCACAACGCATTTTTAGAAAGAAAAAACATGGTATGGACATGGTTGCCCTTGAGCTAATTAAAGCTTTGCAACGCCTTAATACCGGGCATGAATATGTGGTTTTTGTGAAGCCAGATGAAGACGCTCAGTGTTTACAGGCGTCTTCGAATGTTAAAATTGTTGAAGTTAAATCTGCACCCTATCCCATTTGGGAGCAATATCTTTTGCCTAAAGCAGCTGCCAAGGAAAAAGTTCAATTGCTACATTGTACAAGTAATACAGCACCGCTTTTTCTTTCAATGCCATTAGTGCTCACTTTGCATGATATCATCTATCTCGAGAAGATTTCCTTGAGCCAAGGTACAGCTTACCAGAAATTTGGTAATATCTATAGGAAATTAAATGTCCCAAGGATTGTGCCTAATGCTAAGAAAATCCTGACGGTTTCAGATTTTGAAAAGGAACGTATTCAAAACTATTTCAATCTTAAGCAAGACCAAGTTGTTACAGCTTATAACGGTGTTGGAGCTCATTTTAAACGTGTATTGGATCAAACCGAATTAAATGCTGCTCGCAACAAATACAAACTTCCTGAGAAGTTTATATTTTTCTTGGGAAATACAGACCCTAAGAAAAATGTAAAAGGGGTATTGCAAGCCCTCAGTATATTGCGAAAAAATAATGCATTGCCTGCGCCTTTGGTTATGCTCGATATTAATAAAGATTATTTGGGTGCACTTTCATCTGATATTGGTGATACAGAGATTTTAAATCATATTCAATTTACAGGGTATGTGCCTAACCATGAATTACCTGCTATTTATAGTTTGGCAAGTTTGTTTTTATATCCTTCTTTAAGAGAAAGTTTTGGTATTCCTTTGGTAGAAGCTATGGCATGCGGAGTTCCGTTAATAACTTCTAATACCTCCTCTATGCCAGAAATTGCACAAGATGCTGCCTTAATAATAGATCCATTTAAACCGGAAACCATAGCCACAGCTATTCAAGAATTATGGCAGGATGCAAACTTGCAGCAATCTTTAGTTGCAAAAGGAATAATGCGTGCTAAGTATTTTAGTTGGGATGCCAATGCTTTACTTACTGAAAAGATTTATAAAGAGGTGCTTGAAAAATAGCAATAGCTTACTTATTTTACTTACACTAATTGTAACGTTATGAATGTAATGGAATGTGTTTTTTGGATTGGAATAGGATTGGTTTTATATAGCTATATTGGGTATGGTGTGCTTTTATATTTTTTAGTTAAAATTAAAAAAGCCATTACTAAATCGCCTCGGTTTGAACCAAATTTTCAGCCATCTGTAGCCCTAATCGTACCTTGCTTTAATGAGGCGGATTATATAGAAGACAAAATTTTAAATAGTTTGCAGCTGGCCTATCCCGCAGAAAAACTTCAACTTATTTTTATCAGCGATGGCTCTACCGATGATACACATTTACGGGTTAAAAAATACCCACAGGTATTAGCCTTACATGAGGATGCTAGAAATGGTAAAGCCGCCGCAATGAATAGAGCAATGCAATTTGTTAAGGCGCCGATTGTTGTTTTTTGTGATGCCAATACTGAATTAAATCCAGAGGCTATTCGTGAAATGGTTAAGCATTATGCCGACCCAGGAGTTGGGGCGGTTACAGGTGAGAAAAGAATCATTACCAAAGATAAGGAAAATGCCAGTGGGGCAGGAGAAGGTATATATTGGAAGTACGAGAGTTTCTTAAAACAACTCGATTCTGATTTTTATACAATTGTTGGAGCAGCAGGTGAACTTATGAGCTACCGCACTGAATTATTTAAACCTTTGCCAAAAGATACTTTACTAGATGATTTAATGCAAAGTATGCTAATTGCTACCAATGGCTTTCGGGTTATTTATGAGAAAAATGCTTATGCTGCAGAAACCGCTAGCGCAAATGTTGGCGAAGAACTTAAACGCAAGGTGAGAATTGCGGCTGGGGCTTTTCAAAGTATGACGCGTTTGCCAAAAGCATTCAATTTATTTGGCAATTTTAAGGTAAGCTTTTTGTTTATCTCTCACCGTGTGCTAAGGTGGACGCTTGCACCCCTTTCACTTCTACTTTTGTTTGTATTAAACATTCCCTTAGCGCTTCAAGATGGAAATATTTATTCTCTATTAATGTTTGCGCAAGTTGTTTTTTATGGAATGGCATTATTAGGTTGGTACCTAGCCAACAAGCAAATAAAAGTGAAAGCACTGTTTGTGCCTTATTACTTTTTTATCATGAATTTGTGTATGTACCTAGGTTTAATTAGGTTTTTAAGAGGAAAGCAAAGTGCAAATTGGGAGCGCGCGAAGCGCGCTTAATTACGCTTCAACTTTTAATATCCAGTTAAAGCTATCAATTACCTTAGAGGTTTGAATGCCATAAATGGTATTATATAACCAATTGCTCACCTTTCTGCTGTCTGCTTCTGGTAAAACATAATCTACACCTTCATATCCAATGGCAGCAATCTTTGCTATGATGGCTGCTGTTCCTGTTCCAAAACAATCTGTTAACCTTCCTTCTTTGGCAAAGGCGATGATTTCCTTGATACTTACTTTTCGCTCCTCAACGGTATATCCTTCTTTTTGTAATAATTTTATGCAAGAATCTCTTGTGATACCCTCTAGAATATTTCCATCTAAAGCTGGTGTCAATATCAATTTGTCATCTATTACAAAAAACAAATTAGTAGTGCCAGATTCTTCAACGTGCTCGTGGGTTCTACCATCTGTCCATACAATTTGGTCATATCCCAATTTCTTTGCTTCCATAGAAGGCAACATGCTGATGCCATAATTTCCCGCTGCTTTTGCATATCCAGCCATCCCATCTGATGCTCGCACAAACTTTTGCTCTACCTTAACTTTAATAGGTTTTGGATAGTAAGAATTTACCGGACAACAAAATATAATAAAACTATAGTTACTACTTGGTCTTACACCAACAAAATCATCGGTTGCAAACATAAACGGGCGAATATATAAGGCCGAGCCATCTTTAGTTGGAATCCAATTCTTATCTAAATTAATAAGTGCATGCAAACCGCCCATAAATAAGTCTTCACTAATTTCTGGCATTCCCATGCGCGTGGCACTAATATTAAATCGCCTAAAATTATCTAAGGGCCTAAATAATTGAGGATTGCCATCTGCACCTTTAAATGCTTTCATTCCTTCAAAAATTGATTGGCCATAGTGCAGGGCTGAAATACTGGGGGCCATCGAGATTTCTCCGTAGGGCATAATCTCTCCGTGTTGCCAAACACCATCTTTAAAATCAACAATAAACATGTGGTCTGAGAATATTTTCCCGAACTCGATATTTTCAAAATCACATAAATGAATCCTAGAACTTTGTGTTTTATTAATTTTTATTGAAATTGCCATGGTATGCAAAATGGTTTTGATATAGATGATTCGTTTCTAGCTCCTCTTTTTGGAGAAATTTTCATGGTCAAAGAAAGAGATTTTTCCATAGAATACAATCCCATGGGAGAAGGCAAGCACAAATTATTGATGCTGGTGAATACTAAAGAGGTTGATTATCTTTTAGATGACGAACTTAATTTGCTGAAAACCATTGTAGAAAAAGGTTTAAGAAGGACTATGGAGGATGTTTGGATAGTGAACTTTGATAAATTTCCAGTGAAAAGCCTTACTGCATTACTCTCTCATTTTGAACCTACACACATTATTCTTTGGGGCCTAGATACTTGGATAGGCTCGCAGGGTTGCAATGTGCCAATTCATAAATCTACTCTGTTTGAAGGAGTAGAAATTTTACAAGCGCTTCCTTTTCGCCAATACTTAACCGAACCTTCTCAAAAGGTTAAGCTTTGGACTGCCTTGCAAAAATTGTTTTTTAATTAAAATGAAGCTCATTTTTGCCTCACATAATGCCAATAAAACAAAAGAAATTGGTGCCATTTTTCAAGGTCTAGCACAAGTTGTTTCTTTAAACGAAATTGGATTCTTTGAAGAAATTGCTGAAACAGGAAATACCCTTATCGAAAATGCAAGTATAAAAGCCGATGCCGTTTATGCGGCTACCAAACTTAATTGCTTTGCAGATGATACTGGTCTGCTTGTAGATGCACTTAACGGGGCGCCAGGCGTATTCTCTGCTCGTTATGCGGGTGATGAAAAAAGCCCCGAAGCTAACAATCAAAAACTATTGTCAGAATTGGTTCAAACCGAAAATAGAGAAGCAAAATTTGTTACGGTTATATGTCTAATTCTAAACGGTAATAAGCACTTTTTTAAGGGTGAGTTACATGGTGTTATTACCACCGAATATAAAGGAAATAATGGGTTTGGTTATGACCCGATTTTTATGCCTACTGGTGCCAATAAAACCTTGGCCGAAATGTCTTTGCAAGAGAAAAATCAAATTAGCCATAGAGGAAAAGCCTTTCTTGCTATGGTGGATTTCTTAAAACAAAATCAGTAATCTACTTTCTAATGCGCGTGTCGTATAAAGATTGAGTGATTTCTTCCTGCACAGAATCATCCACCTCAATATCTGTGATTTTGTGCTTGTAAATATATACAGGTAATTGTCCAGCTATAATTGTTAATCCAACCACCACAGATAATACAATGTAGGCAGGTTGATCTTTAATGGCAAAGGCAATTAATATGAATAATAAGTTAATGCTGCTTAAAATTAAACTTACCTGCTTGTGCCCCAATCCAATTTTCATTAACCAATGATGCAAATGATTTTTATCTGCTTTAAAAGGGGACGTTTTTCTATATGCCCTTAAAAGAAAAACACGCAAGGTATCATACAAAGGAATAATTAAAATGGCTACTGCCACGCCAGGTGCAGATTTTAGTCGCAAATAGTTGCCAGCAGCAGGACTATGAGACTCTATAAAATGAATGGCAAATACCGATAATAAAAATCCAAGAGTTAATGAACCCGCATCACCCATAAATATTTTTGCGGGGTTAAAATTGAAAAACAAAAAACCAAGTAATGCACCACTCAAGGCAAAGGCTAAAATAGCCCAGTTCGTATCGTTATATAGTGTAAAAAAATAGGCAAAGGTTAAACTGATTATTAATCCTAAACTTCCAGCTAATCCGTCTGCCCCGTCAATTAAATTCATGGAATTAGTAATAACAATGATCATAAACATACTTAAGATAATACTTATGAATTTTGGAATTTCATTGATGCCGAATACCCCCTGTAAATCATTTATACGAATGTCTGCTAATACTGTTACCAAACCTGCCGCCAATAATTGGGCCATGAGTTTCTTCATAGGTGATAACATAACTACATCATCTTTTAACCCACTTATAAATAAGATTAACCCGCCTGCTGCGATAAATCTAATTCCCTCTACCTGCGCAGCATCTCCAAAAATTAACATGGAAATGGAAAATGCTGTAAATATTGCAACCCCTCCTAATCTTGGGATTTTAAGGGTGTGGATTTTTCGTTCCTCAGGTTTGTCGTATAAGTTTTTCAACTTAGCAACTGTTATGATGGAAGGAATTGCATATATGCAAATCAAGAATGATGTGGCTACAAGTAGGATAATATCTATCATAAGTGATGAGGATATGGGGCAATCTATTAAAAAAATCTTAAAATGCCAATTTCGCCAAACTTTTTATGGCGATAATCTTTTATACATCCAATTCTCTGGTCCTAAGGTAAACTCAAACCTATCATGAAGCCTGCTGGCTCTGCCTTGCCAAAATTCTATGGTGTGCGCCACAACTTTAAATCCTCCCCAATGCCTTGGTCTAACCAAAGGAGTAGTTGTAAATAAGGCCTTTAATCTTTCAAATTCCGCCTCCAATTCTTCTCTGTTTTTTAAAGGTTGACTCTGCATAGAGGCATGTGCACCAATTTGACTTTCAAGGGGTCTGCTGGCAAAATAAGCATCAGCATCCAGCTCTGATATTTTTTCGACATTGCCAGATATCCGAACTTGCCTTTGTAATTCTGGCCAAAAAAACACCAAAGAGGCATATGGATTAGCCCTTAATTGTTTTCCTTTATTAGAGTCGTAATTGGTATAAAATATAAACCCATTTTCTTCAATGCCTTTTAACAAAACTATGCGCGCGCAAGGTCGGCCATCAAAGCCAACTGTAGCTAAGGTCATGGCATTGGGCTCTAGAACTGCTGCATTTAAAGCTTCGTTAAACCATTCATTAAATTGAATAAGTGGATCTGGATTTACATGGGTTTCGTCAAAAACCTTCAAAGTATAATCTTTTCTTATTTCTGCTATTTTTTTAGAATCTAACATAGCCCAAAGCTAATATTTTGTTAACACAGTTAACTTGATAAATATCAGCCAATCCAAATTAATTTTCAATGGTTTCTCAAAAAAAGCACATTCAATTCAATAAAGTCAAATAAAAATCAAGTCCTAAGAAAGCTTGGTAAAAGTTTTTTCATTGTCCAATTCTCAATAAAGCATAATTCATTTTTGATTTTTTTTTTAAAACCTCAGATATCTCTGAAGGATTTAAAGCAACTCTTTTCATAAATATTTGAAACAAAATAACACGATTAGTAGCATGGACATTTTTATGTTATGAAGCAGGAAAATTCTGGATTCCTTAGTTGAATATAGGATTCAAATAATGTTAATTTATTATGGGCTTAATTATAGAAACAATATTTTTTTTATGAATATAAGTTCCATCGTAGCTTAAATGATCATCATCAAAATAAAGTACCTTGTTGTCTAAGGTAACTTTAACTTTGCCACCTTCAGTCATTTCCTGAAAAACATCATATACAATTATGTTTTTAAATTTAGTGCTTAATGATTTGATTAATTCATTTTTTTTGATAACCAAAAAATTGTTGCTTAACGATATCATATTTGAGCCAGTTATGGGTTGAATTTTTAAATATGTTAAGTATTGATCAACATTAATATTTTCCTTAAAAGGCAAAACAGGAGGTTGTGTAAAAAGTAAAACCTTAATGTTTTCCTTCTCTAAATACAAAAGTAAATCATAGAAATTCGAATCAATCTCATCATAACTAACATCCCAACGACAAGCTATTGCTATCAATTTCGGTTTCCATTTTTCGATATTAGAAATGATAGATTTTGCATATTCAAATCTTTGCAGTTTTGAGAAATATACACTCTCTCCTTGTAATTCAATTTTCCGAATATTGAAAAAGGGAGTTGTACCATTTGAAGTATAACATGAAAGTGATGTTTTAAAATCAAATGAAACTTCATTTAACAATTTTGCCCACATTACTCCATGAGAATCGCCAAATAGCATCATTTTAGGAATACCAAAATGTTCGTTTTCCACTATTCCTTCTTTTTTATAGGAGTCTATAAACTTTTCCTTTTTCTCAGGAATTTGTATGTTTTGTGTTAAGTTATTTTCTTTAAGAAATGTCTTTAATCCACTTTGATTTGGAGTAATATTATAATATTGTATGTAGGAAATTTGACTTTGGTATTTACTATTATAATTGGTACTAAAAAAGTCTGATTGAAGAAAAAATGTAAGTCCACTGATTACTAAAAAGCCAACAATTACAATTTTGGGTGAATGATTGTAATTGCGCGTTTTATTTTCAATAAAAACAAAAGTAAAAATTGAAAGTATAAAGGTTATAAACAGCGCAAATCCGTTTATAATATGATGATTAAAATGATTAAAGTTAATCGTTAAATTCTTCATTATAAGAATTACTACCCAATGCCACAGATATAATGAATATGAAATTTTGCCAATGAAAACTAGGATTCTCATGGATAAAAATTTACCAACAATTTCACTTGTTGAGCTATACATAATAATCAAAGTTGAACCGATTACTGGAAATAAAACAGTATGATCGATGTTCCTAGCTCCGAAAAAATAGGACCAAACAATCATTAAAAATCCAATTGATGGAAAAAAAAGATTTGGAAAAGAATTCTTACTTTTTCGAATTTTTATAAGACTCACAAGACCACCTAATGAAAGCTCCCAGATTCTAGTAGGAAGCATATAAAAGGCGAAGTCAACATTTATATTGAATGTAATTTCATAAACAAAAAAACTAAAACTTGCTAAAGTAATAAGCAGAATCGGGACGATAAAATTACTAAATAATTTAAAAGAAAAATAAAGGTAAAAGGGGTAAAATAAATAAAATTGTTCTTCAACCGAAAGTGACCAAGTGTGCAGAAAAAATGATTGTTCAGACTTTTCACCCCAATAGTCTCCGAAGTCAAAAAGAGCGTGAAAATTAAAATAAGAAAAAATTACAGGAAAAATATCTTTGGAAATACTCTTAACAGTAGGCTTAAAAACAAAAAACAAGCAAAATATTAATGTAAATAAGACAACACTTAATAATAAAGGCAACAATCTCTTTATTCGTCTTAACCAAAAACGGTACATTGAAAAATTTTGATTTTCTATATCATTGGTTAAAATGCTTGTGATGAGGTAACCAGAAATTACGAAAAACACGTCTACCCCCAAATATCCACCCCTAACAATATTGTATCCTAAATGAAATAAAATAACAGGAACTATTGCAATAGCACGCAACCCATCAATCTCAATTCTGTATTTCATCATTTTGTTCAAATAAACTTATGGATTAAGTAAAATTTTCATGATAAATAGTGAATGGAATCAACTTAAACCAATACGCAATTATAGTAAATTCGAATATGATTAATTATCTTAAGTCCAGGTGTTATCAAAAATACAATGCATGTTCGTTTTAAACCATTTTTTTTCATCAATGTTACTTAAACAATTAAGTAAAAATGAATGGCGTATAACTATGGTGAAATTCTTATTATCAAATCTTTAAATTGATAAGGGATTTGATGGGTTGACTAAGTTTTTAAATCTTGTTTTAAGGTTTTGTATAATTTTTTTGGAAATTTTGGTATTACAAAAAAAACTTTCTGAAAAAGCTATAAAATTGGTTCTTCTTTAGTAGTTTGCAAAAAATGGAGATTAGTAATAAACAATATAATTTCAATCCCGAAGGTGGTCAGTTACTCATTAGCGAGCCTTTTTTGAGCGACCCAAATTTTAGGAAGTCCGTCGTGTTGCTATGCGAACATGAACCAGAGGGCAGCGTTGGTTTTGTGCTAAATAAATTATTGAATACCTACACTTCTGAAATTATTCCAGAATTGTTGACCTTTGATTTTCCAATTTTTTATGGTGGACCTGTTGAACCTAATACACTTCATTTTATTCATCGTTGTGGTTTACTAATTGACGATGCAATGCCAATTGGTAATGGTCTTTTTTGGGGTGGAAACATTGAGAATATAAACCAACTTTTAAATGATGGCAGGGCCCAAAATACCGATTTTAAGTTTTTTGTAGGCTATAGTGGGTGGGGTGCTGGTCAATTGCAAAGCGAAATTGACCAAAAGGCATGGTGGTTGGCAAAACCTTCTGCTAATCTAGTTTTTTTAGATGATTTAGAAGAAATGTGGCCCACAGCTGTTAGAGCACTCGGAAGTGATTTTGCATACTTAGCAGATTCTCCTGATGATTACCTTTGGAATTAAAGATTTACCATTTTCTTAAATACCAATTTTGCATTGACTTGAATGCTGGCAGTTAAACTACCTAAAGAAAGATCTAGTTTTTCTGCAATGGCTTCATAAATAATTGATACTGGTTCGCGGATTATATCTGTTTCAATAAATAGCCTTTCAATAGGAATTCTTTTTGCATACGATTGGTTCAAACCAACCGAAAATCTAAATCTTTTTCCTAAGGAGAAATATACATTTGGCAATTTTAAAAATGCTGTAGTTATTTCTTCATTAGCATAGAAGTTATGCAAAATTATATTTCCTTTAAATGATTTAATAAGTTTCAATATTTCTGGATATGCCTTTACACAATGAATGATGATTGGCAATTGGGCAGCTTCTGCTATTTCGGTTTGAACCAAAAACGCAGACGCCTGCAATTCAAAATTAGGCTTTAATTTATCTAAACCAATCTCGCCAATGGCCACTACCCGGGGATGCTCAAGTAAGGGTTTAATTAAACTAGAAATATCCTCGAGCGCAAACTTCTGCAGATGCCAAGGATGTATGCCAACACTAAAGTATTGGCCCAAAACATGATTTCTAGGGAAATAATGATAGGCATTTCTAATGCTAATTTCATTAGTAGCCTGTGGCTTATAATGCGAATGAAGGTTGAAATACTGCAAATTGAGCGTGTGTTGAGAATGTAAGATTTGCAAATTAATAAGAAATACTAAATTTGAAACCTTACCTTTCGCGAATTATGAATGCAGTACCGCTCAAACCAAGCCGTTTGGAAGTAATGAACTATATCGGCAAAGAAATTGAAAATGATATTCAAACGTATTTGAATCCAGTTGATGTTAATTGGCAAGCTTCTGAGCTTCTGCCTTTAACCTCAGATGAAACTTTTGTAGAAGACTTGAAAAGTATTCAGGAAGTAGCTCAAAATCATTCTTATGATTTAATGGCAGTATTGGTGGCTGACACCATTACAGAAGAGGCTTTACCTACCTACGAAACTTGGTTAGCTGGCATGACTGGTGTAAACCAAGTTGGGGATAATATTTGGATGAAATGGTTACGCTCTTGGACTGCAGAAGAAAACAGACACGGGGATGTGCTTAACCGCTATCTATATTTATGTGGTAGAATTAACATGCGTGAGTTTGAAGCAAGCACTCAATTCCTTATTGTAGATGGATTTGATAATGGGGCAGGAAATGATCCTTACCGCAATTTTGTTTATACCAGTTTCCAAGAAATGGCTACCAATATTTCGCATAGAAGAGTTGCTTCTTTAGCCAAAAAAGACGGTAATGCCATGCTTTCTAAACTCTGCGGCTTAGTGGCTGCTGATGAAGCAAGACACGCGAAAGCCTATAAGTCTTTTGTGAGTCGCATTTTTGAAATTGATCCCAATGAAATGATGCTTGCTTTTGAAGACATGATGCGCAAAAAGATTTTAATGCCAGCGCAGTGTTTAAAAGAATTAGGTGGCGAACTTAACACCTTCTCTAATTTTAGTATTGCCGCCCAAAGATTGGGTGTTTATACTTCTATGGATTATGTAGATTTAATGAGAAATCTAATAACCGATTGGAAATTAGATAGCATTCGCAGTCTTCAAGAAGATGGCGAAAAGGCAAGAGATTTCTTGATGGGCTTGCCAGATAGAATGGCTAGAATTGCTGAAAGAGCTAAACCAAATGATCAACAGTTTAAATTTAGTTGGATAAGGGCTTAATCCTTCACAATATATCATAAAAAAACCGCTGCAATTGCAGCGGTTTTTTTATGATATATTTTTAATAAACAACTATTCGTGAGAATGGTGATGTTTGCCATTGTGCTGCGAAATGATTTGGTTAAATTCTTCTGTTGGTACTGCCTTAGTTTCTATGGTAACTGTATTTAATATATACTCGTTAACCTTAGTTCTGGCAGCTACATTAATCATTCTGCTTCTAAAATCTTCTTTCTTTAATTGAGGTTCAACAATGCTAAGCAATAACTCATCACTTAAGCCTTGGTTGCCATATGCCCCAAACATGTTTTTAGTATAGTCAAAGGCTGCATTTCTAATGTCTGAATCATCTATTTTGATACCTGCTGTTAAAAGAATTTTCTCTTCTAAAATATGGTTCTTCAAATAGTTGGCTTCAGGGATATAACCTTCTTCAATATTGCTTTCATTGAATTTATCAGCATGACGATCGATTAACCAACGCTTTAAAAAAGCATCAGGTAAAACGATATTATGCTTCTCAACCAAATGGTCAAACAATTCGTGCTCTAATAAATGCTGCGCTTGTTGGTCGAAGTAACCTAGAATTTCAGCCTTTAATTTTTCTCTCAATTCTTCTTCGCTGCTGATGGCATTTTCGCCGTAAAGCTTGTCAAACAATTCTTGATTTAGTTCTGCTTTCTCGGTATGCTTAATTTCCTTAAGTTCTACCCTAAAGTTTGGACTTAAATCTCCAATGGTTTGTTTTTGAACACCCAATGCATGACTCATTTCTGATTCATCATTATTAAACAAGCCAAAAATATTTACCGTAAAAGTATCACCTTTTTTAGCAGCCAATATTTGCGCTTTTATATCTTCGTTTTTAATGGTGTTGATGGCAACAGGAACGCTATCTGCATTCACACCGCCGTCTAATACTTCACCTGATTCTAATAATTCGGTTAACCCAGCATAAATCATGTCGTTTTCACCAGCAACTTCAACCTCTACAAGATTGCCAAAACGTTTGGTCATGCGGTCCAATTCATCATCAATCATAGCAGGTGTAACTTCTACTGTGTATTTCGTAAAAGTATCTGCGGCACTAATATTTAATTCAATTTCTGGACTTAAACCAATATCAAAACTAAAAGTATAATCAGCAGTTTTGTTAAGTTCATCAATCTTGGTGTCGTCATTCATAACGGGTTGACCCAAAACATTGAGTTTATTTTCTTCGATGTAATCAAAGAGACCTTTGCTCGCTAGTGTGTTAATTTCTTCTAGGAGAAGGTTGTTTCCAACCATTTTCTCAATCATACCTTTAGGGGCATGGCCGGCACGGAAACCAGGGATATTAGCTTTTTTGCTGTAATCTCTTAGTCTTTTGTCGTAGTTAGCTAAGTAGTCGCCAGTACTAATTTGAACGGAAATGGTTCCATTTAAATCATCTTTTTTTTCGAATGTTACGTTCATTACTCTTTATTTACAAGGACATAATAACAAATAAGACTGACGATTGTCAGTCTTATTTGAATTTGCAGCAAGCTGCGTTTTGTGCGCATGGAGGGACTCGAACCCCCACGCCTCTCGGCACCAGATCCTAAGTCTGGCACGGCTACCAATTACGCCACATGCGCTTTTACCTTCGAAAAGGGAGCGCAAATATAGGAATATTTTTCAAAAACAAAAGACTTTCAGAAAATCACTTAAAATAAGGTCTATTCACCCGTTTTGATTTAGGTTCAAACCGAATTAAAAACTATTTTTGGGAAAACTCATAGTTACGTTAAATGGTGCTGAAGGAATTCAATACAGAACAAGAAAATATAGAAATCGTAAAGGCTTATCGTCAGCTGTTGCGCAGCATTCGCAGGGCGGTTACTAAAGAAGATAAAGCACTCATAAAATCGGCATTTAAGCTGGCATTAGAAGCGCATAAAAATATGCGCCGTAAAAGTGGGGAACCCTATATTTTTCACCCCTTGGCCGTAGCACAAATTTGTGCAGAAGAAATAGGACTTGGTGTTACCTCTGTTGTTTGTGCCCTTTTACATGACACTGTTGAAGATACAGAAATAACGCTGGAGTTTATACAGCTAAAATTTGGCGAAAAGGTGGCCCGCATCATTGATGGTCTCACTAAAATTTCTGGCGTATTTGATCAGCCAGATCGCAGCATACAGGCAGAAAATTTTAAGAAAATGTTGCTCACCTTGAGCGATGATGTGCGGGTGATTTTAATAAAACTCTCAGATCGCTTACATAACATGCGCACATTGGATAGTATGAGTCCAAAGTCGCAACTTAAAATTGCCTCGGAAACCGCATATGTTTACGCCCCACTTGCCCACCGATTAGGCCTTTACGCCCTTAAATCTGAATTGGAAGATTTATCTACCAAATACCTTCAAGCAGATAACTACAGTTTTGTCAAGAATAAATTATCCGAAACAAAAGTTCAACGCAATAAATACATCCGAACTTTTATTGATCCCATTGAGGACCAAATGAAAGAAAGTGGATTTAAATTTGAAATTAAAGGAAGGCCAAAGAGCATTCATTCTATTTTGAATAAAATGAAAGCGCAGAATGTGCAGTTTGAGCAGGTGTATGATTTATTTGCCATTCGTGTTATAATAGAAACCGACTTTGACCATGAAAAAAGTGATTGTTGGCGTGTTTATTCAATTGTAACCGATAATTATACGCCAAATCCTGATAGGTTGCGCGATTGGGTAAGTACCCCAAAAGCCAATGGTTACGAGAGTTTGCATACCACAGTAATGGGCCCCAAAGGCCGTTGGGTTGAAGTGCAAATTAGAACCAAACGAATGGACGAAATTGCGGAGAAAGGTTTTGCTGCACATTGGAAATACAAGGATAAAGCAGCTGCTGGGCAAGATAATAGCCTAGAAGGTTGGATTGGTCGTGTGCGCGAAATCCTTGAAAACCCAGATGCTACAGCGCTTGAGTTTTTGGATGATTTTAAATTAGCACTGTATACCGACGAAATTTTTGTATTTACACCAAAGGGTGATTTGAAAAAAATGCCTGCAAATGCCACAGTGCTAGACTTTGCCTTCGACATCCACTCAGATTTAGGTTTGCAATGCATTGGTGCCAAACTCAATAATAAATTGGTACCTATAAATCATAAACTTAATAATGGCGACCAAGTAGAGATTCTTACCAGCAGTAAGCAAAAGCCTAGCGAAGAATGGTTCAACTTTGTAATTACAGCCAAAGCAAAATCCAAAATAAGAGAGTATTTTAAACAAATACGTCTTAAGGCCTCTTCTTTAGGCAAAGAGATTTTAGAGCGAAAGTTTAAAAATGCAAAAGTAGCTTTTACCTCAGATGCCTTGAATACGCTCATGAAGTTTTATAAGCTAAAATCGGTTAGCGACTTATATTACCAAGTGGCTCAGGAAATTATTGACCGCACCAAAATGGATATAGAGGGCATTTTATCCATTGAAAATACAAAAAGCGCTGAACCAAACCAAGCCCCTAAAACCAAATCGCCCATTCCCATTGTACCCAATGATGTAGTTATTTTAAGCGAAAATGAGGCTTCAATGGAATATGGGTTTGCAAAATGCTGTAACCCAATTCCAGGCGATGAGATATTTGGCTTTATTACCATTGGTGAGGGCGTTAAAATACACAGAACCAGTTGCTCTAATGCAGTAGCATTGATGAGTAACTATGGGTATCGCATTATCAAAGCAAAATGGGCTGGGGGTGCTGCTGTGTCACAGAAAGGATTTCTTAGTTCAATACGGGTATCTGGAATAGATAGTGTTGGTATTGTGAGTATTATCACCGATATTATCTCAAGGCAACTAAATATCAATATGAAATCAATTAGTATTTCTAGTAATGAAGGAACCTTTGAAGGAAATATTTTTTTAGAGGTACATGATACGCAACAACTAGAAAACATTATCAATACCATCAAAGCAGCAAGTAATCTTATCAGTGTGCAAAGAGTCGATTTGAATTGATATCAAAGATTTATGTATTTTCGTCCCTTTCAAATTTTGAATGAACACAGATAATCAGGTAGCCATAAAGCTTAAAGAGGAAGTCAAACAGAAGTTTGTAGAGTACCTCGAAAGGCAACAGCAGCGCAAAACGCCAGAAAGGTTTGCCATCCTGGACGAAATCTATTCCAACAAAGAGCACTTTGATGTAGAAACGCTCTTTGAGCATATGAAAGATAGAAACTACCGGGTAAGCCGAGCAACTGTATACAACACACTCGATTTATTATTAGACTGTGGTTTGGTCATTAAACATCAGTTTGGAAAAAATATTTCAAGGTTCGAAAGGGCTTACGGGTTTAGGCAACACGATCACCTTATTTGCAACCTTTGCAATGAAGTGCTTGAGTTTTGCGACCCACGTATTCAGCAAATTAAAACCACAATGGGAGAGTTGATGCAGTTTCAAATAACCAATCACTCACTTTATTTATTTGGAAATCCACAAATGGATGCCGAGGGAAAATGTATGTCTTGTAAGAAAATAATCAATTTAAAATAGGGTATGGTAGATGTAGTATTAGGGCTTCAATGGGGCGATGAAGGTAAAGGGAAAATAGTAGATGTATTAACCCCAAGATATGATGTGGTAGCCAGGTTTCAAGGAGGCCCAAACGCGGGTCATTCGCTTGAGTTTGGAGGTAATAAGTATGTTTTAAATACCATCCCTTCTGGGATCTTCCACGCGCATTGCATCAATATTATTGGTAATGGTGTTGTAATTGACCCTGTTCAACTTAAAAAAGAAATTGAAAAGGCCATGACAACTGGTGTAGATATTAAGAAAAATCTTTATATCTCAGAAAAAGCGCACCTTATTTTACCTACTCATCGCTTGGTAGATGCGGCAAGCGAAGCAAATAAAGGGGTACATAAAGTGGGTTCAACCCTTAGAGGCATTAGCCCAACTTACCAAGATAAAATTGGCAGAAGTGGCTTACGCATTGGGGATTTGCTCGACCCAAATTTTAAGGAAAAATATACACATGCAATTGCCAATCATAAGAAACTGTTGGATAGTTTTAATTATGATTACAATTTGGCCGACCATGAGCCTGCGTTTTTTGAAGCGGTTGAATTTTTAAAGCAATTTAAAATCATTAACTCTGAATACTACATTAATAGTCTCATCAAAGCGGGTAAAAAAATTCTTGCAGAAGGTGCCCAAGGAACTTTGTTAGATATAGATTTTGGTTCCTATCCTTTTGTTACTTCTTCAAATACCATAACGGGTGGTGCTTGCAGTGGCTTGGGTATTGCACCGCAACAAATCAATAAGGTTTTTGGAATATTTAAGGCCTATTGTACCCGCGTGGGCAATGGTCCGTTCCCAACCGAGCAAGAAAATGAAACTGGTGAAATGCTTAGAAAATTAGGCCATGAGTTTGGTGCTACCACTGGAAGGCCCCGCAGAACAGGTTGGTTAGATTTACCAACCCTCAAATATGCCATCATGCTAAATGGTGTTACCGATTTAATTTGTACCAAAAGTGACGTATTGAGTGGCTTTGAAGAGGTTCTTGTATGTGATGGATATGATATCAATGGACAAAAAACTTCCGAAATCCCATTTGATTTGAGTCGCAAAGATATATTGCCTTTGTACCGTTCCTTTCCTGGTTGGACAGGCGATCTAACAAAAATTAGAAACTATCAAGATTTGCCAGAAACGTTTAAAACCTATATGGATTATGTAGAAGCACAAATTGGCGTGCCCGTTAATGTGATTTCTGTGGGCCCAGACAGGGAAGAAACGATTATGAAATAACTACCAACTGTCTTTTATATTGTTGTATGGTGTTTTGCATGCCATAGATTAACGCATCGCAAACTAAGGCATGGCCAATAGAAACTTCTAATAAGTTAGGGATTTCTTGCGCAAAAAACTGCAAATTATCTAAGCTTAAATCATGACCTGCATTTACGCCAATGCCAATTTCTTGTGCAATTTTAGCGGCTAACTTATATGGTGCAATTGCTTTACTTCTATCGGTAAAATATTGCTGGGCATAGCTTTCAGTGTAGAGTTCAATTCGGTTTGAACCTAGTTTTGCCGCCCCTTCTATCATCTCAGGATTTGGGTCAACAAAAATAGAGGTACGTATGCCATGATTTTGAAATAAGCCAATCATTTCCTTTAAGAAATCAGCCTCTTTATGTGTATCCCAGCCATGGTCGCTGGTTAGTTGGTTTAAATTATCGGGTACCAAGGTAACTTGTGTGGGTTTGGTTTGAAGCACTAACTCAATAAACTTTTGCTCTTTGGGATTCCCTTCTATGTTAAATTCTGTAGTTACAACTTCTTTAAGTGCTATGGTGTCGGCATATTTGATATGCCGCTCGTCTGGACGCGGATGCACAGTGATACCTTCTGCACCAAATTTTTCGCAGTTAACAGCCCAGTTTATGACATTTGGATTATTTCCACCCCGCGAATTGCGTATTAATGCAAGTTTATTTATGTTTACACTCAGTTTTGTCATGAATTCATCGATATATTTTCTCAAAATAACTACAATTCAACCACATATTAAAAGGTTGACTAACCAATTTAAATATACAATTCTATTTATTGGTTTTGCTTTTGTGTTTTTAACAAGCACTAAAGCAAATATACTTAGTTATAATCTCGACAGTTTAAATTCTCTTTTAAAAGATAACTTAAATTCAAAAGATAGGGTAGATGTGCTTGTTAAAATTGCTTCTGTTTATTTTGAAGAAGGCAATATTGAGTATGAAAAGTACCTTAACGATGCTTTTGTTTTATCTAATAAATTCAGGTATCAAAAGGGATTAGGCCAAACTTATTTTTTAATGGCACAAGCCAGAGAAAACCAAGTTTCTGTTGATAGTATTGATTATTTATATATGCATGCCATAGATGCTTTTGAAAAAGCAGAAATGATGGAAGAAAGGGCTTATGCTATAAATAGTTTAGGAATTGTTTACGAAAGAGTAGGGAGGTATAAAAAAGCATTAGAGTTATATTTTAAGTCCCTAGAAATTTTTAGGAAATTAGAAAATCAAGAAGGTATAGCAAATGCAATTAATAATATTGGTTTGATTTACCAATTGCAAAAGCAATATTCCAGGGCTATTTATTTTTATCAACAAGCTTTGGAAATTGGCAATAAAATCAAAGATGAAGATGTGTTAGCGAATGCCTATAATAACCTTGCAATTTGCTATCAAGAGCAACATAAAACAGAATTAGCTAAATCTTATTTCTTAAAGGTATTGCAAATAGATTTGAAACAAGGGATACCCGAAAACCTTTCATACAGCTATAACAATTTAGGGGTGGTAGAATTCGATTTAGGAAATTATAATAAGGCGAAATATTTCTATTATAAGGCTATTGCCATTAAAGAAGCCAATGGGAAAAGTTCGGGATTGGGAAATGTTTTTGGGAATTTAGCAAGTGTTTATAGAATCTTAAAGCAGTATGATTCTGCTTCCTATTTTTTAAGTAAAGCTTATAAAATTGCGAGTAAAGAATACGCCACTAACACCTTAATTGAAGTTTATCAAGAGTATGCAAACCTAGCCGAAGCCAAGAAAGATTATCCAGCGGCGGCGCAATGGCTCAAAAAACTAGGGGTTCTAAAAGATAGTTTAGCAACCGCAGAAATTGGAGTCCAGCTAAAAGCAATGGAGGGAGAATTTGTGCAATTAGGTATAGCAAAAGAATTGGATCAAACCAAAAACGAAACCGAGAAACGATACTTAAAATATGGGTTATTCTTTTTATTTATAATCTCTGGTATAAGCGCAATAGTATTTATGATTATTTATACGAGACGCATTAAAACTGTAAATAAATCTTTACAACAAAATCAGAAGAAGATAGAGGTTCAAAACAAAATATTACAGGTAAAAAACATAGAAGTTTTACAAGCAAAAGAAGCAGCAGAGGAAGCAGCAAATCTAAAGACACAGTTTATTTCTACCATTAGCCATGAGATTAGAACACCCTTAAATGCCATTGTTGGGGTTGCAAATTTGTTATCCCAAACCAATCCAGCGCCTGAGCAATTAGAGAACTTAAATATCTTAAAAATTAGTTCGGATAACCTATTGGGATTGGTTAATAATATTTTAGACTTTTCTAAGCTAGAATCGGGAAAACTGCAACTAGAGAATATTGAATTTAACCTAAAGGCATTAGTGCAGGATGTTAAAGAATTATTTTCTATTAAAGCCTTAGAAAAAAGTATACAATTACTTATCACCTTTGATGATAAAATTCCAAGTGTATTAAAAGGTGATCCTTTGCGCATCAACCAATTATTAATAAACTTGGTAGGAAATGCTATTAAATTTACAGAGGCCGGTTATGTTAAAATTGATGTTAGCTTGCAATTAAGCACCATTAATCATGCCTTAATTTATTTCTCTGTGGCAGATTCGGGCATTGGTATTCATCAAAATAAGCAGAAGCAAATATTTGAAAGTTTTACCCAGGCAGATGCCAATACCACACGTAAATACGGTGGTACTGGTTTGGGCTTATCTATTTGCAAACGAATTTTAGAAACCTTACACAGTAGATTACAATTAGACAGCACCATTGGGGTGGGTTCAACCTTTTACTTTACCATTAACTTTGAAGTAAGCAGAAATGCAAGTTTAGGAAAAAGTGCAAAAACAGCTTCTTTTGAAGATTCAATTGAAGGAAAGCGTATCCTTATTGTGGAGGATAACATGATGAATATAATGGTGCTTAGGCAATTTCTTGAAAGATGGGGTGTTAAGGCAGAGATTGCTATGAATGGGAGGGAAGCCATAGACAGAATCAAAGAAGCACATTTTGATGCAGTGTTGATGGATATTCACATGCCAGAAATGGACGGTATTGAAGCCACCATCGAAATTAGGAAACTCCCAGAAGAGCGCAAAAGAAATGTCCCAATCATTGCCTTAACGGCAGAAAATGAAATGCAGTTTAGGCAGCGGGTTTACGAAGTGGGCATGAATGATTATATCTTTAAACCCTTTAATCCTGAGGATTTAAAAGAGCGACTTGGCTATGCCTTATACAATAGCCATATAAACAAATACAGAGCACCTCAAGTATAATACTTGAAATGCCCTGTTGTTAAAATTACATATTTCTTCTATACTGACCACCCACTTCAAACAAGGCTGCAGTGATTTGACCCAATGAGCAGTATTTAACGGTTTCCATTAGTGCTTCAAATATATTTCCATTGTGAATGGCAACTTGTTGCAACTCTTTTAAACAAACCTCTCCTTTTTCTCTATTGCCTTGCTTTAACTCGTTCAGCATTTTAATTTGAAACTCTTTTTCTTCGGTAGTAGATCGTATTACTTCTTGCGGAATAATAGTTGGAGAACCTTTTGAAGATAAGAAAGTATTTACCCCAATAATTGGATACTCTCCAGAATGTTTCTGCATTTCATAATACAAACTTTCTTCTTGGATTTTGGTGCGTTGGTACATGGTTTCCATGGCTCCCAAAACGCCACCTCTTTCTGTAATCTTATCAAACTCTGTTAATACTGCCTCTTCCACTAGATCTGTTAGTTCTTCAATGATAAATGAACCTTGTAATGGGTTTTCATTTTTAGCCAAACCTAATTCTCTATTAATGATTAGCTGAATGGCCATGGCTCTTCTTACCGATTCCTCAGTAGGTGTTGTGATGGCCTCATCATAGGCATTAGTGTGCAGTGAATTGCAATTATCGTAAATGGCATACAAGGCTTGCAGGGTGGTGCGGATGTCATTAAAATCAATTTCTTGCGCATGTAAACTTCTACCACTGGTTTGAATGTGGTATTTTAACATCTGACTTCTTTCATTGGCGCCATATTTTATCTTCATGGCTTTGGCCCAAATTCTTCTGGCAACCCTGCCAATAACAGCGTATTCTGGGTCAACACCATTAGAGAAGAAGAAAGATAAGTTTGGCGCAAAATCATCAATGTTCATGCCCCTGCTCAAATAGTATTCTACAAATGTAAAACCATTTGAAAGTGTAAGTGCTAATTGTGTAATTGGGTTGGCTCCTGCTTCTGCAATATGATATCCACTAATAGAAACCGAGTAAAAGTTTCTTACACCGCTATTGATGAAATACTGTTGTACATCACCCATTACGCGCAAGCTAAATTCGGTAGAAAAGATACAGGTATTTTGTGCTTGGTCTTCTTTTAAGATATCGGCTTGAACCGTTCCTCTAACTTGTTTAAGGGTTTCAACCTTTATTTTTTGGTAAACCTCATGTGGTAAAACCATATCACCACTCACACCTAAGAGCATCAATCCTAGTCCATCATTACCCTCAGGTAAGGTTTCGTTATAGGTAGGTCTTGCCGTGCCTCTAGCCTTAAAGATATCATTTATTTTTTGATCAACTTCTGCCTCTAATCCATTTTTCTTGATATAAATTTCGCACTGTTGATCAATGGCCGCATTCATAAAAAAGGCGCATATGATGGCTGCTGGTCCATTAATGGTCATAGAAACCGAGGTCTTTGGGTCAGCCAAATTAAAGCCAGAATACAATTTCTTCGCAGCATCTAAACTCCAAACACTTACACCTGAGTTGCCAATCTTGCCATAAATATCAGGACGATGATCTGGGTCGTTGCCATATAACGTAACCGAATCGAATGCTGTACTTAAACGGGCAGCTGGCATCCCTAAACTCACATAATGAAAGCGCTTATTGGTGCGTTCAGGTCCGCCTTCACCAGCAAACATGCGGGTTGGATCTTCGCCTTCGCGTTTAAATGGATAGATTCCGGCAGTGTAAGGGAAGTCTCCTGGGAAATTTTCTTGCAAAGCCCAACGTAAGATATCGCCCCAACCTTTAAATTTAGGCGTTGCTACCTTTGGTATTTGAGAATGAGAAAGAGATTCGGTATGCGTTTTAATCTTAATTTCTTTGTCTCTTACTTTAAAAATAAAGTGTTCGTTACGGTATTGTTGGGTTTTTTCATCCCAAGTTTCTAATAATATCCGGTTGCGTGGGTCTAGGTCTAAAGCTAGTTGGGTGTAAGATTCTTGTAAGCCTTTTACCAATCTATCCTTATCGTCTAATTTACTTTCTTTAATGGTTTGAACCGACACATGGAGTCCGTATAATTTATCAGCAATGCTGGCTTGCTTTTGAACCCACTTGTCGTAGTTTCTATTGTTTTCTGAAATCTCTGATAGGTACCTATTTCTGGCAGGAGGAATGATGTAAATCTTCTCCGACATTTCTTCAGAAATATGGTAGGTTGAACTCAGGTTTGCACCGGTTTTCTCAACAATTTTATCCATTATTTCCTTGTACAAACGGTTCATGCCAGGGTCGTTAAACTGCGAGGCGATGGTGCCGTATACTGGCATAGTATCTGGGTCTTTATCAAACAATACATGATTTCTTTGGTATTGTTTTTTAACATCTCTTAAGGCATCTAAGGCTCCTTTTTTGTCAAACTTATTCAAGGCAATGATGTCTGCAAAATCCAACATGTCAATTTTCTCAAGTTGTGTAGCAGCGCCATATTCTGGGGTCATTACATACAAGCTAACATTGCTATGTTCAATGATTTCTGTATCGCTCTGGCCAATGCCTGAAGTTTCTAGAATTACCAAATCAAATCCTGCTGCCTTTACAATATCAACTGCCTCTTTTACATATTTAGATAGCGCTAAATTACTTTGTCTAGTAGCCAATGAGCGCATATAAACACGAGGATTGCTTATGGCATTCATTCTAATTCTATCACCTAACAAGGCACCACCTGTTTTTCTTTTGCTTGGGTCAACCGAAATAATAGCTACTGATTTATCTTTAAAGTCAATTAGAAACCTTCTTACTAATTCATCTACTAAAGAAGATTTTCCGGCACCTCCAGTTCCTGTAATTCCTAAAATTGGGGTGGTAGAACTTGCGCTATCAATGCTTGACGCTATTTTATTGAAATCTTCTGGGAAATTTTCAGCGGCAGAAATTAAACGCGCAATGGATTTATAATCTTTATCTTTTAAATGCTTTACTTCTCCATTAAGGTTTGCGCCTGTTGGGAAATCACATTTTTGGAGCATATCATTAATCATGCCTTGGAGACCCATGGCACGACCATCATCTGGGTGGTAAATACGGGTAATTCCATAGGCTTGAAGTTCAGCAATCTCATCTGGCAAAATAGTACCACCACCACCGCCAAAGATTTTAATATGGCTGCAACCTTTTTCCTTGAGTAGATCGTACATGTATTTAAAATACTCTACATGTCCGCCTTGGTAGCTCGTTAAAGCAATGGCATTAGCATCTTCTTGAATAGCTGTATCAACAACTTCCACTGCACTTCTATCATGTCCTAAATGAATTACTTCAGCGCCACTGGCTTGGATAATTCTACGCATGATATTAATGGCAGCATCATGGCCGTCAAACAAACTGGCCGCTGTTACCACTCTAATTTTGTTTTTAGGCGTATATTTTTCAATGATTTCCATACAAGATACAGATTGTGTTTAGTACGCAAAAATAGGGTTTTGACCCAATAAAAGAAGCAGTAAAAATCGCGATTTAAAAGCGGTAGATTAAGGCGTTTCGCATGTTAATCGAATTAGAGGGGATAAAGGGTGGCGGGTTGGTATTAAAGTTCTGACTAAAACTTACACGGTAATTAATTTTTGAAGTTAAATGCATATCCGCGCGCACTTCTGAAAGCAGCCTAAAGTCTCTTAAGTTAATAAAATCAGGTTGGTAGTAAATAACCAAGTCGAGGCTAAAGTTCTTTTCTTTAAAGTATGAAAATGAGGTATATAAATTTAATCGATTCTTGACGTTTTTCTCCTCTTTAATGGTGGTTTCTTCATATTCATACATCCACATGGGGGCAATAAAAAGTTTCATGCTATCAGCATAAAACAATCTAATTCTGGGTCCGCCCGCCAACAAGCCTCTAAACTTAATTCCCATTTGTTGGTTAAATTGTGTTTGTACAAAAGCCTCTCCATTTAGCCATTCGTTGATGTTTCTTTTGTACCTAAAATGCTGGTAGGTATTATAATCTAAATTGGTTTGATTGGCTTGCACAAAGTTGAATTCATTCAGAAATAAGTAGGTATTAACATCCACATTTTTCTGAAGGAAAAATTTATTTCCAAAGACAATGAGTTGATTTTGGTTTTTAATTAGGTTCAAACTAAACTCTAAATCGCCATGAAAACTACTGTCTCTTTGGTCATATTTTCTGCTTTCTACATTGATAACTTGTTGAGCCAAAAGGCTTATGATACTGTAGCAGCTGAGTACTAAAAGTAAAATTATGTTTTTCAAGGGTGGCAAAAATAAGTAGGAATCATGTGCCAATGGAAATTTTATTACATTTGCCTTTCATTTTTCAAATTATGGAATTAAAAGACGTAGTAGCAATAGCGGGTCAAAGTGGCCTTCACAAGGTGGTTGGAAGAAGCAAAAATGGTTTAATTGTAGAAACCATTGGCACAGGCAAAAGATTTTCTACCAGTTTTCAAGACAAAGTTTCTGTATTGGAAGACATTTCTGTTTATACAATTAATGAAGACATGCGCCTAGCAGATGTTTTTATTAAGTTAAAAGAAATTGGCAATGTGCCCACATCAAAAAGCGAACTGAAGCAAGTTAGAGAATATTTGGTAGGCGCAATTAGTTTAGATAGTGAGAGGGTTTATGATAATGATATCAAGAAGCTTATTACTTGGTTTCATTTGTTAATCGATCTATTAGACTTCGATAAATTGGGTCAAACCGAAACCAGCGAAGCGGCAGCAGCTGATGAAGAAACTGGGGCAGAAGATGCCAAAGAAAAAAAGGTGAAAAAAGCGGTGGCCCCAAAGAGCGCAGAGGTTAAAAAAGCCACCAAGACGCCTGCGCCAAAAGCCAATACCAAAGGTAATAACAGCAATAAAACTACTTTCAGACAAAAATCTGTTTAGATTTTTTGGTCTTAGGATTTGCGCTTAGCAATACCTACTAGGTAGGTGAAAAGCACAGCTCCTAAGACCATGATACCTGCAAAAAGATATTTTTCTTTTTGAAAATTATCGAAAGCCAAATAACCTAATGCCGCCCAGGCCAAAACCATTTTAAGAATTTTCTCTTTCTGATAATTGTTTTTAAATAGTCTTGGAAGTACAATGTACACAAGTAAAACTATTGCGCCAATTGCGGCCAATAAATAAATCCAATTGGTATTACTTTCCATCGAGCCCTAATAATTTGCGAAATTTATAATGAATGGCTGTGTTTTCATAAATGCCTGCAAATTCTTCTGCACCAGGCCCAAATGCAAAAACAGGTACCATTATGCCACTGTGGCCTTTTGATGAATAGCTTGGTTTAAAAGTGCTTTTATCATCTTTGTTTTCAAGCAAACTTAAACCGCCGGTCTCATGGTCTGCTGTAACTACTACAAGCGTATTGCCATCTTTAATGGCAGCATCTAATACTGCATTGATAACTTCATTAAAATCATACAATTCAGCAGCCATATAATCGTAATCATTGTCATGGCCACCCCAATCTATTTGCGAACCTTCTACCATGAGAAAGTAATTGCCATAATGCTGCTGTAAATTGCGGGAAGCCAGTTGGGTTGCTTTTAATAAAAAATCACCACGACCTTCAGACATTTTAGGCATGCCATCTTCGGCACAGGTGTAAATAATTTTGTGATTATTTGGTTCAACCCAAGTGGTATCATGCAAGGTTAAGTAACCAAACTCGGTTAGTTCTGAATATAAATTTCTATTGTCTTTTCTTTTATTGAAAAATTGATTGCCCCCACCAATGGCAATATCACAGGTTTTACGCACTAGGTACTCTGCAATTTCATCTTGAGATTTTCTGCTTTTTACATGTGAATAGAATGCAGCAGGAGTGGCATGTGTAATGCTGCTAGTGGCCACCACACCTGTTCCCCAACCTTTAATTTTTAGCAGTTCAAACAAACCATCTTGACTTTTTTCGGCGCTATCGACCCCAATGGCGCCGTTCTTAGCTTTTTTGCCAATTGAGAAAACAGTGGCGCCAGCGCCACTATCCGTTACATAATTGTCTGCAGACGAGGTTTTACTTAAACCAATAACTTTAAATCTTTCAAAGGCATTTTTTCCTTTGTAAGTACTCATAGCACCCGAGATTTGCGCCAAGCCCATGCCATCTCCAATTAAGAAAATAACTCTTTTTGGTCTTTTAGGTTTCTTAGGGCCAGCCCATGCTGCATTAAGGGTTAAGGTTAATGCCAATAAACAAAGCAACTTCCAGGTGAATTTTCTTTTCATAACCTTGCAAATATGCATCAAAAATTTGGAAGGCAGATTTTAGTTTCTTAAATTATTTACTTAGCAACCACCTTTCCTTGGTACTCGTTTATAGATTATTTTACCCTCTCTTTCTACGTATGCGCCAGCCAAAATTGGATATGAATACTTAGGTGCATAGGATACGAAATGGCTTTTTATCATTATTTTGTCATTAACTTTTAAGCTACGCAATTGCTTAAACTCATTGTTAGACACCCTATTCTTGTTAAATGATTCGGGCCCAAAAGTGAGAATATAATCCTCACCATCAATCTTCACCATCACTCCGAAACCTAATCTTGAGCCTTCTGGCAAAGAAAGAGAAGTTACAACTCCTTCCATATTGGAGGAATCTTTAATGTATTTTCTAATTTTTGCAGCACTAGCATGCACTTTTAAACCTGCAGGAGAGGCTTCCCATTGTTTGAATTGTACTCCAGCCGGCGTGGACTCCCATTCTTTCTTGGCAGCTTTTATTTCAGCAGCCGAAAGCGGTTTCAGAACTGTCTCTTCAGAAGCTTCATTTTTAGTTTCGCGATTTGCAAAAACAATTCCGCTTACCACTAGCAAGGATAAGATCAACACATAAATTATTTTTTTCATAGTTACTGTAAGTTTAATTATTGCCATTATTATTCACCTTAGTTGATTTGGCATTTATAAAGAGGCTTATTACTAATTGAAAAAACAGTAAATTAACCAATAAACTAATCATCGCTGGGACTATTGAAGATTCTCCCTTATACAGTGCATTCCCGAAAACCCAGTCAGCACTTCGAAAATCTAAATAGGTATAGAATGAAGTCACCAATAAAAGTAGAATTGCTATCCATTTTTGTTTATTTAATTCCTCGATTGAATAACCAATAGCTAGTATGAGTAATCCAATAACCATCATATGAACATAAACCCAAAGTATTGCGTCAAAATAATGAGAGGAATTCAAAATAGGTTCTGGTACTTTAAAATCAGCCATACTAAGCATTAAGCCTTTTGTAAAAAGCCCCATTGGCAAAACGATAAATGTAAAACCTACAATTAAAAAGGTTTTTCTAAAGTTTGGAAGTAGTTTTTTCATATTTTAATATCGATTAATATTTAAAGTTAAATTAACTATCAATTTTATTTAAAGTTACGTATTCACAATCTTTGATTTCATTCGTATTAATGGATTGTCCAAATCCATTCATCCAAGTTGCCAAAAACAAAACTCCAAGTATTATGCGCATAAATAAATGGTTTAGTGCTTTACATTTATAGAAACTTTTAGTTTTTCCCATTGTGGTGACTGCCGTTTGAGGATGAAGTATTTTATTATTGCTAAAATGAAATAAATATTTATTCTAAATGCTAATAATATTAATAAGCGAGTTTGTTTTATCAAAATCAATATTCCTAATGATAACAAAAGTAAGGTTATTAATTTTAAACTGATGTTAGCATAAAACCACATAAGACAATATACTATCCAAATAGTAAATGAAAATGGTAAAAGCAATTTTGCATATTTGAAAACAAGCAATCGAAACAAATCAAATTTATTAATTTTGATTATTTGAGACCAATGTTTAGTTAAAAAAATAAGAAGTCCACGTGTTAATCGCTCCAATCTTTCTCCTTGATAATACAATTGAAAATTCACATCATAAATAACAGCCATAGGCTCTTGAACTAAGCGCATATTCTGAGAAAGGGTTGTAGTTATCACGCAAAGATCATCAAAGAGTTGTTCTTGAGGGAATTTCTGAAAGATTGATTTTCTTTGGGCATATAGGGCACCGTAAACGTTTAATCCAGAACTATACTGGCTATCATAATAAACTAATTTATTAATTGTTGCTCTAAAAAAAGATTGCCTCTTATTTTCATCTGGGTCTATAAGCTTAGCTGCTACTGTTCCAACATTTTTATCATTAAAGTTTTTTATTAATTGTTTTAGCGACCCTTTTTTCATGCTTTGCCTACAATCAGAAAATACTAAAAACTCATGTTTTGCATAATCAACTGCAAGATTTACCGCCTCAATTTTTGCCAATTGCCTTTCACTGAAAATAATGTTAATTGATGGATTGCTTTTAAATTCACTTAATATACTATTGGTTTTATCCGTCGAACCGGCCGAAACAACTATAATTTCAGAACCTCCAATCCATTCATCATTATCTAAAAATGATGTTATTTTATTACGGATATATTTTTCCTCGTTAAAGCAAGCAATAATGATAGAAACAGGAGCAATGAATTTGTCAGATTTTGCTACTGGATTTGCGAAATACTTAAATCGAATAAAGGATATTATTGGATATATCCCTATTAACATTATGGGTATAAATGAAAAAGCTAATAAAATTTTCATGGCACTCAAAAGTACTTATTTTTAGAAATTTTCTATCCTCTCCATATTTGTTACAAAACTGGGAAATCAGCTTTAAACAACCTCTTTAGTTAATAGTTCCTTGCATCCATTTGGCTCAGAAAATGCAACTAGTAAATCCAGGGCAATAATTTCATTTTGACTATCATTAGCAAGTGAAACAAAATATCTGATAAAACGTCAGCTCAACTCATACATTTTACCAGGTAAGGCGCGCAAGTATCCAGAAAATTCTAATTCTAATAGCTTTAATGCCAATTCACCTGGATCCACTTGCAAGGCATACGCCATATCGTCTATGCTAATTTTTAGGCGCTCGCGAATAAATTGTAACAAAGCACGGTCGTTTTCGGGCAAGGTCTCAAATAACTGTAATTGTTTTTTAGCCGCATTGTTTTCCGACTTCTTACTCCAATTCATAAATTCGAGCAGGTCTTTAGGTTCACATAACATGGTAGCCTTATTGGCTTGTATCAGGTAATTGCAACCTTGCGAATAGTAATCAGTTACCCTTCCTGGCACACAAAAAACGTCTTTATTGTAAGCGTGTGCAATTTCTGCCGTAATGCGAGAGCCTCCTTTAATGGCTGTTTCTATAAGTACCACCGCATCACACATCCCTGCCACAATTCTGTTTCGCTTTGGGAAATTTTCTTTATCAGGCACCGTAAAACTCTTATACTCGGTGAGCAAGCCGCCTTGTTGCACCATTTTTCTAGCAAGGGCTTTGTGTTGCACGGGGTACATTCTATCCAAACCATGGGCCAAAACCCCAGTGGTTTGCAAACCCGCTTCTAAAGCATACTTATGTGCCATGCCATCAATGCCAGCGGCTAAGCCACTCACCACTAATACATCATTTTCTTTAAGTACTTCAATCAGCTTTTCTGTAAACTGCCTGCCATACTCACTGGCCTTTCGTGTGCCCACAATGGCCACCACATAAGGATTGTTTAGTTGGTGATTTCCTAAGGAATATAAGAGGTTGGGCGCATCTACACATTCTAGTAAGCGCTTAGGATAAAGCGCATCTAGGTAAAACAAAGGCAAAATTTGATGCTTCTTTAGAAATAATATTTCTTCTTCGGCCCTTCCAAAATCTTTAAACCGACAAATATTATTGGCCAACACCACCCCAATCCCTGGTATCCTTTGCAATTTGCTCGAACTTTCCTTAAAAACAGCTTCTTCACTGCCGCAATAACTCAAAAGGTTTTTGATGAGTACATCGCCAATGCCAGGAATTAAATTGAGGGCAATGCGCAGGCGCAATAGGTTTTCATCGCTCATTAAAACAAGGCTTCTAAAGTGTGTAAAATTGCGCTTTCAACTATTTTATCTGGGTCTTTACTAAAGGTATGGTTGATCCTATTGGCTAAGATTGCATTTACAGAGATGGCCCTAAAGCCAAATATTTCAGATAGGCCAAGTATTGCTGCGGTTTCCATTTCAAAATTGGTTATGCGGTGGTTTTCAATTCTTATTTCACTTAGTTTTTGCGGCAGGTTTGGTTCAACAACAGTCTTTCTTAAACCCCTGCCTTGGGGTCCGTAGAAACCTTGGCAAGTGGCAGTTATGCCTTTTAAGAAACGTTCGTCGAACTTGGCCAGCAGCATTTGATTTGATTCAAATAAATAAGGTTTCACAAAGGGAATTCCTAGTTTATCCTGCAAATTTCCCAACTCAAATTTAGGGGTATGTGGGTAATACCAAAGCAAGCCATCCAATCCTAAACCATGCGTAGAAACCAAAATACTGTCTACCAAAATGTCTGATTGCAAGGCCCCACTAGTGCCCACGCGGATGATATTTAAATCCTGTTTTTGGGATTTTACTTCCCTTGTTGCTAAATCTAGGTGTTGAAGCTGGTCCAACTCATTCAGCACAATGTCAATATTATCAGTGCCAATTCCAGTAGAAATTACACTTATTCGGTTTGAACCAATCCTGCCCGTGTGGGTAATAAATTCGCGTTTCTGTTTTTTAAGCTCAATTTGGTCGAAATGCTTAGAAACAGCAGGTACCCGATCTGGGTCGCCCACTAAAATAATAGTATTGCCAATGTCTTCTGGCTGTAAATGAAGGTGATAAACCGAACCATCGGCATTTAAAATCAACTCGCTTTCTGCAATTATCATAATCAAATTTTAATCGCTGCATGCTAATTAAAAAATTTACATTTGCAATGAAAAATAGAAACCTAAAAATGGAAAAGAAAAAAAACATCATGCTCGTACCAGTAGATTTCTCTGAAATCTCTTTAAATGCATTAGGCCACGCATCACAAGTTGCTAAACATTTTGATAATGACTTGGTATTGTTGAGTATTTTAGAAGAAGATTTTTTAAGCAATATTTTCAGTTTCAGTAAAAATGAAGCCAAGGATAATTTGGCCAAAGAAGCTTTGTTATCTCGTTTAAATGAAATAGCGAAAGACATTAAAAGCAAATTTGGAATCAATTGCCATACGGTGGTTAAAGCAGGTAAAATTTATAAAACCATTATCGAAACGGCTGAAGAGTTTGGCTGCGATTGTGTTATCATGGGAACCCATGGTGCCAGTGGTGTTGAGCGCGTATTAGGTTCTAATGCAAGCCGTACCATCAGTTATTCTACCATGCCTGTTATTGTAGTTAAAACAGATAAAAACCCAAATGCATACAAGAACATCGTATTTCCATTAGATCTTTCTGCCGAGTCTAAACAAAAAGTAAAATGGGCCATTCACTTAGGTAAATCGTATAAATCAACTATCCATATTCTTACCTATAAAGTGGGAGATGAGTTTTTGAACAATAAGTTGATGGCTAACCTACGTCAGATTCAAGGTTTATTTGATGAAGCCGGTGTAGCTCACGAAGAAACGCTATTAGAAGATAACAGCGATTTTGCACGTAAAACATTGGAGTTTTCAGAATTAAAACTAGCAGATTTAATCATGATTATGACGCAGCAAGAAGACGAGAAGTCAATTCGCGAATACATCATTGAAACCTATGCACAACAAATTGTAAACGACGCCGGCAATGTGCCTGTTTTTTGTGTCAATCCAAATTTTGAAACCTACAAGAGTGAATTTAACTTCTAATGGTTCAGTAGTTCAGGGTTAAACAAAACAATTGATTCCTCAAAGTAAAATAGACGAAATCCTACAAGTGGCTACCATCGAAGAGGTGGTAGGCGATTATGTAAGATTAAAAAGGAGAGGGGCTAACCTTACGGGGTTATGCCCCTTTCATAATGAAAAGACCCCAAGCTTCTCTGTATCGCCTGCCAAAGGGATTTACAAATGCTTTGGATGCGGCAAGGCGGGCAACTCTGTAAATTTTGTAATGGAGCATGATGGCCTTGGGTACATCGAAGCGCTTAAAAGTTTAGCCGATAAATACCGCATAGAATGGCCACAGCAAGAAAATGTAAACATCGACCATGAAAAGGCCATTCGCTCCGAAAAAGAAAGTCTTCAAATTTTAAATAATTGGGCTGCTGATTATTTCGAAAATCAGCTCTGGGAATCGGATGAAGGTAAAACCATTGGGCTTTCCTATTTTGAAGAACGTGGCTTTAGGCATGATATCATTAAGAAGTTTAAACTTGGTTACAGCCTAGAAAGTTGGAGCCATTTAAATGATACTGCCTTAGCGGCTTTATACAATGAAGATTTATTGTTGAAGGCTGGCTTGGTTAAGAAAAGTGAACAAGGTAAAGTATATGATGCCTACCGAGGCAGGGTTATGTTTACCATTCACGGTCATACGGGAAAAGTAATTGCCTTTGCTGGTCGACAACTCAAAAAAGACGATAAGAGTGCCAAGTATGTTAACTCGCCAGAAACCTTGCTTTATCATAAAAGCAATGAGTTGTATGGTTTATTTTACGCTAAGAACGCCATTCGCCAAAATGATTTTGTTTACCTAGTAGAAGGGTATACGGATGTTATTTCTATGCACCAAGCAGGCATAGAAAATGTGGTGGCTTCAAGCGGCACTTCGCTCACAGAAAATCAAATCAAATTGATTAAACGCCATACAGAAAACGTAACGGTGTTGTATGATGGAGATGCGGCTGGTATCAAAGCCAGTATGCGCGGAATTGACATGCTCTTGGAGCAAGGCCTAAATGTAAAGGTAGTGCCTTTCCCAGATGGAGAAGACCCCGATTCATTTTCGCGCAAAGTAGGTGCCGATGCGTATTCTAGCTACCTTAAAAAAGAAACCAGAGATTTTATTCTTTTTAAGGTTAAACTTTTGCTAACCGATGTGGCAAACGACCCTATTAAGAAAGCACAAGTTACACGCGATATTGTTGAAAGTATTGGTAAGATTCCGGATGGCATCAAACGCATGGCTTTTATTAAGGAATGTGCGGTGTTGCTTGATATGAATGAGGGCTTATTGATAGCAGAACTCAATAAGTATCGAAATGATTTCCTAACACAAAAAGAAAAGGAATGGGTTGAACCAACTATAGATACACCAAAGGTCTCTTTGCAAGAAGAACTGAAGGAACTGCTAAAAGTTGAACCCTTATTTGAACAAGAGCGTTATATGGTAAAGCTATTGTTATTGCATGGTCATAAAGAAAAGGAAGGGTATGCTAATATTGCCCAATATATACTTGCCGAAATGCAAAACCTCGAACTCTTTTTTGAGCAAGAAGCCATGCGTTTACTGGTAGATGAAATAAGGTTTATGTTGCAAGAAAACCTGCCTCTTCATACAGAGGCATTTATAAACCATAGCAACCCTTTAATTTCAGCTTCTACAGCAAGTATTTTGGCACAACAAGATGAAGCCAGTGAAAAATGGACAATCAAATACGGTGTTCCAATTGTTTCACCAGAGGATAATTATTTGCTAGATATATCTTCTACCATGCTTTACCTTGAGAAAAAGCAATTAGAAAAAATGACAAGCCAAGCAGGCGAAGAACTAAAATTGGCCATTGAAAAGGGCAATGAAGAAGAAATTAATTTCTCTTTAGAACTTATAAAATTACTCAAAGAAAAACAAAAGGAATTAAGCCATAAAGCAGGCATTGTAATATTGCATTAATATTGTTATGAATATAACCATCGGAATAATCAAAGAAACCAAAAGTCCCGTTGATCATCGCACGCCGCTTACTCCTCAGCATTGTGCAGAATTGTTAAAATCTTTTCCCGGACTCACAATCTTGGTTCAAACCTGCACCGAGCGTTGCTTTGCTGATGAAGATTATGCCGAGGCTGGAGCAACAGTGTGCACTGATTTATCTGCTGCCGACATATTGCTAGGCGTTAAGGAAGTGGCTGTTGAAGCCTTGATCCCAAATAAAACCTATTTGTTCTTTTCGCATACCATCAAAAAGCAATTGCATAATCGCAAACTATTGCGTGAAGTGCTAAAGCAAAATATTCGATTGATAGATTATGAAACCCTTACATGGGATGCTGGCAATCGCATTATTGGTTTTGGTAGGTTTGCCGGAATTGTTGGTACGCATTATGCCTTTTTAATGTTGGGTAAAAAGTATGGATATTACACCCTTAAAGCAGCGCACCAATTAAATGATTATGCCGCCTTGTTAGAGCAATACAAAGGATTGAAAATTCCGCCTGTTAAAATAGTTGTTTGCGGCGATGGGAGGGTGGCACATGGCGCATTGGAACTCCTTAAGAAACTCAAAATTCACCATGTGAGTCAGGAGGAGTTTCTAGAAGAAGATTATAACAAACCCATTTATGTGCACTTGCGTAGCGAGGATTATTATGCGCACAAAGATGGCAGACCTTGGGATAAACCAGATTTTTATAAGCACCCAGAAGATTACTTAAGCACTTTTAAACCCTATTATCAAAAGGCAGATATTTTTATCAATGCCGTTTTTTGGAAAGAAGGCATTGCTCCATTTTTTACCCATGAAGAAATGAAGGGTGCTGATTTTAGAATTAAAATCATTTCAGACATTACCTGCGATATCCCAGGTCCTGTGCCTAGCACCTTAAAAAGCACCACCATAGCAGAGCCATTTTTTGGGTACAATGTTTTTTCTGAAAGCGAAGTGCCAGTCTTTCTTAGCAATACCATTGATGTGCAAGCCGTGGGGAACCTTCCATGCGAACTGCCCATAGATGCTTCTGTTGAATTTGGCGAGCAACTTAAACGTCACGTTTTGCCTTTATTGTTTATGGGAGATAAGGATGATATTATCAAAAATGCAAGCTTAACCGAGGCAGGTTTACTCACCGATAAATACAAATACTTACAAGATTTTGTAGATTAAGCTATAAGGTAGCCATGCATTTAAAATGCCTTTTGGGGCAAGCCTTGAACCCAATTTTAGAACAAGGTCTGCATGATAAATTAGCTTGCTCAACTAGCTTTGCAGGGTAGTGTTCATCTGCTTTTAATTTTCCATAATAAGGCGTCATGCCAAATGCCGGAATAGTATTGCCCCAATAACTTATAATTGGCTTATGAAAGGCCGCTGCAATGTGCATTAAGCCTGTATCATTGGTGTGCACCAGACTGGCATTTTTTGTTACCCATGCGCTTTGAGCCAAGCTTATTTTGCCACAAAAATCAACAACTTGGGGTCCGCAAGCTGCAGCAATTTCTTGACCCGTGGCTTGGTCTTCTTTCCCGCCTAATAACACTACGATTAAGGATTGTTGCTTAATTTTTGCAATGATATTTTTAGTGGGTAAACGCTTGGTAAAATGCTGCGCACCCACTGCCCAAGCGAGGTAGGGTTTTTCAAATAGATTATAGTTTAAAATGGTTTCGGTTTGAACCGATGCTGATAAAAAATAGTCTAAGCCTTGTCCATCATCTGTTACACCTAAAGGAGCTGCTGCGGCCAAATAACGCTGCACAATATGGATGTTTGGCAACCTATTCACCTTGAAGTTAACAAGCAAGAATTTTTCAATGTTTAATTTATTAAAAGCATGCGTTTTAACCCCAAGTGCTTTGGTTAAAATGAGGGTACGTAGGTTGTGGTGTAAATCAATTACACAATCATACTTTTCGGCTTGCAAGGCTAAACCCATTTGTAAGGGTGATTTATCTAAGACCAATACCTTATCTAAATAAGGATTGTCTGCCAGTATAGGCGCAAATTGCGGCTTGGTAAGATAGTGTAAGCAAACACCAGGTAACTGCTGTTTAATGCACCTAATAACGGGCGTTGTTAACACAATATCACCAATGGAACTAAAACGGATAATTAATATTTTTTGGTTCAAACCGAAAGCTAATTTTTGTTCAAATATATATGTATAATCGTAGCCGAATGATTAAATATCCTTTTCCTGTTCATTATCTAGACATTGACCCTCAGATAAAGATTGCCTATTGCCAAGAAGGTCAAGGCGATACTACCTTACTTTTTATTCATGGATTGGCCAATTATATTCCTGTTTTTCAATACAATATTTCTGAGTTAAGCAAGCATTTTCAGTGCATTGGCATTGATTTACCGGGGAATGGACTCTCCTCAAGAAACGACTACCCATTTACCATGAGCTTTTATGCAGAGTCGGTAGCGCGCTTTATAAAAAAAATGGGCTTGAATAAAGTAGTGCTGGTGGGGCATAGCATGGGCGGACATGTTAGCTTAATGATTGCACTCCGATACCCAGAATTGGTGCAAAATTTGGTTCTGTTTGCACCAAGTGGTTTAGAAGTTTTTACTGATATGGAGAAATCGTGGTTTAAAGGTGTTTTGCATCTTGGTTCCTTTGTGTATAGCGATGCCATGAGTTTGGAAACCGTCATCAATCAAAGTTATTATCACAAACAAAAAACAGGGGCTTCGTCTATTATTAGCGACCTAAAACAGTTAATGAGTGGTGAAACTGGAAAGTATTGGCGAAAGATGGTTAAAACCAATATAGAATCAATGTTGGATGAACCGGTTCTGCCCTTTTTCGGACTCATAGAGGTACCAGTTTTGCTATTTATGGGAGAGCATGATATGCTCATTCCAAATCGCTTAATTCACCTCACAGATACCCCAAGCAAGGTAGGGGCAAGAGCCTCTGTTTTATTTAAAAAATGCGATTTACAAGTGTTTCCACAATGTGGGCATTTTGTACAAATTGAGGAGGCTAAAGCCGCTAATCAACAAATATTGTTGTTTTTGGCAAAACCATAATTGGAATGCTAGGCTCCATTACTAGTTTTCTGGTATTGCTGCCTAATAACAAATTATCTAACCAACTGTGCTCAGCTCTATATAATATTAGCAGTTGGGTATTGCTGATGTTAAGCTGATTTTTTAGATTCTCGGCTACTGATAATTGGATGCTGCCTTTCTTAACTTCTAAGGAAATGTTCTTATAGTTTTGTGAATTTATAAAATTTTCTGCTTCAAAAATAAGTTGCTCACTTTCTGGACCTGCATAGTCGAAATAGAAGATTTCCAGCACGGCTTCAAATACCTTAGTAAATGGAATGATCACAGAAAGTTCATCGGCCAAGTTCACTAAATCAGAAGCATATACAATATGGTAAATGGGATGAAACTTATAAGTGGCAGGAATGGCGATGATGGGAATTTTAGCTTGCGTTATTAGCTTCGCGGTATTGCTTCCTAAGATAACTTCCGCTATTCCACTGGCGCCATGTGTGCCCATAATTACCATGTCGCAACCATGACTCTTAAATGCATCTTGAATGCCTATGGCAATATTATTATTGCTAGACACAGTTGCTTTTACATTAACCAATTTAGGGTCTAATTGATGCGAAGTAATATATTTATTAAAGCTCTCATGTAATAAATCTATTTCTTGTTGTTCATCTAAATAGAAATTCTCAAATGGAATATCTGTCACAGAAATAGGTAATGGAATTGCATGGTAAAGCAATAACGCGCTGTTGGTGTACCTTGCAAATTCGTAGGCATAAAGCCAGGCATTTTTTGCCTCTGGTGAAAAGTCGGTAGGGACTAATATTTTTAGCATGGCAGCAGGGTTTATGATTCGAAGATATATTAATTTTATATTAACTCGATTGATTTGCTTCAAAATAATGGTCGACGTCTAGGTTCTTGCTATCGGCGGCAGCCGTTGCCAGTTGGTCGCATCGCTCATTTAAGGGATTGCCTGCATGGCCTTTTACCCAATGAAACTGTATTTGGTGCTGCGGATATATTTTCAAAAACCGCTGCCATAAATCTGGGTTCTTTTTGCCTGCAAAGCCTTTTTTAGCCCAGCCAAATACCCATTTTTTTTCAACCGCTTCGCAAACATATTTGCTATCGGTATACACATGCACTTCAGAATTGGGTATTTTTAGGGTTTCTAAGGCAATGATAACAGCCAATAACTCCATGCGGTTATTGGTAGTTAACCTAAAACCGCCACTCATTTCTTTGTGGTGCTTACCGCTTTGCATCACCAATCCAAAGCCTCCCGGTCCTGGGTTTCCTCTGCTAGAGCCGTCGGTGTAAATAACTATCTTCATATTAACAACTGCAAGTATAAATAGAGCTTTTAGAAAAATGGTCTTTTAATGGTATTTATTTTATTAAGGCTTCATCTTTACCCAAAACTGATGCGTTGAAAGGCATGTTTAGTTTCAAACAGAGCTGGGTTCACTTATGAATCCAAGTGGTTTATTTATGCAGAGAACTCGGTTTAGTTTAAACCCTAACTAGTTTTATCTTTAATCTGAACTGGGTATGGTTGCATGTAGAACTGGTTTTAGTATTTAATAGAACTAAGTTTAAACAAAACCTAATTTGGTTTAGTTATGAACAGCATTAAGAATAGTTTTAAACATAACTAGGTTTAGCTCCGAACCGAACTGGGAATAGTTGTAAATTGAACTAGTTTAATATCAAACACAACTGAGTTCACCTCAAAACACAACTAAGTTCACCCCAAAACAGAACTGGTTATAGTTGCAATTAAAACCAAGTTTTAAGCTGACCCGAACTAGGTAATTTACAAAAGTTGTCAAACCTAGGCAACTGACATAAGCGCTTTATTTTCGAGGCTTAGCTTTTCTATTAGGCCAATCCAATTATTTTTAAAACACCTTTTAATGGTTATTCTTTAGTTTGTTAGTTTGGGTATATTTGTTTAGAAGGGAAGTTAGTGAAGATATTATGAATGGATAAAAACCGATTTAAATAACAGACAATCATGAAAAAAATAATTTTAACCTTTTTAATTTTAGTAAGCGCACTATCTACTTTTTGTCAGACGGATGATAAATTTAACCTAAACTTTGAACTTACCGACAATGGGAAGCCGAAGGATTGGAATGTCTTTGGGGCTGAAAATTATGAGGTTGCCCTCGACTCAATAAGTACAAAAAGTGGAAAATACGCCGCAAGCATAGCATTTAAAGAAGGTGGTTCAAACTTTAAAGCTTGGGCCTTTACGCTTCCAAACAATTACGCTGGTAAGAAAATAACCCTCACAGGGTATATTAAAACTGAAAATGTGACCGATGGATATGCAGGTCTTTGGATGCGCATCGACCCTTCTATTGCCTTTGATAATATGAATAATAATGGCGTAAAAGGAAGCACCGATTGGACAAAATACGAGATTACGCTTGAGATGAACCCCGCAAAAACAAAACAAATTGTTATTGGTGGATTATTGGTTGGAAAGGGTAAAATGTGGATAGATGATTTTAGTGTTTCTATTGATGGAAAAGACATTAAAGAGCTAAAAACGCTAGAAAGAAAAATCTATCCTGCCGAAAAAGATACAGTGTTTAATAATGGGTCGGGCATCACCCTTGCGGCGGTAGATAAAACCCAAATTGAAAACTTAAAATACCTAGGCTTAATTTGGGGCTTCCTAAAGTACCATCATCCCAATATTGCCAGTGGAAACTACAACTGGGATTATGAACTCTTTAGAATACTCCCTAAGGTACTACAAGCCGAAAATACAACAAGCCGAGATGCTATTTTGGCAAAATGGATCCTGAGTTTGGGCGAGTTTTCGCCAGGTAAACCCACTGCAATTAATGCTTCAGAGCTAAAGTTTGAACCCGATCTTCTATGGATTAATAAGGCCAATTTTTCAGAAGAACTTAAGGCCTTGCTTTTAAAAGTAAAAGAGGCCAAAAGACTAAAAGAACATTACTATATCGATTTTTTCCCTGGTGTTGGCAATCCTGAGTTTAGAAACGAAAAATCGTATACCACCATGAAGTACCCTGATGTGGGATTTCGCCTTTTGTCATTATTCAGATATTGGAACATGATTCAATATTACTTCCCTTACAAAAACTTAATTGAGGAAGATTGGAAAAATGTATTGGAAGCGTTTATTCCCAAATTTATAGAGGCAAAAGATGAGACAGAATATTCACTTACTGCTTTAAAGTTAATTGGTTGGATTAACGATACCCACGCCAATATTTGGGGTGATAACCAAGCCTTAAACAATCATTTTGGAATTAGCTATGCGCCCGTTGAATTAACTTTTGTAGAAGGAAAAGCAGTGGTCACTGGTTTTTATGATGAACTATTGGGTAAGGAAACTGGCTTAATAATCGGAGATGTCATTTCGACCATTAACAATAAGCCTGTGGAGGAAATAATAAAGGATAGATTAGAATTGTTTCCTGCTTCTAATTACCCCACCAAATTACGAGACATTGCCACTAGTTTGTTTAGAACGAATGACTCTATCCTCAGTATTGAATTCATAAGAGACAACAAAATAGAAAGTAAAATAATAAATACCTATTCAGGAAAAGATTTTAAACTGTATCGTAAATATATGGCTACTGATACTTGTTTTAAACTTGTGGCAAAGGATATCGCCTACCTCAATAATAGCTCCTTGAAAACAGCGTACCTCCCTGAATTATGGAAGAAAATTGAACATACAAAAGGGGTCATTATCGATATTAGAAATTATCCTTCTGATTTTCCGCTCTATGATTTGAGTAATTATTTAATGCCCAAAAGTACCCCATTTGTTAAATTCACCAATGGTAGTATGGAGAGTCCTGGATTATTCACTTATACTAACCCATTAAATGTCGGTAAGAAAAACAAAAAATACTATAAAGGGAAAGTGGTGATATTGATTAATGAAATTTCACAAAGTTCTGCGGAATTTCATACCATGGCCTATCGTGTGCACCCCAACGCGGTGGTGATTGGGTCAACCACGGCAGGTGCCGACGGCAATATATCCCAAATTTCATTACCAGGCGGATTAAAAACCGCGATTAGTGGCATAGGTGTTTACTATCCCGATGGAAAAGAAACCCAAAGAATTGGAATTGTACCCGATATTGAACTTAAACCTACCATTCGAGGCATAATTGAGGGAAAAGACGAATTGATTGAAAAAGCAATAGCAATTATCAATTAAATTTTTTTTGATTTTACCCTGCTAGCCAAGCCCACAAAGGTAATAACACATTGCATCGGACGACCGATAAAAAATAGAACAAACAAAACCTATTATGAGTATTTCCTTTATAAGAATAACAGCAGACGTCATTTTAATATCCTTTTTAGTCCTGACTTCTTCTTGCCATTCACAGACACACACACAAGACAAAAAGGCGGCTGAGCAAACGCAACCAAAAGACTCCCAGATTTCAGAATATGTAGTAGATATATTCGAAGATTCAAAAAACAATCTTTGGTTTGGAACGATAAATAACGGAGCAGCAAAATACGATGGGAAGTCGCTTACTTTTCTGACAACTGAAGACGGACTTGTTGGAAATATAGTAACGAGTTTTGCGGAGGACAAGCAAGGAAACATTTGGTTTGGCTCTCATTCCGGACTTTCGAAATACGACGGTAAAACATTTACCAACTTTACTGATATAAATGGACTTGTTAACAACAAAGTTTCCGAACTACTAATTGATAAAAAAGGCATTCTATGGGTTGGAACATGGGGTGGAGTTTCTAGGTATGATGGCAAAACCTTTATGACTTTTTCTATTCCGAATCCCGACATCAAGTTATTGCCTTATCAATCAATGGCAAATTGGGTGACTGAAATAATTGAAGATCAGCAAGGGAATATTTGGTTTGCCCGGGATGGTTACGGCGTTTGTAAATACGATGGGAAATCGTTCACTAACTACACAAAAAACGATGGTCTTGCTTCGAATGGTGTTCAAGTAATTCAAGAGGATAAACAAGGAAATCTCTGGTTTGGGTCCAGAGTTGCAGAACAAGACAGTCCCAACACCAATGAAAGAATCGGGGGTGGCGGATTAACCAAATTTGACGGTAAAATATTTACTCAATTCCAAACAATAAAAGGGATTACCCAAAACGACACCTATGCTATAAGTGCGGATAGTAAGGGAAATATTTGGGTTGGCGCAAATAAAATGGGCGTATATCGCTATGACGGAAAATTTTTTACCCTATTTAGTAAAACGAATCGAGCAGACTTGATGCCTTTTGGCTATGGCATACAATGCATTCTTGAAGACAAAAAAGGAAATGTGTGGTTAGGTCTATCGGGTGGACTTTTTCGACAACATGGAGATTCAATAATCAATGTTTCGCGACTGGGACCATGGAACTAATCTACTGTGAGACCGCAATTATGTTATAAAGAAACTAAAGGCAAAAGGACTTGGGAAACGCAAGTAGCAATGATTTTGGCTCTTGGACAACTTGGATACAAAAATGCACTGACCGACATTGACAAATTTAAAAGAACACATGAAACACAAAGTTTTAACAACCCTACTTCTAATCTTTATAGCCTCAGAATATGTATCTGCACAAATAGATATTTGCACTGAACTAGAAAAGACTGCAATAAAACTAAACATTGAAGAAAATTTCGAGCAGTTCGCTTTTCTCGATTCAACATTATTAAACAATAATATTCTTGCAATTGGTGAGAATTCTCATGGCACACATGAATTCTTTACAACCAAGTTTCAAATAATACAGTACTGTGTAACGAAGTTAAACTATAGGACAATAGGAATAGAATCTGATTTTGCAGGAACTATAGATGCGAATAAATTCATACGAGAAGAAGTTGGCATAGCAGGAGATGCAGTTTACAATATGGGTATATCTGCTTGGATGACGGAGGAAATGAAAGACATCCTAGAATGGTTAAAACAATATAACTCAGACAAACCAGAACTTCATAAAGTCTCAATATATGGTTTCGACATGCAGTTTGCTAAACCAACACTTACAAGACTAAAGATAGAGCTAATAAAGCTTGATTGTCCCGCTGCTGAACTTTTAGACACCCTTTTTACATGGAAAACAAGTACGCAAGTTGATTTAAACTACTTGAATAAATTAACAGGGGAATTAATTGAATACGCTAATCTACAGAATGACACTGTAAAGACGAGTTTAATTGGATTAATTAATTCAATGACCACATCAATTAATTATCTTAAGATTATTGATCCATACCAAAAGGCAAACTTTCGCGACAAGTATATGGCTGACAACATAATTAATGCCTATAAAAGTCAATCCGTTAAAACAATAATTTGGGCGCACAACGAGCATATTACTAAAAATGGAAACATCAAAATCTGGCAAACAATGGGTGAGCATCTAAGTAAAAAGTTCGGTAATGATTATTATACAATTGGTCTTTTGACAGCTAAGGGGCGAATAGGGTTTTATAATAG
>JAIYCU010000019.1 GCA_027487835.1 Bacteroidota bacterium | reverse complement strand
GGCGATAGTGATTTTTATCTCGACTTGCTCTTTTATCACATAAAGCTAAAATGCTATGTAGTAATAGAATTAAAAACAGGCAAGCTAGAACCAGGGCATATCAGCCAATTAAATATGTACATGAACGTGGTTAATGATGCACTTTGTGGCAAAGATGATAACAAAACGATTGGCTTATTGCTGGTGAAAGAAAAAGATAGAGTGGTGGCAGAATATGCTTTGGCTGGGATAAACAATCCGATTGGGATATCCAATTGGGAAAACGAAATCAAAAAGTCTCTACCAGATAATCTAAAAAGTAGTTTACCAAGTATTGAAGAAATTGAAAACGAATTTGAGGAAGATGAAGAGCTCTAAGCGTAATAAAGATTTATATTTGTCGATGCAGGAGCGGTTGTGGCATTAACCATCAAAAAATGGGGAATCTTAGTAAACACAAATGTACTAAAATTAGTAAACGTCGTAATTTGTATTAAAAACTCATGTCAACTAGAACCACAAAACATCGCTTTTTGATGGGTTATAGCCAATTATAAAATGACACCAAATAACGACAGACATTATGAAAAATATATTATTAATCATTTTGACAATCTCAACATTAAAAGTTGCTGGACAAAATCACCTAATTGGAGTGAAGGGTGGTGCTAACTCGACAAATATTACTTCAAGTATTTTTTTAAGTCAAAGTGAATCAAGGACTGGACTGACAGCTGGACTGACATACGAATTTCTATTTAAAAAGCATTTTTCAATTGGGGTAGACTTGATTTACAATCAGCGTGGTTTTACAGACGACCTTGTATTTACAGACAATTTAGGAAACCCAACAGGCGAAAAATATAAAACGAAATTCAACTATGACTATATTTCTCTCCCAATAAAAACAGGATTCAACATTGGGACAAAGCTGTTTGGATTTACAAATATCGGAGTAATTCCATCGTTGCTTGTTGACGCCAAGACAATAGCACCAGCTTTCGACACAGACGGAAAGTTTACGAAAAATGAAACTTTTGACGTTACAAATCGAGTTTCAAAATTCGATTTTGCTGGACTTGTTGAAATTGGTGGTGGCTATAAATTAAATGGAGGATATTGGTTGTTTACTTCGTTTTCATATCAATATAGCCTTACGACAATTACTAATTCCAACTACTTTGCAAATAATAAAATACGACATAACGGAATGAATTTAACGATAGGACTAAAATGTACATTGACAAAAGAATAACTGGCTACACTGCACCTACCCAAAAGTGCCGGTTAAGGTTTATGGTTATTTAATTTACATCCCATTCAAGGGATTTAATTATGCTTTCCTGCAAATTATTAGGTAATTTTAGAAACAACATTGACAGTTTAAATGTCTCTAAAATTCCAAGTTTTCCCCTATTTTAGTGCACTATTTTCAAACAACATGTTAAACAATATTGAACCAATTGCTTTATGGCAGCATTTTGCTGCCCTAAATGCCATACCAAGAGCTTCTAAAAAGGAAGCACAAATCATTCAGTTTATGTTGGATTTTGGTGCCTCATTGCAACTTCAGACCACTAAGGATGCTGTTGGAAATGTGATTATCAAAAAGCCTGCAACTCCAGGAATGGAAAACAGGCCAACACTTGTTTTGCAAAGTCACCTCGACATGGTACACCAAAAAAATGCAGATACCCAATTTGATTTTGCCACGCAAGGCATAGACATGTTTATTGATGGCGATTGGGTGCGCGCGCGTGACACTACTTTGGGTGCCGACAATGGCATTGGAGTTGCCTCTATAATGGCTTTATTGAGTTCTAAAGATATTCCCCATCCTGCCCTTGAGGCCCTTTTTACCATTGATGAAGAAACCGGCATGACAGGTGCTATGGGCTTAGAAGCAGGCATGCTCAATGGAAATATCCTCCTAAACCTAGATACCGAAGACGATAAAGAACTATGTATTGGCTGCGCAGGTGGCATTGATGTTTCTGGCTTAGGAACCTACAGATCAGAACCTGTTCCAAGCAATTGGCAATCCTTTGTCCTCACTGTAAATGGCCTCACAGGCGGCCATTCTGGAATGGACATTCATTTGGGCAGAGCCAATGCCAATAAATTAATGACCCGCGCCTTAAGAGAAATCCAAAAATCGATTCCTTTTAAACTTGTGAAATTTGATGGTGGCAGTTTGCGCAATGCCATTCCAAGAGAAGCAATTGCAATTGTTTGTATTCCGGCTGAACACCTAAATATCTTAAACAATTTGGTGCATAACTTAGTGCGCATTTATTCGGTGGAATATCTACTTACCGACCCTCAGCTAATGCTTAACGCAGCGCCAACAGAAGCAGCTAGCCATTGCTTACCTGATGCCTTTACAAAAACATTAATAGGTGCGTTGTATACCATTCCAAATGGCATTTATAGAATGACACCTGGCATCGACGGTCTTGTACAATCTTCTAATAACCTGGCCCGAGTTTTGGTTCAAACCGAAACCTACGAAATACATTGTCTCTGCAGAAGCTCTGTAGATTCGGAGAAGCTTGACCTTGCAGAAATGATTGTAAGTGCCCTTGAATTTTTAAATGGCGAAACCCAAACCAAGGGCGCATACCCCGGCTGGGCGCCACTTCCTAACTCGGCCATTGTTAAATTGATGCAATATCAATACGAAGAAATGTTTGATGAAAAGCCCCATGTAAATGCTGTTCATGCAGGTTTAGAATGTGGTATTTTAGGCATTAATTATCCTCAAATGCAAATGATTTCATTCGGACCAAACATTAGAGGTGCGCACTCTCCAGACGAATGTGTGCAGATTAGTTCGGTTCAAAAATTCTGGAAATATTTACAAGCCGTAATTGCAAACATACAAGAGGCCTAAGCCAAATGTCTGAAGATCAGTTTGCCGTTTTTATTGATGTAATGTTACCCCTGCACCTCGATGCACTCTTTACGTATAGAGTGCCACGAGAATGGGAAGCTGAAATTGCCATTGGCAAACGAGTGGCCATTCAATTTGGAGCGCGCAAAATTTATTCTGCCCTTATAGCCAAAATACACCACTCGCCTCCCAAAGGCTACGAAGCAAAATATATCTATAGCGTTCTAGACGAAAAGCCTTTGTTGCATCCTATCCACTTTCAGTTTTGGGATTGGATGAGCACTTATTACTTATGCAGCCTTGGGGATGTAATGCAAGCGGCTTTGCCGGCCGGACTCAAACTTGAATCGGCTACACGCATTGAAGCCAATGAAACCTTTGACCCTAATTCGGTGGAACTAGATCAAAAAGAGTTTCTAATTTGGGAAGCTTTAGAGGTGCAAGCCGAGTTAACCTTGGCAGATGTTTCAGAAATTGTTCGGCTCAAAAATGTGTTTCCCCTCATTAAAAGTATGGTGAACAAAGGCATGATTCGAATAAGAGAAGAACTGCAAGGGAAATACAAACCCAAAATCATTGTTTGCTTTTCGCTTAACCCTATTTACGAAGAGGAAAAAAACCTTGCAGCCCTATTTGACTCGCTAGAAAAAAAGCCCAAACAGCTGCAAATATTAATGTCTTATTTGCACCTTAAACAACAAAATGAATTAACCGATAGAAGTGCAATTTTAAAATTTGGCGGCAATGCGGCTTCGTCTTTGCAAACCTTAATTAAAAATGAGGTTCTCATGCCATATGAAATGAGCATAGACCGCCTGCAAATGGAATTGCTGCCTAAAGAAAGTTTTAGTTTGAACCCAAACCAAGAAGAAGCTTATTTGGCGTTAAAAAATTCTTTTGAAGAAAAAGAAGTAGCCTTGTTACAAGGCGTAACAGGTAGTGGCAAAACACATGTGTATGTTAAACTCATTGAAGAAGCACTCGCCAATGGCAAACAAGTTTTATACTTGCTGCCAGAAATTGCTCTTACCTCGCAAATCATCAAACGCATCAACAAGTATTTTGGTGAACATTGCGTGGCTTATCATAGCAAGTTTAACGACCAAGAGCGGGTAGAAATTTGGAACAAAGTAAATGATGGCCAATACCGCGTGGTGATTGGCGCCCGTAGTTCTATTTTCTTGCCATTTCAAGAGCTGGGCTTGGTCATAATAGACGAGGAGCATGAAAGCTCTTATAAACAACAAGAGCCTGCACCCCGCTACCATGCACGCGATGCAGCTATGATGTTAGCAAAAATACATGGATGCAAAACCTTATTAGGATCTGCTACCCCATCGATGGAAGTTTACCACATGGCTAAAACAGGCAAATATGGCTGGGTAATAATGGATAAACGATACCATGATGTAGCCCTTCCAGTTATTGAAACTTCCGACCTTGGCGAGGAAAGAAGAACCAAGAAAATGATGAAGGAAGACATTGGTTTTGCCTTGCACCAAGCCATTGAAGAAACGCTGCAAAACAATGAGCAAATCATCCTTTTTCAAAACCGACGAGGCTATGCCCCCTTCTTAAGCTGCAATAAATGCGAGTGGGTTCCCAAATGCAAAAATTGTGATATCAGTTTAACCTACCATAAATACATCGACTCTTTAAAGTGCCACTATTGCGGATTTACAACCGCGATTCCCAACAGCTGCCAAAAATGTGGCACACCGAATATGACCTTGAAAGGAACAGGTACCGAAAAAGTAGAAGATGAATTGAGCGAACTGTATCCTAAAACCCGCATTGCCAGATTAGATTTAGACGCAGCAAAAACCAAACACGGACACGAAGAAATTATCAGAAGTTTTGAGAATAGGCAGTTTGACATTTTAGTGGGCACCCAAATGTTGAGCAAAGGATTAGACTTTGAGCATGTGAATTTGGTGGGAATCATTAATGCTGATGCCTTGCTGCAATTCCCTGATTTTAGAGCACACGAGCGTGCCATGCAATTACTAATGCAAGTGAGTGGCCGAGCAGGACGCAAACACAAACAAGGAAAAGTAATTGTGCAAACCACCTTGCCCAACCATTATGTATTGCAATTGTTAAAACAACACCAATACTTGCCCTTGCTTGAAAAGGAATTAGAAGACCGAGAAAAGTTTGCCTATCCACCCTATTTTAGATTGATTAAATTAATTGTAAAACACAGGGATTATAACTTGGCAGAATATGCAGGTACAAAACTCAGAAACATACTTGAACCTAATTTGCAAGCCGTAATGATGGGACCTGCAAGCCCTTATGTGAGTAAGATTAGAAACTTTTATATCAAAGAGATATTGGTAAAAATCAACCGACAATCTAATTCGTTAAACACCAGTAAATCACAAATAAAAGCAGCCATAAAACAATTGTATGAAGATAAATCTTTGCGGGGTCTTATTGCCTATGCAGATGTGGACCCTGGTTAGGCCTTAGTTTTTTTCGGTTTGAACCAACCCAAAATCACGTAAAAGAATAAGATAAGTGTAGTGGTTGCTAAGGTGATGCTCATGCTATTTTTCTTCTTCAGCTCTTTTTGCAATCGCTTTTTGATTTCTTCATCGGCAAGCTTGTTTTCTAACCATTTTTCGCCACTTACCTGAATTGAAGTGTCTTTTGCAGAGAGGCGCATAAGTTCTTTGGTTTCATCTTTGCCAGCATCAGGGTCTACCCCACCCGAAATGATAAAGTTGTTTTGGGTAATTTCTTTGGTGCGAGAGCACAAATCGGTTTCAACACCCAATACGCCCTCGTGCATGGTAGCGTAAACTAAATATGTTTTGCCAGCATCAAAACAATAGCCGCAAGAGGATTTATTGCAGGTTGAACGCAAAGAAATTTTAAAAGCACTGTCTTGCTTCAATACACCATCTGCGACGCCTTTATAAAATCTAATTACTTGAAAATTCTCAACCACAAGGTTTTTACCCGCCTCGTCATATACATTAGGCAAGGCAATCGTTTCGAGGTGTTTTCCATAAAATATCAATCCCGCCCGTTGATAGTTGTCTGCAATGTTAATTAACGAACACTTACAAGCAAATAAGGGTTTTAGGTTCAAACCGAACACTAAAAAGAAAAGGAGAAAAACTCTTATATTCATGGCTCAAAAGTAGGAATAAATTAACTTACTTACCACGACACTAAAAAAGGAAAACCCATTGGATTTCAGAAAGGATAATTTCCTCAAACTTTTTGGTCTAAATAAATTTTCCGCTGATTTCATTTTAATGGGTAGTCATTATACTTTGTTATTGTAATAAAATTTAAACCTTACCTTCGCCCCAATCCTTAAAGGTATGGAAATGATAAAAATGGTTGCCAAAACCCAATTTGGCTTGGAAGAATTATTGGCAGCAGAGCTGCAAGCATTAGGCGCAACAGAGGTAGAAGCCCACAACCGTGCGGTAAGTTTTAGTGGCGATTTAAGTACCATGTACCACGCCAACTTAAGCCTAAGAACTGCCCTAAAAGTACTAGTTCCAATTCATAAGTTTTATGCCATAAATGAAGATAAACTTTATAAAGGCATTCAAGAAATTGAATGGGATAAATACCTTACTAAAGATGGAACATTAGCTATCAATACCAGCTTAAGAAGTGATTTTTTCTCTCATTCCCACTATGTTTCGCTTAAATGCAAAGATGCCATTGTGGATCAATTTAGAGACAAATATGGCATTCGACCAAGCGTTGATTTGGATCAACCCGACCTTAGCATTGATATTCATATTCATGATGATGAAGTGAGTGTTGCGCTTAACAGTTCTGGCGCAAGCTTGCACAGAAGAGGCTACCGTACAGACAGCACCTTAGCCCCTATCAATGAGGTGTTGGCCGCTGGCATGATTATGCTAACGGGTTGGAATGGCGAAGGCAATTATTACGACCCCATGTGTGGAAGTGGTACTTTGTTAATTGAAGCGGCCATGATTGCTAAAAATATGCCACCTAATTTGTATAGAGAACGCTTTGGTTTTGAAAGCTGGAGAAACTTTGATAAAGGCATTTTTGAAAGCGTAAAAGCTACAGCTATTAAAAATATGCGACCGTCTAAAGCCAGCATTGCAGGCAGTGACAAAACCTTTAAAGCCATTGAAATTACCCGGGAAAATGCAGAAAGAGCCCACGTTGCTGAAGACATTACTGTTAGCAACAAAAGGTTTGAAGAAGCCAAAGGCTCCGAAGGCGGCGGACTTATGATTATCAATCCACCTTATGGAGAACGATTGCCCATTGAAGAAATTGGCGCCTTCTACAAATTAATGGGAGATATCATGAAAAAAGAATTCAATGGCTACGATGTTTGGGTTATTTCTTCTAATATCCCCGCCCTTAAAAAAGTAGGATTAGCGCCCTCTAAACGCATTCCACTTTTCAACGGAGCCCTCGAATGTCGCTACCATAAATTTGAAATTTATAGAGGCACAAGAGATAAACGCAAATTAGAAGCAGAATCAGAAGCAGCATCAGAATAAGGTTTTACCTTTTACTTAACATCCTTTCACTATACTTGTAGTATGAAGTATCATTTATTTGGAAACACCGGTTTACGTGTTTCGGAACTTTGCTTAGGCACAATGGGATTTGGCACCGAAAACGGATGGGGCGCCTCTGAAGAAAATTCGAAAGCAGTTTTTGAAACCTATGCAAATGCAGGAGGAAATTTTATTGATACTGCCAATGTCTATACTGCAGGTACCTCAGAAAAATTCGTAGGAAAATTTATTGGTTCAGACAGAGACCACTTTGTAGTGGCAACCAAATATGGCTTAAAAGACCGCAATGGCGACCCAAATTTTAGTGGGAATCATAGAAAAAATATGATGCGCTCGGTACAAGAAAGTTTAAAACGCCTGCAAACAGATTACATAGACTTGCTTTGGCTGCATATTTGGGATTTTACCACCTCTCCAGAAGAAGTTTTGATGGGCCTAAACGACCTTGTGCAGCGCGGCATGGTAAATTATATAGGCATTAGTGATACCCCAGCTTGGCGGGTTGCACAAGCCAATACCATAGCAGAATTGCGGGGATGGCATAAGTTTGCCGGACTCCAAATTGAGTATAGCCTTATTAGCAGAACCGCAGAAAGAGACCTGTTACCAATGGCAAAAGCATTTAATTTGGCTGTTACACCTTGGGCACCGCTTGCAGGTGGCGCGCTTACTGGCAAGTATTTACGTGGCGAAAAAGGAAGATTGCCAGATGCCTCAAAACGCTTAAATGAAAGAAACACCATAATTGCACAAACCGTTGTGGATGCGGCTAATGACATGGGTTGCGCCCCAGCACATGTTGCCTTGCAATGGACCCGCCAGCGCCAACAACAAGTTATTCCAATTGTAGGCGCTACAAAAGCACCACAAATTACCGAGGCATTGGGCTGTATTGAGGTGATTATTCCAGACCAATGGCTTCAAAAACTAAATGAAGTATCAGCAATTGAATTAGGCTTCCCGCACGACTTCTTCTTAGAGCCGGGCGTGATAGACGTAAGCTACGGACAAACCAAAGATAAAATTATTTTTTAGGAGTTATCAATTTGGTTTCTACCAAAAACTTAGCCGTATCTAACCTAAAATTAACTACATCCTCATAAGGCAAGTCAATTATTTTCCAGTTTGAACCCACCGATAAAAAATCAAATTTATCTTTGGCCAAGGTTACTAATACTGGCATTTCTAAACCCTTTACATTGCTTTGCAAACGGTAATGCAATTCGTTGAGTCCGTTGCGTTCTTGGATAAAATATTCTAAAACAGGAATATTTGGATTTCTAAGATACTGATCAAAAAAAGCAGCTAAAGGGAGTCGGGTTCTTTCACTTAAAAACTGCTCTACTTCTATGCTTGTAATCGTTTGATGATAAAACTTTTTGTTCAAATCACGCAAAGTATTAAACCAAAGCGTATCGTTATCTATCATATTTCTTAAAGTGTGCAACATCCAAGCGCCCTTATAATAAATATCGTTGTCTGTAAAATGATGGTAACTACCATATTTTCCAATCATTGGTTTTTGATTAGTTAATTTACTCTTTTGATTTTGCAAGTATTGCATTGCCCGCAACTTGCCGTAATAATATTCAATAAATAAGGATTCACTATAAGTAGTAAAACTTTCATGGATCCACATATCGGCTTTGTCTTGCGCAGTAAGGCTGTTGGCAAACCATTCGTGCCCACTTTCATGAATAATGATGAAATCAAAACCGAAGTTGTTGTTTTCATAATTGTTACCATAGGCAATACAACTTTGGTGTTCCATACCCCAATAGGGCGTTTCAACCAATTTGTAGCCATCTTCATAAAAAGGATATTTCCCAAAAAAATGTTCAAAAGCTTTTAGCATGCGCTTCGACTGCTGAAAATGGGTTTTTGCAGCGTTATAATTCGACTCCAATACATAAAAATCAAGCGACAAAGTATCCCCATTTGACGATGTATAAAAATCATTTATATGAGCATACTTGCCAATATTTATGGCAATATTGTAATGGTTAATAGGGTTGTTTACTCGCCATGTAAAAGTACTAATGGCATCCTTGGTTTCGGTTTGAACCAAACGCCCATTACTCACTCCCATTAAGCCTTTTGGAACACTAAGGTGGAAAGTTACCTGATTGGGTTCATCGTCCCAAGTATCCTTACAAGGTAGCCAGCTGTGTGCGCCAATGCCTTCGCAAGCCATGCCAATCCACGGATTTCCCAAACTATCCTTTTGCCAAACAAAACCGCCATCCCAAGGGGCATTTTGGGCAACTTGAGGAATACCTTCATAACTAAACACAAGGCTCAGCGTATCTCCTTTCTTAATGCTAGGTGCTAAGCTAACTAGCAGTTTTTCTTGCAATCGCTGAAAGGGAACTTGATTGCTAATGCTTAGTAATTTAAGTTGAGGTGCCAATTTAAAAACACATATATCACCTGGTTTTAAAATTGCGAAGGAAATAGTGTTTGAACCTGAAATTTGTTTAAATGTTGGATTTACAAAAAGTGAAATCTCATAAGAAAGCACATCAATTACAGCCTCTTTGGCATTTACCACAGGGGATAATAGACAAAAAAACAAGGCCAATCTTATCAATAAATTATTCATTTAGTTTAGCAGACCTGCAAAGTAGTATAAATTAAACATAATTTAAATGCAGAAATTCAGTCGTAGTATGTTCAAAAAAACTTAAACTTGCAATATAAATCCATACTTCAAATTTTATGAATAACTTATTAAAAGGTAAAAAAGGAATTATTTTCGGTGCATTAAACGATAAAAGTATAGCATGGCAGGTTGCCTTAAAGTGCCATGAGCAAGGCGCAACCTTTGTATTAACCAATGCCCCAATTGCCATGCGCATGGGCGAAATAAATAACTTGGCAGCAATTTGCAACAATGCCCAAGTGATTCCTTGCGATGTTAGCAAAAACGAAGAAATGGAAAACTTGATTAGTAAGTCCATGGAGATTTTAGGTGGTAAAATTGATTTCATTTTACATTCTGTTGGAATGAGCATCAATATTAGAAAAGGAAGAGCTTATACAGATTTGGACTACAAATGGACACATGAAACCTATGATATTAGTGCCATCTCTTTTCACAGGTTATTACAAACTTGTTATAAAATGGAGGCCATTAATGATTGGGGCTCTGTAGTAGCCTTAACCTATATTGCTGCGCAACGTGTATTCCCAGATTACAGCGAAATGGCAGAAAGTAAGTCGATTCTAGAAAGCATTGCCCGCAGTTTTGGATACCATTATGGAAAAAGCAAAAAGGTGAGAGTAAATACCATTTCTCAGAGTCCAACCCCAACCACAGCAGGTGGCGGTGTAAAAGGCTTTGGTGACTTTTTCGACTATGCAACGGCTCTTTCGCCATTAGGCAATGCCAGTGCAGAAGATTGTGCCAATTATTGTGTATTGATGTTCTCAGATTTAAGCAGAATGGTAACCATGCAAAACCTATTTCATGATGGCGGTTTTAGTAATACCGGTTTTAGTCATGATGTATTTAAACTTGTAGAGAAAAGAGGTGAATAAGAAAAGACGCATTTAACCTATGAAAACGATTATTTTAAATATCGACGATGATCCAATTGCACTATTCTTGGTAAACAATGCCTTGAGAAATGCCGGTTTTAATGGAGAAGTAGTTGAATTTGCCGATGGAAAAGACCTCAATCAATTTATTTCAAAAGTGCGGGATGATGGCAATAAATATTTAATGCTGTTAGATATAAATATGGAAGAAGTTGGTGGATGGGAAGTTTGTGATAGAATTGCAGAAACACCACATAAATCTATTTTTGATGTAATTATCATTACCTCTTCAATTGATAGGTCTGATAGAATTAAGGCTGAAAAATACGGTTTTATTAAAGGGTTTATAACCAAACCCATTAGTGCCGCAGACGTAAAAGCTTTTCTTTAAAATTAAGTACACTCGGTTTGAAAACGATTCATAAAGACGAGCCTTTATTTAGAATTGGGAAAAAGCGCGAAAAAACAACTACAGACGAGATTGTAGAGAAAGAACGATTTACATTAGCCAATGAGGCCTTTACTGTTTTGTATTTGTTATTTATTGCCATTTTTACCATTGCCGTATTACTTGAACTTAAATCTGAGTACCAAATTGATTTATTTCCAGGGGTGAATACGCCGTTTGATGATGCCTACTTTGGCATCAAAGAAAGGGTAACTGGAGAACCTGCCCAACCAGGACAAGCCCCTATGCCTGGGAACCCATAATGATACGTAAACTTCCCATAATGAAACAGAAAACTCAAATGCCAAAAAAGTGTCTTTACCAACATAGCAGGAATATCAATGGTTTAAGCCTCTTTTTTTTTATTGGCAAGTAAATTGAAAAGATATAAGCATACCTCTTAAATATAAAAATTATGTTACTTACCATTTTTGCAATCCTTTTAATCGTAAACGTTATCGGATTTATGAATCGCAAGAAAGCTTGGTCTAAAATCTACATGGTTGCCCAAGTATTTGTAGTTGCGGGAATGGCTGTTATGTTTAACATGAGCAGCTTTCAAACTGGCATCGAAGGCATGGAAGCAAAAGATAAAAATGGCGTAAAAGAAATGCGTGACATGGTAAAAGATAATAAAGCCGCTGCTGATACAGCAGATATAGAAAGAGAATCTCAAGGTGGTAATCAAGTAAAAAGCTGGTAATCCACAAAAAAAAGCCATTTAAATTTATTTTCTTAAAATTCTTACAGGTAAGCCTATATATTTGTTTAGACTTAACCTCTAATGACCCAAAACAAACTAGAAGATATTGCCTCTACCCGCTCCTTGAAAATAATCAGTGTTTACCTGGTTGCTACTTTCAGTTCTTGGATTTTAATTAATTTCATGGGTGATAAAATTGGTGGTATCATGCCTGGTAACATGGGTAAATCAGTGTTGATTTTCTTAGAACTCATGTTTTTCTTAATTACCGGAATTATTGGGTATTACTTCATTTACAAACAACAGCTTTCACATTTAAAAATAGACGACCGACTTAGTTTCATTTTTGATGAAAACCCCAATCCATTATTAGTTTTTGAAAAGGTAAACTTCAAAATAAGGGATGCTAATAAAGAGGCTATGTTCTTTTTAGATTGCCCTGAATCGATGCTAGAATCTGCCAAATTATTAGAGTTTATTTATAGTGGCAAAAGAGAAAATTTTAGCAGAGAATTTAACACTTATACCGAAGATTCTTTTTTTATGAGAGATGTAAGGATGACTCGTAAAAAAGGCGAAGACATTTATTGCAATCTACATTTTAAATGTGCCGAAGATGGCCTTGTCATTTTAAGCATTTATGATATCACCCCACTTATTCAATTAAAATATAATTTCTCTTTACTTTTGGTTCGACACAAACAATTTGAAACACAGATTGGCGACCAAGTAAGAACACAGTTTAATTATATTAGCAGCACTGTTCAAGAGGTGGAGAATCAATTAAAGAGTTTACCTGCAGAAGCGCGCGTTTCTAATGAAATGCTTGAGATTAGCAGAAAAATCATTGAATTGGATAAGAACTTTCAAATATTTGCCAACCAATTTAATAATATGTATGCTGGCTTATCCGAAAGTGTAAAACAAATCGACTTAAACGATTTTAACCTTTAGGTTTTCTAGGTGGTCCACCACGCCATTGTCCTTTCGACTTCCCATTTCCAGCAGGTTTATTTCGGTTCGAACCAACAATAACTTTCTTTAAAGGCTCATAAACAGGTGCCTCGCCTAAGCCTTCTGGTAAAGGCAATTTAGGAATTTCTTTTTCTATAAGCTTCTCAATTGAATGAAACCTACGCATGTCCTTTTCATTGATAAAGGTAATTGCAGTACCAGTGGTTTCTGCCCTTGCCGTTCTGCCAATTCTATGAACATAATCTTCTGGATCGGGTGGCACATCAAAATTTATAACCAAATCGATGCCGTCTACATCAATGCCGCGAGATAATATATCAGTGCCAATTAATACTTGTATCTTTCTATTTCGAAAATCATTAAGGAGTTCTTCTCGCTCTCGTTGCTCTAAATCTGAATGAAAAGATTTAGCTGGAATACCAATCTTCTTAAACTCAAAATGCAAACCTTTAACCTTTTCTTTAGTAGAGGCAAAAACAATTACACTCTGGTATTTTTCCTTAAAAATCTCACCTAGTAAAGTCATTTTTTGCGGCTCATAAGTTACATAGGCCAGCTGCTTGATGCCTTCTGCAGGTTTAGAAATAGATATACTTACTTCCTTTGGTTCAAACAGAATCTTATTTGCTAAGGTCTTAATGCGCGGTGGCATGGTAGCCGAAAACAAAAGTGTTTGGCGGTCTTTGGGCAAATAACTAATGATTTTTACAATATCATCATAAAAGCCCATATCCAACATTCTATCGGCCTCGTCTAAAACAAGGTGTTCTAATTTACTAAAATCAATTACACCAGAGGCCAAATGGGCAATCAAACGACCAGGCGTGGCAATAATAATGTCTGCACCTTGGCGCAAGGCGGTTTGTTGTTGGTTAAACAAATTTCCATCACCGCCGCCATAAACAGCAATTGAACTAATGGCAACATAATAGCCAAAGCCAACCAATTGTTGATCTATTTGCTGGGCCAACTCCCGTGTGGGAACTAATATCAATGTGTTTAAATGGCTGTGAGATGAATTTACAATCTTATCAATAATTGGCAATAAATAGGCTGCCGTTTTACCCGTGCCTGTTTGTGCACAAGCAATCAAATCATAATGGTCTAAAATTAAGGGTATGGCTTTTTCTTGTATAGGTGTTGGGGTTAGAAATCCCATGGCATCCAAGCCATCCATTAATTGTGGGTCTAAATAAAAATCGTCGAAGGTCAATGTAATATGTTTTTACGAATATAGCCAATAAGGCCGAAGTTTTACCATGAACCTCGGCCTTGTGCGTTTTTTATAAGAGCTGTGTGGGTTGTGCCGACTTCCTTTTCCCTCTGAAAAATAAGAACAAATTGAAAAATAACATGATGCCTAAGTACACAGAGAACCAACCAATTTTATTGCTTAATACTTCCACTAATTCTTGCGCGCTTATAATGTCATAGTTTGTTTCCATCATCATGAGGGCAAAACCAATATTCAATAAATAAAAGCCAACTTTAAACAAATGATTGGTAGCATCTGCAATCTCTGCGCGACCTTTAAAGATATCGAGCATAAAAATGCGTCCTTGTTTAAATAATACGTGGGCAACGTATAAGGTTAATAAAATCGTTACAGGTAAGTAAACATAATAGGATACTAATACAAAATTGGTTTCCATAAAATTGTAATTAAGGGTTAAAAATGTGAGGTTTTAAATGTGTAAGAACTTTTTAATTTGAACTGAAAAAAGATGAATGACTAGGATGTTTATGTAATGAATGATGGCCAAGGAACTCATAATAATGCCCACCCTAAAAGCAAGTACAGAAAACAATTGGACCGAACTTTCCAATCGCGGAAACAAACTCAAACTAAGCACCGCATAGCCAATGTTTAAAAGGTAATAACCCAAAAGTAAAAATCGATTAATGGTATTTACTAAGGCATTATCTTCAAAAGCAGCCCATAATAAATAAGCTCCCTTGCGATTCAAATCTTTACCAACCCACCAAGTTATTCCGATGGTAAATGGCAAGTAAAACAAATAGGCAATTGTATTATAGGTCATAACTTATGGTATTTTCAATAAATATTGAAACTATAAATCAAAAAAAGAGCGCGGCTTAATTTCAGAAAAAATAATAGCGATGTAAGCAATTGCGAATCCTGGAGTAAGAAATAGCAAAAAGAACAAACCAACTGGCGTTAAAGGTGGCACTAATAAAACGAGCAAGCCTAAAAGCGCTCTGCTATAATATTTTCTTAGCTTACTTAAATCTCCAGCATTAATATACCAATGGATAAAGAAACTGAGCAATTGAAAAAAACCAATGGCCGACAATGAAATTATATACATTCCAACCAAGTCTAAATCTCTTGCGCCTTTTATAATTTCAAATATCATCCAAGCTATTGCAATAACAATTACAGAAACTTGTATCCATGCGTCTGCCTTTTTAAAGGTGAATAATTTAAATGCAGTCATTACTTTATTAATTTTAAGAGTGTACTAAAAAACCAACTTTCATCTGCTTTGAGCATAACCTCTACCGACTTATCCATCTTTCCTACAAAATCATCTAAATCGTTGATAGTTGATAAAAAAGATTTATGTGTGTTCAAGGATTTGTCAAGTTCGGCTTGTTTTAGCTGGGCCAATACTTTTAGCACAGGCTCCAACTCACGGCGTTTGCGCTCTTTTGCAATGCGCCTGGCTATTTCCCAAATGTCTTTCTCTGCTTCAAAATATTCTTTTCGGTCGCCAGGCACCAATACTTTGCTAATCAAATTCCAATTGATTAAATCCCGCAAATTCATATTGGCATTGCCCCTACTTATGCTTAATTCCTCCATTACATTTTCTGTACTCAAGGGTTCAGGTGAAATTAATAACAAAGCATGCACTTGTGCCATGCTTCTGTTAATGCCCCATTCGCTACCCAAGGTTCCCCAAGTTTGAATAAATTGCTCTTTTGCTTGATTAAATTTCATATTGTTTTCGTGTACAAAGATATTATAAATTCCTAAACTTTCAATACTTATTGAAAGTTTAGGAATAAAAACACAAAAATGAAGGGAATGCATTGATTCCCTTCATTTTATTTTTTAGAAGCGAAACATTGGAGAGCTTCCCCAAGGAATTCTAGAGAGTATGAGTAGCAAACCAATTCCAAAAAATATCAAGCTGCGCTTGTATTTGTCTGAATCTGCGTAAGCCTTGCGTGTTCTTATGCGGCCAATTTGAATAAGCACCACACCAATAATCATGGTTAAGGGATGCTCAATTAATTGCAAGCGAAGTGCTTTATCTTTCATGGCTGCACCCATATCTGCCATAGCCGCTTGAATAACTGGACTCACAAATAATAGAATAATTCCGATTAATAACTGACTGTGCGCTAAGGCTACTAAGAAAGTACCCGAGGTATTATCGCTTTTGTTATAAACACTCTTGTTCATGAGGCCCATAACTGCGCGATAAATTGCATACAATGCCGCGGCTAGAAATAACCAGCGAAGGAGATTGTGAATGGTAAGTAAGGTTATATACATATTGCTCAAATTTTATCAAAACTAAACATTCGCTATCTTATGTCAATATAGGTTATAAACACCCAAAATGATGATAGCCACTTTTTGGCAACAAATGCCATTTATTCGTTTAGTGATTCCGTTTCTTGCAGGAATAATCCTTGGAGATTACTTTGCCATCAAACTCTTTTATAGCTTAATTCTATTGGGCTTAACAGTTATCATCAATTTTACAGCGCATGTGTTGCTAACTCATTTTCGGTTTGAACCCATGCAAGGTTTGCAACATAATATCTTAACATTAATACTAGGATTTTGCCTTATCTCTAACCAAAAAGAAGTTCGTTTACAAAATCATTTTTCGTATCAAAATACCGACTATCTTTTGGTTCAAACCGAAACAAAACCGAAACAAACCAATCAAAGAATTTCTTTTGAAACCATTGTTATTGCTGGCCAAAATCAAAACAAAGTCTTTGTTCCTTTAAACGGCAAATTGCAAATTTCGCTTCCCAAAGACAGTCTTGGGCTGCTTTTGGCAAAAGGCGACCAAATTCTAATTAAATCCCAATACCAAGAAATTTCTTTGCCCAAAAACCCAGGTGAATTTAATTATAAGGCATTCATGGCCCGTAAAGGAATTTTTCATCAACAGTTTTTGTATACATCAGCGTGGAAATTGTATGCAAAGGATTCTACATTTTCAGTGCTTAAAAAGGTTGATGTTTGGCAAAATGCCATAAGTAAAATTCTGGCCCAATATCTCCAAACAGAAGCTGAAATTGGCATTTCAGAAGCTTTACTTTTTGGCTTAGATGATCACATTCCGGATGAACTTATACAAGCTTATAGCAAAACCGGAACCTTACATGTATTGGCTGTTAGCGGCATGCATGTGGGTTTAATTTTTCTTATTTTAGGTTGGATAAGCAAACCTTTTAAAAGAAAAAAATGGGGCAGAAATGCCGAACCCTATTTTCTTTTATTGGGCATTTGGGCCTATGCGTTATTGTGCGGTTTATCGCCTAGCATTTTAAGAGCAAGCATTATGTTTAGCTTTATGACCATAGGGAAAATTATTAACCGCAGCGGAAATCCCATTAATAGCCTTGCCGCTTCGGCATTTTTCTTATTATGTATAAATCCACAAATGCTATGGCATGCTGGCTTTCAATTAAGTTATGCAGCTGTACTGGGTATTATTTGTTTTTATCAAAGGCTCTACCAGAGCATTAATTTTGGCAATAAATTATTCAATGAAATCTGGAAAGTAAGTGCTGTTTCTTTGGCTGCACAAGCATTAACTTTCCCTATTAGTCTTTTCTATTTTCATCAATTTCCAAACTACTTTTTAGTAGCTAATTTATTGCTTATTCCCCTCACCACCCTACTCATTTATCTTGGCATAATACTTTTAATTATGCATAAGTTTACCCTTGCAGCCACAACCCTGGCATGGCTTATTTCTAAATGCTTAGGCATTGCAAACTTCTTGGTAAAATATATTGCTCAATTGCCTTTTTCTATAATCGACCAAGTATATTTTCCACTTTCTTACGCTGCATTTTGTTATATCTTAATTGCATGCTTAAGTCTATATTTTTATTTCAAAAATGCCCAATCATTAAAAATAATATTGGTAGTTATTTTACTAGGTTTCGGTTTGAACCTAAGCCAACTTTTCTGGGAAAAAACCCATTCAGAAATTACCATTTATGCAACTTCTCAAAAATTATTATTTAGCTGTACAAAGCAAAATGAAGGCTGGGTAAGCTTGAACCAAGAAACGGATAAAAATTTAAAAATCATTCAGGCGCATTTTGTTTCTCAAAATATTAAACTTAAACAAATCACCTGCCTTGATACCACAAGTTGCCTGATAGAAATTACCCCTAAACTAAATATGCTTTACCTTCGTAAAAACCCTCAAAAATGGCCCCAACAAGCAGCAATCTTAATTTTAGGCAAAGGTGCTTGGCTGCCAAGCACGGAAATACTAAATAAAATGAGGGTGAAGCAGGTGCTTATACTTCCAGAAATACCCTATAAACAAAGGAAAAAAATTCAAGATCTATGCAAAAAAGCTAAACACTTATGTCATGATATTGCAAGCCAAGGTGCCTTTCGTTATAATATTATGCAAACTCAATAAAACAAATGAAACACTGCTAAAAACAAGCAGTGCATTGTCATTTGCAAGTGGTGCATTAATAAAAAGAATTGTTGCATTGCTAAATACAAGTTGTGCGCTGCAAAAAACAATTGATGCGCTAACAAAACCAAGTAGTGCATTCAGAATAACAAGTGTTGCATTAATAAAAACAAGTGTTGCACAGCTAAAAACAAATAGTACACTAACAAAAACAAATGAGAAACTGCTAAAACCAAATGATGCATTGCTAAAAACAAGTGTTGCATGACTAAAAACAAGTGATGCATGACAATACTCACACAATACATCAATCAATTTTTTTGAAAAATAGAAATTATAACTATTATTACACATGATAGATTCTGCGTAAAACGGTTGCAGTCTCAAAACTATAAAATATGGAAGCATTGGTAACATACGAAGTAATTGATAGGGTGGCGTATTTAACCCTAAACCGCCCTGAAAAAAGAAATGCCTTAAGTTATGAGTTTGTATCTGCCATCAAAGAAAGACTTGCACAGGCAGAGCAAGATGCTACCTGTAAAGTAATTGTATTAAAAGGAAACGGTGAAGCTTTTTGCTCAGGTGCAGATTTAGCCTCTTTGCAAGCCTTACAAACCAATACATTTGAAGAAAACCTAACCGATAGCAAACATTTAGCAGATTTATTTCTGAAAATATATCACTTCCCAAAGCCTGTAATTAGCATGGTGCATGGTGCCGCTTTTGCAGGAGGTTGTGGCCTTGCCACTATTTGTGATTTTTGTTTTGCAGAATCGCATGCAAAATTCGCCTATACCGAAGTTAAAATTGGTTTCATCCCTGCCATTGTGATGGTATTCTTGCTAAGACAAATGGGCGAACGAAGAGCAAGACAAATTTTATTAAGTGGTGAAATTATAGAGGCGCAACAAGCACAAGAACTAGGCCTTATCAATTATGTAGTAGAATCAGCAATTATTGAAGAAACGGTGCATGAATTTGCTGTAAAACTATGCAAACAAACTTCATCTCAATCTGTTGCTGCCACCAAAACGATGCTTGCACATGTGCCCGAGTTAAATCTTGTGGAGGCTATAGAATATGCGGCACAAATGAATGCTAAAACCAGGGCAAGCGAGGATTGCAAAAAAGGCATCAACGCTTTTTTAAACAAAGAAAAATTAAGTTGGTAATGCGTAAATTTTATCTCTTAATACTCCTAGTTGTTGCCTTTAAATGTGAAGGGCAAACCCTCATCAAAGAAGGCAAATTATTCTATGATATTACCTACCAAAATTTGCCAGCAGAAATGAGACGCAATGAACATTTGCTGCCCCACGAAGCAAGCTTCTATTTTAAAGACAAAAGAACACGCATGGAAATGGGCTTGGCTGGAATGGGCAAAAACACTACCATCTATGACGGCAATTCTAAAGAAACTATTGTTTTACTCAATATCTTTAGCAAAAAACTTGCGCTCAAAAAAAGTGATAGTGAAATGGTAGCTTTTAAAAAAGAAATGGTGCCAGATTCATTGCAGCTTTCTTTTAAGGTAAACCTAATCAATGAATACAAGAAAATTGCAGGCTATAACTGCCAAAAAGCCCAAGTGATAAAGCAAACTAAATACGATACAAGCTTTAATGAATGTTGGTTTACCAGAGAAATTATGCCCTATAATACCCAAAATGAGGAAGGACTAAAAGAGATACCAGGCTTTTTAATGCAATACAGTTCTAATAATAATGGGGTAATTATGCAGTTAACCGTCAAATTGGTAAGCTTGGTGCCAATGGAAGATAAAATCTTTGAAATTCCAGCCACCTACCAAGTTGTAACGGAAGAGGAGTTTAAGCGACTCCTACCTTTATTGCAAAGTCAGAAATCAGGAAATTAAATTACGTTTGAGGTTTTCGTTTTCCAAGCTTTCCACTAAATGGATAAGCTCTGAGAATTGTGAAATTCTATGCACATTTTTCGAAAACTCGAGGGTGGCATAAGTAAATTGTGGCCCTGAAAGTATAATCTGACTATAAGGCCAATTCTCTGTTAAGAAGTTGACAAATTGTTGTTTATCTAAATCAGGTTGTGGGATGGTTAACATGGTTAAAATAAAATCAGGATTATCCTTTTCTAAGGCTTCCTTTAAATCTACCAATGGCACTTCCTGACCCAAATATAAAACTTCATGTCCCCTTGCCCTAATCAAAAAATTAGCGAAAAGGAGTCCAAGGCTATGCTTTTCAGATTCTGGCAAAAACAATAAAAAACGCTTGCGATTATTGCTATACTTCCCCACTTGCCCATCAATGGCAACATATAATTTCTGTTTGATGATATTAGATACAAAATGCTCATGCGAAGGCTGAATAGTACCCACTTGCCAAAGCAAACCAATTTCTTGTAGAAAAGGAAAAACGATTTTCAGGAATGTTTCCTCAATGCCAAATTGAATAATATAGGTATTCATTAATTTATGAAAGCCTGTTTCATCAAAACTTAGCATGGCTGATATAAAAGAGCGAATATGGATTTTAAACTCGTTACCCGAACGACTTATTTCCAGCACCTTTTCGGATATTTCGTCGGAGGTTAGCTTTGCTATTTCAGAAATTTTAAAACCGTTATCGTTTAATACACTTATATTGAGCAAGGTTTTTAGATCAGAGTCGTCATAATACCTAATATTGGTATCGCTGCGTTTGGGCACAACTATTCCGTAGCGTTGCTCCCAAATCCTAAGGGTATGACATTTGATACCCGTAAGCGCTTCTATGTCTTTAATAGAGAAGGTTCCCAATTTATTTTGTATATTCTGTGTGTTAGAAGTAAACATTGGCGTAAATAAATTGTTTTATTATAAAACACAATTATGACAAAAGTCATCATCAGCGGAGGAAGTGGAAATGTGGGGCAACACCTGAGCACCCTGTTAATCAAGCAAGGTATAGAAGTAGGTATCCTCACCCGAAACCCTCGTAAACAGGACAAAAATGCCTATTATTGGAACCCTGATAAAATGGAAATTGACCCTAAATTTCTGGAAGGAACCACCCATATTTTCCACCTTGCAGGGGCTGGTGTTGCTGATAAAAAGTGGACAAGTTCTTACAAAAATGAAATTTTAGAAAGTAGAATTCAGGGTACACGCCTCATTGCCCAAACCTTAAAAAGTCATTCACACCAAATAAAATCTGTAGTTTCTGCCTCAGCGGTTGGCATTTATGGCACCCACCCACAAGGGCTTGTAAAAGAGGAATATCCTGCCGACACCAATTTCTTAGCAGATGTTTGCGTGCAATGGGAAAAGGAAGCCCAGGCATTTGCAGAAATGGGTATTCCATTGAGCATCATAAGAATTGGGATTGTTTTAAGTAAAGAAGGCGGCTTTATTAAAGAAATTGGCAAATTGGCCAACTACGGATTGGCAGCACCTTTAGGCAATGGTAAAATGATGGTACCTTGGATTCATGTAAACGACTTATGCAGGATGTTTCTATTTTTAGGTCAACATCCTGAACACAGTGGCATTTACAATGGTGTTGCCCCACATCCCGCAAGCAATGCAGCCCTTACAAAGTTCATTGCCAAGGCCATGAATAGACCCATGTTTTTACCACCGGTGCCAGGCTTCATGTTAAAACTAATGATGGGCGAAATGGGCGGCATGCTTTTATCCGACCAAAATATATCGTCAGAGAAAATTCAAGAAGTAGGCTTCGGCTTCCAATTCATGCACGCCGAGGAGGCTGTGAAGGAGATTTTGGGCTAGGGAGAAAGTGAAACTTATATCCCGATTCAGCCAACTTTTAGTTATTATTTGGTAATATTGTAGATATTATTCTACAAATAAGCTAAATTTCATTCTATGAAGGTTGATATTTCTAATTTTGATATTGAAGATTTTGAAGATGAAATAGTGCTTGTCAATTTCCAAACGGGTATCTATTATTCTATTAAAGAAAACGGTTTACCACTTTTTAGGCTATTAATTGAAGGTATTGCGCCAAGTTCAATTACAAATTTCATAACTCAAACCTATGGTGAAAAAGTAGGTGAACAGTTCCAATCTTTTGTTTCTCTTCTAATTGTAGAAGGAATTTTGGTTCAAACCGAAACCACCAGCAACACTACAATTGAAATTGCCGGAATCAATTTAAACCTTGATGCCAATTTCGTATTTGAGAAATTTGATGATATCAGTGGTTTGATAAAATTAGACCCCATCCATGAAGTTACGATGAATGGATGGCCAAATAAAAAAGCTTAAGTGCAACAAAAGTTTCTTGGCCTAGCTGGAGGCCTAACTTTAGCCATAAAGGCACCAGCAAATGTGCTAGCATTGCTAAATGAAGGCCTTCCATTGCAACAATCCTTCACTGGCCTAAATGTGGTCATCGAATTGGTCTGGAACAAAGAAGTTTACACACTTGCAAAAGATTTATACTGGAAGAAACTTTATAGCAAGGACGATGTGGTGTGGAATTCGGACTCAGAAAACTGGATGTTTATGGGATTTGGATTTGGATTCTTTCTAGAAAAATCTTTTTCTAAGTACTATTTCTATATTGAAGAATCACGTTTGGAAGATGTTTTAACTTTCAATTATCCCCTACTTAACTTTATAATTTATCTTAACAATCAAAGTAATTACTCCCCTATACATGCCGCAGCTATTGGATTAGAAAAGCAATATGTATTGTTACCAGGCAAACAAAATACTGGAAAATCTACCACCACAGCCGCATGGGCTTTGTCTGGTGGCAATGTAATTAGCGATGATATGTGTTTTGTGAATGCAGAAAAACCTCTAGAAGTTTATGGCACCTATCCTTCTGTGCGTTTGCGTGCTGAATCTTTAAGTTTATTTGCTGAAAATTTTCCGCCCCTCCCTCTAAAACAAAAAGGAAACTCAAAACATTTTTTAAACTTATTGCAATTGAATTCCGATGTTTTTAAAATGCAAGGCCAGGTTAAAGCTATATTTTGTTTGCATAAATCGAATGGCTACTGCAGCATTTCTGAAGGATCTTTAAAGGATGCTTATCACAGCCTAGCTTCGTCTATGGCATTTACCGTAAATAATAAAGCAGATGCCCCTAAAACAGTGCTTGTAGTAAAAAAAATTGTGCATGCACTTCCTGTATTCGATATTGGATTGGGTCCTAATTTAAATGACAATGTGCGCTTTTTAAAAGAACAAATTCTATTGCTCTAATAAGCAAGTTTGAATAGTCGCAATCAATTCATTTAAACTTAAATCCTCTTCAAAGTAATGGCTGAATTGCGCCAAACCTCCTTCACAATGCAATAAAAACCAAAGCTCTTCTTTTGTAAAATTATTCAAACTTATTTCTAACGCAGACTTTCCTTCTCCAAGTCCGTCTATACAAGCTTGCAATGGGCGCTCAGGAACATTACTATGTATCGCATTTTTGGAGTTGGTTTGAACCAACAAGGCATAAAAATCAATTGTTTTTTCAATAATTTCTAGTGGCTTATAGCTTGCACGAGTACAATCAAATGTGGAAGATCGTAAGGCCAAATAGCGCGACTCATTCTTTGAAATTTCTGCTAAATTCTCTACATAATCTTCAAGGTCATTGGCAACTATGCCATCCACATTATGTTGTATTAAATCTCCCACACTGCTTCCCTTTATCACAATGGGTGGCACTCCTACCCATTGACATTCCTTCATAATTTTATCAAAAGAACTATAAGCCATTCTGTGTTGTAAATTAGAGAGCATATGATAGGAACCTATGATTTCTTGCAGATTATTAGAAAATCCTTTAAGATGAATGTTTGAATTAGTAGGAAATAAGGTTGGATTTATATTGCCATAAACATCTAACTGATAATTTTTAATGGGAAGGTTCTGATGAATCTCTAAAAACTGAGGATGGGTTTTACAGGGGTTAAACGCGCCTGCATAAATTAACTTAAACCTATTGAAGTTGGGGAACGAAAGTTCTTTCCTAGATTCCATCACCTCAATGATACTGGGAATTTGAATAACTGGTTTTTCGCCTGCATGTTCAACTGGAGTTTTAGGATGAACCTTAATAATCCCAACAGCCATATCAAAAACCCAAGTCGGAGGAATTTGCGGATAAGTAAAACCATTAGTTCTAATACTCAAACATAATCTCATGGGCAGGCTAAGCAATTGTAACCTTTTAATAAACACATAACTGCTAGGACAATTCCAATAATGAAATACAGCTAAGTCGGTATTTTCCAATATTGTTTTTAATTGGCTATCAGACGGCGCCAACCTTACTTTAACCCCTAATGAAAAGGCTTTCAAACTTAACTCGGGAATATTAATTTTTTCAATGGCAATGAGCTGAAAGGTAAAATTAAGGTTTAAGTTTTTTATATATTTTATTTCAGTTAAAATATTTGTTATGCCAGCACCATAACCCATTCTAGGGAAAATATAGGTTATCCTCATTTACTTATTTTGTTTTAAATAGTTGCATCATTTCGCGCCTGTAAATATCTTTTTTTACTGCACTTAAACTTGATACATGCATTTCTTTCATTAACAGTACAGAGGGAAACATTTGAAACAAGTTCTTACTTCTTATTAACCTAATAAACCATTCATGGTCGCTGGCCACCTCAAAATCTTCTCTAAACAAACCAATAATTTCAAAAATTTCTCGCTTAAAAATAAAACCGCCAGGCGTATAGGCTTCGTATGCTATGAGAGGCTGTTCTAAAGATTTATTTAAATAAGCGCCAAGTGCCATTAAAGTATCACTTGAGCATAAATTATTTAACATCTCTAAAAAAGTCTCTTTTATATAATAGTCATCTGTATCTAAGAAACAAATTATTGAACCAGAAGCAGCTTTTAACCCTTCATTTCTGGCATTACCAATACCAATGCCTTTTTGTTGGAGGATTAAAGTAATAGGTTCATGTGCTATTTTTTCCAATGTTTGATCCGATGAATTTCCATCCACAATAATGATTTCATAATTCTCGATGTTAAGGTTTACAATGCTATCAATACATCTATTGATATAAGTTTCTGCATTTTTACAGACCACAATAAAACTAACCTTTAAATTATTCATGAACACGCTCAAATATGCTAATCAGGTTTTTTATTTCCAAGTTATCAATCTGCTTTTCTAAATGTTTAAGTAGCTTAAGGGATTTTGCCGCCATTTTAAATGGCTCAAGTTGAATAGCCCATGCGGGGTCTAATACATTTAATTTTGCTTTATGAATCGTAAATAATTTTCTAGGTTCGGCATAACTCGCAATTATTCTTAATAAATATTGGGCTTCATCGGCCGCTTTTATTTCTGCATCATAGACGCTTTTTATGGTAAAATATTCTGTACTTGGCTTCATCAAAACAATAGGAACCGCACTTCTTATATCAGGATGTTTTGTTCGATTTGCTTCTTCATCGAAGCCAATATTCTGAATCAAATTATTACTTGAGCAAATTGAAAATCCACCTTGAATAATAATAAATAGGTCCCAGTGAGTTTCCCAATTATCGTAAATAAACTGCTTATTTTTGCTAACATAGGTATACAAATTAGCTGGAAAAGAATTATCAAAATAGGCCTTAATTTTTGCTTCTATCATTGGGCTTAGTTCTAAATCAAAACTTCTAAATTTTAACCAAGCCCTTTTCCAAGTTGCCCAACCCCAAATGGCATGTCTTTTAGAAAAATACCCATCAAAAGACAAATCATCTTGCGCTCCTAAACCATTAAAGCCATAAATAGAATAAACAGTTTCATTGTTTTCATACCTATTCAACATCTCTTCACAAAAACGGAGGAAGTCGGTAGAGACGATAATATCATCTTCTATAATTATTAATTTATTTAACTGCTCAAAAGCAAAATCAATTCCACTAATAATATTCGCCTTGCACCCAATATTCAATTCATGATGAATATAATTAACTTCACAAGGCCAATCAATTACTTTCACAATTTCCCTAACTTGATTTACTTTTAATTGATCATTCAAATCCTTGGCACCATCTGAAGAAATAATTAAGTAGTTTGGCTTAAGCGACCTAATGGCATCAAAACTTAATTTGGTCTTTTCAGGCCTATTATACACAATAAAGAGGATGCCAACTTTATCCATAGATTAAATTCTTAAGGGGTGGTAAGATAAATATAAAAGGAAGAAAGCACTTGTTGATTTATAAGTTAATCCTTACTTTTAAACTAAATTTCCTTTTAAGAAACTCATTGCTTATGAATTATATCAAACAATTTACTTTGGCTTTGGCACTGGCGTTGATGGTTTGCCAGCTGTTTGCCCAAAGCAATTTTAGGTTTAGTGATCCAAATATGCTTCAAATTCTAAAGGGTCAATACGCTCCTTCGCAATATTATTCGGGTCAAACCAAGCCCAACAAAGCGGCCATAAAACAAGCCTTGCTATCCCAAACTTCTTCAGATTCATTACTTCAATTTTTATTCGGTTTGAACCAATTCCGAAATAGAAATTCTGGCTCCGATACCCTCTCCTTAACCAATGGAATTGGTGCTGCCAGAAATTGGGCCTTGCAACAATTTCAGCGTTTTGGCCAAGCAAATCCTGCTTTCAAGAGCGGCTTCTTTAGCTTCGACCAACAAATATGTAATATTGGCACCCATAAAAATGTATTGGGTATTTTACCAGGTACAGATACTAGTCAGAAAGGGTTTATCTTAATTGAGGCCCATTACGACAGCCGTTGCGAAACCGTTTGTGATACCGCCTGCGAAGCCCGAGGCATGGAAGACAATGGAAGTGGTGTTGCCTTGGTTTTAGAGCTCGCCAGGGTATTGAGTTCGCAAACTTACCCGCGAACCTTGGTATTTATGCTCACCACCGCAGAAGAGCAAGGCTTAGATGGCGCCAATGCTTTTGCAGTATTTGCCAAAACAAACACACTTCCTATTAGAGCAGTTTTAAACAATGATGTAATTGGTGGCATCATTTGCGGAAAGACAGCCTCCCCGCCAGGCTGCCCAGGTGAAAATGAAATTGACAGTTTGCAGGTTAGAATATTCTCTGCAGGTGCAAATTATTCAATGCCAAAAGGCTTGGCAAGGTTTACAAAGCTTTCTTTTGAGGAAGAATTACTTGCCCAAATGCCAGTAAAAACTAACATTCAAATTATGAATGCAGAAGACCGCATTGGGCGTGGTGGCGACCATATTCCGTTTAGGCAACAAGGGTATGCAGCCATTCGACTTACCAGTGCCAATGAGCATGGTGATGCCAATGCTAGTGCTGCAGGTTACCAAGACCGACAACACAGCACCCGCGATGTTTTAGGAAAAGATGTGAATGGTGACGGGAAGCTCGATTCCCTATTTGTGAGTACAAGCTACTTAAAAAGAAATGTGCAAATAAATGGTATTACAAGCGCCATGCTGGCCATTGGGCCGCAGAATCCGCCAGAGTTTGAGCTCATAAATGATGGCAACGGCCTCTCAGTTAAAATTACCAATCCCCAATCAAATTATGCTTATAAAATTGGCTTTAGAAGCAGGAGCAATACCTTTGACACCCTTTTTACCTTGAATGGGCAAAGCGATTTAAAAACCTATCATGTAAAAAAAGATAGCTTTTATTTTGTGAGTATAGCCACACAAGATGCAGAAGGAACAGAAAGCCTGTTTTCTTTAGAGAAATATGTAAAAGTAGCCGGCGTGCCTCCTACAAGTTTGCAAGAAAACGCGGCCTCAGGCAAAACGATGCAACTTTTACCGGTAAGTCCTAATCCTATAGACGAAACCCTAAGTCTTAGCGTTTGGGTTCAAAACCCAAAACTAGGCTTGGTTGGCAGCCTAATGATAACAGACCTCCAAGGACGAATTGTGAAAGAATTACACATCGACTTAAACAAAAACATCAATGAAGTGGTGTTTGAGCATGGCTTTTCTACCAAGGGTCTTTATCATTGTAGTCTATTTGTAGCAGGAGAAAAAATTGATACACAACGTTTATGGTTCAGATAAAAAAAACAGTTTTAGTATTTGTATTTGGCATAGGACTTCTAGTTAAATTAGGAGCGCAGACTACTGAAAAGAAAGAGCCTTCACTTTACCAACCCAGTGTTTTAATAGAATTATTTTCATCAGAAGGTTGCAGCAGTTGTCCTTTTGCGGATGAGTTTATGGGTGAATTAATCCACATGAGCGATAGTGCTGGTTTTCCGGTTTACGTAGTTGATTTTCATGTGGATATTTGGAACCGTTCAGGTTGGGTCGACCCTTTCTCAGATTCTAACTATACCAAGCGTCAGCAAATGTATTTGAAGAAAAAAGGATTAACTTCTACCTATACACCAATGGCATTTGTGAATGGGGGCAACAAAGAATTTGCTGGTAATGATAAACCAAGTATTGGCAGAAAAGTGCATACTTTAATCAATACACCTTCACAACATTTTCTACGCACAGGTGCCGCGCCAGTAGAGGGCGAGGATAGTCTTACCTTTGCATTTAGTTCTTGGGGTAATGTTGACTCATGCGATTTAAGGGTAGCCTTTGTGCAAAAGAAAATCAACAATATGGTTACAGCCGGAGAAAATATTGGTCAGTTAATGCACCACCACAATATTGTAAGAGGGTTTTACTGTGTACCAATGGTAGGTAATAAAGGTTCATTTAAAATACCTTATAACCCTGAGTTTAACATGGAGAACTTTGCCCTAATTGCTTATATCCAACACCAACGCACCTGGGAAGTTTTTGCTACCGATAGAATAACATTTACTTTGGATTAATTTAATTTCTATTACTAATTCTGAAATAAAATATCAGGTTAACAAATTGAATTAAATTTTTGTGGCGGCCTCTATCTTAGTATAAAAGTCTTTGAAATCTATGCTTTCAAAAAAGTCCTTATTCTCTGATTTTAGTTTCCATTGATTTAGGAAATTTAGTAAAGTATTGGCTTTATCAGAATCAGAACTTTGGTTATAATAGGTAGCTAACACATCAATTCCTTCTTTACAAATGATTGCATTTTGTTTAATCAAATATTGCAAATATAAATTTCTGAACAAACGCTTGGAATAGGCAAATCTCCCCAAATTAGCAGCAAAATACGCATTATAATTAAGGTTAATTTGCTCGGCATAAATGCTAGCAATGGTTCGTTGCAAACTCTCGCTAGGGATCGCTTCAAAGCTGGGTAAAATAGTTAAAATTGTATCTTTTCGATGGGTTGCAAGCAAATCAATACCGGTTCTTACACACTCATAAGAAGGAGATTTTAATGCATCAAATACCACTTGCTGATTAGGTTCAAACCCAAACTTTTCAACCAATATTTCTAAAGCCATTGCACTAAGGCCGTAATTTTCAGATTGACTTATTAAGGCCTTTAACTGGGGCTCAAATGTTTCAAATAAGGTATCGCCAATTAAAGAAACTCCTTGTCTTTGGTAAAACCATTGCGACTGCGATATTAAATAGTTTGCAGCCTTAACCCTGTATAAATTCTTACTTAAATCTGGCCTATTAAAATGTTGATAGGCTTTATTTTTAGAAGGAAAATCTTTTGAAAAAATCAATTGTGCCAACCAGGCTGTATCCGATTTATTAAGTTCTGTTAGCTTCATTGGCACTACTCCCTTGCCATCTGTGAACCACGCAATAATTGTTTGGCTGGATGAATTATCTAACATAAAAACATGTGATTCATTTTTTACAGCAAGTTTATGCTCTGCTATACTTCCATCTTGGTAAACAACGGTAAAGGGCAAACTAAGTTCAAAAAGACCCAGGCTTTTATCTTGAACTTGTTTAACACTTACTTCTAATTTACCTGCGGCATTTTGGGTCAAAGCAACCTGAAATTCAGGATGCCCACTACGCATAAACCACCTATCAAAAAACGGAATTAAATCTACGCCAGAAGCCTTTTCCATGGCCATGCGCAAGTGATGAATATCAGTGGCCTTATATGCATTATCTGAAAGGTAAATTTTCATTCCTTTAAAAAAAGCAGAATCGCCAATCACACTGCGTAAATGATGTAATATCCAGGAGCCCTTTTGATAACTTACCACATCAAACATATCATCTGCATGTGTAAAATATGTGCGTATGGGGGAAACTTGATGTTTACTTTTCTGACGCAAATAGCCTTCTAAATTCCAAGCGAAGGCCCTATCTGCTTCTTCTTTTCCAAGGGCAGCTTCATGGTAAAGGTATTCGCCATAGGTTGCAAAACTTTCGTTTAAGGGCAAATGTCCCCAACTTCTGCTGGTTACCAAATCGCCAAACCAATGGTGAAACAACTCATGCGCTATGATGTCTTCCTGAGGATTGTCGAGTAATCCTCTCTTATCTTGTTGCACAAATTCACCATGAAGTACCGCACTGGTATTTTCCATGGCACCGCTCACAAAGTCCCTGCAAACAATCTGGCTAAACTTATCCCAAGGATATTCCACACCAGTAAGGCGAGAGAAAATATCTAACATTTCACTTGTTTTGCCAAAAATGGCTCGGGCATAAGGGGCATAGGCAGGTTCTAAATAATAACTCACCTCCTTGCCATGCCATGTATCTTTTGTAATAACAAAATTTCCAATGGCCAGCATGGTTAAATAAGGTGCATGCGGCTTTAACTGCTGCCAATGGTCGATATGCCTGCCACTAGGCAATTTTTGAACAGTGAGCAGGAGTCCATTGCTAAGACTTACTTCGCCACTGTCTACTGTAATGTAAATGTCTTGTGTATGCTTTTCGTTGGGCGCATCAATGGTTGGGAACCAGCAAGAATTGTATTCTGTTTCACCTTGTGTCCATATTTGACGAGGCTTATTCGGATCCGTTCCCAATGGATTGATAAAATACAAACCGCGAGAATCTGTAATGGCATTTCCCCCTTCTTTTTCAATTTCATTGGGTTTAGCTGTATAATCTATAAATACAATCAGCTTGTTGTTTTTGCCATAGGGCAAATGCAATTGTTTACCATCATACCGATAGTTTACAGGCAAGGTATCTTTGCCTTGCAAAACCCCTACCCTATTGATTTCAAAGCCCTTGGCATCTAAATGAAGGCTATCGGGCAAGGCATGATACGGTTCAAAACTTAGCAAAGCTTTACCCAAAACCCATTGTCTTTGATAGTCAAAAGCAACTTCTAGTCGGGAATGTAATAAATCAGAAACCTGCGTGCGCATGGTTTGCAGCTCGGCCACAGGCAGCGTTTTAGCAGGTTTAACCACAACATCTTCTAAAAAATATTTTTCGGGCTGTTTATTGGAACCGTTTTTATTTATTTTGCAAGCGCTTAAGGCAAAAAATATTGCCAAAGCCAAACTCAAGTATAACCTCATACGCATTTTAAACACGCAATAAACGCCAATCATGTTAAATATAAAAGTTAACAACCAGCAATTTCAATACAATTTACATAGTGGCGAGGCCATTTTAGATGGTAAAGCCGTAAATGCAGACTCCATAAAGCTAGGTCCCAATAAGTATCATATCCTCCTTAACAACCAAAGCTTAACCATTGAATTGATTGAAAAATCTGAAAATCAAAAAACCATGATTATCATGGTAAATGGGGTTAAACAAGAAGTAAGCATTAAAGATAAATACGATAATTTATTGAGTGAACTAGGCATGGATAAAATGCTAAGCACCAAAGCAAATATTGTAAAAGCACCTATGCCTGGTTTGGTTTTAAGAATTATGGCGAAAGAAGGCGACACAGTTAAAAAAGGCGATGCTATTTTGGTGCTAGAGGCCATGAAAATGGAAAACGTAATTAAAGCGGACGGAGAAGGTGTTATTAAGAAAATCTGCGTAAGCGAAAAACAAGCTGTTGAAAAAAATACAGTTTTGGTAGAATTGGCTTAATCCTTTTTAAGGGTCTCTAACAATAATTTTGCCTTTTGATTAAAGCTGTTTTCTGTTTTTAAAATTTCCTGCAACAAACCCACGGCAAAATTTGCTTGGTTCAACCCGATATATAACTGTGCGCTTATATAAAGCGCCTCTGGGTAGAACACAGAATTAGAATCATTTCTTAGGCGAATTAACGCATTAAGCCCATTTTGATAAGCCTCTGCAGCTAACAATTGTTTGGCAAGGGCAATGCGAACAGAATCTTGAGAATAGGTGCTTAGAGCCTCTAAGGCTGAATAAGTATTATTATTACTGTTTGAGATTTGTGGTCCTGCTGCACGCGATTTTTGCTTTTTGCTGCTAGGGGTTACCTTTTGAATGTCCCTGTTTTGTAATTTTACTTCTTCTTTTGTTTGCATGGGCAATGCCTTAACTAAATCAACTTCTGCAGAATTATCATCTTCTGAAAGCGGACTTAAACTTTCAATCTGCGCAGGTTTATCCTCTGTTTGGGCAGACATTTCAGAATTGGCAGCTGGTAAATCTTCAATAGATACTGCTGGAGCTGGAGTATATGGTTTGATAGCTTTCTTGGCTTTTCTAGTCGGGCTTTCTAAAGCCAATATCTTTTTGGTTTCGGTTTGAACCGAATCAATCTTTCGCTCAACTTTTTCGGATAAAATAGGCTGCATCTCAGCATCCTCCTCTTGCATAAGTAAAAAACCATTGCCAAAAATGAGCAAACTGGCGGCAACGGCAACAAAAGCTGAAATGGCAATTACTTTTGCAAAAGACTTTTTAGTTTTCTTTGCTATTTTCTTATCAATAGATTGAACATGTTTTACTAATTCTGAAGGCTTTTGCATGCTATCAATTCCATCTTTAATGTCTGCACAAATTTCACAATCTGCAGTATGTACAGTCATTTGTGCGAGCTCCTTACTATTAAGCTTGCCTTGGCTATAAGTCTCCCACTGGGTATTATTTATGCACTTTGTTGAATCCATAAAAATAATATTGAGGCATAGGTGATGCCTTTTCGTGCCATTCCAATTTTCAAATTCCGTTTACCATTTTGAATATGACTTTTCACTTCGTTAAGTGTTAAACTTAGTTGCTTACTAATATCTTCATAGCTTTTACCTTCCAAATAAAACAATCGCAAGCAATTGGCCTGCGCGGCATTTAGCTCATTTAATACCTGCTCCATGGTTTGTAGTTTCTCTTCCAATTGGTGTTTATCGTCTATTGGATGCACCAAAGAGGAAGATTCCACAAATCTATCTTCACTTTCTTCGGTATTAGTTTGCAAGGCGGCAAAAAGCTGAGGCTTTCTAAGTTCCATTAAGCAATAATTTCTGCATACGCTATGCAGCCAACTCCTAAAATTCTGCACCTCATGTTTGCGCAAGTCTGTCATTAATTTTTCAAACACTTGCATCACGGCGTCTTCGGCCGCCATTTCATCTTTTAGGTATTTCATGCAAACTGTAAAGCACAAAAGTGAATGGCGTTTAAACAAAATGCCTAACACTTGCTTATTGCCAGTACTTGCGTAATGTTTTACTAATTCTTCGTCTGCTTCGCTTTGCCAAGGATGGGTCACGTAACAAATATGAAAAAAATTCCGAGGCTTTTTATGGAAAACAAAAATTCCATGCATCAAAGGGGTAACAAATTAAAAAACGTATGCATCCTAAATTATTTTTCAGCCTTATTTTACTCTCAATTGCGCAACTTGTTTTAGCCGCCAAACCCATCTCCTCCAAAGTACAAAAAGCAACTGTTTATTTACAGGGCGCTCATTTGTATCATCAAGAAACAGTGAATTTACAAACAGGCAACAACGAATTTATTTTTGAGAATATTTCTGCCAACATCATCGAAAACTCTTTGCAGGCATCTAGCAAAGGAGGCACAGTGATGGAAGTTCAATACCGCAGTTATTACAAAGAAGTGAAACCCGTGGTGCGTACCTATACCAAAGAAATTGCACGCATTCAAGATTCTATTGAGCTGTTTCAATTCGATTTACAAGAAATACACAACAAAAATTACGTGTTGGAAACAGAGAAAAAAATGCTCCTAAACTTCAAACTCATCAAGGGAGAATCAACCAAAGATTCTTTGCCCCTGCTAGTAAATGCCATGGATTTTACCCATACGCGCTTGAATTCAATATACGACCAAAGCCTTATTTTAGAAAAACGCAGAAGCAAAATTGACAAACATATGCAGCAATTAAATGAAAGGCTCAAACAATTGCAGCTAATTGAATCGGGTGTTTACCAAGAAAACGACCAAGCAGCCCCCATTCATCAAGTGGTGGTAAGCATGTATGCCGAAAGCCCAGGCACAGCCGTGATAAATTTTAATTACTTTATTCCAAGCGCCTCGTGGCAACCCGTATATGAATTGCATGCCAACCCAAGCGATAACAAAATGATGGTAAAATATTTTGCTTTGGTTTCGCAGCAAAGTGAAATAAATTGGAATCAAACCTTACTTACCTTAAGCAGCAGCAATCCAATGGAGCAAAACATTAAGCCCGTATTAACCCCTTGGTATATTAGTTTACAGCAATTTGTACAAATGAGAAAGCAACAACAAATGAGCAATGCGCAACTTAGAATACTTGCCCCAGCCAAAGTGAGTGCAAAAAGTAAAAATTTAAAAGAAGACTTGTCAGACCAAGATGATAATGGATCTGCCTATGCAGAAAGTAAAGCCATAGAAGAATATATTAATATCAGTGAAAATTTAATTAGAACCGAATACGACATCAAACTTAAGTACGAAATCTTAAGTGGCACCAAACCGCATAAAGTAATGATTAAGCAGGAAAGCATTGGCATGGATTTGTCTTTTGCAGCCGTTCCAAAACTAAGCAGTGATGCCTTTTTAATGGCCGATGTTAGCGGTTGGGAATCCTTAAATTTATTGCCTGGCAATGCGCGCATCTATTTTGACAATGGCTATATTGGAGAAACCTTTATCAATCCGCAATCTGAAACCGATACCTTGGCCTTTAACCTTGGTCGAGATAAAAGCTTAGTGATTCAACGCAGAAAAATCAAAGAAAAGTCGAGAAGCAAAATCTTAGAAACAGACAAAGTAGAAAGCAGAACCATAGAACTTCTAGTAAGAAACACAAAGTCTGTGGGAGTAACCATAAGCTTGGAAGACCAAATCCCAGTAGTGCAAGGTGGTAGCGAGATAAAAGTAACCCTAGTAGAAGGAAATGGCGCACAATTAGAAGAGGTGGAGGGGAAGCTAACTTGGCGACTAAAAGTAAACTCAAAAGAGACTAAAAAAGTAACTTTCACTTACGAGATAAGGTATCCAAAAGACAAGGTAGTATTTGGTTTGTAGTGCATTTTGACCTTGGCAAATAATCAAAAATAAATATATTGCAGAGATACATTTGAAAAAAGATGAAACAAATCGGGCTGTTATTTTTGATGATATTTTGCCTTAGCACTATCACAAACGCGCAAAATCCAGGAGATACAATTAAAGTAAAAACCTTTCATTATGGTAGCAATACCAGAGATACTGTAGCGTATTTTCCAAATAATAACTTAAGCTATGAACGCATTATCATGGCCTATAATATGCGTTGCAAAAACGGACTTGTATCTAATAGTACAGATAGAAATTTAGGTTGTGGGGAGTGGGATTATTCTTGCAATACCTATGTGGTAGATTCTAATAAAGTAGAAGAAGTTTCAACTCTACAACCTAAATATGTCATTTCAAATTTTACTGGTTCTACCTTTAATTACACCAGTAAACCTGTATATGACTACACACAATACACCCAAAAAAGAATAACTATAGACAGCACCTTATACGATTCAAGTTTTGCAATTGGACAAAGTAAGCTTCCAAGTAATTCTGCCATTGCCACCCATCAGCATTCAGGCAAATCACAGTTTATTTACAAGGCATCAGAACTTGCGGCAGCGGGCCTAAGCGCTGGCCCTATTCACAGTTTGCAACTAGATATTTTAAATAATGGAGCTAAGGCTTCCTTCTTAAAAGTTAAAATTAAACATACCTCAAAAAACGATTTTCAAACCATTTCTGCCGAACAAGGCAATTATACCGAAGTGTTTTTTAGCAGTCATCAATTTAGTTTCGGTTTGAACCGATTGAATTTTCACACACCTTTTGTTTGGAATGGAACGCAAAATATTGTGGTTGAGTTTTCATTTACCAATAGCGTTAAAGACAGCGTTTTACAATTGGCCTCCTCGGCAACTGATGGTATTTCTGGAATCACAGCACTTAACAATTATGCACTAGACCTATCGAATAACGGTCATGTAAGATTGGATACCACCGATTTTTCTAAAATTAAAAATGAAATAAGCATTTCATTTTGGGCCTTTGGCAATGCTGCACAAATGCCAATAAGCACTTCAATTTTATATGGCTATGATAAGAATCTCAACAACCGACAGTTAAATATACATCTGCCTTTTTCCAATGCCAATGTCTATTTTGATTGTGGATTTGTGGGTGGATATGACCGCATTGAAAAAGCTGCAAGCCTAACCGAAATGGGTGGCCGCTGGAACCATTGGGTTTTTGTTAAAAATGCCAGCACTGGCACCATGAAGGTATTTTTAAATGGCAGCCTTTGGATGTCGGGCACCGCCAAAACAAAGGCCATTAACCTGGTAAATTTAATTTTAGGCAAAGACCAAAATCTTGCAAATAACTACAAAGGCCGCATCAGTGAACTGCTTATTTGGAACAAAGCCCTACCCGATTCTCAAATTACCAATATAACTTCTGGCATAATTGGTTATTTGGCGCCTTTTTCAAGCGATATAGTTGCGTATTATCCAATGGGAGAAGCAAGTGGGAACAGCCTCACAGAAGTAATTCATAACAATACAGCAGCAGGCGAAAACCTAAGATGGTCTTATGAAAGGGGTGAACAAATTACGTTTGGGTTTAGTCAGGTTGATTTAAGACCCAATATAGTTTTTAACAGGGCAAGCCTAATTAGCAATGTACAAAACATTGTCCTGCGTGATTCTATCCTCAGAAAAACAAATGTGGTAGAAGTGTATTCAATTACCTCTAAGCAAGGGCAGTATCCAATTAGTAACGACCAAGTAAATTTAGTGAGCACCCAAAGCAATTGGTACCATGCCAAACATAGCTTTGTTTATAATGGCGACAGTGCAAGCTTACCAATAATAGATAGCATAGCAGTAACAGCCGAAGGCAGTTTAACATTAAGCAACTTAACATTCTTTAGAAGGTTTCCGTGGTACAATGAAATCATGTCGTTTGTTACACCTTATGGTATCGGTTTAAACCTAGGCGCAACTGGGAAAACATGGTATTTTGATGTAAGCGACTTTGCACCAATTTTAAAAGGTAACAAAAGAATATTAATGACCTTAGGCGGACAAACTCAAGAACAGAACGATATTGAATTTTGGTTTATAGTGGGCACACCTCCAAAGAATGTGTTAAGCTTTGAACAGATTTGGCAAGGCACCAATAGAACAGGGCAAGCTTCCTTAACGGCTATTAATAATAATTCACGTTTTGCTGCCATAAAAGTTCCAACCTTGGCAACAGGGAAAGAATTCAAAATTCGTTCTACCATTACCGGACATGGTGCAGAGGGAGAATTTGAGGCCAATGGCGGACAAGTCACTCATCAATTAAACTTAAATGGCGGAGCCAACGAATATGCATGGATAATTAGTGAAGAGTGTGCCTTTAATCCTGTGTTTCCGCAAGGAGGCACATGGGTTTATGATAGACAAGGCTGGTGCCCTGGGCAAAAATCGCTTACCAAAGAGTTTAATGTAAGCACCCATATTACCGCAGGCGATAGCTTATTGGTAGATTACAATGCCAGTACACCACCTAATCCAAGTGGTTCATATAACTACCATGCAGCGCATCAATTGGTAAGCTATGGCGATTTTAATTTTAAAAGAGAGGTAAGATTAATAGACATCTTAAACCCAAACAATGCCGTTTTATTTGGCAGACAAAACCCAATTTGTAGCCAGCCAAAAATTATTGTTCAAAATGGTGGATCAGAACCTATCACAGCACTAAGCTTAGAGTATGGGGTTAACAATGGCACCCGTCAAACTTTTACTTGGAAGGGGAATATTGCCTCTTTGGCTTATGATACCCTTGTACTGCCAACTTATGATGTATTATGGAACAGTGGCATTGCAGGAAGTACCAATAATTCTTTCAGTGTGAAAATTAACAGCGTTAATGGAAATACAGGAGATGAAAATTTATTAAATAATGAAACAGTAAGTAAATTTAATTTACCAGAAATTGCCCCATCTGTTTTCACCTTAGAGTTTAGAACTAATAATAATCCAGCGGAAAACAATTATAAACTATACGACGACAAAGGAAACTTGGTTGACCAGCAAAGCTTTACACAAGCCAATTTCACCTTTACTAAAGGATATAATCTAGGAGGCTGTTTTAAATTGGTGGTTGAGGATAAAGGACAGGATGGTGTGCAATGGTGGGCTAACACTGCGCAAGGCACAGGGTTTGTAAGATTAAAGCGTGCAAATGGCCAAATTTTCAAAACCTTTCAACCTGATTTTGGGGGAGGATTTGAGTATAGCTTTACTACCAATTGGGCTTTAAATACGGCAGAAAAAACAATAAAAGACGAATGGGTAATGTATCCAAATCCAGCTAAAGATAAAGTTACTATTGTTGGACAGCATTTAAATGGAGCTAGCTTGACAGTGCTTAATTTATTGGGTCAAACATGCCTTCAAGAAACCATAGATGCAAAAGAAACCTACACGCTAAAAACACAAGGCTTAACACCAGGCGTTTATTTGGTAAAAATTAGCAAGGAAAATGAAATTAGCACCCAAAAGCTGATTGTAGAATAGCTGATTTAACTAATGATTATTTTTTGGGTGGATTTTATTCACTTAATGAAGGAAAAAATGTGGTTTTTGAAGGCTGTAATTTTTAAAGGAGGAAGTGAACTCTAAATTGCCATCGAAAATTTAGCCAATGGAAACAATTTCCAATATAGAAACCCTTAACACCCGCTTATTTGAAGCTATTTCAAGCATTTGTGAATCTTTTGAGAATGGGAAATCCTTAGATGCAATATTAGCACAATTAAGTAAGGACCTAGGCGCAGATAAGATTTATATTGCTAATTCAACGCATGAAGGTTTTAGCGAGTTGCTTGAGAAAAACTCAAAAAATGAGTTAAAATATTTCGAGCCTAATAGCCAATTACAAACCCTCCTTTTTCCAATTAATAAAATAGAAAAGGTAATTGGATTTATGGTATTAAAAGGGGAAGAAATAACCCATTTTTGTGACCCATCGTCTTACCAATCCTTCCAAAAATTTGCTTGTATGCTGGGCCAACAAATTTGGATTTGGGAAAAAATAAAAGAGAAAGCGCTTGCCTTAGAAAAGATAAAAGGTGAAAGAAACTTTTTTGAAGCCATCCTTGCCAATAATCCAACTGAAGTTGTTGTATTAAACAATGAATATAAATATGTTTACCTAAGTAAACATGCCATTAAATCTGAAGAACTTCGGAACTGGATGGTGGGAAAAGATGATTTTGAATATTGTATAAAAACAAATAGAGATGATACGATTGCAATAAATAGAAGGAAATTGCTTTCACAGATTCAGCTAAACAAACAACCTTATTCTTTAGAAGAAACATTTGAAAAACCAGATGGATCCAGTATCTCCCATTTAAGAATGTTACATCCTGTTTTGGATAGCAATAGCAACATATTATATACCATTGGATATAGCATAAACATAACTAAACTAAAAGAACAAGAGCGTTTAATCGACTTACAAAAAGAAGCCATTATAAACTCACCTGATGGAATAGCCATCCTTGACCCCAATGGTAAATATGTGTTTATGAATAAAGCACATGAAATATTATTTGGGTATCAAGTAGGCGAATTAATTGGAGAAAATTGGGAAAAATTGTACGAAATAGAGGAAGAAAATAGAATTAAAGAAAATATTTTCCCTCAACTCATGCAAGAAAGGATTTGGAGAGGTGAAACATTAGGACGAAAGAAAAACGGAGACCCAATTTATCAAGAAATAACCTTGCGCATGATGGATGATAATTCATTGATTTGTGCCACCCAAGATATTTCTGCTATTAAACATAATTACCAATTAATAAAAGAAACCAATCAAAAGTTGGAATTGGCAATTGAGGCTAATCAACTTGGCATGTGGAGCTGGAATTTAGTTACAAAAAAAGTAGATGGAAACAACCATTTTTTTAACCTATTTTTTGATAAAATTTATGAGAACTATGAGGATCCGTTTGAACGCTTTATAAGTAATATTCATCCAGACGATATTGAAAATGTAAAACAGGCCTTTGACAAACTGTTGCATAGAAAACCAGATAATTTAGAGCCCAATCAATCTATTGAATATCGCATTCAAAAGGGTAAGAATGAATATACTTGGATTATGACGAATGCGAGGGCCGTAAATTATGACGAAAATGGAAGTCCACAACAAATCATTGGTTTTATTTTGGACACCAATGAAATAAAAGAAGCAGAGCACAAAATCAGAGAAAGTGAAAGAAAATATAAGGAACTAGTAGAAAACTTAAGAGAAGTAATATTTGAAACCGATGCCGAATTAAACTTTAGTTTTTTAAATGCTGCTTGGAAATTAGTAACTGGACATTTACCAGATGCCTACATTGGTTCATCCATGCCCCTCTTATTTGAGCCAGATATTCAGTCGAAAATCAGGAATTTCATGCAAGGCCAGGCGGAGGACGAGGCATCTAAGAACATACAATTAGAGGCCATTATAAAAAACGAGCAAGGACAACCCATTTGGTTAGACATTGCAATGAGTATTAAAAGAGACAACAGTGGTAATTGTATTGGTACAAGGGGTTCATTTGAAGACATTACCTTAAGAAAAAATGCTGAAATAGAATTGTTGAAAGCCTTGGCAAATGAAAAAGAACTAAACGAATTAAAAAGCAGGTTTGTGAATATGGTTTCACATGAGCTAAGAACACCTTTAGCGGGGATTCGCAGTAGTGCCGAAATAATTGAATTGCGTTTAGACAAAAATAAAACACCTATTGACGAAACCTTATCAAATGCATTCAAAAACAAAATAAAACATATCGTACAGGATGTAGAACGCATTACTTCGCTAATAACAGATGTACTCACCATTGGGCAAATTGATGCTTCACGCGTTAAATTTAACCCAACTGCCAATAATTTAAGAGACTATATAGTTCGTTACTTAAATGTAGAAGCAACAAGGATACTTGGCACGCACACCCTAAATTTCATAGATAATATAAAACAACCGCTTGTAAATTTTGATGCCATTATGATTTCACATATACTAAATAACATAATTGGAAATGCGTCTAAATATTCAAATCCTAACACAGAAATTAAAATCCAGCTTAGTAATGAAGACAATTACTTTAAAATAGAAGTAAGCGATCAGGGCATTGGAATACCAAAGGGAGAATTAGATAATATTTTCACAAGTTTTTTCAGAAGTTCAAATGTAGAAAATATACCAGGAACAGGATTAGGACTTTCTATAACCAAATATTTTACAGAATTGCATGAAGGGAAAATAAATATTTCAAGCAAATTAGGAAAAGGAACAATCATTACTATTTATATACCAATATGTCAGTAAACGAAGAAAAAAAGAGAATTTTAATAGTAGAGGACGACCAGACAATTCGAGAGAATTTAAAGGAGTTTATTCAAATGCTAGACTATGATGTTTTAGCAACTGTTAACGGTAAAGAAGCCAGTGAGGTTTTTGAAAATTATAATCCACATTTGATTTTATGTGATATTATGATGCCAGAAATGAATGGCTTTGATTTCTTACAATACATTAACCTAATGCACCCCTTACATACAAGTGTTTTTGTATTTTTAACTGCCAAGAATAACCCTGAAGACCTAAGAACTGGGATGAATTTAGGAGCGGATGATTATATTACTAAACCCTTTGATTTAGCAGAACTTCAAATAGTAATATATACCAAACTAATTAAACAAGAAAGCACCTTTAAAGCGATTGAAAATGCTAAAAATAATACAGCCGAATTACCAATACTCGGTAGTTTTGATTTTTTTAACAACAACCTCAATAACATTGCGGCGGGTGCGCATTTTCTAAAATTCAACCTTCCAGAAAAGAAAGATTTAATTACACAAACCGTCATACAAGTTATTGAACAAAGTGGATTAAAATTACAACGCTCAATTAGTAATTATCAATTTTATAATAATTGGATCAAAGAAAAAATAAAGATTCAACCTGCAAACTTCACAGAAATAGACATTAGAAAAGTCTTTAAAAATTTAACTCTAATGTACTTAAGGCAGGAAGATTTGGTAATTAACATTGCCTTCCTATCCTTTAAACACAATACCCTTCTCCTTAAAAAGTTAATTGAAGAGCTTTCGGATAACGCATTTAAATTTAGCATACCCGGCACATCTGTGATTTGGAGTTTCAACCAAGTAAATCAATTTCTAATTTTAGATTTGAAATATGTTTCAAGCGGATTCACTGAACAAGATTACGAAAATGCCATTCCCTTCTATAAGATTAATACAAGCGAAACTAACAGTCATGGCTTAGGTTTAGGTCTTTATTTAATAAAAGAAATAATACAACATTTAAACGCAGAACTTAGCCTTAAAGTTGACAAGAATATAATTAACTACACTATTCAAATAAAAGAAATTAGTTTATAAGCAGATGAAAAAGAAGAACCAATACATGTTGGATAAAATTCTAGTAGTTGAAGATGATTTAATACTTGTTGAAAACCTTTGCTCAATGCTTGAAATTGAAGGATTTCATGTTTATAGTGCCAACAATGGTTTAGAAGCTTTAAAGCTAATCCAATCTAAAAGAATTGCCCTCATCCTATCTGATATTTCGATGCCAGTATTGGATGGAATTGAATTGCTAAAAAATATAAAATCAAACAAAAAATATACTCATATTCCATTTATTTTCTTAACCGCTAAAACAGCCTTAGAAGATAAACTAATGGCCCTTGATTTAATGGCAGATGATTTTATAACAAAACCATTTGTTGCTCAAGAAATTATTTTCAAATGCAGAAATAATATTGATAATAGAAAGAAAGTAATTCAGTCGTATTTAAACAAAAGCCAAACAGAGGAAACTTATACCTCGCGTGACCAAAAATTCTTAACGGAGCTAAAAGTATTTATTGATAAAAATATTAGTAACGAGTCGCTTTCTTTAAAAGATTTAGGAAATGCATTTCCTATGAGTACCTCTAGCATTCAAAAACATGTAAAACGAATTTTAGGAAAATCCATCTTTCAATTCATTTTAGAAACTCGCTTGCACAAAGCCAAGGAAATCCTAGACAATAAAGCCCTTAATGTAACAGAAGTTATTGCGGTTTGCGGCTTTAAAAACCATAACTACTTTACTAAAAAGTTTAAGGAATATTATGATACACTGCCCTCTAAGCTAAAGCTAGGGGACGACTCAAACCAAGAAGATTAAATTTTTCACACTCATTTTCAAATAGTTAACCTTATGAATATGTACTATGTATTGCATAGTACTAATATTCCCTTAGTTTTGTGCCATACTTTGAACCTTGTAATAATAAGAACATGGATATTGAAAATAGTAAGGCACAAATGAAGAAAGGAATACTTGAATACTGTATTCTTTCTATCATCAGCAGAGGCGAAGCATATGCCTCCGACATATTAGAAGAAATGAAAGCAAGTAGTTTGCTGGTAGTAGAAGGAACCTTATACCCCCTACTTAGCAGATTAAAAAATGAAGGGCTGCTAAGCTACAATTGGGTAGAAAGCAAAAGTGGTCCCCCAAGAAAATATTACCAACTTACAGACCAAGGCACCATGTTTATGAATGAACTCGGACTCACCTGGCAAGACTTAGTAAAAGCAGTAAATAATTTAACAAAGAAAACAACCCAACAAATCTAACCTATGGATAAAGTATTTCAAATTCACCTTGCGGGTGTGGTTTACACCATTGAGGAAAAAGCTTATGAAAAGCTTAAATTTTACATTGAAAGCCTGCGTAAACACTTTGCGGGTAATACAGAAGTGGTACAAGACATAGAATCACGCATGGCAGAGCTATTAAGCGAAAAGTTAGGTTCGAACCGAACCACTCTTTTTGGCGATGATGTAGATTCAGTTATTGCTACCATGGGCAATGTTAATCAAATGGATGAACACGGAGAACAAAAAGCTGAGGCCCCCAATTTTAATCATAGACCCAATGCGCCTATTATTGATAAAAAGTTAAGAAGAGATCCTTATGACCAATCTTTAGGAGGCGTATGTTCAGGCTTAGCAAACTTTTTTGATGTAGACCCTGTATTGATAAGGGTTTTGTTTGTGGTTTTATTGGTAGCCTTTGGTGGTGGTATCTTATTGTATATCATTTTATGGATAGCGCTTCCCCTCGCCAATGGCGAGGAAGCATTTGCCATGCGCATGCAAAAAGAAAATAAAACAAAGAAACTATATAGAGATAATGATGCAAGAGTAGTGGGTGGCGTATCATCCGGATTAGCAAATTACTTTGCCTTAGATGTGGTTTGGATTCGAATTGCATTTGTAATTGCATTGTTTGTTTTTGGAACGGGCTTCTGGTTATACATTATCCTTTGGATAATTGTACCAAAGGCAATAAGCGCTTCAGAAAAACTACTTATGAAAGGTAAAGCTGTAGATATCCATAGCATTCAACAGCAAGTAATGGAAAATCAAAATGGCGTAAGGATAAAAAGTATTGCCCAACATGGCACTAACCTTATAGGAATTATTCTTAAAGGTATAATCAAATTAGTGGGATCTTTTGCAGCACTCATTTTATTTATATTGGTTATGGCCATTAGTATAGCAATGGTTTCTCTTTTCTTTAATTTGGGCGATACAGCTCAACTTAACCAACTTATTAATTTTACAATTAAAGACTCTTCCCTAATTTTTGCTGCAAAAGCAGGTGTATTCTTAACCATACTTACTCCAATTATCGCACTTTTGATGTTAGTTATTAGAGGTTTATTTGGCTTATCGTTTGCAAATTCAGCTTGGTTTTACTCGCTTCTTGGCTTCTTTTTAACAGGAATAGTTTGCTTAATATATGCAGGTGTGAGCTTTGGTACCTCTATAAATCATCCAGAATCAAATTCAACAATTACCAGACTTGCAAAAACAGATACCCTGTTTATTCAAGGTATCGACATGCAGGAAAATGAAACTGCAGTTATAGAAAACGAAGGCGAATTAGTGTTTTTTGATAAAGGCTTGGTAATTGGCAAAGAGGTATTTCATATAGAAATAGATGATATCACCATTAAGGCAAGTAAAAATGATAGTGCCTACCTAAAAGTGATTAAAAGAGCAAACGGCAAAAACAAACAAAATGCCGAAGAGCATATGGAAATGATTTCATATGAGGTTAAAATTGAAAACAACAAAATTGAAATTCCATCCTTTTTTAGCATTCATAAAAGCAAGCAATTTTGCTGGCAAGAAGTAGATGTTATCCTTGTTTTACCTGTAGGAACCATTGTTTACCTAGATGATGTATCAAAAGAAAATATCAATGAAAACAATATGGACGAGGCAGATGGACACTACTATAAAATTACCAATAATGGATTAACCTGCCAAGATTGTATTTATGATGAGGATAATGAAACTACAACAGACTCAAGGGACATTAATGAAGATGAGCTAAAGGATGTAGATATTAATATTGAAGATAAAAATGGAGATAAAGTAAGCATCAAGCTAGAAAAAAACGGAAAAGGAAATTCTAAAAAGGTGAAAACAAAAACCAAAGATGGCAAAGAAATAACCATAGAAGAAACACAAATTGGCCCTGTTAAAATTACCAAAGAAACCAGTGTTAATCAATAACATTTACCGCTAAAACTCAAAAGGCTGAGCCAACATCATTTGTTAGCTCAGCCTTTTTTGTTAGGGATTGACCCTATTGATTCTTTTAACCTAGAACATTTAAAAAATAGAATTTTCAATAGGAACATTTCCAAAAGAAGTTAATCTCTGAACTTGATAAATTATAAATTTCACGTCTTTGAATCACTTTATTGTACTCATCAAATTTGTATTGATATAAAGTAGAATCTTGTTTACCAATTCTTGTTTTAGTAATAAGATTTTTACTGCTTGGTAAAAAGAATAAAGTTGTCTCCAAATCAGAAGTAGAGTTTTTTTTACTTAGGTCATAATAATGGGTTCTAGAAATTTTCGATAGTGAAATTTCATAGATGAGGTTTCCATCCTTCCACTCATATAAAAGTGTATCTGTTTTTTTTAGGCTATCTAAATCATAATAGGTTATTTTTTCTACATATTGATTTAGTTCATTGTACCGATACTTTTCATAAACAAAACCTGGATTAAAGTCTATGATCAAACTATCACAAAATCCCGCTTTATTTAATAAGGCGGTAAAACTTCCTACTGTCTTATTATTAAAGAAACGACTAAGTATGATTTTATCCTTTTCATAAAGAAGGATTTGTATTATCGTATCATCCCCCCTATACCCCATACTTTTAGTAAGCCGATTTAAATCGTCATAAATTAATTTTTGAAAAAGATCACCCGAAGCAGTTGAATCAATTAAACAATAGCGATAGGGTTTAGGTTTCCCAGGCTGATCGCCCTCCCTTTTGCAGGAAAAAAACACCAATAAAGATAAAATAAGGATATAGTTAAGTTTCATTGTAGGATTAATTTCCGAAAATCTAACATACAAAAAAAAGATTGTAATGAATAACTAAAACTCAAAAGGCTGAGCCAACATCATTTGTTAGCTCAGCCTTTTTATATTTCGGTTTGATCCAAATATCAATTTAAATAACTAAGGTTGAATATATAGCTTGGTATTGTTTCGGTTACCTTCTTCACTGGTAAACCAATTAGTATAAACTGTTCCATTGCTTTCTGCCCATTCGGCCAAATGCAAATAAGCACCAAGGATATCTGTTTTTTCTGTTGGATAAGGAACTTCACCTTCTACAGATAAGGCCCATGGAAGATTATTTTTGGTTTTATAATATTTTAATGAAACCATTTTTCCTAAGCCTTTGCTGCTATCATCATCCTCAGTTCCAAACAAAGCTTGGTTTGCTTTGGCACTTGGCGCAAAGTTTGGCAAATGCACCTCGCGACCTCTTTCTTGGTTTATAATAATATAAGGATTAAAACTGATATCACTTAAACCAATTGCAGCTGCACCTGCAGTGGTAAATGAAATCGTAAGATTCATTTCTGTAGGCGTCACATAAGGATTGTTTAAATCTACATTTACCCCACTGCCACCTGGGGATGGAAGCATTTTAAAGGCATCATCAAATATAATAACATTGGCATAGGTTTGTCCGTTTTCTGTACCATTTGCAGCATTTGAAACCCATTCAGCCCCGTTTGTTGAAGTTCCGCTAACCGTTAATATTTTGCTAGGATCCAAATTATCCAATTGAAAAGCAAAACCATTTCTATTACTTGCTCCAATTGCTCTAGAAGTAATATTTAATTTCATTTCTACCACTTTGTTACTTGCATTAGTAACCAAGTTATAGCGGTAAGAACATACATAATCATTAAAATCATAATCTCCCATAGAAGGCCATAAATCTTCATACATCAAGGTACCTTTTCCTGCAGCAGGATACCAGTTATTATAGGCTCTTGATGCATCATTAGGATAAGCATCCTCTGCATCAGCCACTCCGTCTGCATCCGCATCTTGGATAACAGGTAAAGGCAAACAACTGTTTGAAGGATCTGCCCAATAAGTACCAGGAATCACAAAATCATCCATGTTATAACGAGTGGTGCCACCTGAACCTACAAAGGAAATTCTTATTTTATAAGGTTGACCCGAGTTAGCAATTGCAGAAGGCACTGCAAACGATAAACTTTGTGCAGTTAATGGAAGATTAGGTGCATAGCTAATAGAGTCGAACAATACCATTGTTCCTTCTTTATGCGCAGTAATACTGCTAGCATTATAAGGACAGTAAGATAAAATTACTCTTCTTATGGTTGCTGCAGCAGCCGCTTCAAACTTAATCTTGAAAGTAATATTACCAGTACCTGGTTTAAGCCAAGGAGATTTAACCCAACAAGCGCTAGGATCTAAATTTGTAGGTGAATTAGAGCGCATAGACATCGTGCCAGTAATTCTTTGGGTAGCGTTTGTTGTATAGGTAACCGCACCAAAAGCCCAACAATTTGCAATGTCAAAAGCTTGACAATTTTCTGGTCTTCTAGGTGCAAGCGGAGCTGCCGTTTCACAATCTGTAGAAACTGTTTGCGCTTCTACTATAACCGAACTTGAAACAATCAAGAAGGTCAAAATTATTTTAATAAATTTCATGATAGACTATTTTTAAGCTTGTGTTCAAATAAAATTATTGGGCAGGTATCTCCACCACATCCGGCATAAAACTGAAGTTGGCTTTATTTGCAGCAATTTTAACAATTTTTTCAATACTACCGTAAGTTACTTTTACCTCGGTAACAGGTGAAGGAACTTTTATTGCTAATACATTGCTAGTTTCCATTAAGTACAATCCAGTATAATAAGTGGTATTTCCATCCACACTGCTCACCTTAATCGTACGGTTAATTGGCACCTGCGTTTTTAAGCCTTGAACACTTATTGCTACATTTTTTTGCGTAGCCCAATCGAAATTTTCTTGGGTATTTAATTCTCTAAAACTAGTTGCTTTTTCATTTGGACTAGTTACTTCTGGTAATTCTACATACTCTTTTTTGCACGATACTATTGTAAGAAGTAATAGTACGTAAAATAGATTTTTGATTTTCATTTGTTGGTGTTTTTGCTTTTAAACGGCAAAACCACTTCCAAAAATCAAAATACCGATTTAACGACTGATTTTTAGCTATTTATAATAAACTGCTAGCTAATTCAAATCAATAGTTCGTCCCATTTTGAATCAACTCCTCCCAAATTTAACAATTAAAAGAACTCAAATGGATTGTGTTTGATTATAAATAATGAATTTATTTACAAATCCAAATAAACTGCTCTGTGGTAAGCGTTCCATCCTCCTCTTCAATGGTGCGCTTTGTTACCTTATTACTTGCATCATAAACATACGTCAAAGCATCCTCTGTGCCATCTGGATAGATAATCTTTGTAAGTATATTATTATTGGCTGGTAGAAATTGCAAGAGAGTTTCATGCCTTTGTAAAGAATTTTCCTTCGTTAAATCATAAACATAATCGGTAAAGGATGTATCGCCATCATTGATTGTATACTCCCTTGAATTATTGCCATTAATATATTCAAAATAATTCTTTTGATCTAACACAAATGTGCCCAAATCTCCATAGATATGACGCTCTATTACTTGCTGTTTGGCATTGTATTTAAAGCGAAAAATAATTTCTCCTCCAGCAAATTCTGATATTATGCTATCACAATACCCAAAAGAATTTAACCAAACTGATTGTTGTCCATCTTGGCCCTCAACTGAAATGGTTACCAAATTGCCTGTATAAACTATGTTTTGAACAAAGGTTTGGTCGCCATCCTTTGAAATGGCCTTCTCCAATCTATTATTCGAATTATAAAAAAAGGCCTGATATCCATTATCCGTATAAACAGAATCTACCAAACAAATGTTCTCTGGAATATACCGAACTTCAATGGTTTCTTTTTTACAGCTAAAAAGTAAGCTAATTGCCAAGGCAAAAAATAGGGTTTGTTTCATGTTAATTAATTATTTTAGGTTCGACCCAAAATTAAAGGTTTGCAATGACTTTTTCACCCCACAACACAAACCATTCATAAAAACATTAAACTAGTTGTGTAAAAGAACTAAACTATTTATGTATTCACCATAGGCAGTTTAGTGCTAAACCTAAACTCGGTTTAAGTTCATATACAATCCATTTAGCCTAAAACAGAACAGTTATGTTTTACACACAACCCAGTTAAGGTACAAGACATAACTTATTTAATACAATACACCACCAATTATATTGTAAAGTAAAGCTAGTTAAGTCTAGAACACCCCCCACTTATACCCCAATATAAAACCTGGTTCTGTCAGAAACTATACTTACTCAGCCTCCAGTTAAATTAGTTGAGGTGCCACATACAATTAAAACAATTTCTATTTATTACTTATTTAAACATTTCTCTCGCTTCTTCCAAAGCTGCCTTTAAGCCATCCATCTTATTACCACCAGCTGTAGCATAAAAGGGCTGACCGCCGCCACCGCCCTGTATGTGCTTGGCCAATTGCTTTACCAAATTACCCGCATTCAATTGTTTGGTTTGAACCAACTCGTCTGCTAAAATTATACTTAATAAAGGCTTTTGGTTCAAACCGCAACCTAAAATACAAACTAAGTTTGGAATCTCTTGGCGCAATTGGAAAGATAAGTTCTTTAATTGTTCTGCATTTGAAATTTCAACCTCCTCAATCAAGAAATGTAGGTCGCCTTGCTGCACAACTTTGTCTTTTAACAGCAGCTTTAAGGCTTGTGTTTTTTCCGACTCTAAAAGTTCTAATTTCTTCTGCAATTCTGCCTTTTCTGCCATTAAGGTTTCTATAGACTTCTTAAGGTCTTTGCTTTTTAGCAAGTCTTTAAGTTCTGCAAGCACCTGCTTCTCTTCCCTACTTTGGTTTTCTGCAGCCACCGAAGTAATGGCTTCTATACGCCTTACTCCCGCTGCTACGGCAGATTCTGCGCTAAAGCTAAACATTCCAATTTGGCCTGTAGCTTGCACATGCGTGCCTCCACAAAGTTCTACACTGTAACTTGGGTCAAATGTAATCACACGTACCTTATCTCCGTATTTTTCGCCAAACAAAGCCATGGCACCAAGTGATTTTGCTTCTTCAATTGGCACGTCTCTGCGTTCATCTAAGGCAATGTTTTCTCTAATTTTTTCATTTACACGTATGCTCACTTGCTCTAGTTCTGTTTCGCTCATGGCCTTGAAATGAGAGAAGTCGAAACGCAAATAGTCACTGTTTACCAATGAACCTTTTTGCTCTACATGGGTACCTAAAACTTCTCTTAAGGCGGCATGCAATAAATGCGTGGCCGAGTGATTGGCACTGGTAAGTTGGCGTTTAGCTGCATTCACCTTTGCCACAAATACAGCAGCAGGATTTTCTGGCAACCTTGCCGCAATATGTACAATGAGGTTATTCTCTTTTTGGGTATCTAAGATTTCTATTTTTTCATTGATACTTTCAAGACTACCAATGTCGCCAACTTGTCCGCCGCTCTCACCATAAAATGGGGTTTGGTTCAATACTAATTGGAATTGTTCTTTGCCTTTGGCTTTAACTTTTCTGTAGCGGGTAATGCGCACCTCGGCTTGCAATTGATCGTACCCAATAAACTTCAACTGGTCGTTTTCTTCTAACACTACCCAATCTTCAGTTTCTAAAGTAGTAGCCTTTCTTGAACGTTCTTTTTGCAATTGCAAATTCTTTTCAAAACCAGCTAAGTCAACAGAAAATCCTTGCTCTCTGGCAATTAATTGGGTTAAATCAATTGGGAATCCATAGGTATCAAACAATTCAAACGCCACTTCGCCATTGATGTCACCGGGATGTCTTTCAATTCTTTTAATCCCATTTTCGAGTGTTCTTAAGAAAGCCATCTCTTCTTCTTTAATGACGGTTTCGATGAAAGATTTTTTCTCTTTTACCTCGGGGAAAATATCAGCAAAGGCATTGCCCACCAAGGCAACCATTTGATGTAAGAGTGGCTCACGTTTGTTTAGGAAGCTATAATAATAGCGAACGGCTCTGCGTAAAATACGTCTGATTACATAACCTGCGCCATTGTTGGAAGGCAATTGACCATCTAAAATGGCAAAGGTGATGGTGCGAATATGATCCGCAAGCACCCGCATGGCAATATCTGTTTTCTCTGCGCTGCCATAGACAATGCCAGAGGCTTCTTCTAAAAACTTAATATAAGGAACGAAAACATCCGTATCATAATTGCTTTGTTTGGCTTCTATGGCGCGGCACAAGCGCTCGAAGCCCATTCCAGTATCTACGTGCTGCGCAGGTAATTTTTCTAGGGAACCATCTGCTTTACGGTTAAATTCCATAAACACATTGTTCCATATTTCGATCACTTGTGGATGGTCGTTGTTTACCAAAGAACTGCCAGGCACTTGGGCACGCTCTGCCTCAGGGCGCAAGTCGATATGAATTTCTGTACACGGCCCACAAGGACCCGTATCACCCATTTCCCAGAAATTATCTTTTTTGTTTCCATTTAGGATGCGGTCTTTGGCTATCCATAAAAGCCAATTGTCATACGCTTCTTGGTCGAATGCCAAATTTTCTTTTGTATCGCCTTCAAAAACGGTAACATATAATCTATCTGCTGGCAAACCATATACTTTGGTTAGTAATTCCCAAGCCCATTCAATGGCTTCCTTTTTAAAATAATCGCCAAAACTCCAATTGCCAAGCATTTCAAACATGGTATGGTGATAGGTATCTACCCCTACTTCTTCCAAATCATTGTGCTTGCCACTTACCCTTAAACATTTTTGGGTATCGGCTACGCGTTTATATTTGGGCGTTTCATTGCCTAAAAACCAATCTTTAAATTGGTTCATCCCGGCATTGGTGAACATTAGGGTTGGATCATTTTTAACAACAATGGGTGCAGATTTAACGATCTGATGACCCTTAGAGGCAAAAAAATCTAAAAACTGTTGACGTACTTCGCTCGATTTCATTTTTGACATTCAAACACTTATGGCAAAACTATTAAGTTTTGCGGTTAAACAATTATCTTCGTCCACCTTTATCTATAATAGGAGACTAAAAATCCTTACAAAGAAGGGGATTTTATAGAAACCGAAAAAGCAAAAACTTGGCAAAAATAAAATACTTTTATAACCCGCATAAGCTCGACTTTGAAAAGGTGGGAACCAATATCTGGAGCATTGTGCTCAGGGTATTCGGTTTCTTATCGGCTTCTGCTGTGGCAGGCGGTATCATGGTTTTTGTGGCGTACACCTTTTTAGACTCGCCAAAAGAGCGGGTATTAAAGCGGGAAAACGACCAATACAAATACCAACTTAAAATTCTAAATCAAAAGGTGGTTCAACTCAATAAATCTATTATCAACCTGCAAGAGCGAGATAAAAATATTTACCGAGCCATCTTTGAGGCGGAGCCAATGGAAATTGAGCAATTAAGCGACGCTAAGCTTTCAGATAAATACAGAGATTTGGAAGGACTAAACAATGCGGCAGAAATTATTAACCTGCAAAAAAAGATTGATGAGCTTACTTACTTGGTAGACATTCAAGGAAAATCTTTTGATGAACTATCAGAGTTGGCCAAAAATAAAACAGAGTTTCTTGCCTCGATTCCTGCCATTCAACCCATCAGTAATAAAGACCTTACACGCATGGCATCGGGCTACGGCTATCGAATTCATCCTATTTTCAAAACACATAAATTTCATTCAGGTATGGATTTCACGGCACCAAAAGGCACTCCCATTTATGCCACTGGAAATGGCACTATCAGAACGGCCGAAAATGGCAGCGGATATGGCAATCATGTGGTCATTTACCACGGCTTTGGCTATTCATCCTTGTATGCACACATGAGTAAAATGTCTGTGCAAACAGGCAAAAAAGTAAAACGAGGCGAATTAATTGGCTATGTGGGTTCAACCGGAACCTCCACCGCCCCCCATGTGCATTATGAAGTAATCAAAGGAGACAGGAAAATCAATCCAATTAATTACTTCTTTAACGACTTAACCGAATCTGAGTACCAAGCTATTCGCGAGTTAGCAGCAAGAGAGGGCCAATCATTCGATTAACATCTTATGAAACATTCGGATGAAATTGAGAAAACCCATTTTTCTATCGGAGAAGTGGCAGAAATATTAAAGCTTAGCCCATCTGTTATTCGCTTTTGGGAGAAGGAATTCCCGCAACTTAAGCCACATAAAACAGAAGGCGGAACTAGAAAATTTGCCCAAAAAGACATTCAACTTTTGCAACGCATTTACCATTTAGTTAAAGTGGAAGGATTTACCCTGCAAGGGGCAAACGAGCGATTAAAAGAAGGCAATGCCAAAGCCAATATTGATGAAATTAAAGAAAAACTAAACAAGCTACGAGGGTTTCTTGTTGAAATAAAAAACCAATTACCAGAATAAAAACATGAGTGAAGCAAAAAAAGAAGTTGTTAAAACTTCACAGATTAGAATTGATGTTCATTTAGACAAAGAGAATTTACCCATTAACCTTGAGTGGGATGCTGATGATGCTGATTTTGCTGGCAAAGAGCAGGCAAAAGGCATGATGTTAAGTATATTTGATGGCTTACAGCAAAATGCACTTCGCATAGATTTATGGACCCAAGACATGAATGTTGAGGAGATGAATTTATTTATGTTTCAAACCCTAGCCACCATGGCTGACACTTTTGAGCGCGCCACTAATAATAAAGAAGTAGCAGAAGAAATGCGCGAGTTTGCCCACCAATTTGGTCATAAGGTTAAAGTATTTGGAGACGACCATAAGCACTAAATATGCAAAATAAAGTAGCCTATTATTTAGAAAAATTAGGGTTGACCCGACACGTTGAAGGTGGCTCTTTTAAGGAGGTATATAGAAGTGCCAACCTAATTCCACATGAAGCCTTGCCAGCGGGCTTTGCAGCAGCAAGACCCTTTGGCACTGCAATTTACTTTATGTTAGAGGAAGGTCAGTTTAGTGCTTTCCATAGAATTGCCAGCGATGAAACTTGGCATTTTTATGATGGGGCCACTTTGAGTATTTACGAAATCAATTTAAATGGCCAACTTATACGGCATCAATTGGGAAGAAACTTGGAAGCAGGTGAGCAATTTCAATTAACCATCCCAGCAGGCAGTTGGTTTGGCTCTCGTTGCGAAGTAAAATATGGCTTTAGCTTGGTTGGCTGCACTGTTGCACCAGGCTTTGATTTCGCAGATTTTGAGTTGGCAAACAAAGAAGCATTACAAAAGGCCTACCCGCAACATGCAGTTATTATTGACAAGTTGACGCATTAATTTCTACCTCACCTCTACCCTTTTCACTTCATTGTTACCTCTTTGATCGGGCTCATACATTTGCTCAATTTGAACAGGTAGCAAAGTATAACTGCCCCCAAATCTTGGTTCAAGCCGAAAACTTAAAACCTTTGTACCTTTTGCCATGCTGCGGTAAAAAACCCATACTTCATTTTTATGGTAACTAACTTCTACTGCACCCGGAAAGCTAGGTTTATCAGCATACTCGCAAGAGGCAGGAATTGGAATTTTAACCAAAATAAATTCTACATCTTGCTTTGATTGAATGCTCACAGTGTATAGCAAGGGTACATTTTGCTTGAGCAACTGTACTTCTTTTTTCTCTTGCAAAAACTTGGTACTAATCACAAACTTATTGCTATCTGCTTGCGGTTGGCTGTTCCAATACCGTCGGTTTACCTGAACAAATGTTCTTGGCCCTTGATGGCTTAAGATATACTTTGTATGCTTGGCCAATGGGTACCTTGCAGGCGATTGATTGGCTAAAGGAATATTGTTTAAAGACAAGCTTGTTTTAAGTGTTCCCTTTTCTTCTAATGACATTTCTATGGCAAACATTTCTATGATACGGGCCGCATCTAAAGTGTTTAGCCCTTGCAAGGTGCCAAACAATTTCTCGCGCAAGAAGTATTGTTTTACGCCCTTTAAAATCCATGTAGGGGTTTCGCTGCCTTTTAACAATTCATAGGCCAACAAGGTATTACTAAAGGTAGATTGATACATTCCTCTTCCACTGTAATTCCACCAAATGCTGCTGTCTTTGTTCATTTTTAAATCGCTAAACAAATAGCCAGCAAAACTGGGCTCTCCCATTTGTTGCTTTAATAAATTAAGGCGTAACCTATCTGTTTCATTTAAAGTAGCCTCGTCTAAGCTTCTCAAAAATTGGTTGAGGTCGAATTCTACTTTATATAAAAACAAAATATCCATGGCCAAGATTCTATCGCTTGTAGAAAAGGAAGCTAAGTTCTTTTGAAAGAAACTTATGCCTTTGCCCACAGCCTCTGTTGCATAGCCCATTTGCTTGGCTTTCCAAAGGGTTTTCATTACATAATGGCTAATCCAAACTTCGCCATGACCGTCTCTAAACCAGCCCCAACCGCCATTTCTGTGCTGCTGGTCGGCAAGCCTGTTTAAGCAAAGTTTCACCATATTGTCTTTGGTAAAGGTATCTCCAATAAGCTTGTTTAAACTCTTTTCTATTAAAAGGGCGGAGAGTTTAGAGGTTGTTTGCTCAACGCAGCCATACGCATAGTTTTGGAGCTTCTCAATTTCTTCTTTGAGCAATTGAGTAAAGGTATTTGAAATGCTCAATTCACTTTCGCCGATACTATCTGTAGTGAATTCCCAACTGCTATCACCCCTGAGGACAGCTTTAGAAACATCGGCGCTCATGATGCCATTTGGAAAAACAGGAACACTTCGTTTCTCTGCATCTTTGTATCCAAAATCGGTGCTTAGTTGAAAGCCAATTAATGGGTTTTGGTTCGACCCAAACTTAAATCCATGTGTTAAGCGATAACCTGCTCCTATTAAAACAGGCTGTTGCTTTACTGTAGAGTCATTTAACTGAAACGACAATTGCAATGAAATACTGTCGCCCGAATAGTTATTTACTGCACCTTCTGCAACCATGCTATCCCCTTCTATGGCAAACCGTGGCAAGTAAAGTTGGGCCATTAAGGGTTTAAAAGAACGGGTATCAAACACCACCAATTTATTATCTAAGCGCGCATTCATGGCAACGATATAATTTTGCCAGCGTGTAATATTATCTGGAAAAGTAATGGTAAAATGGGCTTCTCCCTTTTTATCGCTCACCAAGTTGGGTACCCAATACCCATAATCTTTAAACTCGTCGCGCTCAGATTTTATATTTTGGTTGTTTACCATTTCATACATGCGGGCACGCTGATTGGCTTTAAACAAATCTATATTGTCTATGCTTAAAGAGGAGTTGATGTTATTTAGAGGAGCCGAATTATAGCCAGCAGACATCCGCACTCCATCAACATAATAGGCTGTGCCTTCTGCCCTAGCACCGCGAAAAACTGGTGTTCCGCCAGATCTTGATTCAACACCCATTGTTTGCCCTGATAATCTTTCAATTGAATGAGAAGGTGCCGCCAACATTGAATTTTCAGGTGACATTTTCCTATTGACCACCATCACCTCTTGCAGCAGTTGGTTACTCTCTTCCATGGCAAAGCTTACCAATCGGTCTTCTGAAGCAAACACCTCTATATCTTCAATCACCACACTCCTATACCCAACAAAATTAGCTATTAACCTATAAGTGCCGGGTGCCAAATTACGAATCATAAACTCGCCGTTATCATTGGTAACGGTATTATACTTCTTACTTTTCTTATTAATTAACGTAATCGTCACATAAGCCAAAGCGGATTGTACTTTTATGTCTATAATTTTTCCCTTTACGCCCCCAGTTCCTGGCATAGGTTTCTCATATACCTTCTCACTAAACAAATTGCTATTGGCTACTTGCATTTCCTTTTCCACATCAATTTTCTTTCTAGCAAAAAAGATAGATGGCACCATTCTACCATTTTCATCAGAAAAGCCACATAGTTTTAAATCTACTTTTAGCTGCACACTGCTTTGCTTGGCAACCTTTAAATTTTGTAAAATGGTAATGCATGAACCAAACCTAGTAAAGCGCAATTCATAAATGCCTGGCTCCATATCCTTAAACAAAAAACCGCCACTCACATCCGAAAAGGAAATGCCTTTGATAATGCCATTTTGCTCTAAGGTGATTACCACATCAGAAAGACTGGCGCCTTCGTCTTTGGTAACAAAGCCCCAAACCTCGGCAGCCGACTCTGTTTTGTTTACTTCATACTTTGGTAGCTTAATCTTAGACACATAATCGGCTACCCTATACGTAATCTGATTAGCTTCATTGGCATTGGCGGCCTCTACCAACTGCCGTGTAAGCGCCACCATTGGGTTAATTAAGTCACAAGGTTGGTTAAAATCTTCTTCACTTAATCGCATATACCAAGCCCCAATTTGGACTTGCTCTTCTAAGGTAAAAACCATTAACTGCCTGTTAAAATCAATCAAATAAAAGGTATGCTTTCCTGAAGCAAAACTTATTTTTCTACCTACATCACTTTGAAAAAAAGTAGGCAATGAAATACTCTTTCTTGGACTGCTCTCATTGTAAATAAATCCTTGAAATAAATTTGAGGCATGCCCGCCAATTAGGTGCAAACTAAAAGGAAAATTAATGCCATCTGGAACATAGGATTGTGAAAAATTACATTTTTCTTCATACAGCTTTTCCGATATGCCTTCCTCTATTAAAGGCTCTGAAACAGCATAGGTTGTTGGCACCTTATCATAAGTATTGTATTTACTATAAAAATCGGCATGAGCAGTTTGAAAGTAAAATGTATTAAAATCGATGCTCAAGCTAGAGGCCTCTTGCCCAATTATTTTGTTTTGGTAATAGGTATAATGTTTTTTAGGGTTGAACCAAAACGTTTGCACCAATTGTTCTCCCTTCATCACCTGAATTGAATCGTTGGCCTTAAAGGGACCATAAGCCCATTTACCAGGTTGATCATTTTCACTTATGCTAATAAACGCATACTGTGAAAATGGCATTTCAATCACACCTTGCTTAAAGCGAATGTTTTCTTTAGCACCCATCATGTTTCCGGGTTCAAAAAAGAGCAAACTACTTTTAATGGAATCAATTTCTTCTTCACTAAACTTCATTTTGCTACTCCTAGGAACTTTAACGATGCCTTCAGGCAAACACAAGGTATCAAAACTCATTACATAATGCTGGTTTGGTTCAAACCGAAACTTAGGTAAATGAAACCAAGCCGTTTGGGTACGAACCGACAATTGATGTGCACCTGCACTTAGTAAAATTGGGAAATCGGGTGATTGAGAAAGATTTCTCAATGCCACAAAGTGACCATCTACCAAAATTGCATAAACTGGTATACGCGCACCATTGGCCACCACCATTGGCAGCACCTCAGGCGATACTTGGTAGGTAGAATCTTTTATCACCACCCAATCTTCATTGGGATACATTAAGCGGTAATCTGCTTGCGTTAGGAGTCCGGCCTTTAGCAAAGTGGTATAAGATAAGCGTTCAAAAAACCGGTTAATATAGCTATAAGGCAAACGCTCAAAACCTGTTTGCTGCCTTTCTAATAAAGGTGGAACTTGGCTATTAAAATTGGCTAATGCAGGTTGGTAATTTTCGCCAAACTGGGCATTTATAGCATAAGCAGTTAGGTTTACATCTGCGGCTGGCTTGCGGTTGGGCAAACTTAGCTTTACATCTACCGCAACCGTCTGACCAGGATAAATTTCTTGGGGAATATTATGTGTAATTTCAATGGTTTTATCTAAGAAAGGAAAGGTTCTTTCTTCAACAAAAAAACCATCTTGAACTTGTAAGCTATAAATTAAATGATAAGAAAAACGCGAGGTATCTTTTTGCTGAAAACTAAAAGAATCGCCATAAAAATCTATCACTTTTTGTTTGCCCCTAAACAATTGTATGTGCATATTTAAAGCCGAAGGATTGTACAAGGCAATGCTTATTTCGCCCGGTTTTCGATAGCCATCAAAAGCAATATAATCTTGCTTTCTGTGCAAACCACAATTGGCAATTAGCTTTCCTGAACTATCTAATAACTCAGCATTGTTGGCAAACTGATGCAGGGCAATTTTAGCAGGCAATACTATCCAACTGCTATCCAGAAGATAATTGCCAACTTTATACCTAAGCTTCATGTACTTGCTTTCTGGCTTTCCTAAATTGATGCAAGAAGCATGCACCAAACCATCCTGCTTTAAAGACATAAGGTAATACACAGAATCTTGCACCTTTTCAAAATCGAGCTTAAAAAACTTTGATTCACCTGATACATCGGTTACAAGAATTTCTGCAGTTAAGGTGGCATCAAAATCTATTAAGATGCTATCTGGCAAAGTAATTAAGGTTGGACCATTGCTCTCCACAGGCACAGCAGTTTCATACAAATTTTGATACCATTCTTCTGGAACAAAAGCTTTGGTTCCTGTAAAATTTCGCAAATGCCTAATAGAAAACTTAGCCTTCACATTGGCATTTGGTAAGGGCAAACCATTAATATCTAAAGCGCGCACTTGCACCTGAACCGCTTCTCCTTTATAGAATTTTGTTTTACTTAAAAAGGCTTCATACGTATTACTTCTTAGTTTATAATCTTCTAGTTTAAAGGAAATGGTTCTTAGCAAGGTTCCTTCTCTATCAATGTATTGCAGCGAGTAGGTTTGGTCAATTTTTAAGGAATCGGCCAGTTTAAAATCTAAGATATAAGCGCCTGGCGAAACGGGGTTCACCTGCTTAATCAAAACCCTTTGTTTAAAATAATTGGCATATAAATAAATGCCTACCTTTCCTTTTACAGGCTCGCCTTCATCCCAAAGTAAATAGGCCTTTGTTTTAACTGAATCTTTGGGCTTATAAATGGGTTGATTGCACAATGCATATCCATAGCTATAGGTTTTTGAGCTGCTATATGCATTGGAATTGCTTCTATGGCTTGATTGAATATCACTAGAGAAATTAAATCGTGCAAACTCAAAGTTTTTACCATCCGAAACATAAACAGTATGAGACTTTTTTTGGAGTGGCAGCAAGTAGCAATTGCAAGTAGTGTCTTTATCAAGGGGCTTCCCATTTACATAAAACGCAAGTTGAGTTGGTGTGGCATAGGCTGTATCCATTACTTTAACTTCCACCTTATCATTATAGGCCACATAAGAAAAATTAAAATACGATACCTGTTGCACACTTAAATTGGCACCTTTACCAGCCCTACTGGCTAATAAATAATAACCAGGCTTTAGTTTTGCATTTGCAGCTAAACTGCTATCCGCTTTTTGAGTAAATAGGTACGTAGTATCTATTAACCCTTGTTTCATTATGAACGCAAGCCTTGCAGAATCTAGTTTGTAATAATAGGTATAAGCTTCTTTCGGGCTGAACCGAAGCGTTTGCGCGAGCAAAGTTTGAGACACTAGCAAGAGAAAAAGCGTTCTAAGCAAGGCAGCCATAAGTAATGCAATTAAAAGGGTGAAGATAATAAGAACTCAACTAAGAGTCAGATTATTTTCTGCTGCGGTTGTATGGAGGGGTCGATGGTCAATGGTCCATAGACCATAGTCCATTTATACACCATGGTCCATCGACTATCGACCATGGACTAATTCACAAACCTAAATTGATTGCTCTTATCTAACTGCACTTCAATCTTAGAATCCTTTTTAATTGTACCCATCAGAATTTCTTTGCTCAATTCATTGAGTATCTTTCTTTGGATAACTCGTTTCAAAGGACGTGCACCATATTGTGGGTCGTATCCCAATTGTGATAACCAATCTAAGGCTTCATCTGTTGCCGTAATACTTATTCCTTGCTCGCTTAATTTAGCCTGTATGTCTATAAATTGTAAATCCACAATTCTTCTTACATCCTCACGGGTCAGTGGGGTAAACATTACTACATCATCAATTCGGTTCAAGAACTCTGGTCGGATGCTGCGTTTTAATAATTCCATCACACTTGTTTTTGCCTCGGCCATCACTTCCTCTTTATTGGCGTCGGTGTATTTCTCAAACTTTTCTTGGATCAGGTGCGAACCAATATTGCTGGTCATGATGATGATGGTATTTTTAAAATTAGCCGTTCTGCCTTTGTTATCCGTTAATCGACCATCATCCAATACTTGCAACAAAATATTAAACACATCTGGATGGGCTTTTTCTATCTCATCTAACAATACTACCGAATAAGGTCTTCTTCTTATGGCTTCGGTTAACTGACCACTTTCTTCATAACCCACATATCCCGGAGGGGCACCAATTAGTCTGCTCACCGTATGTTTCTCTTGGTATTCGCTCATGTCTATGCGCACAAGGGCATCTTCTTGGTTAAATAAAAATCCTGCTAAGGCTTTGGCCAATTCTGTTTTGCCCACACCGGTAGTTCCCAAAAAGATAAACGAGCCTATGGGTTTCTTAGGGTCAGACAAACCCGCTCTGCTTCTTCTAATGGCATCAGAAATGGCAGAGATAGCCTCTTCCTGACCCACCACACGTTTGTGTAATTCGGCTTCTAGGTGCAATAACTTTTCTCTTTCACTTTGCAACATGCGGGTAATTGGAATGCCGGTCCAGCGACTCACCACATCGGCAATGTCTTCGCTGTCCACTTCTTCCTTTACCATGGCTTTGTTGGTTTGTTGCGATTGCAGCTTTTCTTTTAATTCGATTACCTTGGCCTCTGCCTCTTTGATGCGGCCATATCTAATCTCTGCTACTTTACCAAAATCACCTGCACGCTCGGCTTGCTCGGCTTCAACCCTTAAATTTTCTATATCTTGTTTGGCTAGCTGAATGCCATCTACCAACAATTTCTCGCTTTGCCATATGGCTTTAACAGCATTACATTCTTCTTGTAAGTTGGCAATTTCTTTGCTCAATTCATTTACTTTGGCATCGTTGCCCTCGCGTTTGATGGCTTCTCTTTCAATCTCCAACTGCATGATGCGTCGATTCATTTGGTCGATTTCTTCGGGCACCGAATCAATTTCTAAACGTAATTTAGATGCAGCTTCATCCATTAAATCAATGGCTTTGTCTGGCAAAAATCTATCTGAGATATAGCGCTGAGAGAGTTCTACTGCAGCAATAATTGCTTCATCCTTGATACGCACCTTATGGTGCACTTCGTATCGCTCTTTCAAACCACGCAAGATAGAAATGGCTGCTTCGGTATCAGGTTCCTCTACATATACCTTTTGAAACCTTCTTTCTAAGGCTTTGTCTTTTTCAATGTATCGTTGGTATTCTGCCAAAGTAGTTGCTCCAATGGCTCTTAATTCGCCACGGGCCAAAGCAGGTTTAAGAATATTGGCTGCATCCATGGCACCTTCTCCACCGCCACCAGCACCTACTAAGGTATGAATCTCATCTATAAATAAAACAATATCGCCATCACTGCCAATGACTTCCTTTATAACGGCTTTCAAGCGTTCTTCAAACTCCCCTTTGTATTTGGCACCTGCTATTAAAGAGCCCATGTCTAATGAGTAAACCCTTTTGCTTTTTAGATTCTCAGGCACATCTCCGCTCACAATTCTATGGGCAAGGCCTTCGGCAATGGCGGTTTTACCTACGCCAGGTTCACCAATTAAAACAGGGTTATTTTTTGTTCTACGAGATAAAATTTGCAATACCCTTCTAATTTCTTCATCCCTTCCAATTACGGGATCCAGCTTTCCTTGGCGGGCCAAGTCATTAAGGTCTTTAGCATATTTATTTAAAGCATTGTATTGGGCATCGCCGCTTTGCGAAGTAACTTTTGAATCGCCACGCAAATCCTTAATGGCCAATTTCAAATCCTTTTCGTTAATGCCTGCGTCTTTTAAAAGGTTGGCAATACTGTCTGAACCAAGTAAGAGTCCGAGTAAAATATGCTCTACTGCCACAAACTCATCGCCAAACCCTTTTAGTTGTGCCTGGGCTTTTACGAGGGCTTGGTTGGCCGCATTTGATAAATAAGCACCAGAATCAGCGCCACTTACTTTTGGGTAGGAGTCAATTATAGCTTCGGAAGCTTGGGTAAGTCTAGGAATGTTAACATTGAGTTTCTTGAGCAAGAAAGAAATGGTTTGCTCATCTGTGTTCATTAAGGCTTTTAAGATATGGCCAGTGTCAATTGCTTGTTGACCGCTGCTGGCTGCAATAACCTGTGCTTGTTGCACAGCTTCCTGCGACTTGATGGTAAAATTATTCAGGTTCATGGGATGCTTTGTTTACCTGTATTGCATCAAGTACAGTTCCACAGTGTAAACCTAAGTAATTATGGCACGCTAACAAGTGCGATAAATGAAAAAATGGCTTGAACCGCAAGGATTCAAGCCATTTTTAAAGGAATTTTCTGCCAAATACGCCGAATTACATATTAGTATTCTTAGCGTTGTACCCAACTGAAATTCCAATACGCCAACCTTCTTTGGTTGGAATGGTTCCAAAAACGTTAATTGGGATATTCATTTTGCCCGACTTAATAGTTTTTCCCACACCCACAATTAAGGCGGTTCCTAAAGATACCGTTCCATTAGCATTGAGGGTATTTTTAATTTGAACATCATTCAACCCCATTTGCTTAATTTCTGATTCCATGTAATATGCGTTTCCAACTTTTCCCATGCGGCTGTAGGTGGCCAAGCTAAAAGTTGGCCCAATGGCAACTTCCCAACCGGTGCGGGTATTTCTAAATCCATTTAAAAATGTTAGGCTAGGGATAAACATTTGTTGATCCAAACCACCAATCATGGGAATGAATTCAAACAAAGCTTGGTAATTTCCTTCATTCAAGTATTGCTTTTCAAATTGGTAGCCAAATAAAAAACTAGCTGGGTAAGCATCAAATCCACCGGTATTTGAAGAAGCTTTCATACGTTCTGCATTTTCTCCAAAAATTACACTGTAACCAAAACGTGGTCCAGATAAATTGATGATGGTTTTATATGGATTGTTTATGGCATTGTCAAAATTAAAAGGCTTAGTAAGGCGACTATACAATTGTTCATCAACCGGTTTATCAAACATTTTCCGAATGGCAATGGCCGTCATATTTTGCATTTCTAAGGGAAGGTTTAAAAACTCTACCACAGTGGTTTTATCTATACTACCCGCTTTAATGTTTACCAACCTTAGCGTGATAACGATGGTTTCGCCATATAACTCGGCACTACCAGTTAGGATGTAATCTGATTTGATAACATTACCAATTTCCATTAAACATAATTTGCCATAGCAATTGGTTATATTTAGGTTGTTTTTCTGAACAATGTAGGCCACATCATAACGGTCGGTAACATCATAAATGTTTAACTTCTCAATTTCTATCCTAACTAAATTTCCCATTTGTGAAGGTTCTAACTGCACCTCTTTGGTATCAATGTTTAGCACGGTGAGTGTGGGTCTAATATTTTGCGACCATGCATTTAAGTTTAAAAGTAGCAAGCAAAGTATTGCTGCCATAACATACATTTTTTTCATTGTGTTTGTGTTTAACGAGGGCAAACTTCAGGCTATTGAGTTAGGGGATGAAATTGATTTGAAGGGCCATTCTGCCCTAAACCCGCATATCATCGCAATTCTTTAAACTTTGCTTGGTTCAAACCAAAAGATTTGGATTTTTTGGCAATGCCTTTGAGAAATTTGCAAAAAACACAAAATAAAAAGGCGTTAATCTGATAAATTCGCAGCATGAGCGAAAAAAATTATTTGGCCGCACGAGTTGATTGGGTAAATGAACCGCAAACCATTGCCATGGCAAAAAAAGCCAGGGAGCTTATGGCGCAAGGCATAGACGTAATTAGCCTTAGTCTTGGCGAACCTGATTTTGAAACCCCAGCCCATATTAAGGCAGCCGCTATTAAAGCCATTGAAGACAACTTTTCTTATTATACCCCTGTTGCGGGCATCCCAGAATTGCGCGAAGCCATCTCACAAAAGCTTATCAATGAAAATAATTTACAGTACGCTCCCGACCAAATAGTGGTTTGCACAGGTGCAAAACATGCCTTAATGAATACCATTATGGCCATCATTAACCCGGGCGACGAGGTAATTATCCCAACACCATATTGGGTGAGTTACTCAGAAATGGTGAGACTGGTGGAAGGTGTTCCCGTGTTTATAAAAGCCCCACTTGCACAAAACTATAAAATTACGCCTGCCCAATTAGAAGCTGCTATTACTCCTAACTCTAAAGCCTTTATGTTTTCCTCGCCTTGCAACCCAACTGGGTCCGTATATAGCAAAGAGGAACTGAAAGGCTTGGTGGATGTTTTTGCCAAACACCCAGAGATTATTATTATTTCTGATGAAATTTACGAATATATCAATTACGAAAGCAAACACATTAGCATTGGCTCCTTTGCAGAAGTAGCCAATCGGGTAGTTACCATCAATGGCTTATCCAAAGGCTTTGCAATGACAGGTTGGCGATTGGGTTATTTGGCAGCACCAAAAGACATTGCCATGGCCTGCGAAAAAATTCAAGGGCAGTTTACCAGTGCCACCAGTGGCATCAGCCAAAAAGCGGCGGTGGCAGCACTCACAGGCAGCAAAGAGCCTAGTATAAAAATGGTTCAAGCTTTTGAGCGACGGAAATTATTGGTTCAAACCGCCCTTGAAAAAATACCAGGTTTAATATGCAATGCCCCTGAGGGTGCTTTTTACTTTTTTCCAGACATTAGCAGCTTTTTAGGTAAAAAGTATAATGAGAAAATCATTGAAACCGCCACCGACCTCTGCCTCTACCTTTTACACGAAGGTCATGTTTCTACTGTAACTGGCGAGGCATTTGGCGATGAAAACTGCATTCGATTAAGTTATGCCACCAGTGATGAAAAATTAATAGTTGCCATGGAGAGAATTAAAAATGCTTTGGCTAAATTGTGCTGATAAATATGAAAGACGTTATAGAGAAATTTTTAGGGCTAAAAGTCCTTGTAATTGGAGATGTTATGGTGGATGCCTACCTCCTTGGAAAAGTAGAAAGAATATCGCCCGAGGCACCTGTGCCAGTAGTGGCTGTTGAGAAAAAAGAATATCGATTGGGTGGGGCAGCTAATGTAGCTTTAAACCTTGCTTCGTTAGGTGCCAAGCCAATTCTTTGCTCGGTGATTGGTGAAGACATTGAAGGCAATGAATTCTTGCAATTGCTAGAACGTTCTAACTTAAACCCCTCAGGTATTGTGCGCTCCAAAGACCGCCTCACTACCACTAAAACCCGCGTGATTGCCCAGCAAACCCAAATGCTACGCGTAGACCATGAAGTTACAGAACCCATTACTGAGTACGAAACTTATGTGCTAACCCAAAGAATTTTAAACGATTTATTGCCCGCCGTAGATGTGGTCTTATTTGAGGATTATGATAAAGGTGTAATTACCCAAAGTTTAATTGAGCAAATAGTTACTGCGGCGCACAAGCATGGCAAAAAGGTGGTGGTTGACCCAAAGAAAAGAAACTTTAATTTTTACCGTGGCGTTGATTTGTTTAAACCCAACTTAAAAGAACTCAAAGAAGGTTTTAACAAAGAGGTTGACCCTGCCAACCAAAGCGGTTTTGAAACCATGATTTTAGACCTCATGCAAGCCATGGAGCTAAAGAATATTATGGTTACCATGAGCGAGCGTGGAGTAATGATTTGTGATGGCAAAACCTTTGATTATATCCCTGCGCATTACCGCAAAATAGCAGATGTAAGTGGCGCTGGTGATACCGTTATGAGCGTAGCCGCTTTATGCTATGCCATTGGATTAGACAACAAACAAACAGCAGCTTTATCTAACCTTGCAGGTGGCTTAGTTTGCGAAGAAGTAGGTGTGGTGCCAATTAACAAAGAGCGCCTGATAGAAGAATCTGCCAAGTTATAATTTTAATACAGGCAACAAAATTTTGCTGGGTCTTGTGGCATCATGAAATAACTTGATGTCACAAGGCACAAAATCATTATCGGTGCAATGATAAGGATCTACAAACTGTTGCGGATTTCTATCTACCAACGGGAACCAAGTGCTTTGAACTTGAATCATTAATCGGTGTCCTTTTTTAAACGTATGGGCAATGTCTGGCAATTCAAATTTTACTTGCGTAACTTGACCGGGCACAAAAGGCTCTGGCTTCTCAAAACTATTGCGGTACCTGCCGCGCATTACCTCGCCACGCACCAACATTTGGTAGGCATCCATTAAATAATTGCTACCATTTCCTTTGCCATGCAAGAGGGTATCATACGTAAAACCATCTGGAAACACATCAATAATTTTCACAATAAAATCGGCGTCTGTGGTGGAGAGGCTTACTTGTAAATCGGCAATTAAAGTACCTGCTAAACACAAATCTTCCTCCAAAACTGCGGTGCTAAAACTCAATACATCGGGCCTGCGAGAGGCAAAGCGTTGGTCGTCTGTCATGTATTCTCTGGTTCTTCCGGTTTGAACCGACTCTGTATACGGGACAGGCTTATTGGGGTTGCTGGTATATTGACTAAACGAGGTAACTACCGCAGGAAGTTCCCAATTTAATTCGCCAGTTTGGTTAAAATAAATAGGTTTGGCCATGGATGCCTTAGGTGGCCAAGTTTCAAATGATTTCCAATTGTTTTCGCCCGTAAAAAATACATTGGCTTCTGCAATGGTTTGGGTTGACCCTACGCCGTTGAGGTGAAATTGAAAGAAGGGAATTTCGAATTGAGTTTGATAATATTGAGAGGTATTTGAACCAAAGCGCACATTACCTAAATAAGCGCCATCACTCCTACTCCATCCGCCATGAAACCAAGGCCCCATTACAATTCGATTGTCTGTATTGGGATTTTGATTTTCGATGGCTTGGTATAAACGCCAAGCCCCAAAGCAATCTTCAGCATCAAATAAACCACCTACCACTAAAATAGCAGGTTTAATATTATAACAAGCAAGACGGGCATCGCGTGCTTTCCACCAATCGTCGTAATGTGGATGTTGCATAAGGTCGTTCCAAAAGGCAATGCTATCACCTGTGAGTTTGGTAAAGTTTGAAATTGCACCAGTTTCAAGGAAAAACTTATAGCTATCGCGGGTATTATATTTAATGGGAGAACCCGGGCGTTTAGTGGTTGGTTCAGGCCTAGGCAAACCAAATCCTGTGTAAAAACCAAAAGCATCTTCCAGCATAAAAGCACCGTTGTGGTGAAAATCGTCGCCCATGTACCAATCGGTTACAGGTGCCTGGGGACTCACCGCCTTAACAGCTTTGTGGCCGCTCAAAGCTGCCATGGTTGCATAAAAGCCCGGATAAGAAATACCAAAAACACCTACCCTTCCATTGTTTGCCTTTACGTTTTTCACCAACCAATCTACGGCATCATAGGTATCGCTGGCTTCGTCAATTTCTTTCTTTTTCTTATTGGCAATAAAAGGGCGAACATCTACAAAGTTGCCCTCGCTCATCCAAGCGCCGCGAACATCTTGCACCACAATGATGTATCCAAGTTTAATGTATTCCTTCCAATAGGTAGCAAACAACCTTGAAGAGAATTTGCTGGCGCCATAAGGCGAGCAGGAATAAGGCGTGCGATTAAATAGAATAGGGTGTTTAACCGTTTGGTCTTTGGGCGCATAAATGGCAGTATAGAGTTTGATGCCATCGCGCATGGGAATCATTTGTTCTGTTTTGGTATAGTTTTGGGTCAACCAAACTTCATCAATTTCTTGGGAAAAAGTTGAAAGCGGAAGTAGAAATAAAACTATTAAGGGATATACAAGCCACGCCTTCAAATAACTATTTGAATACTTTTTGGCTGAAAAAGAAAAATCGTTTAACTGCATAGAGAGGCAAGAAAGTTAATATGCAGAAAATAAACAAATCTATCCGCCCACCGTTAACTCTACTAGCGTTTTCCGATAGCTCGAAACTACCCCTAAACCGCCGCCTTTGATATTTGAATACATAGGCAATGGCTCACCAAATGGGTCGTCCCCAAAATAATTGAGTCGGCGTTTATGGTACTCAAAATAAGAGAAATCTGCATGAATTAAATAGCAATCAAAATAGTTCTTTTCTCCCATCATAAAGGGACTGAATGAAAGTTCATTTCTTACAAACATTTCTTTTCCATCATTGCTGCCATCAAATTGCAATTGGTCGAGAAACAGGCTATAAAAAGTATCTTGACCTCCCCAACTATATCTACTTTCCATCATAATTCGATAATAATTTGCTTGGTTTGCTATATCGTCCCAGCGGGTATAAAAGGCATACCGAATATTATCAAATTCATCCCTTCCTAATTGGGTGGCCTCCACATTTTTGATGGGCACCGCCTTATCTAAAATTGTAGTTTCTCCATAAACTTTGTAGGCATCAAAACTCACTAGCACTTTATACTTTTTGCCAGGTAGTAGCGGCATCAAAGATTGGGAAATACTATAATTATCATCCAAGAGATTAAACGGTAGGATTACTTTTTTACCTGTCTCATCTACTAATTCTACCAATGCATTTCTTACCACCGTAAATTCTGAATTGCTAGGTTTATTATTAAATATAGGATTTGACAAGGTTACTGAAACTTCAATAGTTGGTTCTTCTGGAGATAAAAAAGCAAATACAACCGGCTTAGGGTCTGAGCTTGGCAAAGCAATATTTGCGGGCTTTTCGCATGCAGAAAAAGCAAGCAAGGCAAGTAAAGCAACTAAATAATAAATACTTTTCATGGCTTAAAATTTAATGTTCCAAGAAACAGATGGAATAATAGGAAACAAAGATACTTGGGTGAGCTCAGGTGTATTTTCGATATTATAGGTGATATAATAAAAGAAAGGATTATAACGGTTGTATAGATTATAAACACTAAACTCCCAGGTCCTTAACCAATGTTTCATTTTCTTTTGCACTTGTATACCCAAATCGAAACGATGATAAGGCGCCATTCTAAAGGCATTTCTATCGGTATATTCACTCACCGTACTATAATTAAAAACTTGCGCCCTGCCGGGAGAATTTACAGGGGAAAGGTAATCTGCAACGGGCAAGGTAATAGCGTTGCCTGTACCATATACCCAAGTACCAGAAAGTTTAACGCCATTTTGGCTATCGGAAGCTTTTCTAATTTCATACATTCCTACCACCGAAATATCATGACGGCGGTCGTATCGGGCATAAAACTCACGACCAAAATTTAACTCAGAAAAACGGAGTTTTGTCCATGATAAGGTATACCCTACCCAACCAGATAATTTGCCGGTCTTTTTTTGAACCAAAAATTCTGCACCATAACTCCATCCCAAGCCACTTGTTATTTGGTCTTCCCAGGCAGTTCCATTTCCCGACCCAGCGTCTTCAGGGTCAGCCGCCAAAAAGCTAGCCCCTTCTTTATAAGAAATAATGTTTGATGACTCTTTAAAATAGCCCTCTACGCTCACAGAAAAACCTTTATCAATAAAATCTTTTGCCACACCACCGGCTAGTTGCCACGATTGTTGCGGCTTCACTTTAGTAGTAGTTGGCACCCATAAGTCGGTAGGCAAACCAACAGATGTATTAGACAGTAAATGAATGTATTGGTTCATCATAGAGTAGGCTGCCTTTAAAGCCAAATCACTTTTTAAATTATAAGAGGCGCTAAATCTTGGTTCAAACCGAACATAATCTTTTTGCTGCACCTGAAAATGAGAGATACGCAAACCCGGATTAAGCCTAAGTTTAGAACCTACCTTTATATCATCTTCTGCATAGATTGCATTTTCCCATGCATTAAGGCGGGTGGTATTATCAATGTTTAAATTTACATCTTTAAGTACCAGCGCAGAGGGCGTAAAAACATGGTTGATGAGGTGAACTCCAGCCTTAATGGTATGAACTGTGGAGGGTCTATAATCTAGGTCGAATTTACCAGCATAGTCTCTAATTCCAGAGCCATAACTTAAGGAAAAGGTGCCAAAGCTGCCTGATTCTTGCGTAGATAATTTAAAATTATAATTGCTAGCAATTAAAGAGATGTTTCCAAAAAGCTTGGGGGCAAACACGTGATTCCATCGAAGGGTGCCAGTGGCATTGCCCCACGCAATGGCACTTTTAGATACATTGTCATTGTATTTTGAATTGAAGTAAAACCGATCGCGTCCAAAATAGCCGCTCACATACACTTTATTTTTCGAATCAATTTCGTAGTTGGCTTTGGCATTAAAATCATAAAAATAATAGCCCGTTTTATCAGTAGCAGGAAGTAATGGATAAATCAAGGCATCGATATATGTTCTTCTGCCCGAAACCAAAAAGGAGGATTTACCTTTCACAATTGGCCCTTCTAGTGTGAGTCGAGAAGAGATAATCCCTATTCCTCCTTCGCCATGAAACCCTTCTTTATTACCTTCTTTCATGCTCATGTCAATCACAGAGGAGAGTCGGCCACCATACCTAGCTGGAAATCCCCCTTTTGTAAGTTCAACACTTTTGAGTGCATCGCCATTGAATAAACTAAAGAATCCAAATAAATGAAAAGCATTGTAAACAGTTGCATCATCTAGGATAATAAGATTTTGATCAGGGCCTCCGCCGCGCACATAAATGCCCGAGTTGCCCTCGCTGCCTTTTTGCACGCCGGGTAAAAGTTGTATCACCTTTAACACATCCTTTTCGCCTAGCAAAGCAGGAATATCCTTGATTTGTTGAATGGGAATTTCTATGACACTCATGCGGGTAACTTCAGCCAAACGAGGTGCACTTTTCTCCGCAGAAATTACCACTTCGCTGAGTTCACTGCCGGGTTCAAGCCAAACATTGTTTTCTATATTGGCATTTAGGTTTATTTTAAATGCCTTTGGCTTATAACCAATATAGGTTACTACCAATTCATACTCACCTGCAGGTAGGGTTAAGGAATAAAAACCATAATGATTGGTAACGGTGCCCGTTTTAAGGGAAGGAATGGCAATGGTAGCGCCAATGAGTTGTTCTTCGCTTCCTTTCTCTTTTATAAAGCCGCTAAGGGTGTATTTGGTTTGACCCGAAGCGAAGATGGGAAGTAATAATAAAAATAAGGTAAGAGGTTTTAGGCTTTTCATGGGTTAGAATTTGTTTTTCCACATCATGCTTTCAACAGGCTTAACCGATCTAGCGCTGTATTTGGCATTTTTCTTTAGGTTATATAGGGTTTCAATTTCTCCTTCTACTACAAAGTAAATAAGTTGTCCGATAGGCATACCTGCATAAATGCGAACAGGCTGTGCGCAGGAAATCTCTAGGGTCCAAGTATTACAAAAACCTACATCCCCTTTTCCGGCGGTGGCATGAATGTCTATACCTAATCTGCCTGTGCTGCTTTTGCCTTCTAAAAAAGGCACATGTCTGTGGGTTTCTGTGTATTCTGCAGTTACGCCTAAATAAAGGGTATTGGGTTGCAAAACAAAACCATCCGAAGGAATGTCAAAAGTTTCAATTTTATTGTGCTCACGGGCATCCAAAACCCTATTGGTATAGGTGGCTAGGTATCTGCCAAGGTGCACGTCGTAACTATTGGTACCAAGGTTCTCTCTATTAAAGGGTTCAATCAAAATATTACCCGCCTCAATCTCTTCCAAAATCCTTTTGTCTGATAGAATCATGCTAACTAAATTTTCAACAAATAAATTGTAAGCGGCTTACAATTACAACCTTTATATTTAATTTGTCGGTTCAAAACCAATTAGCAATGACAACACCTGATAATTTAGGCATAGGCAGCCGCGTAAAACATCCAGTTTATGGCTTGGGCGTAGTGGTAAATGTAAAAAGCGCCCATTACCAAATAACCTTTGTAGAGGAAGGCAAAAAAGAAGTTTCGAGATTTGAGCACCAAATGGAAATCATTGAGGCGGTAGAAGCACCCGATGATTTAGTGAGCAGTTGGGAAATGGAAAAAACCTTGGTAGGCATTTTAAGACGCTGGACAGAAATACCAGAGCATGTAAGCTTAGGTGCAAAATGGACAGGTGGTAAAATGGTATTACAGCCTGGCGACCCAACGCTTTCTAACAAGGAGATTCCAATTGATACTTTCTTTCATAAGATAGTAATGTTGCGCGATAGACTTAGGGTGCTAGAGCAGCGCATTAATGCCCATGATAAATTAACCGATGAAGACAAAGTGAATATGCAACAATATATTACCCGTATTTATGGGTCACTTACTTCATTTAATGTTTTGTTCAAATTCCCGCACGACCAATTTATTGGTGAAAAGGGAGGGAAGGAATAGCAAAGTTTAGCCCATGAGAACCTTATTTTTTTTCGGGTTGACCCTATGTTTTGGGTTGACCCAAAGTTTGAAAGCACAGACTTCGAAGCTCACGCAACAATTTGATAAAATTTATATGGTGGATTCGAACAGTACTTTGATTATCCCCATTCAATATGATGGTCCTATTTTTTCTTCTGGCAAGTTTGGGCCCTATGGTAACAACCATGCCAACCTTATTTTCTATAATTTTAAAACAGACACGTATAAAAAGCTATTTGCGAAAGATACCTATATCCAAAGGTTTTATCGGTATGATTATTTTGAAAGGAGAATGAAACCAAACGTGAACCAAACCCAAAAGTATATTTTTTACTTGGTAATGGATACGGATAGAAATAACAATGGAAAAATTGATGATGACGATCCCGTAAGCTTGTATGTATCTACTTTATATGGGGATGAATTAAGAAAGTTAAGTTCGATTAACGAGAATGTGCTTTCATTTGAGATTTTTGAGAAAGAGAACTTTGCGATGATAGAGATACAAAGGGATGGTAACCAAGACAATGCATTTACCTCAAAAGACAATGATTATTATTATATCAAGTTAGATTTAGAAACCTTAAGTTTTGGGAAGCCGATAGAGATAAAGTAGGTGGATTGAAGGCAGAATGTTTTTTTCAGGTGACAAAAACATTTTTTCCAACAGGCCCTACCCCCCCCAAATTGCCAAATAATTAAAACAACATATACCCACAAATGGGTATTTTTGGATTGAGGGATTTGGGTATGTTTGTGGGGGATTGCTAAAAGAAGATTCGTAAATGAACTCTTCAGTTCTTGAAATCAAATGACAGCATTTAATAGTATATTACTTTTCAAAGTAGAAAATCAATTTGTTATTACTGGTCGTGGACTAATGCTAACCCCAGGACTTGGTGACAATATAAAGTATGTGACAACTGGAGCGAAAATTAAGTTAATCAGACCCGACAAATCAGAAGTAATAACAACAGTTAAGGGGATTACATTTGAAGGAAATCATGAGTTTCTGATTTCTTCGAAATTTTCAAAGTCCGACATTCCAATTGGGACAGAAGTTTGGACACATGAATAACGAAAGGCAGCCCACCAACAGCTAGCGTTTCGCACTGGTTGCAAGCCAAGCCATGAAGTTAAGAAGCAAATTGCTTCAATCAAGAAGCAAAATGCTTCAATGGAGAACCAAATTTCATCTTCCTACCTGACAACTTGTTCCAACATACAAATTGATTCAATGGAGAAGCACATGAAATGCTTTTAATTTTCATGATTTTGGATGAACTTTCAATGATTTTAGTTAAAAGTATTACTTAAAACATAATGCTTTCAATGATTTTGGCCGAACGTTTAATGATTTTGGTTTAAAGTATTACTTAAAACATAATGCTTTCAATGATTTTGGTTGAAAGTTCAATGATTTTGGTTGAAAGTATTACTTAAAACATAATACTTTCAATGATTTTGGTTGAAAGTATTACTTAAAAAATAATGCTTTCAATTATTCTGGTTGAACGTTCAATGATTTTGGTTGAAAGTATTACTTAAAACATAATGCTTTCAATGATTTTAGTTGAACGTTCAATGATTTTGGTTAAACGTATTGAGAAAATCATCAGGAGAGTTTAAACTTGATTGTGTAAACTCTTTTTTTTAAAGCATGCCAATAGTACTTGTAGTTTCACTCAAAATCCAATAATTTGGCTAAACCAAGAGCTTATGAAAACTAATTACCCTACGATATTGAACGAGTCATAAACAAAAAAGTCCCTAAAATTAGGGACTTTTTTGTTTATAGAATATAGTACTTAAAGTAACTTCAGCTCTACTCTCCTATTATTGGCTTTTCCAATTTTAGTTGAATTATCATCCAATGGGTTTTCTTTACCATTGGCTTCAATTTGAATTCTGCTTTTGTTAATGCCTCGGCTATATAAATATTCAGCTACTGCATTTGCTCTTTGTTCGGCAAGTTGCTTGTTATAAGTTACAGTTCCTAAATCATCAGTGTATCCTTGTAATTTGATAGTGTAGCTAGGGTTATTCCTAAGTATAACAGCAACGGTGTTTAAGTGCTCGTATGCGTCAATATTAAGTTGGTATGAATTATGGCTGAACCTAACTGCATACATTTCAACTAAGATTTCATTTTTCATACGGTACTTCTCATCTGTAGACAATTGTCTTGAACTGCTTCCTTCAGAATTAGCACTTGTGATTGGAGAAACTTTTGCTTTAGCATCTTCGCCTCCTACTTTTTCAATAGCTGCCTTTGCCGCTTCTTCCTTCTTTTCTTCTTTCACAATTTCTTCTACAGGTGGGCAACCGTTATTAGAAAACAAACCAGCCACATTTGGACATTTATCAAACTTATCTACGATACCATCCTCATCCGAGTCTTTCACCTCTGAACGATTTAAATAATTGGTTAAGGTTTGGTTTACTGAATCACTTATTGTTTTAACAGCAGTACTCATTTGTGATTCTATTCTAGATTGCATTTGATCTACCCTATTATCTTGCCAAGCCAAGGTTTGGTCTACATGTTTTTCTTTGCCAAAGGCAAACTTTAAACCAATAGATGATTTAATCATTTGATCACTTCCTGAGCCATAATCATATCCATCCCAGGCATCCGTGTTTGCGGCAACATATTCAGACATCACAAAAATGCTCCACTTTTGATTGACATAATATCTGCAACCCAATCCTAATCCATACATCATGGTTGTTCCATTGGTTGTATTAAAAACTACATCATCACTTACAAAGCGTCTTTCGGCATCATAACTTGCCCTGCTAAGACTTACCCTTGCAAATGGCACAAATTTATAGTCTTCTGTTCTTATCGAACGTTTAAGAGAAATATTGGCACCAAGTGTTAAAAATGAAACTTGAGATTCATAATATTCTCTCTCATTTGCGCCTGTCATACTGCCTTTCTCAAAGCCTAAATCCATACTAAATAAAGGACTAAAAAAGTAATTTGCTTCTAAACCACCTGCCAAATCAAAGCGTGTTTTAGATCCTTTCAATCCTTGTGGATCATTGGCCAATGCGCCAGTTGTAAGCAGGTCGAAAGAAGTAGATTTTAAATCGTACAAATGCGTGATTTTTAATCCAAGTGAAAACCTATTTAATTTAGGTGATACTGGATTTGTTCCCCCTGTAGAGGCTGGCGCAGAACCAGGGTCCTGCGCAGCCAAAGGGACTAATCCTAACATGACTAAACTTAGTATTGTAAATGCGATGTGCATTTTTAGAGTGCTATAATTATTCATTGATTTTTTCATCGTTTTAATTTTATGGGTTAATCACTCTATTATCTAACAATCACAATTGGTTTAACTAATAACCTATCTCCATTGCTTAACCTTACATAGTAAGTGCCTGGTGCAAATTCATAGCTATCCAATTCCATTACATCTGAGCTTGCTTCAAAAGTTTTAACTTCCTTACCGGTCATATCCACAATGGTAAAGCTAGTTCCTTTAACAGCAATTCCTTTCAACTCAATATAGAATTTAGCAGTGGTTGGATTTGGATACACATGGAATAAATCTTTATCCTTCAATACATTTCCTGCACTTAAGCTAACACCTAAAGCATATGGATCTGCACCGTTTACACAACCACTATTATTGCGAACCACTAAACCATAAACACCAGACTGACTCACATTATAATTGCGGCTGTTTGCTCCGGCAATTGGCTCATTGTTGCGATACCATTGGTAGAAATCATACACTTGATTTGCACCTAACTGACTTGCAGATAACCTTACAATACTTGGTTTTTCAGGCACTCTATTTACAACAACCGTGAAGGTTCCAGTGCTTACACAACCCATACTATCTAAGAACATGGCTGTTATTAAGAAATTACCAGAACCACTCAAGGCAGGATCAAATGTTTTCTTATCCTTGGCAATACCCGTTCCGCTAAAGGTTAGATTCGCAAATCCTTGACTAAAGTCAATGGCTGAATTATCACCACAAATCTCTACATCAGGGAAGGTATCAATTACCGTTTCTGGAATCACAAGTACACTAAAGCTATAGTTAACTTTATTGCCACTTGGATCAGCCAATTCAAATGTATTTAAGGTTAAACCAACAGGGAATACAGAACCTGATGGCAATCCACCTGTTTGAGTTACACTTACATTGGCACAATTATCAGAAGCAGTTGGATTATTATAAACCACCCTGTCATTGCAATAACCCACCACAATATTCTTAGGTTGGAATACCAAGTTTGGTTTAGTAGTATCTGCAACAGTTACGTTTACCAAAGTGCTGGCTTCATTACCAGATACGTCTCTTATGGTAAATATAATCGGATTTGCTCCTACTTCTTGGCAATTGAAGAACGACTTACTAATAATCCTATTTGTGATACCCACATTATCAGTTGAGCCATCATCTACCATAGCAGGTGTAATGTTTACATTACCATTATTGCCAAGGTATACAGTGATATTTTTTGCTTTGATAATTGGCACCATGCTATCTCTAACGATAATCGTAACATTTGAAGTTTTAAAGTTACCACTTCCATCGGTTGCCGTAAATGTGATAATGTTGATGCCCAAATTGCTTGCGTCAAAATTAGATTTACTAATTGCTCTGCTTGCAATTGAACAATTATCTGTTGAACCTGCATCTACCTCATTGGCAGTTAAACTTGCCGCACCAGCGGCATTTAGGTAAATGGTATAATTATTATTTACAAACACAGTTGGCCTTAAGGTATCCATAACCGTTACAGTTAGATTAGCTATTGACGCATTACTGCTGCCATCTGTACCTGTAAGTGAAACATTATTCACGCCTATGTTCGAACAATCAAAATTGGCTTTACTTAAACTCAAACTTGGCACACCACAATTGTCGCTTGAGCCATTATTGGCCATTGCCTCTGTGATGCTTGCTAGTCCGCTATTGTTTAAATAAACCGTTAGATTTCTTGCTATAACAGTTGGCTTCATAGAATCAAGCACATTGATATTAGCAGAAACTGTTCTAAAGTTACCACTTTGATCCGTTACGGTTAACACCACTTGGTTCAACCCAATATCACCACAATCAAAATTGGTTCTATTAAGGCTTAAGCCTGTTACCGAAACATTGTCTGAAGAACCATTATTTACTTGGGCAGCGCTTATACTTACATTTCCACTTGCATCAAGGTAAATCGTTCTGTTTTGTGCAAGGGCAATAGGGCGAACACTGTCTATTACATTTACCGTAATGGCTACTGTTCTAACATTTGAACTATTGTCTGTTAAGGTAAAGTTAACCAAGTTAATACCTAAATCTGCACCCGTAAAGCTGGTTTTACTTAATGATAAACCACTCAAAGTACAATTATCGGTAGAACCATTATTAACCATTGCATTGGTTAAGGTTGCATTCCCACTATTGTTTAGATATAAGCTAATGGTGTTATTTACCGAAGCAGTTGGCTTAACAGTATCTAATACTGTAATAACCGCATTGGTATTTCTAATATTTCCACTTGCATCTGATACACTCATGGTTACATTATTGGCACCCAAGTTTGTACAATCAAAACTTGTTTTGCTTAAGTTAACAGAGCTAACCCCGCAATTGTCTGTTGTGCCTGCATTTACCTGGGTTACGCTTACACTTGCACTACCTATTGCATTTAAATAAACCGTTAGGTTATTTGTACTTGCTATAGGTTTAATAGTATCTAGCACTGTAATGGTTGCATTAGCTGTTCTAAAGTTTCCACTATTATCTGTTGCAGTTAGTGTAACCGTATTGGCACCTAAGTTAGCGCAAGTAAAGTTACTTTGGTTCAAGCTTAAGTTAGCAATGCCAACATTATCTGTAGAACCATTATTTACTTGGCTTGGCAATATACTTGCTGTACCCGCAGCGTTTAGGTAAGTGGTTAAGTTTTGTGCAATTGCAATTGGTCTAACACTATCTATTACGTTCACAATAATGTTAACACCTCTGCTGTTGCTACTTGCATCTGTAAGGGTAAACAATACATTGTTCACACCTAAATCGGCACCCGTAAAGCTAGTCTTACTTAGGCTTAATCCACTCAAGCTACAGTTATCAGTAGAACCATTATTTACCATGGCAGTAGTTAAGGTTGCAGTACCACTTGCGTTCAAGTAAAGGTTAACTGTGCTATTTACCGAAGCAATTGGCTTAATGGTATCAAGCACTGTAATAGTTGCAATGGCAGTTCTATTGTTGCTGCTCGCATCTGTTGCAGTAAGTGTTACTTGGTTTGAACCAAGGTTTGCACAAGTAAAGTTACTATTGCTAATGCTTAAGTTTGGTGTTCCACAATTGTCGCTGCTACTACCTGCAATTTGAGAAGCACTGATACTTGCTGTACCTTGGCTATTTAAGTAAACTGTTAAGTTGCTGGCAGTAACCAATGGTTTAATGGTATCTAACACAGTAATTGTTGCATTGGCAGTTCTAAAGTTACCACTGTTATCAGATACTGTTAAGATTACATTATTAGCACCAATATTAGCGCATGTAAAGTTGCTTTGGCTCAGGCTTAAATTAGCTACACCTACATTATCAGTTGAACCATTGTTCACCTGGCTTGGAAGTATGCTTGCTATGCCTCCTGCATTTAAATAGGCAGTTACGTTTTGTGCAATTGCAATCGGACGAACACTATCGATCACATTTACAACAATGTTAACACCTCTGTTATTACTACTTGCATCAGTTAAGGTAAACAATACATTGTTTGCACCTAAATCTGCACCTGTAAAGTTGGTCTTACTTAAGCTTAATCCGCTTAAACTGCAATTATCAGTTGAACCATTGTTCACCATAGCGGTGGTTAGGGTTGCTGTGCCACTTGCGTTTAGGTAAAGGTTAATTGTGTTATTTACCAAAGCTGTAGGCTTAATGGTATCTAACACTGTTATGGTTGCAATTGCAGTTCTATTGTTACTGCTTGCATCCGTTGCGGTAAGTGTTACTTGGTTTGAACCAATATTAGCACAAGTAAAGTTACTATTGCTTATGCTCACCGATGGCGTTCCACAATTATCACTGCTACTGCTTGTAACTTGCGCGGCAGATATGCTTGCAGCACCTTGACTATTTAGGTAAACTGTTAAGTTACTAGTAGTAATGAGTGGCTTAATCGTATCCAATACTGTAATAACAGCATTGGCTGATCTAAAGTTACCACTGTTATCTGTAATCGTTAAGGTTACATTGTTTGCACCACGGTTATTGCAATTAAAGGAAGTCTGACTTAACACTAAGTTCGCTATACTTACATTATCTGTTGAACCATTATTTACCATGCCTGCGGTAACATTTGCTAAACCAGCTGCATTTAAGTAAGTAGTAACATTTTGCACATTCACCACCGGACGAACCGTATCAATAACAATTACAGCTAAACTAGCAGATCTGCTGTTGCTGCTTGCATCTGTTGCGGTGAAAGTAACACTGTTGCTTCCTAAATCTGCACCTGTAAAATTGGTTTTACTTAAAGTTAAGTTAGCAATACCGCAATTGTCGGCACTTCCATTATTCACCATTGCAGTGGTTAAGGTTGCAGTGCCAGCTGCATTAAGGTACAAGTTAACCACTCCATTCACCTGAACAGTTGGCCTAATTGTATCTAAAATTGTTACGGTAGCTACAGCCGTTCTAAAGTTTCCTTTATTATCGGTAGCGGTAAGCGTTACTAAGTTGTTTCCAATTTGTGTGCAGGTAAAGTTAGTTTGATTTAAGCTTAGGGTAATACTGCTACAATTATCATTACTTCCATTATTCACCATCGCTGGTGTAATTGTGGCTGTTCCGCTATTGCTTAAATAAACAGTTATATTTTGAGCAATTGCCATTGGCTTAACGGTATCTAAAACATTTACATTAAAGCTAGCCGTTTGGTTATTTCCTGTGGCATCTGCAACTGTTAAGTTAACCGAGTTGTTTCCAAGATTAGCACAAGTGAAGGTGCTAGTAGAAATTGTACGAGAGGTAATTCCACAATTATCTGAGCTAGCGCTATCTGCACCCAAGGCTGTAAGACTTACAGTGCCAGCTGCATTAAGGTATAGCGTTAAATTTCGTGGACGAACCACTGGTTTAAATGTATCTAATACAGTTACCGTAATGCTTGCCGTGCTTGAATTACTATTTACATCTGTTACCGTTAGGCTTACATTGTTTGAACCAATGTTTGCACAAGTAAAGTTGGTTTGACTTAAACTTACAGTCGAAATACCACAATTATCAGTACTTCCGGTATTCACCATGGCATTGCTAAGGGCAGCAGTACCATTTGAACCTAAGTAAAGTGTAGCAGTGGCATTTATTGAAAGTGTTGGCTTAATGGTATCCAATACAGTAACAGTAGCGATTGCTGTTCTTGAGTTTCCGCTCGCGTCGATTGCAGTTAAAGTCACTTGGTTATTACCCACATTTGCGCAAGTAAAATTACTTTGACTCACACTTAGGTTCAAACCGCTACAATTATCGCTGCTTCCATCATTAATCATTGATGAAGTAAGGCCAACGTTGCCAGTGGCAGCTAAATATAAAGTAACATTTTTAGCAATTGCCATTGGTTTAATTGTGTCTCTCACCCATACATTAAAGTTTGCGGTATTGGTATTATTAGAGGCATCTGTTACACTTAAACTAACGTTGTTGTTTCCAACATTTGCGCAAGTGAAAGTAGTTACAGAAATGCTTCTGCTTGTGATTCCACAATTATCTGAACTTGCACTATCTGCTTGTGTGGCAGTAATTGATGCGGCTCCAGCAGCATTTAAGAATACAGTCATGTTGCGAGGGCGTGCCACTGGTGCTGTTACATCTACCACCGTTACGGTTGCATTTGCACGTGCAGTATTGCCAGTTGGGTCAAGCACCGTTAAAACCACATCATTTGCGCCAATATCCGAACAAGTAAAGCTTGTTTTACTTAGCGATAAAGAAACGCTTCCACAATTATCAGAACTACCATTGTTTATTTGAGAAGCAAGAACTGTTGCCGTTCCATTTGCACTCAAATTAACTGTTATGTTTTGAACAATAGCTGTTGGTTTAATAGAATCAATCACCTCTACAATAAAGTTAGCAGCGTTTGAATTACCACTTTGATCTTGCACTGTAAATGATACTGAATTATTACCTAAATGGCTACAGTTAAAAGTAGACTGGCTAATTATCTTACTGGTAATTGTACAATTATCAGTACTTGCCGAGTCAATTGAATTAGGATTTACAACCGCATTACCAGCTGCATTTAGGTAAGCAATTACCTTAGCTTTAGGTCTAGCAACTGGAGCAATTGGATCAAATACAACCACATTAGTTACAGCACTATTTATATTGCCATTATTATCTGTGATGGTAAGTGTTACAGGTGTGATACCAATATGAGAACAATTGATTACACTAGGAGATACGCTCATGCTAGCAATTCCACAATTATCAAAACTTCCATTGTTTATCAATGAAGTTGTAACATTAATGCTTGCCGTATTATTTAAATAGAGCACAATGCCTGTTGCTACGTTTACTGTAGGTTTAATAGTATCTAAAACGGTAACCGTTGAAGCTGCACTATCTTTATTACCTGAAGCATCTGTAACCACTAAATAGATGGTATTTGCGCCCACATTGGTGCAGTTAAAGCTCGATTTAGACAATACCCTTGAGGTAATGTTACAGTTATCAAAGCTTCCATTATCAATTTGATTAACATTGAGTGAAGTTGTACCAGCAGCACCTAAATAGGTGGTAAGATTTCTGGCAAAAACACTTGGTTTGATTTGATCTTGAATAGTAACGACCGACAATGCACTGTCTTTATTTCCAGTTAAATCTGTTACAATTAGGTAAACATTGTTTGAACCAACACTGTTACAGTTAAAATTGGTTTGGCTTAACACCATCGAAGCAATACCGCAATTATCTGAACTACCATTATTGATATCTGCTACAGTAATGCTAACTGAACCAGCAGCACTTAAGTTACGAGAAATATTTCTAACAAAAACAGTAGGCTTGCTAGTATCCTGAGCCGTAATTTTAACCACAGTAGATGTATTTGCTTCACAAACACCAGCTGATACTACCCTTCTAAACCAAGTTGTAACAGCAATTGTACCTGGTGCATAATTTTGAGAATTATTAATACCCGCAGCAGGACCAAATCCAGCAATTGCACTCGTTGTGCTACTTTGCCATAAATAATCAATACTACCATTTCCACCAGTGGCAGCAGTGCCCGTTAAGGTAGCAGCTATTGTGTTTTGGCAAATGGTTTGGTTTGAACCAATGCTATTATTAGCAATAACAGGATTTACAGTTACAAGGATAGCCGCACTTGTATCTTGCGTACAAACTCCTCCACTTACGATACGCTTATACCAAGTAGTTTGGGTAAGTGCATTTGCAGTATAATTCGAATTTGTGTTAGTACCAGCAGCAACTGAAAAACCAGCGCTCACGCTTGTAGTTGAGCTTAACCATACAAATCCATAGGTGCCATTTCCGCCACTTGGATTGCTACCTGCAAAAGTTGAAGGAATATTGCCAGCACATATTGTTTGTGTACCCGATATTGAATTATTGCTGATTACTGGGTTTACAGTTACAGCGTATGGAGCAGTAGTTACCGCGCAACCTGTAGCGTTTACAGAATCTGTAACACCAACTGATCGACTACCCGCATTTGTCCATAATACATTTATTGAGGCTGTACCTTGTCCGCTAATTATTGTTCCACCATTTACTGTCCAAGTATAGGTTCTACCTGAATTAGATGAAATATTATAGTTATTAGTAGTTTGGTTACAAACTGTAGTATTACCAGATATTACCGGAGTAGGGTACGCATTAACTGTTACTGAATAAGGGCTCGTTGTTGTTTTGCAACCACCCGCCAAAATTGAATCGGTAACAGTCACGGAACCACTTCCAAGGTTTGTCCAATTTACTGTTATAGTATTAGTACCTAAACCGTTTGTGATTGTACCACCTACTACTTGCCATATATAAGCACTACCTGAATTAAATTGAGTGCTGTAAGTAGCTTGGTTTGTTTGACAAACACTGCTGGCTCCAGTAATAACTGGATTAGGACTATTATTAATACTTACATTAAAAGCATTGGTAGTAATTGAGCAACCAGTAGCAGTATTTGAGTCTGTTACTACAACAGTTCCAGGACCCGGTGCATCCCAAGCCACCGTTATTAAGTTGGTTCCTTGACCAGCCGCAATTATACCACCTGAGACATTCCAATTATAAGCCCTACCTACATTAAAAGGAACTGAGAAAACGGTTGATGAAAACGAACAAACCGTATTAGAACCTGAAATAACAGGTGTTGGATATGCATTTTTTAGCACATTGAAAGGCGCAGTAGTTGTTGCACAACCAGTGGCATTTACCGAATCTGTTAAGGTAACAGAACCTGTCCCTGCAGTACCCCAATTTACTAACACAGATGCCGTCCCTTGACCACTGGCTATTGAACCTCCTACTACATTCCAAGTATAGGTTCTGCCCGAATTGGCGGCCACTGAATAAGCTGCACTATTGTTTTCACAAATCACATTTAAACCGCTGATTACAGGTGTTGGGTAACTATTTACAACCGCAATTGAAGCTGTAGATGTATTAGGTAAACAAACACCTGCAGTTACAACCCTTCTAAACCAAGTTGTTTCTGATAAAACACCCGGACTATAATTTTTATCATTATTTATTCCTGATGCTGTTGAAAATCCTGAGATAGCATCTGTTGTGCTGCTCTCCCAAACATAACTATAACTGCCGTTGCCGCCAGAAGGATTAGAACCAACTATTTCTCTTGTTTCTGTGCCAATACAAACTTGTGATGGAGTAGAAGCATTATTATTTGCAATAACAGGATTAACCGTTATTTCAATCGTATTACTGCTTAATGGTGCACAATCTCCAGAAGTTACCACACGCTTGAACCAAGTGGTTTGTGTAAGAACGCCTGGATCATAAGCACTTGTATTATTTACACCGCTTGCAGTTACAAAACCAGCACTTGCACTTGTGGTGCTACTTTGCCATGTATAATTTAAAGGACCATTTCCACCAGAAGGTGTAGACCCACTTAGGCTAGCAGCTGTATTACCAGTACAGATGATTTGAGCCCCAGTCACTGTATTGCCAGCCAAAGCAGGATTCACTGTGATTAGGATAGTGCTACTCGTATTTGCAGCACAATCACCTGAAGAAACGGTTCTTCTAAACCAAGTGGTAGTTGTTAAGCCACTAGGTGAAGTATAATTGATTAAGTTATTGATACCTGCTGAGGCAGTAAATCCTGAAATGGCACTTGTTGTGCTGCTCTCCCAAGTATAAACATATGCACCATTTCCATCTGTAGGTGTGCTGCCAACTAAAGTTGCTGGTACGCTGCCACTACAAATAGTTTGATTACCCGTTACACTATTATTAGCGATAGCAGGTGTAATGGTAATAGGTAAAATCGCTGAAGTTGTTTTACATCCAGTTACATTTATACTGTCTGAAACTTGTATAGAAGCCGGACCAGCCGCACCCCAAGTAACGTTAATATTATCTGTACCTTGACCAGCATCAATAAGTCCACCTATAACAGTCCACTCATACGTTCTTCCGCTGTTAAACAGAGTAGTATAATTGAATGACGAACCTGTACAAACAGTAGCAGTGCCCGATACAACTGGTGTTGGATTAGGATTGATGGTAATATTAAATGGAACCGTTGTAGTTTTACAACCACTGGTTAAAACTGAATCTGTAACATATAAACTACCTGCGCCTGCTGCACCCCAAAGTACAGTAACTGAATTTGTGCCTTGGCCAGCAGTGATAACCCCTCCATTTACATTCCACTGATAATTTCTTCCAGCGTTAAATGGAATACTAAACGAAATTGAGTTATTTTCACAAATAAAATTAAGTCCTGAAATTACTGGGTTTGGCACCAAATTAATTTGAACATTATAAGCTAAAGTAGTAGTAGCACAACCTGTTAAATTATTACTATCCGTAACAACTACAGTTCCTGAACCTGTGCTTCCCCAAACCACTTGAATGCTATTAGTACCTTGACCACTTGAAATAGAGCCACCTGAAATAACCCAAGTATAGGTTCTGTTAGAATTATTGCTAATGCTATAATTGTGTGCAGTGTTTTCACAAACAAAATTATCACCAGAAATTACAGGTGTTGGATAAGGATTTACGACTACCTCAGAAGCAATCGAAGTATTAGCAGCACAAATACCTGCAGTCACTATTCTTCTATACCAAGTAGTTTGAGTAAGTGAACTTGGTGAATAATCAGCATTATTATTAATTCCTGAAGCAGCTATAAAACCAGTATTGGCGCCAGAAGTGCTGCTTTCCCAAGCAAATGAATAAGAATTATTACCACCTGTTGGCATAGAACCACTAATCAATGCAGGTGTTTGACCCACGCATATAGCAGCTGGCGATGAAATTGTATTATTAGCAATTACATCGTTTACTGTAATCTGAATTGGACTGCTGCTTAGGCTCGGACAATCTCCAGAAGATACAACCCTCTTATACCAGGTTGTTTGAGTAAGGTTACCTGTTGAATAACTTGCTGTATTATTAATTCCTATTGCTGCACTAAATCCTGCTGAAGCACTTGTGGTGCTGCTTTCCCAAGTATAAACAAGTGGACCATTACCACCAGCAGGTGATGAACCTGTTAATGAAGCTGCACTTGTACCTGAGCAAATAGTTTGATCTGAAGAAATGGTATTATTAGATAAAACAGGTGTTACCGTAATCTCAATTATTAAACTCGTATCTGCCGCACATACACCCGCCGAAACAACCCTTCTAAACCAAGTTGTTTGTGTTAAAGCACTTGGGCTATAATTTACATCTGAGTTTAAGCCTAAAGCAGCTGAGAAATCAACGGTTGAACTAGTAGTAGATGATTGCCATAAATAAGTTGGTGAACCATTACCACCCACTGGCATAACACCATTAATGGCAGAAGGCGTTGAACCAGCGCATATAGTTTGATTTCCAGAAATTGAATTTCCACTAATTACAGGATTAATTAAAACGTTATAATCTGTAGTGGTTACTGCACATCCTGTAACAATTATTGAATCTGTAACTCGAACAATACCTGTTCCTGAACCATTCCAATTAACCACAATGCTAGAAGTACCTTGACCACTCGTTATACTACCTTCTGTCACAGTCCAATTATAATTATGTCCTGCATTTGAAGAGATGGAATATGCGGTTGAACTTCCAAAACATACGGTTGCCTCTCCAGAGATGCTTGGTGTTGGAAGTGGATTAACAAGTACTTCCAAGCTATCTGTTACTTGGCAAGTACTGTTTTGAATTGAATCTTTTATAATAACAAGACCATTGCCAGCAGCACCCCAATTTATTGAAATGCTATTGGTTCCTTGACCAGCTATAATAGTTCCACCATTGGTATTCCAAGTATAAACATGTCCAACAATAGAGGTTACAGAATAGGTTTGAACCGAACCTGCGCAAACTGTATTTGAACCATTAAATACTGGAACATCAATACATTGGTTCGAGCCAGAGAATATACCGAAAGAAGATAAACTTCCAGTATTTGAAATTGTATTATTATTTGCATCAACGCTAGTAGCGCCATTAATCACATTCCACCCAGCTACACCTGCACTTTTAACAATATTTAAACTAGCTTCACTCGCCATATCGCCTAACAAGGCGTCATCATAACTTAACGAAAGCGAATAAGTGTATCCAGAACCACCTGTAGCAGCCATTTCATAATAGTTATTAAGGTAGGTTTTACCTGATGTCAAGTTAGGAGGATTAACACCTGTATAATATAATAGTGTCAATGCGCTTGGCAATACACCACTATTACCCCAAGTAATTTGAGCCACTTGACGATTTGCGAAACTTATAGTTTGTGTGTTACCAGCTCCAATTGTTCCGCTAATTGTAGCGGATGGTGGCGTAGCACTTGAATTAAATTCAAATGCACCGATATCTGTGCCATAACCTAGGGTTACTCCTCTTGATGCATTGCTATAATCAACTGCATTTGAACTTGAAGCCGAACCAGCGATACCTTTGCCATTGAAATACCAACTTTGATCTACACTTGCCACTGGCATTAAATTGCCACTAGTAATATTTGTAAAGGCTACCGCATCATTAAACTGTCCTGCACCATTGCCACTGCTTAATGAATAGGATGTTCTATCTGTATTTGAAGATACTCTCCAAGTATCAATTGATCTATCTAAATTACCCCATAAGCCTAAGGTATTTGCATTGGCGGTAACCAATAAATTATTAATTCCACTTGTGGTAGTAAAACCTCCACCTGTTGCTGCACCACCAGTTAATACTTGGTTTGCAACAGCATAATGTTTGCCTGAACCACCAGATCTAGTATTTATTAATGCATTATTCACTAAGTTAACACCAGATGTTACTTCTGTAGTTGAATTACTTCCTCTTAAATAGGCAAAACTTGAGAAATTTCCTGCACTTGTTCCACCTAAATAAATAGAGTTATTAATAGCCCTAACTGTAAAACCTCCAGAAGTTGTTTGCCATATACCCGTAAATTGGGTATTTGTATTTTGATTGACTCCTAAAGTAATTTGATTATTTAAAATTCTAACCTCATTTGAGATACCACCTACCACAATTCCAGAAGCAATAGCCGGCGAAGCAAGTGCAGAAATTGTATTACTATTAGTTAAAGCATAAATCTTATTTCTGCTCACCTCTATACCTAAAGCACTAGTAACATAAACACCAAAAACAGATGTATTTACCGCACTTGTAGCAGTTGAACTCAAGTTATAAATCTGGTTACCTCTAATGATTGCACCCAAAGGAGAACTACCTGAATATTGAATACCTGTAATGGCATTTGAAACACCTACTCCATTTGTATTGGTAGTTGGAATTGAAATATTAGAAATAATATTATCGAAAATTAAACCTCTGCTTGGTGCGGCATATTGAATTCCTATGATTATAGAAGACAATGTGCTTGTACCTGTCACCCCACCTATCAAGTTGGCACTAACTTCCGTTGTAGGTGCTAAGGCAGTAGATACAGTATTAACGCTTATACCTCGGAAAGTTCCAGAAGAATTAAAGTCAAATGCATTATTAAGGATGCTTCCAATAATGTTTCCTGTAATTGTATTTCTTCCATCGCTTACCGCAATTCCATTGATAGAGGTACTGCCATTTGAGGCTACCGTAAGGCCTGAAAGAAGATTATTACTAATATTGACAATTCCATTTGAACTTGAGGAAATGCCATTAAAAGTTCCTGTTCCATCCATTCTAATGTTAGCAAGAGAAAGGTTTGAACCTAAGATATTTCCAGCTATAGAAGCATCTCCATTAGAAACCTGAATTAGGTTGAAAATTGAGAAAGAAGAAGCTACTTGTTGTAAATTTTGAAGGGTATTATTTGAAATAGTATTTCCAAGGCCTGCATTAATATTAATACCAATGAAGTTAAACCCATTAAATACCATTGGTGCGCCTGAAGCTGAAGCGGCTTGACCACCAATATAATTACCAGAAACCTCATTGTTATTACTTAAATTAAAGGCATTTAAATTAATACCTGTATACTGATTTAATGAGACGGCAGAATTCCAATAGAAGCTATTATTAATTACCTTCCAATTTCCTCCATTTGCTGCATCAATCAATACACCGGTTCCTTGAATATTGAAAATTTGATTTCCATCAATTACGATATTAGAATTTAAAGCAGTAACCGTGCTATTTGAGTAGATACCATTGATTGGAAATCCTAAGCCACCTGATTGTGAAACATCATTTCTAATTAAGCAATTTGTAATGGTATCAAAATCATTACCAGTGCTAGCTGTTGAGAAACCAAACTGTACAACTCCAGTACCTGCAGTACTGGTGGCTGACTCTACTATTAAATTGGATAATTTGGCTCCTTGTGCATCATTTAAGAATAAAAATGCAGCACCGTTTGTAGATGAATTTCTGATGCGTAATAACCTATCTGCAACACTGCCTGTTACTGCAGGAACACCAGAAAACTTAACCCTATCTGCCCCTTCTAATCTTATTAATCCTAATAAGCTAGTTCCAGATAAGGTAAGTTCTGAAACTACACCTGAATCTGGTAAAATTCTAAACTCATATCCTCCTACTCCATTTTCACCAATTTGGTTCAAACCGAATAAACCTGGCTCACTTAAATTACTAGTAATTCTGGCTTCAATATTGCCAGCAATACTTCTATTATTTAAAAACTCAAATAATCCACCTGATCCAGTTAAAGAAACAAATGATTGTCCAATACCTACTTTAAAAATACTATTAGCAGGTATGGTTGGATAAATCACAAAGAAATTAGGATTAACTGGATGTGCCAAAACTGTGTTTACATCTGTGGCCACTGCAAATGCAGGATTTGAAATAATATTTCCTGCTAAGTCTTGGGCTAGCACATAATAGAAAATAGAATCATTTACTGTTACGCCACCAAGACTTGCATAATCCATGGTAAATGAGAAACTAGCATTGGTAGCAGCACCAGTTGTTGATGTGGCTACAACAGAACTATAAGCACCATTGACGCCCTTTCTATAATATAAACGTGGAGTGAATGAGCCTGTAAGTGGCACACCCACGCTATCTGTAATGGTAACGTTTGATAAAACACGTGGTCCAATATTATCACCTGTATTTCCTAACAATGCATAGGTGATTGAAGGATTAAATACATCTAATGAACGTACATAAACACCTGCATCAGCACCAATATCAGTTGGCGTATTGCTTGCTCTGAGCTCACCGTCAAAATCACTAGTGATAACAGAACTTAGGGTATTTAATCCACTTGCCTCAGCCGCATTGGACGCCAATAAATGTAAATCTACGGTAGATGAGGTTCCGGTTGCATTCACAAATGGAGAAGTGCTTAATTGACCCGAATTTATATCTAAGCCAGTTGATACATTCCAACCACCTATGCCTCGTAAATTTGGATAATTTACCCCATTGGCATTTGTTAATTGGGCACCAGCACCCGTTGCAGCCAATAAGTTTCCATCACTATTAAAGCGAGATACGGCTCCATTTAACCTAATAGATGAATGAACACCTGATGCTGACCCGCTATTAGCGGCAGCGTTATATAAAATATTGTTAGTTACATTAACCGACTGACCTACAGAAATTGTGTTGGTTAAGTTTAAACAAGTTGTATTGGAAGCACCAAAAGTTTGGGTACCGCCAATATATATTGAGTTATGATAGTAATTTGATGCATTTGTATGATTATGCACTATACCTCTTAAATCTAATTGAGCATTCTGAAGTGCACCTAATGAATCGATTCCCAACTGAATCATATTATTGGAAACAGTTGCAACTGCAGAGTTGTTCCATATACCTGAAACCAAACCATTTCCATTGGTAAGGTTATCTAAATTACTAATTCTATTTGCACTTAAAGTGTGTGAACCTGTTGTGGTACCACCATAATAAATTCCATATACATGGCTATTAGAAAATCCAGTATTGGTAATTAACAAACCTTTAATTTCATTACCAGAAATTGTATTCCCTGCTAAAGTTGTTGAATACATAATACCAGAGATGGCAGCAGAAGTTAAAGTTCCGGTAGAAGTACTATTTGAAACCAAGTTTGCAATTCTATTTCCGTTAATAGTTACTCCATTTGCAGAAGAAACCAAGATACCTAGAACTTGGGTTGAGTTAGGAGTAACTGGCAGTAAACGTAAATCATTAATAGTATTATTTGAAACAACTTGACCTGCAACGAATGAAGATACCACAATACCTTGAATAGCCGCAAAGGTGGTGGTGCTCGCATTACTTGAAAATGTCCTTAAACCATTAATTGTATTATTGGTAATGGTGTTTAAACCAGCGCTTGCAAAAATACCATGAGCAACCCCACTATAAACGGTAAGGATACTATCTATTAAATTTGAAATGCTATTTCCTGTAATCAATTGTGCAGTTGAAGATGAACTTACACCAATACCCACTAAACCTGATAAGGTAGTAGAGGAGCCAGAGGTAGATTTTGTAATTAAATTACTTAATGAATTATTTCTAATAGTTAAAGTATTGGTACTTCCAGAAGAAACCATAATACCTCTTGATGCGGCGCTAGCGCCAGCATTATTACTGTAAAGGTTTCTTACCGTATTGTTTTCAAGGTTAATATTACCAGTCATTGTAGATAATACCCCCACATTGGCAGAATTACCTAAGGTGGTAATACTTCCAGTTTGGGTTGAACCAATTGTATTTTGTATAATATTACAAGTACCAGAACCTTGAAGTGAAATCCCATTAAAACCACCACTTAAATTGGTAATATTTTGAATGAAATTATTATTGACATAAGCACCAGTTGTAGCACCTACATTAATTAACATCCCCACAAATGAAGAAGCGCTTGAGATAACTAATGCACTTCCTTGTGCAAATGGAGCTGAACCACCAATGTAGTTACCAGTTATTGAATCTCCATTTGAATTGATGCCAGCAGATACAAACAATCCATAGCAGGTTGCTACACCAGAAAAAGTGTTGGACGAATTATACAAATGATTGTTCTTTATGATTAGGTTATTTCCATTTCCAGCATTAAAACCAAAACCCAATTGCGAAAAATTGTCGGCATAACAACCTTCAATGGTAATATTATCATTTTCTTTACCTGCAGTTCCTGTGGCCAATAAACCATTTGTATACAAGGTATTAATTGTATCTGCTCTAAAATAACTATTTCTAATTGCGATATTATCATTACCAGTTGTACGCGTAGTTCCACCAATTACAATTAAGGTACCTGCACGTCCGGTAAAAATCATATTAGAAATAGAAACATTTGAGGCATCATTTACCAATTGAATACAACCTATACCGATTGTATTTCTATTCTGAATAACCAAGTTAGTATCGGCCGCTGAACCAGCAGATGCAACACCTGTAATGTTAATGTTTGAGGCCCCATTAAAACGTAATAACTGATTATTTGCAATATCTCCATAAAGAAGCTTTCTATTATTATTTGAAGGTCTAATTGTTAAACTGTACCCATAATTTCCAATAACGCCACTAGAGGTTTCTAACCACCTGTTTAAAGCTACAGCGCCAGATTCAAATAAGGTATCACCTACTATATTAACAATAGTATTTCCAGCCAAAAATCCATTATTAATCGCATTGAAGAGACCTGTATCTCCTGCACAGGTTAAACACTTATAAGTTTCGGCCGGACCTACATTTAAAACGGTTGGTAATGGAGAACTAATTAAGTAAGAACTTAACACATCAGGTGTGTCAGTAATATTATTAACACTTGTAGCAAATCCAGGGAATGGCGAAACTGCAATATTCCCAGCAATATCTTGTGCTACCACAAAATATGAAAGCGTATCACCTAAACCAACTGAAAGTAAACTATGATTAATGGTAAAATCCCAAGTTCCATTTAGCGCATTTCCAGATGCAAGTGAACCTTCTGATGCAACAAAAGTGGTTGAAGAATTTTTCTTAAAATAAATTTTTGGTCTACTACCCGCTGTCGTCTGAATACCTACTAAATCAGTGATACTCGCAGATAAAGTTCTATTAGCAAGTGATGGAGTATTTGTTAAAGCTGTATAAGTAATGATTGGGGCAAATGCATCTGGTGTTCTTGTAAAATTACCTCCATCAGCGCCAATGTCTACTGGTGTAGAATCACCTCTAGAAGCACCATCCACGTCTGTTAACACAAGAGCTGCCAATGAATTGTCACCAGTACCTTCTGCAGGATTGCTAGCAGATAAATACAAACTGCCCGTTGCAGCCGTTCCAACAGGATTAATGAAATTAGGATTAACCACCGCACTATTCAAATCTTTATATGGTGCAGAAGAGGCTTGCCAACTTAACAGTGAGCCAGAACTAACCGCTTTATTAAACACTGTATAATTTTGATTAAATGCGCCAACTCCATTATTTCCAATAGTAACTAATACAGCACCATCAGATGTATCTCCATAATTATAAATATTATAATTACTATTTAAAGTAGCAGCCATTGAACCAAACCTCATTACACCATGCGTACCGCTTACAGCATAAGTACCAGTTCCTAGGTTTGTAGCATCATTAACAAAAATATTATTAAGAATATTTAAATTAGGAACAGAAGTGCAATTAAACGCATAAGTGAATTGTGTATTTAAATAAGGTGGTGTTGATTGTTGAAATCCTTGAGTTACATAAATTGAATTATGATAAACATTATTTAAAGAACCTGTTCCTAATGTAAAACCAAAAATATTATACATCCCAGAGGCAAGAATATTACCATCCTTGTCATAACCTAACCTAATCATGTTATTGGCAAAGGTGGTGGTACCTCCACCACAGTTAACGCCATGGATTGTTACAGGATTTGCAGAAATTGATCCAATTGAGTGAATTTTATTCCTTGCAAATAAATTACTTCCTGTTGTTCCATTCACAAAGTACATACCTATTAAATTCACACCCGCAGTGGCCAAATTATTTATATGCTGTAATGAATGAACTTGATTATCTGTAAAGGTGTTATTTGTAAAGCCTGTAGGATAAGAAAATCCTACTATAGCTGAACCACCAATTGTGCTAGTACTAGTTGAGTAACTATTTAAATTTCTGATGGTATTTCCTACAAAGGTTAAAGCTTGCGAAATGGAATAAGCACCAATAACTTGGGTGGCTCCAATCCCATTTTGGTTTAAATTCTCAATCAAATTATTTGAAAAGGTTTGACCCAAATTTGTACTAGGTAAAGCTATCCCAATAATAGCAGCAGCAGTTGCTGTACCTGTGCTAATGGCACTATTATTTAGATTACTTACTGAGTTATTTATAATAGTATTGGTACCTGATGAAACATATATACCAAATACTTTTACAGCCGCAGTGGCTGTTGTATTAGCAAACAATCCAGCAATAATGTTATTTGAAATTATTTGTGAGGTAGAACTACTTGAAACAATTATACCAGATAATGCGGGTGCTGTAGTTGTTCCAGCATTTGTTGAAAGCGTATTAAAGTTGACAAGCGTATTTCCACTAATTATTACGGGAGAAGTAGAAGATGAAACATTAATACCTCTTATAAATGAACTTACACCTGTGCTTGTTGCATTTATATTACCTACAAAACTATTGATAATGCTAATAGTAGAACTTGTAGTAGAGTTAATTCCAATAAAACCAGAGTTTCCATCCAAACTAATATTGTTACTCAAAATTCTGTGCCCAATTGTGTCATTAGCAATTAATACCCTGCCGCCTATGGCATTGATACCTGTTATAGTTGAGGTAGTAACATTTGTATAATTAATGTTTTGAATAAAATTATTTGTAATGCTAACTCCTGTGGCAGTTCCCACACTTACATTTATTCCTGTAAAGGTGGTTGCTCCAGAATTTGTAAGGGCTGGTCCACTGCAAAATCTTTGCCTACCTCCAATGTAATTTCCGTCTATCGTGTCATTATTACTTAAGGCGCCAGGCGTTAAACTAATTCCAGTTAAAGCAGTGCTTGGCAGGGTAGTGTTATTATTATAAAAATGGTTGCTAGAAACTTTTAAATTATTACCATTCCCAGTACCAATATTTACGCCAATATTGGTGAAGTTGAATATGTTATTATTTAACACCAATAAATTATCATTCTCCCTACCCGTAGTACCTACGCTGTAAACACCATTTGCATGCGGTGCTGTTAATAATCCGGTATAAATATTACATCCAACAATACTAATATTATCATTTCCTGAAACTGAACCTGCTGTTGAAATATTTATTAATCCAGATAAAGTAGAAGTATTTCTTCCAATGATATTTAGGTTATGCAAAGAATCGTTTATGGCATCATTACCAAACTGAAATACAGGTGCAAATGTACTTGTACTTGCAAAAGTTAAGTTAGTGTCAGCTGGCGTACCAATTGGCGAAACACCTGTAAATACAATATTATCCGCACCATTTAAACTTATGAGGGGAGTACCATACGCGCCTGTGATAGTGCGCTTAGTATTATCACTAGGCCTAATTCTAATTTTATAACCATATTGCCCTTGAACACCTGCACTTAATTGAATGACCTCATTTAATGCCAAAGCACCAGTTTCTGTAATATCACTTGTGATTAACACCTCAACATTTCCATCTATGGCACCATTGTTCAACATGAAAAATAAGCCAGTATTATTTGCTGCGGTAAGTGAGGTAATTGCATTACCTGTTCCAACCAAAATTGGACTTCCTAAGGTTGGCGTTCTTCTATAAGCATTCACCAAAATATTTGATGGATGATTCACCACGGTATTTACATCTGTTGCAACCGCATAAGGTGATTGAGATACAATATTCCCTGCTAAATCTTGCGCAATTACATAATAGTAAACCGAATCTCCAGGATTAACTCCTCCAAGCAATGAATGATCCAATGTAAAATCCCAAACACTTGAATTTCCTGTTCCCACATTTAAAGTACCAGGTGAACTAACATAAGTACCTGTTGCCATTTTCTTGTAATAAACACGTGGCACATTTAAACCAGTTGTTGGGATACCACCTGCATCTATAATAGAAACTGACAATGCTCTATTGGCAGAAGTAAAGGAATTTGTTAATGCCGTATAGCTTATAATTGGGGCAAACACATCTGCACTTGAAGTAAAGTTGCCTGCATCTGCACCTATATCAACAGGGGTTCTAGTTCCTCTACCCAATCCATCAAAATTATCGGAAACTGTAAATAAAGCATTTCCATGTCCTTCCGCAGGTGTTGGACTAGCTAATCTTAAGTTAAGGGTTGCTGAAGTACCAGTGGCATTAATAAAATTTGGATTACCAATACCACTATTCCCGTCTAAAGCACTTGCCTCTGACCATCCACCTGTACCAGAAATTGCAGTATAGGCTGTTAAGTTATTCATCGCAATTCTACCACCAGTTCCTGGGGAAAAATACAAATTGTTATTACTGTTAAAATTAGCCGTACTAAATACTTTAAGTCCACAATGAAATCCAGTACCGCCACTTGACGCGTTTGCAAAAATATTATTCCTAACGTCTACAGACCCTGTTGCAATTGCACTTGTAAATTCTATCGCTGCGGTATTGCTCGCGCCCGAAGCGTGGGTTCCAGCGATATAAATTGAGTTGTGGTAAACCCTGAAACCTAAGGCGCCACCTGCATTAGAACCAGAAAAATGAATACCCCTTCTAATAAAAGGTCCAGCTTGGTCAACGCCTGCAGCGTCTAATCCCAATCTAACCATGTTGTTTTGGACAATCGCAACTGAATTTGTAATGGTTATTCCTGTAAAACCTCCAAGGCCAGAAGTAACTAATCCAAAACTATGAATATTATTTCTAGCAATAATTGTGTTGTTATTTAAAAAGGTATTACTGCTATTATGCGCTATCCCTGAAATATTAACTGCGGCAGTTGGATTTAAATTAACCAAACTATGAATCGTATTACCATTGACAGTTAGGCTCAAACCAGAACTCGAAATATTAACACCAACAATTGAAGATGAATTTGTAGTGCCGGTAGCTGAACTCCTTGATAAAATCCTTGTAATCGTATTATTACTTATTGAAGAATTAGTTCCTCCAGCAGAATAAATACCATTAATATTAACTGCAGCAGCTGTAACTGGTGAATAAGATAATGAATCTATTGTATTTCCAGTAATGGTTTGAACTGCTGTAGAAGTTGACAAAATTCCATTTAAACCAGACAATGTAGTAGATCCAATTGAGGTGGTTACAGTAGATAGGTTTGAAATGGTATTACCTGTAACTGTATTTGTGCCTGAAGTAAAACACATACCATTTAATTGTGTACCTGCAGAACCACCCACTCTTAATTGATTGATGGTATTTCCGGTAACACTTACCGTTGTTCCACCTCCTACAATTACTCCATTTAATGCAGCCGCAGTTGTTGAGCCAATCGCAGTAGATTGAGATCTCAGATTTACAACCTGATTATTTTGAATGCTTAAATTAGTTGGAAACCCAGTGGATGAAATACCCACCATTACATGTGAACCTATTTGCAAGTTACTAATTCCTGTTATCAGGTTATTGTTAATTAGCAAAGTAGTTGGACTTGCGGCGACTGCAATACCTGCAAAGGCGGCTGTTGTTAAAGAACCAGTGGCTGTTCCAGTAAGTGATATATTATAAATACTATCTCCTGTAATGGTTTGTGTACCTGAACCACCTGTAGAAACAATCCCTCTGAATGCAGTAGAAGTACCAATATTTGTTAAACCAATGTTAGCAGCAACATTATTTACAATTGAAATTGTTCCTGAACCTGTATTAGATAGAAACTGCACTGTACCGTTATTGGCACTTGTTATAGTATTAGGAGTACTTCTATGACCCATAACATTTCCGTTCACAGAATAAAACCCTGGACCACTTAAGGTTATCCCAGTTAACGCCCTGGTACCAGCACCAGAAAGTACGATATTGGTAATGGTATTATTATGAATTTGAGTTGCACTTGCACTTGCAGAATTGCTAATCGCAAGTGCCGTAAAACTGCCAAAAGCACCTGTAAATGTTAAAGGTGAACCTAAACAAAATGGAGAAGTACCACCAATAAAGTTTCCACTGATGATATGCCCAAAAGAATTAGTTGCACCAGTGGCAGGGAGAAAGTTTATACCAATTCGCGTTGTGGTTCCCGCACTGGCAATTGTATCATATATACTATTTCCTGTAATGGTCCAAAATGCACCAATACCAGAGCCTGTAGATAAAACAGAAATTCCATTTGTAGTGAAATTATAAATATTATTGTTTACTAGGGTGATATAATCATTTTGGATGATTGAAGATTGCCCTGCCGAATAAATACCGTTTGCCAAGGTTGCAGCAGCAACTGCATAATTTGTAATATTACAATTGGTAATTAAGATACTATCATTTCCTAAAGTTCCATTTGAACCGCCAATTACAATTGCACCAGAGATTGCGCTAGTATTAGCACTTTTTATCATACAATCTCTCAAAAGCACCTGCCTAGCATCATTTAGAAAATTTACAGTAATTCCTGTTGTTGATCCATTACTCAATACCAAACTTTTAGAGGTGCCTGATCCACCCAATCTACCATCAATGGTAACAAACTGGGCGCCAGAAACATTAAATAGATTTTGTGCATTTGCAGCCAAATTTTCAATTAAAACACCAGAAGTACTTGACGCTGGTTGTATAGTTAAAATAGGTAATAAGGAATTACATGACCCACATAAATTTGGAATCCTAGAAATAGCAATAGGAAAAACTTCGCCAGTAGAAACACCATAATAAGCATTGGTAAGATTAAAAGTTACCGGACCCGTTGCACCAACTGCAACCAACTCATTCACTGCCGAAGTTAAAGTTGTAAAATCTCCACCCGTTCCAATGGCATACGCTCCATTCATAGATGGGCGAATTGTTCTGCTTCCTATTGGTGCCTGAATAGTTGGCACCGCTGTAGTTGAAGTATTATAAGTAATCTGACTGCATGCGGCATCCAATACATTATTAGAAGCTGCGCTTCCATTTACATCATAAACCAACCAAAAATAATTAGTACCTGTTGCTAAAGCTTGTGAACCTGTTACATTAAAGGTAGCACCTGGTGAGGTTTGGCTCGAACCAAATTGCACAGCGGATGAGAAATTACTATTTGTGCCTGTATAAAAAACTTTCGCATTACTAATATCTGCCAAGTTTGTAGTTCCTGCTGTTGAAAAATCCAATTGATTTACCACCAATGGAGCGCCTGCACCTGTGGTAACAATTTGTACCGCCAACATTTGAACATTACTTGCGCCTGGCGTTGCCGCCGCGGTGCTTGGATGTGTAGTGGTTGAACTAACATAAACCATTGGCGGAGGTGTATAGGTATAGCGCAGTCCGGTACCAACATTATTCGTACTCGACCATCCCATTTGTTGCGCATTAGTTGTCATTGCGGAAGTAGATGACCAACTACTTGCAGAAGTTCTACCAATAAAATCGGAGGTAAGGGCACCCGTTAAACCAACTTGAGGTGTTTGCGTAGTTATTGGTGTCCCATTAGAATAATTAAACTCTATTGAACCCGTTGCTTCATTAAGCCTTATTTGAAAACTCAATTCATTATATAAAGTCGATGAATTATTATAAAACCCCCAATTTCTCCACTCTAACGTAAATACCCTTGAGCCAGCTGTTCCAGTTGTAACATATCCTAATTGACAAGTACTATTTGTACCATGTAAATCCTCGCTTAAACCATGAATGGTGTTTGCAAGATTAGGCATGGAAGTTCCATCATACCAACTTGCACCAGCAGTTCCCCCCATAGTAATGTATCCATTTGAGTTAACACCCACAGTGGTATAGGAAACACCATTGTACAAAAATGAAAATCCAATTGGGACATTAGAAAATTGGTTGTCGTCGTTTACCGTACCAACCCCAGACAATAAGGTAGCACCCGTTATAGGTACAAATGTAGCTGAGGTACTAGAAAATGTGTATGTACTCACCTGTGATTGGGCAGTAAACACAGAACCTAAAAGAATTAAGCAAAGTAAAAAGCTTAATCGAAATTGAAATCGAAATTGAATCATATAGGTTTGATTTAGTTATTTTTCTTATTCAAACCAGGCAAAATAATGACAGCAATCAGATTTTTAATCTGATTTTCAAGAATTTACATTCTACAATTCAATGAAGATAATTTAGGATTGTAAAGTTGTTTCTATAGGCTGAAAAATGTGTTTGTCTGATTTTTGATAATATGAACATAGCAAACATTGAAAACTTCCACAATGATTTCTTAACCTAACGCGCCTTAGAATTATTCCAATTGCAGTAAATACCATTTTAAACTTAACATTGGCTACGTTAAATACTAAAAAAATTCTTAAAATTAATTAAAATCAGATTAAAATTAAGTCATTTTTAAGTATTTATCAAATTTCTAATTCCCAAACCATCACGTTTTTATCATCACTAATCGACACAAATTTATCTTTGGTCAACCAAGCTATTTTATTTATTGAATTAACATGGGCCTGATGCCTCATTTTATCCATAACTCTTAAGAGTTCAAAGCTATTAACATCCCAAATTTTTATGGTTTTATCCATGCTTGAGGTAATCATATATGGATAATGTGGATTTAAAGCAATTGAATGAACATGTAAATTATGTGCCGGAATAGCGTTTACCCTAGCAAAACCTTCGGATACACGCCATATATTTAACATCGCATCCCTCCCTCCACTAAATAATAAAGACCCATTATCCGAAAAGGCCAATGAAAATACAGAGTTTTGATGGGCTTCTATTTGAGGCTGAACCAAAATAAGTTCTTTATCGTAAATATAAATAAAGGTATCGCTCGAACCAATGGCCAATAAACCCTTTACAGGTTCAATAGCAAGACACCTTAAACTCTTATCTGAAATTTGCCTTTTACCCTCAAAATCTAATTTAAAAACATCATACCAACTTAAGCTCCCATCGCCACCTGCCACAAAAATACTGCCCCTCCATTTCTTAATATCAAAAATTCCTTTGGTATGGGTTGTATAAAGTTTTAGCTCTGCCTTTTGTTGTAAATCAATAATGTGTAAATTACCAGAAGCCGCGCCAATCCATAGATAATTGGTCTCCGAATCGAAAAATATACTGTAAACGGGTTCTGTTAATTTGGCAACCAATCTCCCCTCATTTGGATTGGCTTCATTCCACTCTATTACCATTCCGTCCGACCCACCCGTATAAATGTAAGGACGTTCAGGAGACAAGCTTAAGGCATAAATACTGCCCGTATGTCCACTGAAATTTATAATTCTTTTCGCATTTATTCTATTCTTTATTTCCATCTTGGTTCAAAAATGAGTTTAAATTTTTAAACTTGCAGTACGATGCCATTATTTGACCAAATATTAATAAGTGAAAACAACCTTGTTGCGATATGGCATATTACAGAAAATAGCGACGCTTTGAAAGTGCAACTTTCGCATCAATTTTCTGAAGAAGAAAAAGACCAACGGCTTGGTGGCGCCAATTCTTTACATTGGTTAGCAAGTAGATGCCTTATTCAAGAGGTCTTTAAAGGCAGCAAATTAAGATTGGAAAAGGATGCAAACAATCGCCCTACTCTCTGGGTAAATGGCGTTCAGTGGTTTATTTCTATTACCCACGCGGCCCACATGGCAGGTATTTACTTGAGTAAAAATAAACATGTGGGTATCGACCTAGAATTGGTTGACACAAGAATTCTTAGGGTTAGCCAAAAATTTCTAAATGATGCCGAACAAAATTTTGCAGGTTTACCCAATCAAATACCAGAAATGACACTGATTTGGAGTGCAAAGGAAACTTTGTATAAATTATATAGTAAAAAAGAACTCGATTTTAAAAAACATTTAAATATCGGGCCTTTTAAATTGGATCAAACCGAAAAATACTTTTGGGGTGCCATTGCAAAAGATGATTTTTCTAAAGAACAAAAAATCCATTTTAAATTCTACGATCAAATAGTACTTACCTATACTTCAGATAATGATGCAGAAAATTGAACATATTGGTATTGCAGTTGCCAATGCAGAAAAATCCATTGCACTCTTTAATGCCATGTTTAATACAACCCCTTATAAAACAGAAAGCGTGGAAAGTGAGCACGTAAATACTATTTTCTATCAGGTTGGACCCAACAAAATTGAGCTATTAGAGGCGAGTAGTGAAGAAAGTACCATTGCAAAATTTATTGCAAAAAAAGGAGAAGGTATCCATCATATTGCGTTTGCGGTGGAAGATATTTATGCATCCCTTGCTCGCCTTAAAGCAGATGGGTTTACCCTTATTCATGAAACGCCTAAAAAAGGCGCTGATGGGAAACTCATCGCATTTGTGCACCCAAAAGATACCAATGGTGTGCTAATAGAATTATGCATGGATAATCCAAATCCTTAAAAAAGTAGTTCGTCTAATAAGCTTCTAAACTCGTTTCGTGTCTTTAAATCTTTGCTTTCCTTTAGTAAAATTAATCCTTTTTCTAAATAGCTACAGGCAGTTTCGGTTTGACCCAACGCTGAATGCAGCAAGGCTAGCTGATACATAGCAGGTAAGTGCGCATCATTGATTTCCAAAGTTTTACCAAACCATAACAAAGAATTTTCTGTATCTGCATCTCCTAAATATTCCATGGCTATGGCATAAGTAAGGAAAGTATCTTCCTTATTTTCTTCCAACATTTGTAAGAGTTTTGCTAATCGTTCTAGGTTCATTTCAGAATGTTAAATATTGGCTTATTTTTGCCAACCCAAAACTAATAGAATCTTCGGGCTCAAAAAACCCAAGGTTCATAAAATCTGAAAAGAATATGAAAGTACTGGTTTGTATTAGCAATGTTCCCGACACTACCACCAAGGTAACATTCACAGAAAACAACACAAAATTCAACACCCAAGGTGTTCAATTTATTATTAATCCCTACGATGAGTTGGCACTTACAAAAGCATTAGAACTAACCGAAAAAGTTGGTGGCACTGTAACAGCTATTAATGTTGGCTTGGCAGATGCCGAACCAAGCATTAGAAAAGCCTTAGCCATTGGTGCGCATGATGCGGTTAGAGTTAATGCAGAACCAGTAGATGCCTTCTTTGTAGCATCAGAAATTGCTAATTATGCCAAAAGTGAAAGTTTCGATTTAATCCTAACTGGACGCGAGAGTATCGACTATAACGGAGGACTTGTAGCTGGATTATTAGCAGAAATGTTGAATATGCCAAGTGTAAATGTGGTTACTGCCATTGATGTAAATGGAGATATTGTAAGTCTTGAAAGAGATATAGATGGGGGCAGAGAAAAATTAGAATGCAAATTACCTTTAGTGGCAAGTGCACAAAAAGAACTTACCGAGCCAAGAATTCCTAACATGCGCGGAATTATGGCAGCCCGCACCAAACCGCTTAAAGTGGTTGAAGCAAGCTCGGCTCAAGCCAATTCACAAACATTAAACTTTGAATTACCTGCAGCAAAAGGTGCTTGCAAATTGATTAGCGTGGAAGAAGCAGGTACCTTAATTCAATTGCTTCACACAGAAGCCAAAGTTATCTAATCTAAAAAATAATAATCTATTATGAACATATTAGTATTTGCAGAAAACCAAGATGGTAATTTCAAAAAAGCTGTTTTTGAAGCTATTTCCTATGCAAGCCAAATGAGTGCTGGCCAAATATCTGTTGTTTCAATTGGGAAGGTAGATGAAGCTAAATTGGTAGCACTTGGCAATTATGGTGCACACAAAGTATTTAATTACAACCAAGATTACTTGATGAATTTCAATGGCGAATTGTACAGCAAAGTAATTGCTCATGCTGCCAAATCTTGCAATGCAGAAGTGGTTGTAATTTCAAATACCTACAGTGGTAAAATGGTTGCGCCTCGCGTAGCTGCTCAATTAAATGCGGGCATTGCGGCAGGTGTGATTTCATTACCAGATACGCAAGCAGGTTTCAAAGTAAGACGCAGTGTATTTTCTGGAAAAGCCTTTGCTGATGTTGCCATTAACACGTCTATTAAAGTTTTGGCCATTACCCCTAACTCATTTACCATTATCGAAAGTTCAAATACTTGTGCTGTTGAATTGGCTGATGCTGGGTTAAGTGCAGATGATGCAAAAACAAAATCAATAGAAATTGCAAGAGCCAGTGGCAAAATTCCATTAACGGAGGCTGAGCTTGTAGTAAGCGCTGGCCGCGGAATGAAAGGACCAGAAAACTGGAACTTAGTGGAAGAATTAGCGGATACTTTAGGTGCTGCTACCGCATGCTCTAAGCCAGTAAGTGATATGCATTGGAGACCACATAGCGAACATGTTGGCCAAACAGGTATTACCATTAAACCAAATTTATATATTGCCATAGGAATTAGCGGCGCTATTCAGCACTTGGCGGGTGTTAGTTCAAGTAAAGTAATTGTGGCTATTAATAAAGACCCTGAAGCTCCCTTCTTTAAGGCAGCAGATTATGGTATTGTGGGAGATGCCTTCGAAATTTTACCCAAAATCACCGCGGCCGCAAAAGCGTTTAAAGCCCAACAAGCTTAATACTTCATTCTAATTTCAGAACGGCCGCCGAAGGCGGCCGTTCCTATTTATACCCCTGCACTTTCCCCTTCCCAAACCCACCTTCACATTTTTGGGATAACTTGTGCTTGGTTCATCACACAATTTTACTTAATTCGTTCTTCGATAAAATCAATTGAATGAATAGGGTTAAACTTAGCATAGCAGGGTTAACTACTGGACAAACCAGTGGTTCTTACACACTTATACTAGCTGAAGAAAATAGCAATAGAAAACTTCCCATTGTTATTGGCAGCTTCGAAGCCCAAGCTATTGCTATAGAAATTGAAAAAGTGGTTCCTTTTAGGCCTATGACTCACGACTTATTTGTTAATTTCTTTAGCCTTTTTGATATTAACATGCACGAAGTGGTAATCTATAATTTGCATGAAGGCGTGTTCCATGCCAAAATGGTTTGTGAATTTCAAGGCGAAGTAAAAGAATTAGATGCTAGAACTTCCGACGCAATTGCCTTGGCAGTCCGGTTTAAATGTCCAATTTACACCTACGAAGATATCATGGATGCTGCCGGGGTTGAATTTAATGACGAGCTTCACGAAGCCGCCGAGGCCCCTCCACAAAAACCCAAAAGCAAAGCCGCTGAGGAGCCAAGAGAATTTACCAAAATGACCCTCGAACAGTTGCATACACTGCTTGAAAAATCATTATCTATAGAAGACTATATAAAAGCCGCAAAAATTAGAGACGAAATACAAAGGAGACAAAAATAAATATGGAAAATCTATCCGGACTCATTGGTATTGCCGTTATTTTAGGAATTGCTTTCCTGCTCTCTAATAACCGAAAAGCAATTAATTATAGATTAGTAATAAGTGGTCTTGCCCTTCAGGCAGGATTGGCTGTTTTTATTCTTAAAACAAGTGTAGGCTCAAACCTATTTGCCTATGTCGGAAAAAAAATCGAATTGCTCTTAAAACTTGCTGATAAAGGCGGTGAATTTGTATTTGGCGGACTCATGAAACCAGAGTTGTTGCAGCCCATTTTTGGCGACCAATACAGTTTCTTGTTCATGTTTAAAATAATGCCTACCATTATTTTTGTAGCTGTTTTAGTAAGCATGGCCTATCATGTGGGCCTCATGCAAATCATCGTTTCTTTCTTTGCTAAAATTGTACATTTTCTAATGCGCGTAAGCGGCAGCGAAGCCCTCTCTAATGTAGCCAGTGCCTTTGTAGGCCAAGTAGAAGCACAAATTATGATTAAACCTTACCTCAATACCATGACCATGAGCGAGCTCCTTGCCAGCATGAGTGGTAGCATGGCGTGCATTGCAGGTGGAGTGATGGCAGTTTATATCTCAATGGGCGTACCTGCCCCCTATTTGCTAGCAGCCAGCATTATGGCTGCGCCTGGTGCCTTGGTCATTTCTAAAATAGTATGGCCAGAAACAGAAGAATCCCCTACCAAAGGTGTCATTAAATTAGAAGTAAAAAAATCACATGCCAACCTTTTGGACGCAATTAGCCATGGTGCTTCTGATGGATTAAAAATATCCTTGAACGTAATTGCCATGCTTATAGGCTTTATTGCCATCATCGCCTTGGCAGATGTAATACTTGGAAAGTTTGGCTCTATCCTGGCAGGAATTGGACTCTCCCTTGATTTTGCAGGCATTCAGATGGCTACTTTAAGTCTCGACCAAATTTTTGGAAGCTTCTTTTCAATGTTTGCTTGGGCCATGGGCGTTCCCAACCAAGACATTCAGACCGTTGGTTCCCTTATGGGAAATAAAATGGTAATCAATGAATTTGTGGCCTATGCAAAATTAACCCCTATGATAGAAGCTGGTGCTTTGGCCCCAAAATCTGTTATTATTGCCAGTTTTGCTTTATGTGGATTTGCCAATTTTAGCTCTATTGCCATTCAAGTGGGCGGCATTGGAGAATTAGCTCCTTCTCGCCGTGCCGACCTTGCCAAGCTTGGCTTCAAAGCACTTATTTGTGGAACGCTGGCTTCCTACTTAAGTGCAACCTTGGCAGGTATTATGATGTAACAACTTAAGATAAGTCAGGGAAATCCTGCGCAATTACATATTTTAAATCCTCATTCAAAGTATATAAAATATGTGCTAGCCCATTGCTAACAAATAAAAATGGGACATTGAATACCGTATTGTAGGTGCAGATTTGCATCAAAGTTTCCTCACTTAACTTTACCTCCGGGGCTTTGCATTCAATCAACATAAAAGGTTTGGCCTTCTTATCAAATACCAAAATATCAAAGCGCTTTTTACGGGTGTTATAGGTTAAACTTCTTTCAACCGCTAATAAACTGGCTGCATAATTTTTGGTTTGAACCAAATACGCCAACACATGCTGACGCACCCATTCTTCAGGCGTTAATACCACCCACTTTTTGCGAAACGCATCGTAAATTTTTAAACTTTCACCCTGCTGCTCTATCCTAAAATCGTAGCTTGGAAAATTTAATTGCATGCTTGCCTTTATTTTATAATGGCAAAATTTCCACGTTGCACCTCGCCACTTTGCAAATCTTTTACCGTAAACATATATACCCCAGTTGACAATTGGGTTTTACTGTCACTTAATAAATCCCAAGCATGCTCTCCCCCACTCATGGTTGTTTTTTCTGAATTTCCAAAGGTGCCAGACCAACCCACATTTGAGCCATTATATGTATTTGATTGATGTTGCAAAGTAGCTACCAAATCTCCACTTCCTGTGTAAATATGAATTTCACACTTGGCAGGTAAATTATTAAAATACAATTTTCTAGTACGGGATGTATTGCCATCCCAAGCAGCAGATGTATTATAAGGGTTTGGATATACACCCACCTTTTTTGCATTGGCGCCAAAATTGTTCACCTCGGTACCTGGGAAAACGCGGTTCTCGTTCTCGGTAAAAGAAGATTCTAAAGGATCCACTGAAATGCGTTTATCGCCTTCATCAAAAGCCGTAACCACCACCAAATATTGCCATCCATTGGTGAGGTTGTTTAAAGTATATTTATAAAAATACTGAGTGGTATCGCCTTCAAATAAAACAGGCTTCTCTAAGGCAACATCTTTAAAGCCATTGTTGAACCCAACATCGTTTCCGGCCGAATCCCACTGACCAATACGATTGGCATCCTCAATCAAGTTTAGTTTTAAATCATCCCCAATATTGGTGCGGTACAATCTATAGCCTTCAAAATCTAAACTACGAGAAATTGGGTCAACAGAAAACTCTGCCGATTTATCCCAATAAACTTCAATCTTATTATCCCCAGCTACAATTTTGGTGCGAGGAGAATTAGGTGGCTCCGACAATAGGAAGCGGTCGAGCTTGCCATTTTGGTTCAAATCTAATTCTGGCCTATACTTACCGTCTTCATTCACATCCTCCCCCAAAAATGTACTTCTAGTGCGCTTAAATGAAGCCAATAAATCACCCTCAGAAGCAGGAGTTGAAATTATATAGGTGCTATTAGTTGGGAAATTAGAATAAGGCTCTTTTTGTTTGGCGCATACAAAGGCAATAGTATATGTAAATGATTCACCCGGCTCAACACTTACCAAGGGCCCGTTTGAAAGCAATTGCAACCAATTGGCTGGCGTTCCATAAATAGGACCATCAACACCATATAAGGTAGCAGAATCAATGCTAGAACTTAATTTTAAATAGCGTTCTTGCTCAGTTCCAGGCGTATTCCAAGGCGTGGCAATGGAGTTAAAATTCCAAAAGTTAAAATTGCATTGTGGTAAAGGCAAGCCAGCTGCCAAAAAGGTATCTGGTTTGTTTGGATTAAAAAACATGCCCCGCCAATCCATTCCTAAAAATTGAATGGCACCATATGACTTGGTGAAATCTATATCATCCCCAAAACTTTGGTAGGCAAAAAACGACATATAGTCTTTGTTAATACCATTCCTTCCTTTGTTAAAAAAGGCGGTACCCGCATCGCGTGTATAATTTACATTGCGCACAACCATATCTGCAAAGGCCCCTAGATAAACAGAATCCCAGCGATTTTGAGAGCTATTGGTAATGGTATAATTGCAAATCACAAAAAAATCTGCAAAAGGGAAATTCCAAGTATAAGTTTCCAAAGCTATGCTTGCACCCAATGGATTTTGATGACCCGCAATGGGAATAGAAGTGCCCGGTATCACCACAAAAGAATCTGTTAAATTCATTAAAAAATCTTGGTGAGAAACAGCAGAATTGGAGAAATTGCTGCTATTGGGCAGTTTAGACCTTTCTTTAATTGTACTGGTTTGGGTTAGCTCAAAACCTTGCCCACCTGTGCTGTAACCAGAACTTGCATCTACAGAACTGGTGCTTACCCGCACCTGTCCGTTTACCTGTGCGCCAATCCAAATGCCAGCCTCAAACAAATGCTCAATGCCAGAACCTCTTGGGAAAGCTAAAGATGGCGGCCCTTGGGTATTGCTTCGTACTGTTGGGCGACCAAAAGTGCCGAAGTTATTAACCGTTAGCCCAATTCTACCTACATTGGTAAACCTGCTTTGCGCTGGAACCTGCGCCAAGGCTGCAAAAGAAAGAAATGCCAGCAAGAGTGTACAAAATATTCTTGTCATAATGATTTACAAATATGGGATAATCTCTGTATTTGCCCCAAGAATTTAGTGTTAACATTATATTTTTCAAGGAGAAAAAGAAACTTGCACTTTAATTCATTATTAATTCCTTCCACAATCCTTTGAGATAGAAAATAAAGCCTTATTTTTGAGCCGCAAAAAACATCATATTGTATGAAAAAATTTCTCCTAAGTTTAGGCCTTGGTTTACTAGGATTTTTAGCCCAAGCGCAAAATCCGTATCCAATTGTTCCTATTCAAACCGTTCAATTTGTAAACGACAATAAATTGTCTGCTACATTTCCAAACGATTCAAGTGATTACATAAACCCTTTCTTTACAGATTCTATTTATAGAGACACTGTAAGATTTGATGGATACGTAATGTTTGACCCAAGGTTTTATGGTCTTAGTACATCTAGAAAAGCGACTGTTTTAATGACTGATACAGTTAGCGGCCCTTGGAAAGGTGTAGAGATTATGTGTGAACCTGCAAATACAGGCAAAAACCTTGCAACCTTATTAAATGAAACCAAGTTTTATGATAACCTAAAGCCAGGCACTAAGGTTAGAGTAACAGGCGTAATACGCACCTTTAGAGGTACAGCACCAGCTGGGACTAGACAAGGTCAAAGTCAAGTAAACATGATTGCCGCCAATCCTTTATGGGAAAATGGCGTTGAATTACAAGACCTAAATTCATATAAAGTTCGTCCTGTTGAGTTGAAAATTGATTCGTTAATGACAGGTAATGCAAGTTCAGGACAAGTTCAACAAAAAGTTAAAGGTGAAAAATGGGAAGGTTCATATGTAGAATTAAAAAATGTAACCGTATTTTCAAGAACTCCAAGCGGAAGTCGTTTTTTCTGGAGCGTTGCAGATGACCAAGGTAATGCCATTGACGTAGGCGATTTCTCAGGTTGGTTCAGAAATGATAATAATACAGATTCAGTATTGCCAGCAGGTAGGTTCACACCGCCATTAATTGGCACAAGAATCAGCTACATTAGAGGTATTATTGTAGAAAGTGCTATTTCTGGACAATACCGCTTCACCATCAATCCATTAATGCCAAATGACTTGGGTCCAAGTGCCTACACGCCTCCAACTGTTAGTAGCCGCGAGCGTACCCCAGTAATTGCAAAATCGACTGATTCGGTAGGTGTTTTAGTAAAAGTACAACAAGGAACTGTTAGGGTAAGCAATGTTAAATTATTCCATACCCTTGGATATTCTTCTACTACTTTTGATTCGATTACTTTAACAAGAAACACCTTCCCTAACGATACCATGATTTGGTTTGGTTATATTCCTGCTAGACCAAATAATTCAGTAGTAAAATACTTCATTCGCCCAACAGACATTAATGGCTCATTTACCAACTCACCTGATGCATTTGGTTCATTTAATGCTTACCGAGTAAGTGATAATGGAATTAAAACCATTCAAGATTTACAATTCTCACCTTATCCAAATAACCAAACCATTTGGAACAATGACTCTATTACAGGTATAGATGTTAGAGGCGTTGTAACAGCGACAGGCATGACTCAAGGAACTACTAATATTCTTACCGTACAAAACGGCAACGATGTAAACAGTGCCATCATCATCAACAGAAGACCAAATGATGCTACAGGTACATGGAGAGTAGGTGATTCAGTTTCTATCACTGGATTCAGAATTATTGAAAGCTTTGGAATGACCACCCTGAACAATATTGCAGGCACAAGAATTAGCACAGGAGCAACGCTTCCTAATTTTGTTACCATGCCAATAGACACAATCGCGGCCATTTCTGCAAGCGCAACACGCAGACCAGAACTCGCACCTTATGAAGGAATGTTAATGAGATTTGATAGCGTATTTGTTGTGAACACCAATGCAGACGCACCTTCAAACTTTGGTGAATTTGTAATCAATACAGACAAAACAAAAACCTCAGGTTTACGTATCGATGATATCAGCACGCGTTTGCCAGATAATTTTAACACTAACTTAGTATTGGGTCAAACCATGAACAAAGTGCAAGGTATTTTAACTTTAACTTTTAGCAACTGGAAATTACAACCAAGAGATAGCAACGACTTAGATTTTAGTGGTGCACCAGATACAGAAAAGCCTTTACTTACTTTAAAGGGTAAAAACCCAGATTCAGTTTTGGTTAATACCGTTTATAATGAAGTAGGTGCTACCGCAATAGACAACAAAGATGGTGACATCAGCAGCAGCATTGTAATCACAGGTTCGGTAGATAATACCAAATTGGGTTCATATACTTTAACCTACAAGGCTACAGATAAAGCAGGTAATAAAGATTCTATCACTAGAACAGTGATTGTTTACTCTGCCATTGGCATCAACGAAAATGAATTGGTATTTGCTCAAACAAGTATCTTCCCTAACCCAGCTACAGATTTAATCAATGTAAGCGTAAATGGTATCCAAACTTTACCTTTAACCATTTCATTAATGGACATTAGTGGTAGAACTTTAAGCAGCGAAATTTATAACAGCGCTTCGGTTCAAACCACCATTAATACTTCAGAATTAAAGAATGGCATTTACTTTATTCAGTTAAGTAGCCATGCGGGCAGCAAAACAGTAAAAGTATTGGTTAGCAAATAATCATTCGGTTTGAACCAAATGGTTTAAGTCATAAAAAAAGCCCCGCTTCGCGGGGCTTTTTTTATGCGCACATCTATCCGTTTATACTCGGATAATTACGTTTAACATACGGCTCCTAAAAAGAGGGTAATTAAATTTGACATACATTTTTAAACCTAAACAAAACCGTATGACAAACCTCAGAAACAGCGTGCGCCTCATTGGCCACCTTGGGCAAAATCCAGAAATCAAAACTACCGTTAATGGCAAAAAGGTAGCCAACTTCTCTATTGCCACCAACGAAACCTACACAAATGCTGAAGGCAAAAAGGTAAGCGATGCCATGTGGCATCTTATTGTAGCTTGGGGCAAACAAGCAGAATTCTGCGAGAAATATTTAGAAAAAGGAAAAGAGGTAGCCATCGAAGGAAAACTATCCGTTAGAGATTATATAGACAAAAGTGGTAATAAAAGGTATGTAACAGAAATCATTGTCAATGATCTCTTAATGGTGGGTCCAAAAGATAAAAAAACTAACTAAAAACAAGCCCCTGCAAAACCGAATTCTCTGATTTAAGAGAATCGGTTTTTGTTATTTTATTTAACATTTATTGGGCAATATAATATACATTTTATTCCATTAGTTTGTTTATCAATAGTTTAAACTTGGTATAACTTGTGGATAGTATTATGTAGTTTAGACAACAATAAAGCAGAAAGCAAACTAAATTTGAACCACAAAATCAGACGAAAATGAGTACAGATGTAAAAGAAAAGTTGAAAGCTTTGCAGCTTACAATTGATAAGCTAGACAAAACCTATGGCAAAGGAACCGTAATGCGCATGAGCGATCAAAAGGTGGTTGATATTGAAGCCTTATCTACTGGCTCACTTTCACTAGATGTTGCCTTAGGAATTGGCGGCTATCCCCAAGGAAGGATTATTGAAATCTACGGACCAGAATCTTCAGGTAAAACAACCCTTTCTATGCATGCGATTGCAGAAGCCCAGAAAAAGGGTGGCATTGCAGCCTTTGTAGATGCCGAACATGCCTTTGATAGAAACTATGCAGAAAAACTTGGCATCGACATTGAAAATCTCATCATCTCTCAACCAGATGATGGTGAACAAGCGCTTGAAATTGCAGATGCCCTTATTCGCTCAGGCGCCATTGATATTATTGTCATTGACTCGGTAGCTGCTTTGGTACCTAAAGCCGAATTAGAAGGTGATATGGGTGAAAGTAAAATGGGTTTACAAGCCAGGTTAATGAGTCAGGCGCTCAGAAAATTAACTGGTACAATTAATAAAACAGGTTGTATCTGTATTTTCATCAACCAATTGCGTGATAAAATTGGTGTAATGTTTGGTAGTCCCGAAACAACCACCGGTGGTAATGCACTTAAGTTTTATTCATCCGTTCGTTTAGATATTCGCCGCATTGGCCAAATTAAAGATGGATTAGATATTGTAGGTAATAGAACGAAAGTAAAAGTAGCTAAAAATAAAGTTGCTCCTCCTTTTAGAACCGTAGAATTTGACATTATCTATGGAGAAGGAATTTCCAAATTAGGTGAAATCATTGACTTGGGAGTTGACCTAGAAATCATCAAAAAATCTGGTTCTTGGTTTAGCTATAACGAAACAAAATTAGGACAAGGTAGAGATTCAGTAAAGCAACTGCTTACAGATAATCCAGAACTTTGTCAAGAAATTGAAGGCTTAATAAGAGTTAAAGCCGCTGGTGGAGAAATCTTTAAAGCAAAAGGCGGAGACACTGAATAATTAAGATTTGATTGATTACAAAAAAAAGAGGCCTAGGCCTCTTTTTTTATGAATAAATAACTGCTTAAATGTGTCTTATCCTTTCTTTACTAATAATAAGTCAACCTTTACCTCAATCTCCTCAGCAATTTTTGCAGTAACAATAGTTGGAATAGTGATTTTATGATCAGCTACTTTTACTTTAAAGTTACTTACCAATTGCACCTTACCATCCTTAATCGTTAAGGTACCAGAAATGGTTCTGTTTTGTTCAACCCCATGAATATTTAAAATTCCGGTGGCTGTAACTGCATATTCGCCGTCTTTGGTATAATCTATTTTCTCATTGATTTTACCCTTGAAAGTACTTTTTGGAAACTTCTCGCTTTCCATATACTTTTCATTAAAATGCTCTTGCATTAATTTGTTGTCAAAGGCAAAAGAGGTATTGGTAATAGAAATTGCCAACTCATTTGTTTCGGCTTTTAATACTGCCAATACGCTTGTGTTTTCTGCTTTAATATCTTCTACAGGTGTTTTAGAGAAAAATCCAACTTTGCCTGCTGCGGTTGAATACAATTGGGCATTGGCTAAAAATCCTATTCCAACCATTACCATAACTAACATTATTTTTTTCATATTTTTTGATTGATTCCCAATTTCCATTGGATTTAAAATTCTATTATAACTTATCCAAACTAAAATGATGCCAAGCCTCACTTATTGTAAGATAAGTTTGGTTCAAACCGAAACTTACTTTTTCTTTTTGCCTAAAGAAAAGGTGCGCGCAATGTTAAAACCAATGCGCACGCCGCCATTAGACCAACTTGTTGATGTTTCTGTAACCATGTGTTGTTCTAACATCCCTCTGCCATTGCTTAGCATCAATTGAAAAACATGTCCACCTGTTTCGATGTCGAAACCAGCAGCTAAATAATTGTACCGCTTATTTCCTGTAGAAGTAAGGCTCTCCTTTCCATTTAGCATAGGATAATATTCAAAATTGAAACGAAAACTTCTGTTCATTTTAATGCTCCCTCCCATTCCTAAGGCGAAAATTGTATTTGGGTCGGCATTAAGTTTTACTAAATTAGTATGCACAAAAGTTGGTGCAATTTGTAAACTAAGGTAATCATTAAACTTACGCGCAACAATTACCTGGTTAAAGTAGGAAAGTCGTGATGTAAAATAATTATTGCGATCTGGATTGGCCCAAGTAAGTGTATTTACTGCTATGTTTCCGTAATAGTTTAAAGTAACTGGCACACCTCCTTTGCCTTTGCTTTGTTTTAGGATTTTAACCTTAAGATTTCCATCATATGATTTACCAACCGAACTACGCGCAAAGCCCGCTTGAATTCGGTCTGTAATGCCATAATCAAACACCAATCTAATATTGGCTTGATCCAAACCCCAAAGCTCGTAGGCACCGCCATTTACTTCGCCAAAGCGATGTAAGATGACAAAATTGAGGTGTTTTTTAGCCACATGTTCATTGCTTTGTCCGTTTAATATACGCGTAGATTTGAAGGTAGCAAAAACAGGAATGGGCTTAGATGGATTTTCATTATCTAGCATTTGCAATAAATCATCCTGAGCCCCTGCAAAAAAAGCTGAAGCCATAAATCCAATGGTGAGTAGTAAATTTTTCATCTTTTTAATTATTAGGTGCACCAGCGTCTAACCATCTTTTTAATTTTGCCAAATCAGTTGCACCAAGGGCGCCAGAAGGGGGCATGTCTTTTTTAACCAAAACCCTATTGTTAAAATTGCCATTATCTAAAGCCACTTTTAAACCTGCATAATTCATATACGAAGCATGACAACTAGTGCCACACTTAGCATCTAATAATGGCTTTACAAAAGCAGAATAAGTAACAAGGGTAGTGTCAGAATTATTAAATTCATTGGGGTACAAAAGCTCTTCTTTGTCTTTATAACAAGATTGTAAAAAAGCCAAAAGAATAAAAACTGAGATTATTTTATATTTCATATTAATCAATGCTTAATTTAGAAGTAGTGATGCCATGACAACTATTACAGCTTCCTCCATTAAAGGAAGTTCCCATGGCAATTGTTTGGTTATTGACAGTGATTGTTGGATAAACACCGCCATTAAAATTTAAAATTTGATTGGTATAAAAATTACCTAAGTCATCAGAAACAAGACGCTTTACCAATTTACCCTGTTTGTTTGGCTTTTCCCAAAGCTCAATAATTGCATTTTTTTGTGCCCGATTTTGCGAAGTATAAACGGTACCAGAAACATTCCACCAGCCTGCCTCTAACACCGCTTCGTGTCCACTTTTGTTATGACAACTCCCGCAATTTTGCCCTGCATTATGGCTTTCATCGTCGCCTTGTTCAGACTCAGTTAGGTTTGCCTGCAATTCATCATAATGAGAGCAAGAAACCCAAAGTACTGTAGCCGTAAATATGGCCACTATAAATTTTGTATTCATATATTATTGAGGACAAGCATTTGCGGCCCAAAGTTGCAAGATTCTTTTATTGCATGCACTTAAGGAATTACCTCCTTTGGGCATGGTACCGCCTAATACGCTTCCAACTACATTCCCGTTTAAGGTAGCTTGTTTGGCATTTGCATAAGAATCGAGGAGCACATTGCCACTTGGACTCGCAGCGTTATGGCAACCTACGCAGTAAGTATTAAGCATTTTACTTACCTGTTTTGTATAGGTAACATTGGTTGAATCACAAGTTGAACTATTGCAATCAATTTTTTTGGCACCTTGGTTTATCCATTTGGCAATTAATGCAATTTGTGCTGCACTTAATTTAGCGTTTGGCGGAGGAGGCATAATTTTTTTAGGATCTGTTTCTGTAATTACTTCATACAACTCACTTTTATTGGAATTATAAGGCGTAATTTTACCAGTTGACATAACCTTTTCGTATGAATTCAACACCACACCTTCGGCAGCAGTGCCTGCATCGTGGCAACCACTCATGGCACAATTTGAGTTAAGAATAGGCAATATGTCCTTATCAAAATAAACAATGTTAGAATCACAAGGATTTGGGTTAGGATTATTCCCTGTGGTATCAGTGGGGTTGGTTTTAGGAACCACAATTTCTGTCTTATGCTGACAAGCTTCCAATATTACTAGAAAGCTTAATACAATGAGTGAGGTGAGGAGTATATTTTTCATTATTTAAGTTATAATTAATGCTTGGTTGAGGAGTTAAGATTAATATTCTATCTTGGATTCAAATATCAAGAACGTATTTCAAAACTAAGAAGAAAAAGGTGGTTTTTTAATGATTTAAAACATATAATTTGAGGACATTCAAATCGGTTCAAACTGAAACTTTTTAGCGACCAAACTCGCTTGCTTTTATAAAATCATCTAATTCTTTGCAACCAGACTTCCCTAAAAAAGATTTATTGCCTTCCCATAGGGCTTTTCCTTGGTAAATAAATACAATATGATCGCCCATGTCAAACACACTTTTGATATCATGCGAATTGATAATAGTGGTGATTTTGTATTCTTGGGTAATTTCAAGAATTAACTCGTCAATAACCCTAGAAGTGATAGGATCTAAGCCGCTATTAGGTTCATCGCAAAATAAATATTTTGGATTGAGCGCAATGGCTCGGGCAATGCCCACACGCTTCTTCATCCCGCCACTGATATTGGATGGGAAAAGTTTGTTGACGTTTTCTAATTTCACCCTTTGCAAACAAAAATTAACGCGTTCTAGAATTTCTTCTTTAGTCTTTTGGGTAAACATTTGAAGGGGGAAAGCTACATTATCTTCTACCGACAAAGAATCAAACAACGCGCCCCCTTGAAATAGCATCCCAATTTCTTGACGTAAATCTTTCTTTGCCTGGTAATCTAATTGCAAAAAATCCCTGTTATTAAAACTTATGCTTCCAGATTCAGGTGTTAACAAACCCACCATGCATTTCATCAATACACTTTTTCCACCTCCACTAGCTCCAATAACAAAACTACATTTGCTAGGCTCAAACTCGGCACTAATTTGGTCTAAAACCCTTTTACCATTAAATTCTTTAACAATACTTCCTATTTCTATCATTATTTATAAAGCATTAGTTGGGTTAAGATATAATCAAAGAAAATAATAGCAATGCAACTTTGCACAACAGCTTTGGTACTAGCAGCCCCTACCTCAAGTGCGCCACCTTCTGTTTGATAGCCATGATAGGCCGAGATAGATGAAATTAAAAAAGCAGAGGTAAATGCCTTTGTTAAAGCATGGGTAACATAAAATCCATCAAACGATTCTCTTAGACCTGCTATATAAATATCTACCGTAACCATATTAGTAAAATAACAAGAAATTGCACCCCCAAGGTTTGACAAAAACATGCTATAGGTTACCAAGGCTGGAATGGCAAATAAAGCAGCAAGAATTTTAGGTAAACCCACATAATTAGCCGAATTTAATCCCATAATTTCTAGGGCGTCTATCTGTTCACTCACCTTCATCGTCCCAATTTCTGAGGCTATGTTTGAACCAATCTTACCTGCCATTACCAATGCGGTAATAGTTGGCGAAAACTCCAATATATTTGCATCGCGCACAATTCTTCCAAGAATGGTCATTGGAACCAAGCTACCAATCAATTGACTCCCAAACTGAATTACGGCTACAGCACCTATAAAAATTGAAATGATTGAAACAATTGCAAATGAATCATTACCCATTTTGTAAACTTCGGCAAGTAAAGAGCGCCTAAACATTTTGCCTTTATCAGGTAACCTAAAACATGCCCTCAGAAAAAGCAGGTAGCTGCCAAAAAATTCTAAAAATTTCATGCTCAAATATACCTGATTAGCCATAAACTTCAAGGAGTATTCCTATTTTTGGTTTTTTTGGTGGCTTCATTTATTAAAGATAAATTCGCCCAATGAGTACTGAATCAAAACACAATCCAGCTGTCTTCATTACAGGTTGCACCAAAGGAATTGGCCTTGCCATTGCCGAATCATTTGCTGCACACGGATTTAACGTGGCAGGCTGCGCCAGAAATGAACAACACCTTTCAGAACTTTTTGTGCGGCTTTCTACCCAATATCCTAGCCAGCAATTTCTATTCGAAACATGCGATGCAAGTAATATTGTTGACCTAAAATCCTTTGCAGCAGATGCGCTCGAAGAGTTTGGTTCTATTGAAGTGTTAGTGAATAATGCTGGTATTTTTGAACCAGGAAAAATTTTAGAAGAGCCGGAAGGTCAATTTGAGAAAATATGGCAAGTAAATCTCTCCTCTGCTTATCACCTTTGCCGCGCAATAGTACCAAGCATGATTAAAAACAAAAAAGGCCATGTATTTAATATCTGCTCAATTGCTAGTATCAAGGCCTATCCTAATGGGGGCTCTTATAGTATCAGTAAATTTGGCTTATACGGTTTGAACCAAACCCTTCGTGAAGAAGTTAAAGAACATAATATTAGAGTAACTGCCTTATTGCCTGGCGCCACCTATACCCAAAGTTGGGAAAGTGCTGGTTTGCCTCAAGAACGTTTTATGACGCCACAAGACATAGCCAAAATTGTTTGGACAAGCTATGAACTTTCTGAAAGTACAAATGTTGAACAAATAATCCTTAGACCTATTTTAGGCGATATTTAGAAGTAAATTTAACCCAATGAATCAAGCAGCATCTTTTACCAATAGCCTGGTAAAATACCTTAGAAGAAAAACCATTACCGCCCATTTAGGCGATTTAAAAATGGGTAGCGACTTCCCCATTCGCATTCAAAGTATGACCACTACAGATACCATGGATACGGAAGGTTCAGTGGCCCAAATAACCCGCATGGTAGAGGCCGGTTGCGAATTAGTAAGGTTAACTGCACCTAGCCTAAAAGAAGCACAAAACTTAGAAGCCATTAAAAAATCCTTGCAAGCAAAAGGAATTTATGTTCCCTTAGTGGCCGATATTCATTTTACCCCCAATGCAGCTGAATTGGCAGCACGCATTGTTGAGAAAGTGAGAATTAACCCCGGCAATTATGCCGATAAAAAGAAGTTTCAAGTAATTGATTATTCGGATATAGAATATCAAGCCGAAATTGAACGCATCCGCGAAAAATTTATTCCACTTGTAAAAATATGCAAGGAATACGGCACTGCCATGCGCATTGGCACGAACCATGGCTCTTTAAGTGATAGAATCCTAAGCAAATATGGTGACACTCCGCTTGGCATGGTAGAAAGTGCCATGGAATTCTTGAGAATTTGCGAAGACGAAGGTTACAAAAATATTGTCCTGTCAATGAAAGCCAGCAACCCCCAGGTGATGGTGCAAGCCTATCGACTTTTGGTTCAAACCATGAACCAAAACAACATGCATTATCCTTTACACTTAGGGGTTACAGAAGCAGGAGATGGTGATGATGGCCGCATAAAATCTGCCTTAGGCATTGGCGCCTTATTGGAAGATGGAATTGGTGATACCATTCGGGTTTCGCTCACAGAAGACCCAGAATTTGAAGTGCCAGTGGCGCAAAGATTAGCTGCAAGATACACACACAGAAGTTCCCATGCAGCCATTGAGCCAGCAGCAAACGCTTTTGAAAAAGATCCTAAGCTATTTTTTAGCTACCAAAAAAGACAAACACAAGAAATCTATAATTTGGGGGCGCACCATGTGCCTAGAATTATTGCCAATTTTAGCGAATCTCCTCTAAATCCAGAAGATTTAGACCAAGTTGGCTTTACCTACTTACCAGCTACCGACAAATGGAGCATGTCTGATTTAGGGGTAGATTTTGTGTATTTAGGCAATCACCCAAGTGCCTTTATGCTTCCTGTTGGGTTGAAAGCAATTTATAACCTACAAACTTGGCAGCAACTAAGCGATAAAACCAATGCATTTCCGCTTATCTCAAGCAAGGAATTAGAAAATAACCATGCATTTTCTAGTACCTTAAACTTTTTGCATATTCAAACTAAGGAGCTCGCCTCAATCGATTTTATTGAAAAAATAAAACAGTTAAAGTCGTTTGTTTTAATCCTAGAAAGCAGGCATGAAGCAATAATGCCAGATTTGAGAAATGCATTTGGCTTGTTAAAAAACAACCTTGTAAATCTTCCTGTCATAATTGGATTGAATGAAGCACATGGAAATACCCCTATTTCTTTAGACTTAACCATGCTACACAGTGCTACAGATTTAGGAAGTTTATTAATTGATGGAATGGGCGATGGTGTGTTTTTTACTGAAAGTACGCAAGACAAAAAACGCTTAAATGATATATCGTTTGGCATTTTGCAAGCTGCAAGGGTAAGAATAAGTAAAACAGAATATATTAGCTGCCCAAGTTGCGGACGAACTTTATTTGATTTGCAAGAAACTACTGCAATGATTAGAAAAAGAACCGACCACCTTAAGGGCATCAAAATTGCAATTATGGGCTGCATTGTAAACGGACCAGGAGAAATGGCAGATGCAGATTATGGTTATGTAGGCTCTGGGGTAGGAAAAATAACCTTATACAAGGGGAAAGAAGTGGTAAAAAAATCTGTAAACTCTTCGGAAGCAGTGGATGAGTTGATTGAACTTATAAGAACAGATGGCAATTGGGTGGAAATTGCGAATTAAATGCAACCCTGTAAAGAAAAAAAATGACTAAATTGTATATTCGCACGAAAGAACTATTTTCGAAACTTTAAAATTCTTCAATAAAAATGAAAAAACTGTTACTAACAGCACTTGCTGCGCTTTCTATCGGAACAGCAGCTATGGCTCAAAAAATTGACAACAGCAGCGAAATTCGCAACAAAGCTGAAGGTGTACAAACAAACCCATTCAAAAACAGAGCCTTTAATAAAGGAGGCGAGCCTGTTTCTGCCTGGTTTTCTATCGTGGAAATGATCGAGCAAAGCAATGCGGGACCTGCCTTACAAGGGTATGTAGATTTCATCGTGCACGATTCATTAAACAAATTTGTTGAAGATGATGGAACCATCCGTTACGGTGGTGCAACTTCAATTGGTCATATTTTTGACCCTAAAGATGATTTGATTCAGTTAACTGCAAATCCAAATAATCAATTATCTCGTTTTAACAGCTACAAATTAGACAGTATTGCTTTCCGTTACTTATATGTACGTAACGTTGATAGAGTTCCTGATGGAATGGGCGGTGATAGACCAGTTGTAGATACTGTTTTCTTATCTTATTGGAGAGGTTCTCAAATTACAAGAGCTGCCTTTACAGATGGTACACGCTATGCTAGACCAACCAATGGTTGGGATTTTGGAAAGCGCATGCCAGCTGGTTATTTTGATATCGATACTATCTTAATTTCATCTAGAACAGGTGGTATTTTTGATACAACTCGTGCTAACAATAACAATGGATTCGAAAATTCTTGGTCTAGCAAGTATGCAACTTTTGCAGCTCCAGCTAATATGACTATCAATGCAAACGGATCAAGCCAAGATATTTTGGTAGGTTTTGCTTGGACTTTTAAATCAGGTATTCCTGCGGTAGTTGGTGTAGATACAGCTGTATTTATTTACCAACAAGATCCTGCTACTGCTCCTGCAGGCTTACGCAGAACTAATTATTTCGGATATGGTTTATTCTTAAATGAAGGTGCTGCTGGTTGGGAAAATACTACCTACCACAATACGGCTCAAATGGCATTGAAAGCATCTTCATATGCATCTGTAAATGGATGGAATGGTTACATCGCAGGCCAAGCTTTCACAAGTGAGCGTTTTGCTGAAGCTTTCTTCCATATTTCAGTTGATACATCTAATGGCAAGCCAGGTGTTGGTTTAACAGAAAATGCAGCCGTAAGCATCCTAAGTGTTTATCCTAATCCTGCTAAAAGCAATGCAACCGTTTCTTTAGAAATTGCTAAAGCTGGAAACGTAGAAATTAGCTTAGTTAATTTATTGGGTCAAACTGTTAAAACTTTTGAATACGGTAAAGTAACCAACGGTAAATATGAATTGAAAATGGATTTGAACAACGTAAACGCAGGTGTTTACATGGTTAACGTAAAAGTTGCTGGTTCAGAAACTACTCAAAAATTAATTATCACAGAATAATCAAGTTTTGATTTTATAAAAAGCCTGTTACAAAAATTGTAACAGGCTTTTTTGATTTATAAAACTAATTTATAAGTTTTATTTATAAACCGTATGTTGCTTATTAAGAACAAGCTTACCCATACAGCAAAGCCGCTTTGCATTGTACTGTTTTTCTTTTACACAAAAACAGGCTTTGCACAAGTACTCAAAAACAATATTGAGCAACTTAAAAACAAACCCATCCTTAAAGAAGTGATATCCGATGACACCTCTGGTGGTCCAAAGTTTTTAATTTACCCTACCCTTGCCTATACACCAGAAACAAAATGGGAATTTGGATTTGCAAACTTGATTTTATTTCATGCAAAGAAAAATTACCAAAATCGCTTAAATGAAATAAACACCTTTACCTTTTATACCCAACAAAGGCAATATGGCATCTGGTTAGATCATGCCATTTACTCGGATCAAAATAATTGGTTCTTTTTAGGCCGAAGTAGATTTCAATATTTTCCTTTAAAATATTATGGCATTGGCGCTAATACTAGCAGCAAATATACGGTGGTAAGTAATGGGAGTTTTCAACTTAGAGAGCGCGCCCTAAGGAAAATTAAAGAGAATTTTTATGCTGGATTGGAATTCGACCATCAGCGAATTTTTGATGTCTCCTTTAACTTAGAAGCAACAAATACTAACTTTAAATTTCCAACAGGTGCAAATGGCTCTAGCAATACTGCATTAGGTTTAGGAATTGTATATGATGACCGTAAAAATGTGTTGAATGTAAGAAAGGGAATGTTTGCAGAATTAGCCTATTTAGAATATTCCAAAGCCTTAAATAGTGATATTCCATTTCGTTCTTTTCAATACGACATTAGATATTTTAGAGAAGGCTTTGCACCTAAACAAGTGTTTGCTTTGCAAAGTAATGGCATTGCAAATGTAGGAAACATTCCTTTTAACCAATTGGCTTTAATGGGAGGCGAATCAATGATGCGCGGCTATTACTTGGGCAGGTTTAGAGACAATACGATGATTAACTTGCAAGCAGAGTATCGCTTTTTACCTCTGCCTTTTTCGAAAAAAATAGGCGCAGCTCTATTTGCTTCTATGGGCAATGTAGCCAACTCCCCTCAGTTCCTAAACCCACGCACCACAAAATTTGCAGCAGGTGCGGGTCTTCGATACCTAATTTTTAAAGCAAAAGATATCTACCTAAGGGCAGACCTTGCTTTTACCAATGAAGGCAGAGGCTTTTACTTATTTATTGGAGAAGCATTTTAAACCAATAAAAGACATAAAAAAAGGCCGGTAATTGCTTACCGACCTTTTCTATTTTGTAATCCGTCAATTATTTAACGATAAACTTATTGGAGGTTTTAAATCCTTCGCCCTCCATGGTAAAAATATATACCCCTGGCTTTAGGTTTTGCACATTAATTGGCAATTGGTTTGAACCAACGTACATTTCAACACTGTTTTTCTCTATTACTTTATTGCCTAAAATATCAAAAATAACAAGATCTGCTTTGGTTGTTTTACGTACCTCCGTTTCAATGGTTACTAGCTCTGTAGCTGGAACTGGGTAAACTTTACTAGGTGTGTTTCCGCCTGCTGTTAGATTTTTCAATCCAGATGCTACACCCCTTGAAGAAGCCAACATGTGGTTTACTTCCACAACCATTCCATTAGAATCTGTTGTAGCACTAGCGTAAAAATAACCTGAATTTTTTCCTACCCAAAAATATCCTTCTGTCTTTTCATTCAATCCTTCTAATTCACCTCCAAGTGGAACGTCAATATATTTACCGGTTAATACATTTCTCAATTGAAAAGCTGCATCTAATTGCTGAATTGCCTTTTGTCTTAAAACTTCAAAATTACCTGCATCCATTTGAAGCGTGCCATATCCGTCGATGATGGCATCAATTTTTACCTTAAAGGTTATTTTTGCAGAATCAAAAAGCGGATTAGCTGGAAAACCCAAATCAGTTGCCAAAGCAGTGAAGCTAGATTGCACCGAGTCTTTAAAATTTGTACTCATGGTAGATGGAAACTTCATCAGTTTTAATGCACCTGAGAACTCTCCAAATTCACTACCATCAATTAATGTCTTTAACCAATTATTATCAATGGCATAAAAAGAAGGCAGCAAATCTCCAGTTTGTGGGTCTTTGGTGTATTCTACTAAATTACAACCTTCGGGTGCACCTGGAAAGGTATTGCCATCTGCATAAAAAGAGGTATCCTTATCTTGTCTTTCGAATCCTTTAATCGACCAAGTTTTGTTGGCACCAGCCACCTTCAAGGCGTTGCTCTCATTGGCAGAAATATCATAATCATTGGCCATTAAGAACCAATCGCCTGGCACAGCAAAATCTGCTCTTTCTACGGTAATTTGCGCAAAACCTGCCACAGTGGTGGCCAATAATGCTAAGCTTAGTATGTGTTTTTTCATGTTTCTAAAGTTTCTCTCATTTCAACAAAACTTAGGCCAAAATTCAATTTGACCCAAGCTTTGCTAAATTTTAGGTTTATTTTATAAATCTAATGGAATAATTGTTAACCCAACGGTAATATTTCTTACATCAGGATTGCCATTGGCCGTATTAAAGTATGGGGTTAAATTATAGTTAGCAAAAGCCCTAAACCAACCATATCCAACCCTTGCAGTGGCAGTTAACCTAAAAGGATTAAGATTAAAATCATCCTTCACTTTTATATTTTCTTCGTACCCATTGGCAGTACTTTCTAGTCTTAAATGTGAATACGCTTTGTAGGTTCCAATTACCCCAACTGCCATGTGAAAACCATTGTTAGATTTGGCAGTTCTTGGTGCAAACTTAATTAATAGAGGCACGCTTATATTAAAGTTATAAAGTCTATTTTTTGTCATTGCCTTAAACCCTGAATCTGCACTTACCTGTGAAACATTTGCCGTCAATACCCTATCTGTATTAAATTCCAATTGTTGAAACTCAAAGCCCAATCCAGAGGTTAAGGCAAGCTTGTTAGTTATCAATTGCAAGTCCCCTTCTAATGGATTAAATCCATAAAACCAAGATTTAGAAACGTCTGTTTTCAGAAAATTGTACTTGTCATCTAAGGCTTCTCCAAATTGGTTCGAACCTAAATAACCCATGCCCAATTCAAAGCCAGTATATACACTTTTCAAATCCTTCTTCTTGGTGCCTTTGGATTGCTTTTCTCCCTCAATGTCTTCTTCAATGGTAATCTCCTCCCCTTCCTCAATGATGATGAACTTCTTTTTTCCTAAGGATATACGGGTTGTATCATCTGGGTTCGACCGCTCATCGCTTAGGTTTTTACCGGTACTTGCATCTACAATATTAGCCACCCCACTTACATTAATATTTTTCGTCATCGGGTTACCATCATACGTTCCTTTAGCGGCACCTGCTGCCTCTATGGTTAAGTTTTCAGAAGCGTACACTTCAAAATAAGAGGCCCCAGCCGACTCTAGCTTTAAGTCCTTTGCCTTTAAAGTAGCCGCATATATTTTAGAAGCACCAGCCAATTCAATATTCACAACATTGGCCGTTCCGCTTAAGGTGATTTTGGCAGCACCTGCAGACTCTAATTCAAGTTGTTTAACCTCTACCTTAAAATTAGATTTGGCAGCACCATTGCATTCTATATTTAAGTTTTCTGCTTTTATTACCGATCCTTCTTTGGTTTCTGCTTGCGCTGCGCCATTTAACTCGATCTGTTTTAAAGTTACAAAGTAAATTTGCAAAGGTTCGTTAGAAGGGGGAACGCCCTTTTTAAATCCAATTTCAAGTACGCCATTTCTAATTTCAAAAGAATAAGCGTTAATATCCTTACTTGTTTTTGCTTGTGCCTTATCTGAGGCAATCAATTCTAATTTTAATGGAACATCCACTTCAATGCCATTAAACTCACCTAAACTCATTTCTGTTTGTGCATTTGCTCCTAATCCAAGTAGCAAAAGCAACATTACTTTTACGTATTTCATTTTTTTAATTAATTATTTTTTTGATAGCTAACTCTTTCATAAGAAAAGTACTTAGAAACTAAAGCAACTCTTCTCCTAGGGTCATTTTCATTAGCATAGGTTTCCATGCTAATGCCCGTAGTCTTAGTTAATAAATCCATGGCTAAATAGCCTGCGCCTCCCCTACTAATGGTATCGGCTGTCACTAAAGCTTGTGCTGGTATATTTCTTTTAATTTTTTGAAGTATCCACTCACTTGGCTTTAAAAATTTAGGTTCGTTCAAAGCCATTAGGCTAGGGTTATTATACTTAAGCATAGGCATTCTTTCAATAGGCTTAAGCATTGGACGCTGCATTTCCACGGTTTCAAATACTGGTAATCCGTGCAATGCAATACGCTGGGCATCCATTTTTGCAGCAGCAAAAAAGCCTTCGGTGGCTAATTCCACCCTCTTGCCCTTGCTCATGCTCTTGCTCTTGCTCTTGCTCTTGCTCTTGCTCCTTACCGTCTCAGGCCCTGTACTTACCTCTTCATTACTAATGGCAGGCAATTCCTTGTTTACCATCATTTGCCCCGTTATTTCACTTTCATGCGTTTGGTTCAAAAAAAGCCAAGAACCATAACTTAATAACAGCAATGCAGCGGCAATTGCAGTTATCCTTAAGGGCAACATCGAAAGAAGTATAGCCTTTTTGCGCTTTAATTTTTCTTTGTTTTCAAACACCTGGGCACTCGGACTCATTTTAGTTTTCTTAAATAAGTCGTAGGCATTTTTCAAGGCAGGTTGTAGTGCAATTTGTTGCGTAAGCTGGGCAGCTTCAAAAGGCGCCAAATCACCTTCCAATAATGCTATTAAGTCATTCTCATTTGCAGTGCTTAAGGTGCCAATTTCAGGCTTTTTCAAATAAGAGAAATCTTGGGTAATGGCAAGTGGTTCTATGGCTAAATCCTGACTAGTTAACAAATCAAATTCTGCCTTTATGTTTGGGTGCTGGTCTAAAAACGCTAATAAAACAGCTGTTTCCTCAGCATCCAACAAGCCTTCCAAATGGTTAATCAACCATTCTTCGTAGTTCGATAAATTAGGTAAATTGCTCATATAACGTTTTCTAAACTGCCTAAATAATTTTTCATTGCCAACCTAGCCCGGTAGATATAAACCTTAACCTGACTTTCATTCAACCCAGTAATTTCGCCTATCTCCTCATAGCTATACCCTTCATAATCTCTAAGCAATACCACATGTCTTTGTATTTCACTTAAAGTTTCTAAAGCTTTATTCAATATCTTTTTCAAATCACTGTATTTGTTATCGGTTTGAACAAACTCCTCATGATGCTCTTCCATCACTGCCGAATATTTCTCTTTGCGTATTTTATCAATCATGGTATGGTAACCTGCGGTAAACAAATAGCTTTTCGACTTCTGAAAATCTACTTGCTCGGCCTTTAACCATAATTTTTCAAACGTGTCTTGCACCACATCTCTAGCTGCATCGCTATCCTTGAGGTTCTTCACCACAAAGCGAAACAGGGCATCAGCGTATTGATCCACACAACTATTGTATTCGGCAACTGTCATGTTTTAGTTTTAAGGGGTTTGTGCATGTGACGCGCTCACTTTCTATTTTGTTACAATATTTTTAAAATAAATCTATATTCACATTTTGATTATAGCATGGCAACCATTCTCATACCCATCACTTTTGTTTTAATATTTATTTTAGTTTACGAAGGTAAGTTGTCGAGCCTTAAATAATTTTCTAAGATTGGTTTGAACCTAACTGGAGACAGTTGGGAATATCCTTTTTTCTATAAAAATTTTAGCGAAGTGAGATATCCTATTCACTTAAAAATAAAGAATCCTTCAAATTCCATATACCAAGATACAACTAGAATTGACTGCATAATAAGCACTGAAAAATTAAATGTGGAAGAAGTTCTTAACGGCAAAAAACTTAAGAATTTATGCCCAAACAACCAATTTATATGGTTGTATAAATGATAGCGTGCTATGTAAAAACCTAAGCCAATTGTACCTTCAAACATACCCAGTTATGTTTCTAACTAAACCTAGTTATACCCTAAGCTATACCTAGCTAACCCTCCACACATGCCCAGTTATGTTTCTACTTAAACCTAGTTGTACCGCTAACCTATACCCATTTATGTTTCTAGCTAAACTAGTTATACCCTAATTTGTGCCCAGTTATGTTTCTACCTAAACTAGTTATACCCTAACTCATACCCAGCTATGTTTCTACCTAAACCTAGTTGTACCCCAAACCTATACCCATTTATGTTTCTACCTAAACCTAGTTCTACCTTAATCCATACCCAGTTGTATTTCTACCTAAACTAGTTCTACCCCGTCCTAAACTATTTAACCTCATACACTACAAACTTAATGCGCTCTTGCTCGGAATTCTTTGTGGTGAGTGTTAACAGATAGTTCCCTGCTTTCAAAAAGCCTAGCTCGAGCCACTGACTTTGGTTCAACCCGAAATAAACCGATTGCTCCCATACCAATCTACCAGCTATGTCATATACGCTAACTTTACTCGCCCCAATATCTTTGCGAGATTGCAAATAGAAATTACCCTCATTTGGATTAGGATATAATATCACACCTTTTGCAGCCTTTGCTTGGGTTAAACCCACTGGATTTGGATTACAAATGGAATCATCTACTACCTTTAATACAATACTAAACGAATCAATACAGCCCGCATCTGAGGTGCTGGTAAGCGTTACTTTATAATTACCTACTTGACTAAATTTCTTCCCAAATATTGAAGTATTTAGCACATCTATATTCCCATCCCCAAAGTTCCATTGTGTGCCATTAATAAAGCCTATCCCACTCATGTAGGACGCATTTACTAAATTATAATTTTGGGTTAAATAACACATGGTAGTATCCAAGGTAACAAACCTAGAAACGGGCCTAGCCTTGCCCGTATTATTAACTTGAAGAAACAAGGTATCAGAAATACTACTGCAACCTTTTGCATCTATTGCGGCCAATACCACAGGGTAATTACCCGTAAATGCATAGGCATGAAACACTGAATTACTTGGCAATAATGGCGTTTTAAATCCATCTCCAAAATCCCATAAATATTGAACCGCATTGCTGCTTAAAGCATTAAATCTATAGCCAGTATTACAAGGTGTACCTGTTTGTAGAGTTTGAGTAATTACTGCGCCTGGGCCAGATTGATCCACCACTGTGATGTCTTTGCTCAATATCTTTCTGCAACCATTGCTTAAGGTCACTTCTAAACTAACAGGTATGAGTCCGCCATTTAAATACGTATGATTAATCATGGCGGTATCAGCAAAATTTCCATCCCCAAAATTCCACAAATAATTGGCAGAAAGTGTTGGTTCAAAACTAAGTTTAGGTTCAAACTGAATGGTTTTAACACAGGCTAATTGAGTAGCCTCAAAATCACCTGTAATATCAGAAATGGTAAAAGTAGTACTTAAGGTATCCGAGCATAAATTCTCCACCGCAATTACGCTCAGTTTATGGATGCCTTCACTCAAACTATTTAAGGCTATCATAGCCCCTACACTTTTGGGTGCATCATTATCTAAAATATATAAAGTTTGTGTCATCCCTGTGCTATTGTTTACCAATAAGCGTCCATTGCCGCAGGAATCTGAAATGGCAATTGAAAAATCTGCTTTGGGTCCGTTAAATCCATACAAAGTGTCTAGCGATGACAAAGAAGAACACAATCCTTTTTTTGTAACAAGCAATTGAATATAGCCTGTATCTGTTTTGGTAAATGAAATACGTTGCAAACGCTCGCTAGAATCTGACCAATATTTTCTATCGCCTAACCATAAATAAGTATATTCTGTTCCATTACTTACAGGTGTTAAACTAAATACATTTTGGCAATTATTGGCTTGAACCAAAAAGGATGCATTGGGTGAGTTTACGATTTCTATGGTTCTAGAAAATATGGATATGTTATTGATGGTTAAACTCACTAAATAGTTTCCATCTGCTGCATAGGTATGTGTTGGATTGGCCAAAGTAGAAGAATCGCCATCGCCAAATCTCCATTTATAAGAGGTGGCCAAAATGGAAGAATCTAAAAATTGCACGCTTCTGTTATTGCAACTTAATCCACTCAGGCCAAACTTGGCAACAGGAATGGGCAATACCTCTACTTGCGCATAGGCCGTATCTCTGCATCCGGTAGAGCCAAGTACGCTTAACATTATTTGGTATTTTCCTGGACTAGCAAACTTCTTATTAAAGATAAAAGTATTAACAGAATCTTGCTTGCCATCTCCAAAACTCCAGCGGTGCGCTACAACCCAACCCAATCCCAAAGAGGAACTATTGTTTAAGAAATTAAAGGAATGGCCAACAAAATCTTGCGCAGGATTATTAGGGATAAAGGCAGCAATTGGACCAAAGCTTCCAAAAGGCAGATTGACCGTTTTAGCAAGCGTACTAAAGCAACCATTTTTATTACCAATTAATATCACCTCTAAATTGCCAGTGTCTGAAAAGGTTTTTACCGGACTCAACCTGATATCAGAAGTACCATCCGGAAAATTCCATGTAAATCGCAAGGCGGTATCTGCCGGACTAAGGTTGTTAAATTGGATGCGGTTGCTGCAAGAATTTGGCGCCACAGAATAACTAAAATCTAAAGGCAGTTGGGTTGACCCTAATCCGGCTGTGATTGCCTTCTTTATACTCACTGCACAACCACTTTGTGAAGTGGCTGTTAAGGTAACCGTATCTATGCCTGGTACAACAAAATTAAATACTGGATTGCTTGCATTTGAGCCTCCTTTTACGGGCGAGCCAAACTGCCAAGCATAGCTCATGCCGGCCAAGTCATTGGTAGTGGATAGATTCTTGAAACTCACCAATTGATTGCAATTACTCGCTACCGATTCAAAATTAGGGACAGGGGTAGAAATATTAATTACATCTGCCACCGTATCGGCACAATTGCCGTTATAAACAGCCATTCTTATTAAGTGGTAGCCAGGTGATAAATTATTAATGGCCGCAGAAATCCCTAAGGGAATAAAAGGTCCACCGTTTAAGCTATAGGTATAAGACAATAAACCAGGATTACTTAAATTATTAATTACACGATTATTAGAACAATAATTTTGCCCAACAGGCGGTACTACTTCAAATGCAGCTTTGGCACTTGGAACAAATACCGCTGCATTAAAGCTAAGTGGTGTTGCATTTGCTGCACACCTGCCATAGGAACGCACTTGTAAGGTAACCGTTTTAATACCTGCTACTGAATACCCTCTAAAAGGAACGCGCAAGAAGGTATCGCTTCCAAAACTACCCGCTGAAAAACCCCAATAATAATTATACTGATTGCCAATAGGTGCGCCATAAAAACCATACATATTATCGCAAGCGGCAAGCGCACTTAAACTGCCAATTACAGGTGTAGTTGCCACCGTAACTGCTTGGTCTATGCTATGCGTTCCATTAATGAATAACCTAACTGTATACATGCTATCTTTTAAATAAAGATGCGATGGATTTGCCAAGCTAGATGAATCTCCATCCCCAAAATACCATTTATAGCTAGTGGCCAAACTGGATGAATCTCTAAATTGAACCAAACGATTGCTACATGCATTTTGCACAAAACCAAACTTTGCCTGCACCACAGGGTATACCGTTACGGGGGCTGTGTACACATCAGCACATCCCAAAGAATTGGTAGCCCTTAATGAAATCAAATAAGTGCCTGGTGCGCTATATTTTTTATTATAAATTGAATTGGTGGTTGAATCGATAAATCCATCTCCAGTATTCCAAGTATATTTAGTATTCCAAGCATTATTGCCCAAATGTGAACTCGCATTGATAAAGGTAAAACTATGGTTATCTATTGGCATGCTCACTTGGTTCAAACTAAACCTAGCTGCTGGCCCAAATGCACCAGAATCTATTTGAATTATTTTGGTAGCCACCGAGCTGCAACTGCCATTACTTACGGTTAGCGTAACTGTATAGCTTCCTAATTTGGCAAAGCCATGCAAAGGATTGGCAAGGGTGCTAAAACTACTATCTCCAAAATCCCAGTAATATGAAAATCCTGCCCCGGTGGTATTGGTAAATTGAATTAAATTACGGCAGGTGGTATTTGCTAAAGTTGATACAAAACTAGCATTTGGTCCGGTGCCATTGCCCACCAATACACTTTTACCAAGGGTTAAGGAACAGCCACTAGAACTTGTTAAGGTTAAGAAAGCCGAGTCTAAGCCAGCCACCCCAAAATTAAAACTTGCATTTTGGGTATTTGCAGTTCCTTTTAAAGGCTTACCAAAAAACCATTGATAGGTTAGGGAACCATTATCTGTAACAGTAGAAGTACTTAAAAAATTTACTTGTTGGTTGCATGCACTAGGGATGGCAATAAAGGAAGGGACCGGTGCACTAATGATAAAAGGGAAGTTTAAGGTATCTACACAAAATCCTTTGCTACCAACCACCTGAACAATATGCGGCCCTGGTGCCAAACCAGTAAGCGTATCTGCCGTAAAGAGGGTATCAAAAGCACCCTTGTCTATGCGCCATAAATACAAATTAGCGCCTAGGCCTTCATTTTTAATAATGCGGGTGGTTGAGCACAAGTTGCTATCAGGCGCATATACCATTGCTTTAGTGGTAAACCCATTTTGTACAATGGTGGGCGTAAATATAAATTGGGGGGCTGAAACCGGACACTTGCCTTGGTTATAAACGGTTAAATCTACAGAAGTTAAACCAGGCGAAGTATAGGTTCTAGTGGGAATGCGAAGGGTAGTATCGCTTCCTGTGCCTCCTAAAAACTGCCAATGATAGCTATAATTCTGTCCTAAAGGCGCACCAAAAAAACTAAATTCATAGGCACAATTCACTGAAGAACTAATGGCACTAATAGGTGCTTGATTTATAATTTCAATATTTCTAAGGGTAGTTCTTATGCCATTTATGGTTAACTTAACCCAATAACTTGAATCCTTTGCATAGGTATGCATAGGGTTTCTTTGGGTAGAAGTATCTCCATCCCCAAACTCCCAAAACCATGAGCTAGCAAGGTAAGATGAATCTATAAACTGAATGCTGCGCGTGGTGCAACTTGGTGTTTGATATCCAAACCTAACCCACTCAATTGGTTCAACCCGAACCCCTTTATAAATGGTATCCTTGCAACCTAAATTATTGGTAGCAATAAGCCTTACCCAAAAATTACCCGTATCTGCATATACTTTATTAAATACAAAAGTATTAGTTGAGAATCTACCATCGCCAAACTCCCATTGATAACTGCTATTAAAGCCAGCACCAAGGTGTTTGCTTGCATTTGCAAAATCAAAAGATTGCGCAGAGAAAAGTTGATTATCTTTATTAATAGTAAATTGTGCAAAGGGCCCTATTGCACCAGGCACGATGCGCACAGTTTGCAGGATAGCGGTAGTACAAGTGCCATTAAACGCATAAAGTATTACCGTATAATTGCCTGTATCTCCATAAGATTTGCTAGGATGCAAAGCGGTGCTAGAGGTACTATCGCCAAAACTCCATAGGTAAGAAGTGGCCCCATTGTTAGAGGTGTTTGTAAATTGAATGCGGTTGTTACAAGGTTGATTGGCTTGCCAAGTAAACGATGGGTTTGGTGTGGTACCATTGCTAATGGTAATTGCTTTTTGGATAGAATTTGAGCACCCATTAGCAGCTGTAACCGTTAAAAAAACGGTATCAACGCCGCCACTTCCAAAATTAAACAAGGGGTTAACAAGGGTAGAACTTCCCTTTTGAGGCGCACCAAAAATCCATGAATAAGTTAATGCAAGTGGTTCTTCGGCAAAAGAAGTATTGGTAAACTGAACAGAAGCATTGCAGGTACTAGCTTGTTCTGTAAAAGCAGCGGTAGTGGTAGAAATCACAAAACTTGCATTGGCCGTGTCGAAACAAATTCCATTGTGGGTTGCCAATTTTAATTGATAGGTACCTTTGCTTAAACCATTTAAATTTACTGAAGCCGTAATGGGTAAAAAGGGTCCACCATTCACACTTAAGGTATAAGCCAATAATCCACTGCTACTGGTATTGCTTATAATTCTATTATTGGTGCAAAAATTATTTCCGGGTGCACTCACACCAATGCCTGCTTTTACAATGGGGGCATAAAGGGTCGGTTTGAACCGAAGCACATTTGAAGCCACAGTGCACCTGCCACCTGAGGTAAGCAGTAAATACACTTGGGCAGTATCTGTGCTAAGATACCTTCTGTTAACAACGCGCGAAAGTGAGTCGGAACCATTGCCTCCCTCAAACATCCATTGGTAGGTATATTGCCCACCTAGGGGTGCTCCTTGAAAAGAATATTGAAAATTACAATCATTTGAAGTGCTAATGACAGGCGAAACTGGCGTTGCATACACAGCAATGCTTCGAGAGAAAGAAACAGTTCCATTGATGGTAAGTGTAACGAGGTAAATAGAATCTTTGCTATAGGTTTTAGAAGGACTCTTAAGCGTAGAATTTGTGCCATCCCCAAAATCCCATAGATAAGTATTGGCAATAAGGGATGAATCATAAAACTGAATGGTTCTATTGGCACAAGAATTAACAAAGTATCCAAACCTTGGCAGGGCAGTATTTACCACCAGCATGCTATAATTTTGTTGCACAAGGCATGTGGCCGAGGCCAAACCTTGAAGGGTAAAAGTATAAGAACCTACCGCATTGGTAGTACCCGCTATTTCTCCTGTAAGTGCGTTTAAAGTAAGTCCATTAGGCAAATTGCCAGCCGCAAGCGACCAAGAGAGTTGCCCTACTTGTTGGGCTGAAAAGCCAAAACTATACGGAACACCTGCTACAGCATCTCGCACATAATTGGGTTGAATGTTGAGTCCATCACAAGAAACCGAAGCCACAAGTGGCACCGAAACCGTGTTGGCACCAAGACTTTTAATTTGTGCAACACCTGTTATAATACCCCCATTGGTATTGCTTAAACACCGAACATAAATGGTTTGATTTACGATGCCATTGAGGGGAGAAATAGAAAGAGAATCTGTAAAGCCAAAATCCCTACTCAAAGAAATCTGAAAACCCGGGCTTGCTACTACGTCTGCGTTGGTGGTTAATTGATACGCCGTAAAGGAGAAGCTGTTAACCGTAGAAGCTTGGGTAATTTTTGTATAAAACGTATCAATAAAGGTGGCTGCTGTTCTGCGAAGCAGGTGAAAACCCGTTTCAACAATTAAGGCACGTCCTGCTTTATCTAAGGCGATACCATATGGGTTGCCTACCCTACCTAAGATTCCATTTCCATTTAAGCCTTGGTAAATGCCATCTCCAAGCAGGGTTGATACCATTCCATTGGTAGCAATCTTTCTGATGCGTTGGTTATTTTTATCAGACACATATACATTTCCTAAGTCATCTGCATACAGGCCAGAGGGAGCTAAAAACACCGCATTGGTGCCTATCCCATCTGCATAACCATTGGTGCCATTTCCCGCTAAAGTAGAAACCAGTCCACTTGGGGTAATCTTTCGAACACAATTATTTTTATTGTCGGCCACATAAACATTCCCTTGCAAGTCTACCGCCACACCCGTTGGGGTATTAAACCTAGCCAGCACATCTTGTCCATTTACAAAACCGGCCGCATTGGGCGTGCCAGCAAAAACAGAAACAGTGCCTGTATTACTAATTTTTCGTATCACATGGCTATACTGATCCGCTACATAAAAATTGCCATTGGTATCAAGGGCAATGCCGCAGGGGAAAGTAAAAGTAGCAGCTGAGGCAGCGCCATTAAGCGTACCTACATTACCAGTACCTGCAAAAGTAGAAACCTCGCCAGCCGGGGTAATCTTTCGAATGCGCAGATTAAATTGATCGGCCACATAAACATTTCCAGCTTTATCACACGTTAAACCGGTGGGCGAATTAAAACTTGCTGCGGCACCAATTCCATCGGCATAGCCTGCAAGGCCAGAACCAGCAAACAAGGTAACCTCACCCGTAATTGGGTTAACCTTTCGGATAGAATGATTGGCATAATCCGCCACATAAATATTTCCAAAGGTATCTACACAAACGCCCGTTGGCTCATTGAACCTAGCGAAGGAGCCAATGGCATTAACATTTCCTACGGTACCTGCACCCGCAAGCGTTCTTACCAAATTACTATCAAGAAAAATAGCAGGTTGAGCCAATGCATTGCGATGGAGCAATAGGCTAAAAAGACAAAAAGTTACAAGACGTAGAAAATGCTGCATGGCTAGCGCGATAAAGATGATAAAGGGTTTAAAGCTAAGGCATATTAGGCTTAAAACGCAAGTATTTGTATCAATTGAAGAAAAACCTATGTAACTATACAAAAAAAGAGACTAAGGTAAGCGGGAAGCCTAAAGAAATAGGAAAAGAATATTGTACGCTTTAAGTTTAGTTAAGTTAATGGAACCCTTGTGCATTATCGCATTTTTGATTATTTTTCGAATGGATTATTGAAGGAGTGTAAACTACCAAATGGGTCAAACAAAAAAGCCTGTTTCAAAATATTGAAACAGGCTTTTCTTTTATAGAGATAACGACTATGCGTTTTCTTCGGTAGCAGCTTCTGTAGCAGTTTCCACCGCTGCAGTTTTCTTTCCTCTTCTCGTTCTTTTAGTAGCAGTTTTAGTGCTAGTATCTTTCAATAAATTCTCGTTGAAATCAACTAATTCAATGATAGCCATTTCTGCGTTATCACCTTTACGGTTCATTAACTTTAGAATGCGGGTATATCCACCTGGTCTATCAGCAACTTTTTGCGCAACTGCTCCAAATAATTCTGAAGTAGATTCTTTACTTTTAAGGTAACTAAATACAACCCTTCTAGAGTGAGTAGAATCGTCCTTTGCTTTAGTAATAAGAGGCTCTATGTACTTGCGTAATTCCTTAGCTTTAGCCGTAGTTGTGGTAATGCGTTTATGAAGAATTAGCGAAGTAGCCATATTTGACAACAACGACTTTCTATGGGTTGCAGTTCTACCTAAATGATTAAATGTTTTTCCGTGTCTCATGATCTTTACCTATTGTCTGTCTGGATGTTTGTGCATCCAATTAATTATTCCTGATCTAATTTATATTTAGAAACATCAATACCAAAAGTTAAACCTTTGTCTCTAACAAGCTCTTCTAATTCGCTAAGTGATTTCTTACCAAAATTGCGGAACTTAAGTAGGTCTGCAATATCATAAGAAACTAAATCGGCCAAAGATTTAATATCAGCAGCTTTCAAGCAATTGTAAGCACGCACTGATAAATCTAAATCAGATAGAGGAGTTTTAAGAATTTTGCGAACCTGAAGATAATTTTCATCAACTTCTTGGGTTGGTTCTTTCACTTGCGTATCCAATGTGATTAACTCATCAGAGAATAACATAAAGTGTTGTATAAGAATTTTTGCAGCTTCTTTTAAAGCATCTTCTGGATGAATTGAACCATCTGTTTGAATCTCGATAGCTAACTTTTCGTAGTCGGTTTTTTGTTCTACGCGAAAATCTTCTACGCTAAATTTCACATTCTTAATAGGAGTGAAAATTGAGTCAATGGCTATTACACCAATAGAAGCATCCTTATTTTTATTCTCTTCAGCTGGCACGTAACCTCTGCCCTTTTCAACTGTAAGTTCAACTTCTAGGTGAACGAAAGGCTCCATGTTACAAATAACTAATTCAGGGTTTAACACCTTAAAGCTATTGGTATGTTTTCCAATTTCACCAGCCAAAAATTGATTTTGACCTTTGATATTGATATAAACTTTTTCGTTATCAACTCCGTCAACGATGCGCTTGAAACGAATCTTTTTAAGATTCAAAACAATTGCAGTTACATCCTCAATTACTCCCTTGATGGTAGAGAATTCGTGATCTACACCGGTGATTTTAACTGAAGTGATAGCAAAGCCTTCAAGTGAAGACAATAGAATTCTCCTTAAAGAATTACCGATGGTAACTCCGTAGCCTTTTTCAAGCGGACGGAATTCAAACTGACCAAAAAAGTCAGTTTCTTTGTGCATGATAACTTTATCAGGTTTTTGAAATGCGAGGATACCCATTGATTTACCGGATTAATGATTATTTTGAATACAATTCAACGATGAGTTGTTCTTTGATATTTTCAGGAATCTGATCACGCTCTGGATAAGCTAAAAAAGTTCCGCTAAGTGCATTTGCTTCGAAGTTAATCCAATTAAATTTCTTAGGATTACTAGTAGCAACAGCAGTAGTAATAGATTCTAAAGATTTAGATTTCTCTCTTACTGCAATAACATCACCAGGTTTCAATTGGTAAGATGGAATATTAACCAAATTACCATTAACAGTGATGTGTCTATGAGATACCAATTGACGAGCTTGACCTCTTGTTGGTGCTAGGCCTAATCTGAAAACGGTATTATCTAATCTAGATTCTAGGAACTTTAGTAAGTTCTCACCAGTAATACCTTTTTTTCTAGCGGCTAATTCAAATGTTTTGAAAAACTGACGTTCTAAAACACCATACGTATATTTAGCTTTTTGTTTTTCAGATAACTGAATTGCATATTCTGTAGGTTTAGAACGCTTACGTGACGCACCATGTTGTCCTGGAGGGGTTTGTCTTTTCTCGAAAGACTTATCAGGTCCAAAAATTGGATCTTTAAAGCGTCTTGCGATTTTGGTTTTGGGTCCAATATATCTTGCCATTTCTCTTCTCTATTATTAAATTATACCCTACGAGCTTTTGGAGGACGACAACCATTGTGTGGTAGCGGGGTGATATCTGTAATAGATAAAACTTCTAATCCACTTGATTGTAAGGTTCTGATTGCAGAATCACGACCAGAACCAGGTCCTTTAATAAAAACATCAACTTTTTTCAAACCTGAGTCAACTGCAACTTTCGCGCAATCTGCAGATGCCATTTGTGCAGCATAGGGTGTATTCTTTTTGGAGCCTCTAAAACCCATTTTACCAGCAGAAGCCCATGAAATAACCTGACCAGTTTGGTTAGTGATTGAGATAATCACGTTGTTAAAAGAAGCCTTAATGTGTACTTGACCATGTGGTTCAACACTAACCGTCTTCTTTTTGGTTACTTTTTTGTTATTAGCAGCCATTTTCTTTTAATTACTTATTATTTAGTTACCTTCTTTTTACCGGCAACTGTTTTACGTTTACCTTTACGAGTGCGAGAATTTGTACGTGTACGTTGTCCACGAACAGGCAAGCCCTTACGGTGACGAAGTCCTCTGTAGCAGCCAATATCCATTAAACGTTTAATGTTTAATTGACGCTCAGAACGAAGTTCCCCTTCTACAGTTACTCCTTCGGTGATGTGCTTACGAATAGCATTTAACTCTTCGTCATTCCACTCACTTACTTTCTTGTCCCATGATACATTGCAACTGGTCAATATCTTTTGAGCAGTTGAGCGACCAATACCGAAGATGTAGGTTAAACCTATCTCCCCTCTTTTGTTTTTGGGTAAATCTATACCTGATATACGAGCCATATTACTTTATTATCCTTGACGTTGTTTAAACTTAGGGTTCTTTTTGTTAATGATGTAAACTCTTCCTTTACGCTTAACAATGATGCAGTCTTCACTGCGCTTCTTTACAGATGCTCTGATCTTCATTTTTGCCAGTTATTATTTATACCTGTATATAATTCTACCTTTACTTAAGTCATATGGCGACATTTCTATCGACACTTTATCACCAGGTAAAATTTTAATGTAGTGCATTCTCATTTTACCTGAGATATGGGCAATCACTTCGTGCCCATTTTCTAGTTGAACCCTGAACATTGCGTTACTCAGTGATTCTGTGATTGTTCCGTCTTGTTTGATTAGCGATTGCTTTGGCATATTGTAAGAAAAAGGGGAGCAAAAATACGTAATATTTTTATAATATCAACGAAATAATTACATTAAACTGAAGTTCCCGCAGTTTGTCTCCCTTTAATTCTTCCACTTTTCATCAATCCATCATAATGACGCATCATTAAATGACTCTCAACTTGCTGTAGGGTATCTAAAACCACACCCACAAGGATGAGTAAAGAAGTGCCTCCATAGAATTGAGCAAACTGACTATTTATGTTAAAAATACTCGCTAAAGACGGAAGTATGGCAACGAAAGCTAAGAAGAAAGCACCTGGAAGTGTAATTCTCGACATAACGTTGTCTATAAAATCCGCAGTAGATTTACCTGGTTTAACACCTGGGATAAAGCCACCGTTTCTTTTCATTTCATCCGCAATTTGATTAGCATTTACCGTAATAGCTGTGTAGAAATAGGTAAAAAGAATAATCAAAGTTGCAAAAGTAACATTATAGACCCAACCCATAGGATTAATGAAAGCACCCATAACTCCTTGCATTGTTTCATAATCAGGGAAGAATTGGGCAATGGTACTAGGAATGAACATTAATGCTTGCGCAAAAATGATTGGCATAACTCCAGCTGCATTAACCTTAAGAGGTATATATTGTCTAGCTCCTCCATATTGTCTATTTCCAACAATACGCTTAGCATATTGTACCGGTATCTTACGTGTGCCTTGAACAAGTAGAATGGTGACCATAATTACCGCGAACAAGACAGCCAATTCGACAAGGAATATAACCAAACCACCTCCTGATTCACCTAATTTAAAGTTGAATTCCTTCACTAAAGCTTCAGGGAGACGTGCAATAATACCAATCATGATGATAAGTGAAATACCATTTCCAATACCCTTTTCTGTAATTCTCTCTCCTAACCACATTACAAACATGGTACTAGAAGTTAAAACCACAACAGAGCTGAGCATAAACATGAAGTTTGAAATAACTTCAGGATTAGTAACCGAGATAATTGCTTGAGGATTTTCAGTTCTAAGATTTATTAAAAAACCAATTGATTGAACTGCTGTAATCACAATTGTTAAGTACCTAGTAATTTGATTGATTTTGCGTCTACCATCTTCACCCTCTTTCTGTAATCTTTGAAAGGAAGGAACAGCTAAACTCATTAATTGAACAACGATTGAAGCTGAGATATAAGGCATAATACCAAGTGCAAAAATAGAACCCCTTGCAAAGGCACCACCTGCAAAAGTATTAATCAAGCCAAAAATACCACCTTCAGCCTGTTGAGCAGAACCTTCCAACATGTTTGGATCTACACCTGGCAGCGTTACATAGGTACCCAAGCGGTAGGCAAGTAACATCCAGAAGGTAACAAGTAGTTTGTACCTTAGTTCCTCGATGCGGAATATGTTTTGAAATGTTTCTATTAATTTCTTCACCGTTTGGGAATTTTAAAGTTTAGATACTAGTGATACTTCCACCTGCTGCTTCGATAGCTTTCTGGGCTGCAACTGAAAATTTATTTGCTTTAATTTCAAGTGCGGCCTTTAGTTCGCCACGACCTAAAATTTTAACTAAATCATTTTTACCAATTAGGCCATTATCTTTCAAGGTAGAAGCATCAATTTTGCTGATACCTTTATCCGCTAATTCCTGAAGTTTATCGAGGTTAATTGGCGCATATTCTACTCTGTTTAAGTTCTTAAAACCAAACTTAGGAATACGACGATACAATGGCATCTGACCACCTTCAAAACCTCTTTTTGTGCTAGTACCACTTCTAGAACCAGCACCTTTATGACCACGAGAAGCTGTACCACCTTTACCACTACCTTCACCACGACCTAACCTTTTACCTTCTCTATGGGTAGAACCCGGAGCTGGTTTTAATGTATGTAATTTCATGTATGGTCTATTTAGATTTTTTCAACTTTTAACAAATGAGAAACTTTGTTGATCATACCCAATATTTGCGGTGTTGCTTCAACTTCTTTAACTTGGTGAAGTTTTGTAAAACCTAGGGCACGAACGGTGCGCTTTTGATCTTCTTTGCGGTCGATGGCGCTTTTAATTTGTGTAACTCTTAACTTTTCCATCGCTATTATTCTTGTCCGTTAAATACTTTCTTTAAACTAATTCCTCTTTGTTGGGCAATGGTATATGCATCACGCATTTCTAATAATGCATTAATGGTTGCTTTAACCACATTGTGTGGATTAGAAGAACCCTTTGATTTAGCTAATACGTCTGTAACACCAGCACTTTCAAGTACTGCACGCATTGCACCACCTGCAATTACCCCAGTACCGTGGGCCGCTGGCTTGAGGAATACTCTACCACCGCCGTATTTTCCTAATTGCTCATGAGGGACTGTTCCTTTTAATACAGGAACTTTTACTAAATTCTTCTTAGCATCATCTACACCTTTAGAGATAGCATCGGTAACTTCTAAAGATTTACCTAAACCATAACCAACGATGCCGTTTCCATCACCTACTACTACTAATGCAGAGAAACTGAAGGTTCTACCACCTTTTGTAACCTTGGCTACACGATTTATAGAAACAACCTTTTCTTTTAACTCAATATCAGTTGTTCTAACTTTTTTTATGTTCGCTGTTGACATACTCTTTCTTTCGATTAAAATTTAAGACCACCCTCACGAGCGCCATCAGCTAGCGCCTTTACTCTTCCATGATAAAGGTAACCACCTCTATCAAAAACAATCTCAGTTATGCCAGCTGTAAGCGCCTTCTCGGCTAAACTCTTACCAACTAATACTGAAGACTCAGCCTTGGCAACCTTTTCTGATAGCGATTTTGATGAACTTGCAACCAAAGTAACACCTGCTATATCATCAATCAATTGAGCATAAATAAATCTATTACTCCTAAACACAGACAGACGTGGCTTCTGAGCTGTACCGGTTACGCGGCTGCGTATACGGGCACGAATTTTTCCTCTTCTTGAATCTTTATTAAACATAGCTCAATATTATTTAGAAGCAGTTTTACCTGCTTTTCTTCTCAATACTTCATTTACAAACTTAATACCCTTACCTTTATATGGCTCTGGTGCGCGTAATGAACGAATCTTTGCGGCAACTTGACCCACCAATTGCTTATCAATACCTTCTAAGGTAATAATAGGGTTCTTTCCTTTATCTTGCTCAGTTTTTACTTGAATTTCTTTTGGAACTTCGAAGTAAATATGATGTGAATATCCTAAGGTTAAATCAAGTACATTTCCTTCATTTGTAGCCTTATAACCCACACCCACTAATTCTTGGCGTTTTACATAACCTGTAGTAACTCCTGTAACCATATTATTTACTAAAGATCTATATAAACCATGCAAGGCTCTATGGCGCTTATGGTCTGTAGCTCTTGTAAATGTAATAATGCCTTCAGAAACTTCAAGTTTAATATCGTAGTCCATTTGTTGGGTCAATTGACCTTTTGGACCTTTTACAGTGACCAAATTCGAAGTAGAAACCGAAACTTCTACACCTGCTGGAACTTTTATGATTGCTTTACCTATACGTGACATTTGATGATGCTCCTATTAATTAATAAATGTAACATAATACTTCGCCACCAACATTTTGGATTCTTGCTTCCTTCTCGGTCATAACTCCTTTCGAAGTTGTAACAATAGCAACACCCATTCCATTAATTACACGGGGTAATGAATCTACACCAGTATAACGACGTAAACCTGGGCGACTTACTCGCTCAAGCGTTTTAATTGCTGAAGTTTTGGTAACTGGGTGATACTTTAGGGCAATCTTAATATTGCCTTGACGGTTTTCAACATCCTCAAATTTATAGTTTAGGATGTAACCTTTCTCGAATAAAACACGAGTAATCTCCTTTTTAATTTTGGAGCTTGGAATTTCAACAATACGATGGTTTGCCTTGATCGCATTACGAAGCCTGGTTAAATAATCTGATATTGGATCTGTCATATGATATATTTTATTACTTGCAAGCAGTAAGCCAAGGCTTTTACTCTTACTTGCTAAGTGATTGTTAATATTAAAGGGTCGCAAATATATAATTATTTGCTTCCCCTTTCAAATTTTTTTTATCTTACCAACTTGATTTGGTAACACCTGGGATTTTGCCCATCAAGGCAAGTTCACGAAATTGATTACGGCAGATACCGAAATCTTTCATGTAGCCCTTAGGACGTCCAGTTAATTTACAACGATTTTTTAAACGAACAGGTGAAGCATTTTTAGGAAGCTTTTGCAATCCTATATAGTCACCTGCTTGTTTTAATGCCTCACGCTTAGTAGCAAACTTTGCTACCATTTTCTCTCTTTTGCGTTGACGCGCTTTTACTGACTCTTTTGCCATTATATAAATATTACGCTTTTTTGAAAGGTAAACCAAATTCTTTAAGCAATTCTAAACATTGCTCATCTGAACTGGCGGTTGTAACGAAAGTGATATCCATACCATTAATTCTATTCACTTTATCGATCACGATTTCAGGGAATATAATTTGCTCAGTAACACCCATGTTGTAGTTTCCTCTGCCATCAAAGCCTTTTAGCTTCAATCCTTGGAAGTCTCTTACACGTGGCAATGATACTGAAATCAAACGGTCAAGGAATTCGAACATACGGTCGCCACGTAAAGTTACGCGTGTACCAACGGGAACACCTTTTCTTAATTTGAAATTTGAGATATCTTTCTTTGAACGGGTTGGAACTGCTTTCTGACCAGCAATGTTTGATAATTCTTCCATTGCTTGATCAACTAACTTCTTATCAGCTACTGCTGCTCCAACTCCTTGGTTAATGCAAATCTTAAGTAACTTAGGAACCATCATTGGGTTCTTGTACTTGAATCTTTCTTGCATTGCAGGAACGATTTCCTTTGAATACTGTTCTTTTAATCTTGGCTTGTACATATTACTTAACTATTAATCAATAAAATCACCAGATTTTTTTGATACCCTTACAAGTTTTCCATTTTCATTGGTCTTACGACCAACTTTGGTAGCGTTACCTGACTTATCAACCACTTTTAAATTAGAGATATGAACAGGTGCTTCTTTCGAAATAATGCCACCATTTTGGTTTTGAGCATTAGGTTTAGTATGGCGCTTAACAATGTTAATGCCTTCAACTATCGCTCTGTTTGTTTCAGTAATTACTTCAATTACTCTGCCTTTTTTGCCTTTATCATCACCCGCAACAATAATTACATTATCGCCCTTCTTGATATGACGTTTAGCCTGGCTGTTAAACTTTCTTTCCATGGTTATAGAACCTCCGGTGCTAAAGATACAATTTTCATGAACTGTTTTTCTCTAAGTTCACGAGCAACAGGTCCGAAAATACGGGTTGCACGTGGCTCATCTTGCGCGTTCAATAAAACGCAAGAATTATCATCGAAACGAATATAAGAACCATCTTGTCTGCGAACTTCTTTTTTCGTACGAACAACTACTGCTTTTGAGACAGTACCTTTCTTTACGGTGCCAGAAGGAATCGCCGATTTAACGGTCACTACAATTTTATCTCCTACAGAGGCATACCTTCTACCTGTACCACCTAGTACACGTATGCAAAGTACTTCTTTTGCGCCACTGTTATCTGCTACTTTTAGCCTTGATTCTTGTTGTATCATCGTTACTTAGCTTTTTCAATGACTTCTACTAATCTCCAACGCTTATCTTTACTAAGCGGACGAGTTTCCATCACTTTTACAATGTCATTAACTCCACACTCATTCTTTTCATCATGAGCTTTAAATTTTGAGGTCATCTTGATGAACTTACCATATTTCGGGTGCATCACTTTACGTTCAACGGATACTACAATAGTCTTTTGCATTTTATTGCTCACTACTTTCCCGATGATAACCTTTCTCGAATTTCTTTCTTCAGTTATATTTTCCATATTCCCGCTTATTGAGCATTAACAATCTGACGTTTACGTTGCTCAGTTACTAAACGTGCAATTAACCTCTTATTTTCTTTGATGATATTGGGATTTTCAACCGGTGAAATGGCATGGTTTAATAAAAGCTTATTTAAACCCGCTCTTTCTTCACGAATTCTAGCTGCCAATTCTTTGTTCGACAATTCCCTGATTTCTGTATTCTTCATAATTATTCGCTATATTCAGGTTTAACAACAAATTTTGTAACTACTGGTAACTTCTGTGAAGCCAATCTCATAGCTTCTTGCGCTACTGCTTTTGGAACACCGTCAGCTTCAAAGATAATGGTTCCTGGCCAACAACGGGCCACCCAAAACTCTGGCGCTCCCTTACCTTTACCCATACGTACTTCGGCAGGCTTACGTGTCATCGGTTTATCAGGAAATACTCTGATCCAAACCTGTCCTTCACGTTTCATGTAACGATTTAGAGCCACACGGGCTGCTTCCAATTGCTTAGAAGTCAAGAAACAGGTATCTAGTGCTTTTAATCCAAAGCTACCGAAGGCTACGTTAAATCCACGAGTGGCGTTACCCTTCATTTTACCTTTTTGCTGTTTCCTATATTTAGTCTTTTTAGGCTGTAACATTTTTACAGTTAATTATACTTTCGAACAATTTATTACTTTCTTCTGCGATCTCCGCCACCAGAATTTCTTCTGTCGCCTCCTCCACTTCTTCTATCTCTTCTGTCTCCACCTTCTGGCCTTCTATCAGGTCTTCCACCAGATGGCTTATCATTTCCGGTATTGATACCTACATTAGGTGATAAATCTCTTTTACCAAATACTTCACCCTTGCAAATCCAAACCTTAATACCAATTTTTCCGTAAACAGTTAGCGCTTCTGCGATGGTATAATCAATATCGGCACGTAAAGTATGAAGTGGTGTTCTTCCTTCTTTAAATACCTCAGATCTTGCCATCTCCGCACCACCTAAACGTCCACTAACCATAACCTTTATACCTTCAGCTCCCATTCTCATGGTAGAAGCAAGAGCCATCTTTACAGCTCTCTTGTAAGAAACACGCGCCTCAATTTGGTTGGCAATTGACTCCCCAACTAATGTTGCATCGAGTTCTGGTCTTTTGATTTCAAAAATATTGATGGCAACATCTTTCTTAGTTAATTTCTTAACTTCTTCTTTGATTTTGTCAACTTCTGAACCTGCTTTACCAATAACTATACCTGGTCTGCTAGTATGTATGGTAATAATAACACGCTTAATGGTACGCTCAATGATGATTTTTGCTATTCCACCTTTTGTGATACGTGCATTAAGGTACTTTCTGATCTTCTCATCTTCGATAAGTTTCTCTGAGAAATTTTTACCTCCATACCAGTTAGACTCCCAGCCTCTGATGATGCCTAAACGTATTCCTATAGGGTTTACCTTCTGTCCCATTCTGTTATTATTTTTCGGTTTCTATTGATTCAACATTCTGAACAGTAGCAGCAGTTTTGCTGTCTACCACAAGCGTTACATGGTTGGAACGTTTGCGAATTCTATGCGCTCTTCCTTGCGGAGCTGGCAAAATGCGTTTAATCATTGGGCCACCATCTACAAAGATAGTCTTTACATATAATTGACTCTCTTCTACTCTGCTGCCTTCGTTCTTTTGCTGCCAATTAGAAATGGCAGAACGTAAAAGCTTCTCTAAGCGAAGTGAGTTTTCTTTCTTAGCATTAAATACTAAGATATTGAAAGCCTCTTCTACTCGCTTACCGCGAATAAGGTCGGCAAGCAACCTCATCTTACGTGGCGAGGTAGGGCAATTATTTAATTTAGCTACAGCTTCCATTCTTCTTAATCTTTCTTAACAGGATGCGACTTAAATGTTCTTGTTGGGGCAAATTCTCCTAATTTGTGTCCAACCATGTTTTCAGTTACATACACAGGTATAAACTTACTTCCATTGTGAACTGCAAAAGTATGACCCACGAAATCAGGAGTAATCATCGACCTGCGACTCCAAGTTTTAATTACTGATTTCTTTTTATTTTCATTCATAGCGAAAACTTTCTTTTCAAGCTTTACCTCTACGAATGGACCTTTCTTTAATGAACGCGCCATATTTGTTATTTCTTCTTACGACTTTCGATAATCATTGAATTTGAATACTTCTTAGGCGAGCGGGTTTTGTAACCTTTTGCCTTTAAGCCTTTACGAGATCTTGGATGTCCTCCTGAAGCTCTACCTTCACCACCACCCATTGGGTGATCCACTGGATTCATCGCAACTGGACGAGTTCTAGGACGTCTGCCTAACCAACGGTTAGCACCGGCTTTTCCTTTTCTTTCGTTCATATGGTCTTGGTTTGAAACCTGACCAACTGTTGCATAACAAGTAACCAATATATTTCTAGTTTCACCTGATGCTAACTTTACAGTTGCATATTTTCCATCACGGTTTAACAATTGGGCAGCTGAACCAGCAGATCTTACCAATTGACCACCACGACCTGGTTGTAACTCTATATTGTGAATAGTTGTTCCTAATGGAATTTCTGATAACGGTAAACTGTTACCTAAATCAGGTGAAACGCCAGAACCACTGCTAATAGTCATTCCTGCTTCTAATCCTCTAGGTGCCAAAATATATCTCTTCTCACCATCTGCATAGATTAACAAAGCAATCCTACAAGTACGATTTGGGTCGTACTGAATTGAATCAACCTTTGCTTCAACACCATACTTATTTCTTTTGAAATCGATGATACGATACAACTTCTTATGACCGCCACCCATGTAGCGCATGGTCATTTTACCGGTATTATTTCTACCACCAGAACTTTTCTGGCTTAACAAAAGTGATTTCTCCACTTTGTATCCCGGTGTCAACTCTTCAAAAGTGTTGGCTGCCTTAAATCTGGTACCGGGTGTTACTGGTTTATATTTCCTAATTCCCATTGCTTCTATTAGATATTAGCGAAGAAGTCAATTTTTTGACCGTCTTGCAAGGTTATTACTGCTTTCTTAAAAGAGGCTTTACGTCCTGAGAAGTTACCCCTCTTTGTAAATCTAGATTTAGCTTTACCGGCATAAATCATAGTGTTAACACTTACAACGTTGACGCTGTAAATTGTTTCAACCGCATTCTTTATTTCAGTTTTAGTAGCTGTTTTAGCCACCACAAAGCTTACTTTATTTAACTTGTCGCTAATAGCTGTAAACTTCTCTGTTACTAAAGGCTTTTTTAATATACTCATGATGCCTTATTTTAAAATATTCTCAATTACTTCTACTGAACCTTCAAGCAAAATTAACCTATCCGCATTTAAAATATCATAAGTGCTTAAGTCTTTTGCCGCCATTACTTTAGCTTTTGGTAAATTTCTACCACTTCTTAAAATATTCTCATTGTAATCAGCTAGTACCATAATGGTTTTACTATCTGATGCCTTCAAGCTATTTAATATGCTAAGGTAATTCTTAGTTTTAGGTGAATCCATGCTAAAGTTTTCAAGAATGGTAATACCATTTTCTTTCACTTTATAAGCCAAAGCACTTTTACGCGCTAATTGCTTCAATTTACGATTCAACTTAAAACTATAATCTCTAGGGCGTGGTCCATGGATACGCGCTCCTCCTACAAAAGTACCAGACTTGATTGAACCTTTACGTGAACCACCTGTACCTTTTTGTCTATGTAACTTCTTTGTTGAACCACTGATAGTGCTCTTCTCTTTTGATGAATGCGTTCCTTGGCGTTGGTTAGCCAAATATTGCTTCACATCTAAGTAAATGGCATGATCATTTGGTTCGATACCAAATATATCGGTATTTAAAGTGACCTTTTTACCGGTCTCTGTTCCACTGGTATTTAATACTGCTAATTCCATTTTACTTTTCTATCAAAACGATTGAACCTTTGTGACCAGGTATTGCACCTTTAACTACCAATAAATTTTGGTCTTTGTGAATCTTCAATACTTCTAAGTTGGTTTTCTTAACACGAGTACCGCCAGTTCTACCTGCCATGCGCATTCCTTTGAATACACGCGAAGGATCTGATGACGCACCCAATGAACCAGGCGCACGTAAACGATTATGCTGACCGTGAGTTTGCATACCAACCCCACTGAAACCATGACGTTTAACAACACCTTGGAAACCTTTTCCTTTTGAAGTACCTACAACATCCACAAACTCTCCAACTTCGAATAAGTCTACTGTTAAAGTTTGACCAACCGCAAGGGTTTGTTCAAATCCTTTAAACTCAGCCATTTTCGATTTTGGCGTTGTATTGGCTTTTGTGTAAATACCTTTTAACGCAGCGGGTGTGTTTTTTTCTTTCGCATCACCATACGCTATTTGAACAGCTGAGTAACCATCTTTATCAGATGTTTTAACTTGTGTAACTACACAAGGCCCCACTTCGAGTACCGTACAAGCAACTTGCTTTCCGTTTACATCAAAGATGCTGGTCATTCCTAATTTTTTTCCTATTAAACCTGACATAGTAATAGCTATCAAACTTTAATTTCAACATCAACTCCGCTTGGCAATTCGAGCTTCATTAAAGCATCAACAGTCTTTGCGGTAGAACTATAAATATCCAACAACCTTTTGTATGAGCACAACTGGAATTGTTCTCTGGCTTTTTTGTTCACGTGTGGTGAACGAAGAACTGTGTAAATTCTTTTGTGTGTAGG
>JAIYCU010000024.1 GCA_027487835.1 Bacteroidota bacterium | reverse complement strand
CCAACGCCAATTCAGGAACAGACGATTCCTGTATTTTTGGAAACCGAAAGAGACATACTCGGTTTAGCCCAGACGGGCACAGGTAAAACGGCAGCATTCGGCCTGCCGGTATTGCAGTTAATCAATCCATCTGCAAGACACATCCAATCTTTGGTTATTTGTCCAACACGTGAACTTTGCATGCAAATTTCTCGTGACCTTGCTAGTTACAGCAAACACAAACCTGGCATCAACATCGTGGCTGTTTACGGTGGTGCTAGTATCGAAAAACAGATTAATGACATTAGACGTGGAGCCCACATCATTGTGGCAACGCCTGGAAGGTTAATGGATTTAATGAAACGTAAGGCTATCAGTATTAACGAAGTTAACTTTGTGGTGCTTGATGAAGCTGATGAAATGCTAAACATGGGGTTTGAAGAAGATGTTGAATACATCTTGGGTCATACACCAGAGCAAAAACGCGTTTGTCTATTTAGTGCAACCATGCCTAAAGAAATTCGCAGAATTGCTAATCGCTACATGAAAGATCCTGAAGAGATTAGTGTTGGCAAGTCAAATTCGGGTAACGTAAATATTACCCATCAATATGCAACTGTGCATGCAAAAGATAAATATGCAGCACTTAAACGTTATGTGGATTTTCACTCAGATAACTTGTATTGCATTATCTTCTGTACAACAAAAATAGAAACACAAGACATCAGCGATAAGCTGATCAAAGATGGCTACAATGCTGATTGTTTACACGGAGATTTAAGTCAGGGCCAGCGCGAAAAAGTAATGAATCGCTTTAGGCACCACACCGTAAAGATACTTTTGGCTACCGATGTGGCAGCAAGAGGAATTGACGTAACGGGCTTAACCCATGTAATTCATTACCATTTACCAGACGAAATAGAAAACTATACCCATAGAAGTGGCAGAACGGGTAGAGCTGGAAACTTAGGTATTTCTTTCACTTTATTACACATGCGTGAAGGTGGAAGGTTAAAAGACATCGAACGTTTGAGCAATATCAAGTTCGAAAAAATCATGATTCCTAGCGCGATGGAAGTACGCGACAAGAAATTGTTGGCTTTCACCGATACCATTGTAAATACCGAAATTGAGGAAAGTATTTTTGATGAGAAGGTAATGGCTGGTATGGCTGGTTTAATGGAATTAGATAAAACAGAAATACTTAAGAAATTTTTATCCCTTGAACTACGCAGGTTCTCAGTAGATTTTACAAACGAGCCCGATTTAAATATCAATCCAATGGATCGCGGGGAGCGCAGCACTTCAAGAGAAGGCGGTAGGAGTCGTGGACCAAGAATCTTTGTTAGCTTAGGCAAGAAAGATGGTTTTGACATTAGAAGTTTTAAAGACTGGGTAGCAGAAACTTCAGATGTTTCTTGGAAAGACTTGCATGTAGATGTGAGTGGTGTTTACAGCTTTGTAGATGCTAGACCAGAGCATGCTGAAAAAATTATCACGGCTTTAAATGGTGGTACATTTAAAGACAGGCCAGTTAGAGCAGAATTAAGCGGAGATACCAGAAGTGGCGGAAGCTACGGAGGAGGAAGCGGCGACGAAGGCAGAGGCCCAAGAAGAAGTTCTGGCGGTAGAAGAAGCGAAGGCGGAAGCTATGGTGGTGCGCGCAGAAGTGAAGGCAGAAGCAGTGATAGCAGAGGTGGTGAAAGCCGTTATGGCAGAAGCAGCGAAGGCAGAAGCAGCGACAGCAGAAGTTCTGATAGCAGAAGCAGTGATAGCAGAGGAAGTGATAGTAGAGGAAGCGATAGCAGAGGCACTGATAGCAGAGGAAGCGAAGAAAGAAGACCAAGAAGAAGCAGCTCTGGAGACAGAGAAGGTGGAAGTTTTGGTGGCAGAAAAAGTAGCTTTGGTAGCGACGCCCCTAGCGAAAGAAAACCAAGAAGAAGAAGTTTCTAATTAACTTTTGATTCCATATTAAAAAGCATACCTGTGAAAATGGGTATGCTTTTTTGTTTATAGGCCGAAAGGTTTGGGTATTTGAAAGTTATTTTATCAGAAAACTACTGAAATAATTGATTTTATTTTGTTTGATTTGCGACACAAAAAAGCGTTGGCACTTAAAACACCCATATTATTTTTAATTTTTAATAGACCAGACACTACACAAAGGGTCTTTGAACAGATTGCTCTTCAAAAACCGCTCAAATTATACATAGCAGCCGACGGCGCACGCGAATCAAAAACAGGAGAATTTGACTTATGCGAAACAACTAGAAAAATAGTTGAAACCATTACCTGGCCTTGTGAAGTTAAAAAGCTTTTTAGAGAAGAGAACTTAGGATGTAAAATAGCCATTAGCAGCGCCATCAATTGGTTTTTCGAACAAGAGGAAGAAGGAATTATCTTGGAAGATGATTGTTTACCTCATCCCGATTTTTTTAACTTTTGTGAAGCAATGTTGGATCGTTATAGAACCAATGACAAGGTAATGCATATCTCAGGTAACAATTTCCAAGAGGGATTAAGACATGGAGAAAGTAGCTATTACTTTTCTTCCTATGCGCATATTTGGGGCTGGGCAACTTGGAAAAGTGCCTGGAAAAAGTATTCATTACTATTGAACCCAGAAGAAGCCAATGCCCTTATCGATAAAAGATTTAAACATTTCCTGGAAAGAAAATACTGGAGAATGGTGGTTGCCAAACTCCAATCTGGAGAATTTAATACTTGGGATTATCAATGGACAATGGCATTATGGAAATATGAGGGACTCGCCATCATACCAAATATTAATTTAATAAGTAATATTGGATTTGGAGAGGCTTCTACCCACTTGCAAGATAAAAATCATCGGTTCTCAAACATGGAAGCTCAGCCTTTAGGGAAACTTATTTTTAACGACAATTTCATAGTTAATGAGAAAGCCGACCATATAATGACCAAAAAAATGTTTGTACCTCCCCTTTACAAAATTGTTTGGTTGAAGTTGAAGGATAAATTCATAAATTAACATAAAAGCAAGCTTACTTTTATTTTAATTTGTAGTATAAGAGTATAGTTTTATAGCCTTTGGAATATGAGTAAACTAAGAAATAATTTTTTTTACTTAACATTTATTTTATCTGTTTTCTTCCTATCCCAATCAAATGCACAAACAGTTAATTGGGGTCTGAAAATAGGTGGAACTGGTTTTGATTTCGCGCGTTTTACCATTGTTGACGACTCCAATAACTTTTATGTTTTGGGCATGTTTAACAACAACATAACCCTAGATAGCGCTGGAAACCCAAAAACTATGGTTAGTGCTGGGCAACGAGATTACTTTTTGATTAAATACAATTGCGATAGGGTTCAACAATGGAGGGTAAGGGTTGGAGGAACTGGTCAAGAAGGAGGCGCTTTCGCAGGCTACGGGCTTGCCCTTTCCAAATATGGCAATATTTTTATTTCAGGCTCCTTTTCTGGTACTTGTAATTTTGTGTCATCTAATGGAAGCCTATTTACCAATAAAACTTCCGCTGGAGCAGATGATATATTTACAGCAAAACTCAATAACAATGGTGTTTTTCAATGGGTGGCAAACCATGGAAGTGTAGGTTGGGATGAGGCAGGGTCTATTGCTGTAGACGATGATGAAAATGTTTATACCCTGGGCTTTTTTAGTGGCACATGCACTTTTAAATCGGTTGGCGCCACGCCTACCATAAACAGAACTTCTTTAGGAAGCACAGATGTTTTTGTTACGAAACACAATAGCCTGGGTTCCTTAATTTATGCTACTGCAGGTGGTTCTACAACCCAAGACATGGCAACCAATGCAAGGGCAGATAAGTATGGCAATTTATATGTTACAGGAATTTTCTCTTGTTGCTCTGGTGGCAATGGAACTTTTGGAAGTTACACAATTGGCAATGCTAGCAGCTGGGGTGGCTATGTAGCAAAATTAAGCAGGTTAGGCGATTATGTTTGGGTAAAACACATGGGTTCTACTGCCGATGAAGCCTTTATTAACTTAGAAATCGACCATAAAAATGATAGAATTTATGCAGTTGGCCACTTTAATGCAACAACCACTATCACTTCCACACCGCCTCTAAGCCCTATCACCTTAACCCCAAATGGTGGTTCCGATATTTTACTAACCAAATTCGATACTAGCGGTGGCTTATTATGGGCCAATAAATATGGCGGAACAGGAAATGATATCGGTTGGGGAATTGATATTGGAAATGATGGCAATCCTATCATTGGTGCCGAGTTTGCAAACACCTTTACTTTTGGCAGTACGGTGCTTACTGCAACTGGTGGAATGAATGCCATAGCAGGGAAAGTTAATGCAATCACTGGGGCCCCAATTGCAGCAGGAAGAGTTTCTGGCAATGGCTTAACCTATTGCCGAGGCCTAAGCCACAACAAGTCTGGAAATGTTATTATAACAGGTTATTTTACACAAACTACCAATGCTGGGGCTTCAGTTTTAACAAGTGCAGGGGCTGAGGATGCCTTCATCGCCTCCTACCAATTTACCGATACCACCATTATTGCAGCGAATGCAACTACGCTCAATTGTGGAGATAGCATTAGGATTTATGCAACCAATAAAACTGAGGATAAGTTTCGCTGGTTTAGAAATGACACCTTAATTCTGATTACTGATAGCAATTTTATTTTTGCAAAATCAGGTGGTACTTACTTAGTGGTTAATACCAACAATTGCGCTGCACCTGATACCTCTAACAAAATTACCATTACGGGTGTGGGCTTTATTTCAAATGTGCTTACAAACCGAATTGCCTGCAAAGGAGATTCGGTTCAACTTGCTGTTTCATCTAATGGCAGCACCTTTGCTTGGAGCCCTGCCAATTTGTTTAGCAACCCCAATATACTTAATCCAAAGTTTAGGGCCGATACCAGCAGGTATATCTATTTGCTGGCAACTACTGGTCCCTGCCAAAAACGTGATTCTTTTTTTGTAGCTGTGAACCAAGTTAACCTAATCATTTCACCCATTTCGGCTATATGTTTGGGAGATAGCATTCAACTGCAAGCCTCGGGTGCCACAAGTTATGCTTGGAGTCCAAAACTTTTTATCAGTGATACTACCCTCCCCAATCCGTATGTTAAACCTACCGCCAATCAAGTTTACAGGCTAAGGGGTACTGCAAATTCTTGCACTAAAACAGATAGCATTACTGTTATTATAAATAGCGCCTTAGCAGTGGCCGACCCAGACACTGCAATTTGCTATGGAGATACCTTGCAAATGCTCTCCGTTGTCAATAATTTAAACCTTCGCTGGACACCAAACTACCGCATAAATTCTGATACCCTTCAATTTCCTAGGGTGTGGCCTTTAGCAGATACAAGTTATATCCTAAGCGTAACCAATAACGGTTGCATTGCCAGAGACACCATCCGAGTTAGGGTCAAACCGCTACCTACCTTAATTGTTAGCGCAGATGCAAACATATGTTTAGGAGATACCTTAAGCTTAAATGCAACAGGAGCCAGTAGCTTCCGATGGTTTCCAAAGCTTGGCCTATCTGATAGTACAGTGGCAAACCCACAGGCCTTTCCTTCACTCTCTCAAACCTATAAAGTAATTGGAACAAACAACGGGTGCAGCGCAACAGACAGCGTGAGCATTGCAGTAACGCAAGTTTGGGTAAACGTCCCCACAGATACGCTTTTGTGTGCAGGAGATACCATTCAGTTAACAGGCAGTTATATTGGTTCAAGCATTGCTTGGAGTCCGGCCTATAATATTTCTAACACAGCCCTTTCAAGCCCACTTGTTTGGCCAAACCAAGATACTACCTATTATTTGCAAGTTACAAGTGGTACTTGTACTGTAATGGATTCTATTCGTGTAAAAATAGTGAATGTACCCAATGTTGATGCCGGAAGCAACCTTGATATTTGCCAAGGTTCAACTGTTAACCTTGTTGCAAACGGCGCCAATACCTACCATTGGTGGCCAAATATTAATATAAGTGATACCAGCATTAGAAACCCAATTGTAAATACGCCCGTTAGCAGAATGTATTATGTTTTAGGTAAAGTTGGCAACTGTGCAGCAACCGATTCTATTAGCATCAACTTTGTTCCAGTAGCCTCTAATGCAGGTAACGACACTTTAATTTGCCCTGGAGATACTATCACACTTGTTGGCGCAGGAACTCCAAACAATGGAGTTTGGACGCCTAACTGGCTTATTTCTGACCCAAGTGTGTTAAACCCAAAAGTTTGGCCAAGCAAAGACACTTCTTATATATTAACCTTTACCAACAGTGGCTGTAAAGCCAATGATACCGTCAAAGTTAGGTTACGGCCATTACCCTTACTAAATGCTGGGTCAAACCAAACCATTTGCCTAGGTGATACCATAACCCTTAACGCGAGCGGGGCGCTAGTTTATCAATGGTTGACCAATTATAATATTAGCAATGTTAATATTTCTAATCCACGGGTTTATCCATTGGTAGATACCAGCTATATTGTTGGAGGCTTAATTGATTTTTGCCCTACCCTTGATACCATTCAAATTAGGGTGCTTGACTATCCGGTGGTAGATGCGGGCCCAGACCAAATCATTTGCCATTATGAAACCACGGTGCTTGCTGGGCAAGTGAGCAAAGCTACAGGTTTTAGGTGGCGGAATAACCCAACACTAAGCGATGCGGCAATTTTAACACCAACGGTGAACCCAACACAAACTGTAACATCGTATATTTTGAACGCAAACAACCAAACTTGCTTGTCTAGCGATACGGTAGTTATAAGCATTGCTCCCTTAATTAATGCAGCAATAACTGCCAATCCTAAGAAGGGAAATGCGCCATTAGAAGTAGTGTTTACCAATCAAAGTTCACTCAGCAGCCAATTCTACAATTGGGAAATGGGAGAAGGCGCAAGTTATACCACCAGAGATGTTGTGCATACCTATAATCAAACTGGTAAATTTACAGTTGAAATGATGGTTGAAGACAGCTTTGGTTGCGTAGATTCGGCCTCGATAGAAATAGAGGTATTGGAGTTAGAAGGCATTAAAATGCCAAATGTTTTCACCCCACAAGGCGATGGAATTAACGAGCTATTTGCCCCTGTTTATATCGGCAACTTTGAATACATTAAGCTGTATATATACTCTAGATGGGGGGAACTATTATATGAAACCATGATACCTGGCGGCACTTGGTGGGACGGCTCCTACAAAGGTTCCCCATGTCCAGATGGCGTATATTTTTACATTTTAGATGCAAAATCCAAAGCAGGAAATTACTACGAAAAACATGGCACAGTAACGCTGTTACGATAATTAGAGTAAGTATTAATAAATTAACACTTACTCCTTTAACCATCGGTAGACTTTTGTTCCGTTTTGACCCGATACTTTTAACAAATACAAGCCCGGTTTAAACATACTTATATCCCAAGATTGTTGCAAAGCATTGCCATTTCTAGCTAATGGCCCAGCGACTAAGATTCTGCCTTCGGCATCAAAAATCTGAAATTCATAATCCTCTTGCTGCTGAACTTCTGCCACAAAGGTTAACACCTTGCTGGTTGGGTTTGGAAACAATACTGCTCTTAATAGGCCATTGTTTTTACTTAATCCAACCGAATTGATATCAACCAAAAGACTGTCTTCTTCTGAACATATACCACCTACTCTGGATACCTTTACCCATGCGTTTGAAGCAGCTGCATTCCAATGCACTTTTACCGCACTTGAATCGCTGCGGCCTAAAATGGTTCCACCCAATACATTCCAATTATAGGTATAACCTGCCGATAAGGCAACTTGATAAGTTACTGTGTCTCCTAGTTTCACCTTATCATTTCCTGTAATATTTAATCCTATATAATTTGGATCAGCAAAAACAAAGAAACTTAAGCTATCAGCACATTGCTGATAGGATTGTTTAATGCTTGTTCGATAACTTCTGCTGCTTGGATACACCAAATAGTTAGTAAAACTCCCTGTTTGGTAATTGCTGTTCGAATCTAGTTTCCATTGGATATTTAATAAATTATTAAACGCACTGTTTGAAAGCACCTTTAATTCTAGCGTATCACGCACGCATTCAGTACTGGTAGCAGGGGATGTTTTTAAAGGCTCTACAAAGGCAGTTACTGAGCTGTCAAAACACGACATACCATCTTTGGTGATTTTTAAGCGATGCACAAAAACCCCTTCGCTTTTGGTAATAAACAGTTTGGTTTGATTGATTGAATTATCCCATTGAAATTGATATCCATTGCTTAGGGTTGGTTCTAATACCAAAGAATCTAAGCCAGTGGCGCATTTTGTAACGGCATTTCCTTGTTTAATTTTCACCTTGTTCATAAACAAAAGATTGATGGTATCTGAATAAAAACAAGTTTGTTCTGCATTGCTTGCTTCTATAAAATATTTTCCATCTTGTGTAATTGGATAAAACAATTGATTCTGAGAAATAGGACCCGTTGCGCCAAGCTTATACCAAGTGTTAGAAATAAACACTGGATCAATAGGAATATATAACACACTGTCATTACAAATAGCCAATTTTTCTGGCAAAGGATCAAAGGCAAGGCAGTTAGCTATTTCTATGATTTGCTTTACGGTATCAAAGTAGCCCACAGAATCTCTTGTAATCATAGATACAACATATTTGCCAGGTGAACTGTATGTTTTGCTTGGGTTAGAGCCAGCATAATCTACAACGCCATCAGATTCGTAATCCCAATAAATGCGCTCAAAAAAGAAAGTATCTAGTTTTAAACAAACATTTGGTGAACCTGCTCTAAAGCTATACCCTGTTGGGCAAGTGCTGCCACTTGTAGGAATGAACCGGGTTGGATTTGCTAGTACATATATTGAATCAATTGGGTAACCTAGCATTTTTAACCTAAATGAATTTTTAGGCGACAATTCCGTTTGGTTAAAATCCAATGGACGATTTGGACCATAAGGTAAATTATTGGTGTTTGGATTGAAGTAAAAAATTGAATCGATAAACTTTATTGGTTCATTTACTTTAAATGCCTTCTTGTTTTTTTCTGTCCTAAAAGTGCTCACATATCCAATGGTTAGGTGCTTAACACTTTCAAAATAATCTCCATTTTGCAACTGCCCATAAAAATTTACTCGGTGAATATCATTGCCGCTAAGCTTATTATTTGCAGAATTAGTTTGGTATTGGTGCGATAGGTGATTAAGGTTGATAGAAGGATCCATTATGGCTGCACCTGGTTGAATATACTGGGGAGGGAAACTTCTGGTTACATCATAGCAAAAATAAACTGTATCCCATTTATCACTTAACACGCGGCCCTGACCCAATGGAAAGGTTTGAACACTCTTTAAACTTAAGGCATTGTTTTCTAGTTGGTAAACATAATGTGTTCTTGCATATGCATACTGGCCTTTTGCAATTAAATAGTTTTTACTTTGAAAATTTACCAAGGTATCCTTTTTGTTGTAGCTAAAAGAATCTACTTCTATCATGCCATCGCCCCAATCTATGACAGCATGTTTAATTCCAATTGGAACATTTCTATCAAACTTTGGCTTAATCACGTCTCCCTTTCCATACAATCTGCTCCATTGCTCTGAGATATTGGTTGCTGCATTAAAAGCAATGGTGGTATCCTGCCCTGCTAAAAAACCATTCTTACCATAGATGGAATAACCAGACTGTTTGCTTAAGTTAAACTTTAAATCTATGGGAGTAAATTCTAGTGCATTATTATACCACAAAGTGTCGGTAATAATAGATGGACCGGTGCACCCAACGTTATTACATCCTGTTCCAATAATAAATCCTATAGACACCTTACCTTTCTTTTGATCATAAGGCCTCCATGTATAAGTAGAACTACCGCTTGGGATATAGTGGGTTTTAATGATGTCTTGGCCAGGGCCAACCCAACTGGTCATTGGATTAAAATTATAGTTATTATTAAAGGCAGGAAAAACATTGCCGCCAGGGGTTACAGCCCCAGTAGCAGGGTGTGTGCCATCAAAACCGACAAAGCCATCTAAAGCGCAAGGCGTCATATCATTTCTATCCAACAAAGAATCATAGTTTAATAGTATAAAGGTGCGCAAAGGGGCAGGTGGCCATACATGGGTTAAATCTATTTTTGTTGCCCCGTACAATAAACCTGGACCTAGCTCCCTTTCGAAGGTAATGCCACACAAATCTGGCTTTCCTGTAATGAGCAAAACACTGTCGGTACTCGTGCATCCCAATTCTCCAGAAACACTTAGGGTTGCTTTATATGCAGCCGGAATGCTGCGGTTGAATAAGTACTCATACAAATCCTTAAAAAAAGAAGTTGCGGGCAAAGCAGTATTGCCTCTATAATTTGCTCTTATGGTACCATCGGGCAAAATGCCAGCAAGGGGTGGATTTAAAAATCCTGAAGTATCAACAAAGGTACCCGCTGGAATAAAATAACCATGAAATCCTTTATAGGCAGCTATAGGATCTGGAATCATTTGTTGCAATACAATGGGAGTATTTGGTTGCAAATCGGTAGGGAAAAGTCCAAGCATGGTATCTATTCTTGCCCCATTATTTCCAACAGCAAATTGTGCTATGCCCCAATTGGCTTGATCCAAAGGATGCACAAGTTTTTTGCCACCAGGAGTTACTTGAGAAACGTTTTTTGTCCAACCCGTAGCGCTTGAATCAAATGGAGGAAAATCGATTCCAGATTTATGCCAACGCAGTAAATTTGTATAGGTTTGGTATTGATGAATAGGCAAGGTGTCTGTAGCATTGTTGCAGTAAACCCTACCTGTATAAGTTTGGCCTCTATGTTTGAACCGAGGAAGGGTTCTGTTGATATGATCGATGGCAGTAATATAAGGAGGCAATCCATTGCCAGAAGCACTTGGATTAGGAACAGAAAAGGAAGTACAAGTTGGCGCAAATGCATTGTCGAAATTCCACTTATGAAAAACTGCCCCACCTTGCGTATTGGTAGAGGCATTGGTAAATTCTATTGGGATATTCCCCTCGATTTGTAACTTCTGGAGAGCTTTTATGCTACCCAATGGTGTATTATTTTCAATGTCAACTTTTACACCCAAAACCTTTAAGCCATAGCCAAATAAATTTTCCGGCTTTACTTTCTTTAGGGTATCCAAAACATTGCTGCCAAAAAGCAACCAATGTGCAGGTAAGCTATCCACTTTTACGCCACCATTATACACATATCGGCTTGCGTTCATAAATTGGGTTGGTTCAAACCGAAACCCTTTAACAGTATATATGCTTGGAGAACTTGCGATATTTAAAGGATCAGTATTAACGGTGTCGATGCGCGAATACCATGGAAAAATTCTATTGGGTTTGCTCGGACATTGAATAATTAGTTTTGGGAAAACATTGGTGCTGGTATTATATCTGTAGCTAGGCTTTTCTTGATACATGATATAATCGCTTCCAGGAGGATTTGCGGCTGGGTCTGCAAAGTGCCAAACAAAAGAAGCACCCTCAATATCTGTTGGTAATCCGCCTTGATTTTGGAGGCTAACTGGAGTCCCTATGCAAATTTTTGAAACTTGTTGGGTGCTATTTGGGTCTAAACTTAAGATGATTGACACATGGGTTGACCAATTGGCTGGCGCTTTTACGCCAGTTGAGGCAGAGGTATCTAACGAGAGGGTATCAATGCAATTGTTGCTGTTTTGCCAAACAATAAGTTGTGGCAAAAAAACACCTGTACGCGTGTAGCTTTTAGAGAAGTTAGACCACATAATTGTATCTGCAGGTGTAGCAGGATTGGCAGAAGAAAAACTACTGCCATCACCAAAAACCCACCTAAACCGAGTGATACCCGCATCTTTAAAGTTGACAGTATTGTAAAACATGTATGTGCTGGTATCGCAATTTTTCTGCCCCTGCACCGTAAACGAAATCTTTTTAGGGCCATTGATTAGCAGGCCAGCATAAGCCTCACAATGGTTATCTGCTGTAGCTCTTACTGTGTAATAACCGGGCTTGGAAACAGTGATAGAAGCTCCTGTGCTTCCATTGCTCCAAACATAATTAACAAAGTCAGGGCTAGCTTGCAAGGTAACAGAAGCACCACTGCATAAATATTGTTGTGGCGCATTAATTGAAACTGAACATTGAGACCAGCTGTATCCTGCAAGTAAAAGCAAAATAAAAAGGGTAGAATAATTTTTCATGCTGCTAATTTTATCAAACTTAATAGCAAAACAGGTAATCTCATCCATGTGAATCTATTTAAAGCATAAATTAACAATCTTTTAAATCCATTGATTTTACCTACAACTTGTCTTACACTAAACTCTTTGTTACCTTGCCTGCATGAATGAGCAAGAAATTTGGCAAGCCTTAGAAAATGTAATGGACCCAGAAATTCCTACCATCTCTATGGTAGATATGGGCATTATAACAGGTGTTAAAACCAATGATTCTTTTACTAAAGCATTTGTAGAAATGACCCCAACTTTTAGTGGCTGTCCTGCCATTAAACAAATGGAACAAATGGTTCAGGAGAAGTTATTAGAAATTGGCTTTGAGGAAGTAGAAGTTAGAACCACTTTTAACAAACCTTGGAACAGCAACCTCATTACAGAAAAGGGCAGACAACACCTTAAAAAACATGGCTTGGCACCTCCTCCAAAACACCATGGAGAAATTACCCAAGAATTATTAGAAAACATAGAATGTCCTTTTTGTGGCAGCAAAAATGTAGACTTAAAAACGCCCTTTGGTCCTACCCTTTGCAGAAGCCTGCATTATTGCAACAACTGCTTGCAAGCCTTTGAGCAATTTAAACCTGTAGTTTAAAATGTCTTCGCCTCAAAAACTAAAATTTAGTTTAGCTCAATTGCTCGTTTCGGCAGGCATCAGCTTAGCATTTTTACCAATTGCCAATAGCTTGTACGCACCTGAATTTTCTGCCATAAGACCTAACTCTTTCTCAGCTTCCCTAAGTCTTGGCATTAGCAATTCTGCTGGCATAGTGGGCACTTTCATTGGCGTACTTATTACCGCCATTCTTTATACCCTTAACGAGGCAACTTGGAAGGATAAAATGAGGGTGTTTGTAAAAGCCATTTTAGGTTTGTCGCTGGTAATTATTTTGTTTGCGGCTTTCAATGAAAAACTCACCAAACCTCTTATCAAAGCAGAACGTCCTAGCCATTTGTATTTGCTTAAAGCTTTTGAGCGTGCTCCTCTTATCGACTCTCTCTACCAATTGAATAAAAAAGAACGGGTGGCTTGGTTTAGCCAGCAAGCAGCTTTGCAAAAAGACAAGTTAAGCAATATAGATGCACAGGTTTTAGCCCATTGGATTGAAGAAGGCGGCTATTCGTTTCCTAGTGGACATACCTTTAATGCCTTTCTATTGGCCATGATTTTTGCCTTTGGCATTGCCAATAACGATAAGAATACTGCGCTTCGGTCTATTTTTTATTTGCCCTTTATTTGGGCCACAGCCGTAGGATTATCGAGGTTATCATTGGGTGTGCATACCATTTATGATGTAATGGCTGGAGCAACCTTAGGCATCGCCCTTGGCGCTGCCCTATTGGCCTTAAACCATACAAGAAATCTTATCACGCATAAGAAGTTTAGTCAACCTAAAAACAAATAGTTTAGCCAAACACCATGCGCAAAAAAAAAATACTTTATGGGGTACCGGGCGAGGGAATGGGCCATGCTACACGAAGCAAGGTAATTATTACTTGGTTGCTCGCCCACGGCCATGAGGTGCAAATTGTTGCCAGCAGCAGAGCCTATACCTTTCTTGCGCAAAGCTTTCCGGGCAAGGTTACAGAAATTGAAGGCCTGCACTTAAGTTATCACAATGCCATGATTGCTATCTTTGGCTCCTTTTGGATTAACTTTAAACGAATTCATAAACTCTTTGGGTCGAACCTGCTTAAATTTCTTACACTTTCTAGAAGCTACCATCCAGATTTGGTCATCACCGACTTTGAAAGTTTTAGCCATCTGTTTGGATGGGTGCATCAAATTCCTATGATTTGTATTGATAATATCCAAGTAAACAACCGTTGTTTGCTTGATATCGACATCCCGGTTTCAGAAACTTTTAACCAATGGTTGGCCGCAGAAATAACAGCCTCAAAAGTACCCGCTTCCCAACAGTTTTTTATTAGCTCCTTTTTTAAGGTGGCAATTAGCAAACCCAATACGCAAATTGTTCCACCCATTATCAGAGAAGTAATACAACACGCAAACCCAAGCATAGGCGAGCATGTGCTCATGTACCAAACCTCGGCAGCCGTTGATAGCGTAGAGGCAATACTGTCTCAATTCCCCTCGCAAACTTTTATAGTTTACGGGTTGAACCGAGCTGATGCTACTGGAAATATTCAATTCAAACCTTTTAGTGAAACTGCCTTTATTGCCGACCTAGCCAGCGCAAAGGCAGTGATTGCCAATGGCGGGTTCTCGTTTATTAGCGAAGCCGTTTACTTGCATAAACCCATTTACTCCTTCCCCATTCAAGGACAGTTTGAACAGTATATCAATGCTGCCTATATAGATAAATTGGGTTATGGAATGCATGCATTTAATTTAAATGCCAAAGACTTAAGCCTCTTTTTTGCAAACCTCGCAACCTATCAATCCAATTTAGCCAGCTACCAACAGAATGGCAACCAAGTACTTTTTGAACTGTTAAGTAGCCTACCCTAAACTTCAACACACATATTCTTAAGTTCGTCCTTCAAGAGGTTTGTACTTCCTTTGCTGTGGCCATCTTTGTATCCACAAACACAGCAAATCATGAAAAAATTAATCCAAGTAAGCTTCCTTCTTTGCCTTTCTTTCTTAGTAATGGCCACCAAACCCAATCAAGAAAACAATGGCACCCAGCTCCAAAATCATTATGCCATCCAAACCCCTGGGTTCAACAGCTCCCTATCTTATGATGGTGATGCCCTCCTTAAAGTAAGTTGTGTAAACCTCAATGGCCAACCCATTAAGTTTCAATTGTTGCAAGATGGCACTTCCCTTATCCTTGCCAAATACAAAGACCTTTTAGTGAATGATGGCTTTAACCTCGCCCAATTGCCTGCAGGTATTTTCACCCTCCGTTTGGTTCAAGGCGATCAATGCATCGAAAGAAATATACAGAAGAAAACCCAAGCCATTATATTTGAATAATGACAAGGCAGGAAAATTCGGTAGACCTTAAAAAATCTGTGGCACTTTACCTGCTCTCGTTGGTAATCTATGTGTTGGTTTCAGAGCTTATTTATAACCTCATGGGCTTTCTGTTTTTTACAGAAAATCTCTTCCGCAATTTTCACCAAGCAGCGCTACACTTGGCCCTTATCTTCTTGCTCAATCATGCTTTCAAAAAATCCTTAGAGGTCTTAACACCTTGGTTCGAAAATCCCCTTAAACGTTTTAAAAAACAATCTCTTCTCACCGCATGGGTGAGTCCGTTATTGGTTATTAGCCTGCTTGCCTACCTCGCCTACCTTAATACCCTATATGCCGATACAGAAACTTATGTGCAATATAGGGTGCTCTTGCTCAACTACTTTATCTATGGCTTTGTGATGCAACTGAATGTGGCCTTTGACCTAGGCAGCTATTTCATTGGCCAATGGCAAGCCTCACGCCTCCAACAGGCTACCTTTGAAAAAGAAAAAGCACAGTTTAACTTAGAACTTTTGCGCAACCAAATTAACCCGCATTTTTTGTTTAATAACCTTAATACGCTCTCTGCCCTTATCTACGAAAACCAAGATAAAGCCGCTGGCTTTGTGCGCATGCTCTCTAAAGTGTATCGCAATATTCTTGAGTATAAAAACAAAGAAACAGTAAGCCTCGCAGATGAATTGAGTTTTTTTGATACCTATTGGCAACTCCTAAACATCCGCTTTAAAGACATGATGTTTGTAGATATTCGGGTTGAACCAAACTTGCAGTCCAAAAAAATGATTCCACTCACCCTTCAGTTGCTCATAGAAAATGCCATTAAACACAATGTAGTTTCTACCCACCAACCCCTGCAAATTCAAATCTATACAGAAGGTGATGTGCTGGTAGTGAGCAACCCCATCCAGAAAAAAGAATCCTTGGATTACTCTAGTGGCCTTGGACTAAAAATCATTAGCAACCGCTACGCATTTATGAGCGATAAGCAGTTTGAAGTTTTGGATGATGAGAAAACCTTTACTATTAAAATCCCACTCCTATGAAAGCCATCATCATTGAAGATGAACCTCATGCCCGTGCCGAACTAAAACGGCTGCTGCTTCAACTAGAAGATAGCATTGAAATTGTGGCCGAGCTAGAATCGGTAGCAGAGGCCATTCTGTTTCTTAAACAAACAACCCAATACGATTTTATCTTCTTAGACATTCAGCTTTCAGATGGCTTAAGCTTTGACATTTTTAATGCCGTGCGCATTGATAAACCCATCATTTTTACCACCGCTTACAATGAGTTTGCCATTAAAGCTTTTCAACTCAATAGCATCGATTATTTGCTTAAACCCATAGAACCCGAACACCTAGAAAAAGCCTTGCTAAAACTTAACCGCATGCAGGTTAGCCAACCCAGCAATACCTATAGCGGCGAGCAACTAAGGGAATTACTTGGATTGGGCAAGAAAGAAAATAAAAGTCGCTTCTTACTCAAAATTGGGGATCAATTTAAACATATCTCCACCAACGAGATTGCCTATTTTTTTGCAGAAAGAAATACCATTTACTTGGTTACTAAAACCAATTCCAAATACATTATTGATTATCGCTTGGATGAATTGGAAGAGAAACTCGACCCTAAAAACTTCTTTAGAATCACCCGCAGCTATATTGTAAATATTCATACCATCACAAAAGTTCATAAGTATTTTAACAGTCGACTCTTAATTGAGGTTACGCCTGCTGTTGAAGAACAACTTTTGGTGAGCAGAATTAAAGTAGATGCATTTTTAGCCTGGATGGACCAATGAAAAAACGTGTTCAATTATTTTCTGTATTGCTTTTTGCGCTGTCCTTTACGGCTTGCCAATATCAACGCATAGAGCTTAATAGCCTTCCTGTAAATACACCCGAAGGGGCTTCTGTATATGTGGCAGGCAATTTTAACAATTGGAATCCGGCCGACCCAGACTACAAGCTGCAATTAGACCCTGTTACCCAAATTTATTTCACTGAAATTCCATTGGGCTTTGGTACGGTTAGTTATAAGTTTACCCGTGGCGATTGGACCTCTGTAGAAACCGATAGCTGCGGCGGTGATACCGACAACCGAACCACCTTGGCAGACGAAGAAAATGAGGCTACACAATGGGTTTGTGGCTGGCGCGACCTATCGCCTATTTATTGCAATAGACTTACCTTGGTCTTAGATTCTATCCCCGCAAATACGCCTGCCAATAGCGGCATTTATCTTTCGGGGAATATCAACTATTGGATGTTGGGTCAACCCGCCTTTAAATTTAACAAAGGTCCCGATAATAAATATTACCTAACCGTGCCGCGCAGAGAAGACCGACTCATTTGTAAGATTAACCGTGGCTCTTGGGAAAGCATAGAGGCGGATGCCAACAACAGAGAAATTGAATCGCGCGAGATTATTTTTGGGGATAAAGACACCGTGCACATTGCCATGCGCCATTGGATAGATTTGCCTTACCAAAAAAGCATCACCAAAACCTTGGTGCTTACCAAACTGCCTCCCTCGCAAGCCTTATCTAAAATTTACTTATCTGGAAGTTTTAACAATTGGCACCCCAAAGACGAGTCGTACACCTTTAAAAAAGATGCCCGCGGCTTATACTATATCAATTACACATTTACCAACAAAGACGCAGTCTATTATAAAATCACCTTGGGGGGTTGGGAAAACCGGGAGCTGAAAGCCAATGGCGCTGAAATGAACAACCGTATTCTGCTCAAAACCGATGCCGATACCCAATACCTTAGCGTGGGCAGATGGGCCCTTAAACAGCCTTCAATAACCAGTATAGACGGCATAGAATATTACCTAGACAAAACCATGGAAGGCATTGCCTTGCCGCCTGTGCCTACCAAACCAGATAATACCAATAAGGTGCCGCTTAGAAAGATATTCTTTATCCTTGATAAGATGCCCGAACTGCGCCAAAAAAACGAGAACATTTTTTTAACGGGCGATTTTAATGGCTGGCAAACAGACCTGCCCAATTATGAGTTTAAAGAGCTTAAAAATGGCAAGCGTTACTTGATTCTCAAACTTTATGATGCCAAAGACCATTACTTTAAAATTACGCGTGGCGACTGGACCAAGGAGGAGGCCGATATCTATAGAAATAAATTGGGTAATAAAAGAATTAAAGCGGGTACGCAAGATGATACCTTGCACCTTTCTATTCATAACTGGACCGATTACCTGCCAGCTAAAAAGCTTACTGTGCTTATTACGGCTTTGCCCAAAAACACGCCTGCCAATGCTAATATTTACCTCACAGGAGATTTTAACGGCTGGCAACCTGCTATGGAGGCCTATCGGTTTAAGAACCAAAACGGTCAATTGCTATTGCACATCCCCTATTTTACCGAGGAATATGGCGAGTTTAAACTAACCCGTGGCGATTGGAGCAATGAATTTTCTAGCGGCCGTGGCCGGGTTTTGGCCAACCAAGCCTTTAGGCGCAACCTAAACAAAGACACCCTCTACATACGGATTGAAGGCTGGAAAGATTTGAGTCGCTAAGCCTTTACCAACACCAGGTTTTTAGCCACATATTGGGCCTTTTCTAACAACTCGGGCACGCTTGGCGCCATAAGGCAAACATGCCCCATTTTACGCATGGGCTTGCTCTCTTGCTTGGCATATAAATGCACATAAACGCCGGGCAAGTGCATACATTCTGCCAACTTATCTAACTGATAAGCGCCAGAAAAATCTTTTGCCCCCAATAAGTTTAACATGGCGGCGGGCTGCAATAACTCGGTTGAGCCCAAAGGCAAGCCCACCAAGATGCGGGCCAACTGCTCAAACTGAGAAGTATAACATGCCTCTATGGTATGGTGTCCGCTATTATGCGCACGAGGAGCCACTTCATTTACATATAAATTGCCCGCAGGGTCTAAAAACATTTCTACTGCAAACAATCCCGGACTATCAAAAGCAGCCACCAAGTTGCGCGCAATTTGCTCTGCCTTTTCTTCAATAATGGAGCCCACTCTAGCCGGACTCAACAGCAAGGTGACCAAATTGGCTTCAGGGTCAAACTCCATTTCTATGCTGGGGTAAGAAAGCATATTACCCGCTTGGTCTCTGGCCACAATAACAGCCAATTCTTTTTCGCAAGGCACAAAAGCCTCTAATAAGCAAGGGCCTTCAAAGGGAATGGAGGTAAGTTTATTGAGCACATCATACTTACTCAAAATGGCTACACCCTTGCCATCATAGCCGCCTTTACGGGTTTTGGCTACAAACTTGTGCCCAGGTAATTTTTCTATGGCTTCAAACCATTCTGTTTCGGTTTGAACCAAATAAAAATCACCTGTAGGAATTTGGTGTTGTCGATAGAACTGCTTTTGCAAGCCCTTGTCTTGAATAATTTGCAAGACAGAAGGACGCGGGATAATGGTTTTCCCTTCGGCCTCCAAAGCAAGCAATACATCTGTATTTACATGTTCTATTTCCCAGGTAAGCACATCGCTGGCAGCAGCCAGTTGCCGTATTTTGGCCTCATCCATTAAGCTGCCCTCAATAAAAGTATCGCAGAGCGGGGCGCAGGGGCAGTGTGGGTCGTTTTCTAAAATGGCATAGTGAATATTTAACCGCAGAGACTCTTCAATCATCATGCGGCCTAGTTGCCCGCCACCCAGCACACCAATTCGCTTTTTTAATGGATTCATTCCTTGCAAATTTGGGCTTATTCAGGCAAATAAAAAACAGTAGAAATCTATTGGCTTTAATTAATTTAAGAAAACATGCTTAATAATTAGGGGTTGATTTGGTGTTTTTTAACCTAACTTCTTGGTTGACTTTTGGTCGGTACATTTCCTTACCACAAAAACTCTTTAACGCAAAGTTCCGCAGAGGTATCGCAAAGTACGCAAAGATTAAATGGGTTTAAATCGTTAATGGGATATATGAAAAAACAACTCCAATATATAGGATAAATATAGAGCCATCTGAAACCTATAATTCTATATTTTCTATAAACTTGTTACCGCAACTTATTAATTAGAAAATGATCGATAAACTTGACCATCTTCCCCTTTTTGATTCCATCAAAGAATTGATAGCTGAAAGCAAACAACAAATTGCTGTTTCTGTAAATGCTACGATTACTGCTTTATATTGGCAAATTGGAAGTACCATAAAAAATGAAATACTAAAAAACAATAGAGCCGAATATGGTCAGCAAATTTTACTGTCGCTATCTATACAATTAGAAAGGGAGTATGGGAAAGGTTGGAGCGAAAAACATTTGAGACATTGCGTACAATTTGCTACAACTTTTGTTAACAAAGAAATTGTCTCTACAATGTGGAGACAATTGAGTTGGTCGCATATTAAACTTATCATCTACATGGAAGACCCATTAAAACGAGACTTTTACATAGAAATGTGTAAATTAGAGAAATGGAGTGTAAGGGTATTTAGAGATCGCATTCAGTCGATGCTTTACGAACGAACTGCCATCAGTAAAAAACCGGAATTAACGATAGAAAACGATTTAGAACAACTCAAAATGGAACATAAACTAAATCCTGATTTGGTTTTTAGGGACCCTTATTTTTTAGATTTTCTAGGTTTAACTGATATGTATTCCGAAAAAGACTTAGAAGCAAATATTATAATAGAACTACAAAGATTTATTACAGAACTGGGAAGTGATTTTGCCTTTATGGCTCGTCAAAAAAGAATAACGATTGACAATAGAGATTACTATATTGATTTGCTTTTCTACCACCGAAGACTTAAATGTCTAGTAATTATTGATTTAAAAATTGGTGCATTTGAAGCCAGTTACAAAGGTCAAATGGAGCTGTATTTGCGTTATTTAGAAAAATACGAGCAAGTAGAAGGCGAAAATACTCCCATAGGTTTAATTCTTTGTACAGGCAAAAATGAAGAACATATTGAATTAATGCAATTGGAAAAAAGTAATATCCGTGTAGCAGATTACTTAACATCATTGCCATCCCAAAAGGTGTTACAAGAAAAGTTACATTTAGCCATTGAAATTGCGCATCAAAAAATCAATGCACAAAAAATGGACTTTTAATTGAAACTCCTCAATATTGATTAAAATCCTTAGCGTTCTCAGCGAAAAGCCTGGCGCGCTTTGCGTTAAATATAATCTGTTATAAGAAAATTCTCTTTGAATAGCTAGTTTCGTGATGGCTGCAAGCCAATCAATTAAGTTCTGGACTAAAAGAAAAGAGTTAGTGATAGGTTTATTATAAGTTATAAGTCATAAAAAATTACAAGTCTAAATTGAAATATTTCTATTTGATATTAATACTACTCCTAAGTTGTTCAACTAAAAAACAATCATTTGTAGGTAAATACAATCTGCATTGTGTTGATTTTGATTTTTATAGTTTGGAGGTTTATAGGAATAAAAAATTTACATACAATTATAGCGGCCATCTAATGCATTCAACAAAGATTGGCAATTGGAAATTAAAAGGTGATACCTTAACTTTATTTGCTAGCAATAAGGAATTCAAAAGGTTTAAATTTAAAAACATGCTTTTATGTGAAATATTAACCATTGAGGATGATACCCTATTTTGCAATCATTGTTTTAAGGAAAGATAATAATTCACTTGAAATCAAAATAAGTACTCTTTCTCTTCACTCCTCCTCGATACTTCTTATAGAGTAGCTTCGCACCATTTATGGAGCAGCTTCGCACCATTTATGGAGTAGCTTTGCACCTTTTATGGAGTGGCTTCGCACCTTTTACGGACTAGCTTCGCACCATTTATGGAGTAGCTTCGCACCTTTTATGGAGTTGGATCGCACCTTTTATGGAGTGGCTTCGCACCTTTTATAGAGTTGGATCGCACCTTTTATGGAGTAGCTTCGCACCATTTATAGAGTAGCGTCGCACCTTTTATAGAGTGGCTCCAGTTTGGTTGGCTTAATAATTTTAGCAAATACAACTGAAATGTATAACTTGAAGTAAATAAGATATGACACCATGGTAAAATTTACCTACACCATTTTGTACGTTAAAGACGTAGAAAAAGCAATAGACTTTTACGAAAAAGCCTTTGCGTTTACACGAAAATTTATGACCCCTGAGAAGGATTATGCTGAGCTTTTAGTGGGTGAAACAACGCTCTCTTTTGTATCACTGAGCCTAGCCAACTCAAACCTTAAAGACGGATTTATAGAAAGCAGTTTGAATAACAAGCCATTTGGAATTGAAATTGGTTTTACAACAGAAGATGTGGAAGCAACAGTTCATTCGGCAGTTGCAGCAGGCGCTGTTATAGTTGAAAATCCAAAGACAAAACCTTGGGGTCAAGTTGTGGCCTATGTGAGAGACCTTGATGGATTTTTAATTGAGATTTGCACGGCAATGGGTTAATTGTACTAAGCGTTCTCTTCGCAAAGCAAGCAACAATGACAGAACTAGAAAAATACATACAAACGTACTTCGGTGTAAGTAATGACGAATTATCTAAAATAAGTGCGTTTTTTAAACCTGTAAGCTTGAAAAAGGGCGCGTATTTTCTTAAAAAAGGTATGCATGCGGACAGACTTGGTTTTGTACAGTCGGGCATCATAAGAGAGTTTGTTTCTATAGAAGATAAGGAAATAACAAAATGGATTTCAACCAAGGGCTATTTTGTGGTAGACTTATCGAGCTTTGTGTTTAAACAAACTGCACGTTGGAATATACAAGCATTGACCGATTGCGAACTTTATGTTATTGACAACAGTGACTATCTAAAAATTGGACAAGTGATTCCGCATTGGACAGAATTAGAAAAACTTTTTATAGCCAAATGCTTTACAGTTTTAGAAGATAGAATTATACAGCACCTTTCAATGACAGCCGAAGAAAGATATTTGGCACTTTTTAGTTTTAACAAGGATTTGTTTAATCAAGTGCCTTTACAATACCTAGCCTCAATGTTGGGCATGACGCCTGAAACATTAAGCAGGTTAAGGAAGAAAACAGTTGGCTAAACTTCTTGATTTTTGTCAAGAGCAAGCCTTGATTTTGTGCTGACCTTTGTCTTATTAATTTAAACAAATGAAAAGCATCAACCACATGGCACCCGTAAAGTGCAGCAAGTCCATCCTTATCAATGCAAGCAGTGAAAAAGTATGGCAAATTATGACCCATATTAACAATTGGGCAAACTGGCAAACAGATATCAGTAAACCTAAATTAAACGGAGACCTTGCACCTAACACCACATTTGAATGGAAAACGGGTGGGGCAAAAATCCATTCCACGCTTCACACCGTTGAACCAGGTAAGAACTTTGGTTGGACCGGAAAAACATTTGGAATGTTTGCTATACATAATTGGACCGTAATTAAAACCCAGGGCCAAACCAAGGTAATGGTTGAAGAAAGTATGGAAGGTTTTTTTGCTGAACTTTTTAAAAAGCCTTTCAATAAGAATTTAGAAAAAGGAATGCAAAATTGGCTTAACTTATTAAAACAAACCTGCGAAAGGGGCTAGATTAAGAATATAATAAAGTAAGTTTGTATGGATTTGCGAGCGGAAATAACGATTAACTAATAAAAAACGAATTTGACCATGAAACAAACAATTTTAGGAGCAGGAGGTGCAATAGGCATTGAACTTGCAAAAGCCTTAACCACATACACAACTGATATACGTCTAGTTGGACGTAATCCGAAAAAGGTAAACGCTACAGACCAATTGTTTAAAGCAGACCTTACCAATAGAGAACAAGTTTTTAGCGCTATTGAAGGTAGCCAAGTAGTTTATTTAATGGTTGGTTTTGACTATAACACAAAAATTTGGCAACAAATGTGGCCTCCGCTCATAAAAAACGTAACAGACGCTTGTCTTCAATACAATGCCAAACTTGTATTTTTTGATAATGTATATGCAATAGGTGGCGACAATGTAAATCACATAACAGAGGAATCTCCAATAAGCCCATCTAGTAAAAAAGGAGAAGTTAGGGCTGCAGCAGATAAGTTAATTCTAGACAGTATTGAAAAAAGAAATCTAAATGCAATTATTGCGCGCGCTGCCGACTTTTTTAGCGGTATAAAAGATAAAAGTATTTTAATGAATACCGTTTATGACAACTTAGCCAAAGGAAAAAAAGCACAATGGTTTTGTAATGCAAAAGTAATACACAGTGTAAGCTATACACCTGACCTTGCAAAAGGAACAGCAATTTTAGGAAATACTGAAAGTGCTTACAATAAGGTTTGGAACTTACCAACCGACCCACAAAAAATAACTGGCGAAGAATGGATTAATTTATTTGCAATGGAAATGAAAGCTAGCAATAAATATCAAGTTCTACCAGGATGGGGGTTAAAAGCAATTGGACTTTTTGTTCCTATCTTAAACGAAATGTATGAAATGCGTTATCAGTATGATAGAGACTATTATTTTGATAGTTCAAAGTTCAACAAAGAATTTAACTATACGCCAACAACAAATGCAATGGCGGTAAAACAGACTGTAGAGCAATTGACATCAAACAATCCAAGCTCATAAAGTAGTTTAAGGATAATTTGTATCACAAACGCAGCTTAGCTGTGATTTATGTAACTAATAGGGCTTATTATGTAAGCCTGATGGAAAATTAAGTCATAATTTTATGCCTATGAAATCACCTTCATATCACATAGGTTAAAACATGAAAAAACATCTTCCAATATACATTTACGGTTTTATAATAATTCTTGTGGGCTCTTTCCTTTTGTTTTCAGAAAATAACTCCTTTGAAATTATCAAAATAACACTCGGAATCAGTTTAATAATTGCGGCTTTTTTTGCCTTTATTACTGCATTTGACCGCCAAAAGCAACAAGTTCAATTTGCGTATCATGAATTACATGCTTTGGCTATGTTGGCATATGGCATATCTATTATGTTTTTATGTAATTCACTTGAAAAATTAATAGCCTTTACTTCGTTCCTATTTATTTTCTATGCCTTTTCCGAAATAATTTTTTGCAATTGGCTCTTTAACTTAGGACTAAAAATGGTCTATAAAATCTTAATAATTCGCGCGCTACTTGGATTATTTGTAGGCTTTGGAACTATTGTAGCAATGCATTATACAGCTTATACCCTGCAGTTATTTGGTGCACTATTCATTATGGTAGGTTTAAATATTATCCTATACGTCCCAGTAATGAAGGCTAACCAAACAGTTGAAACTCCTAAAGAGGCTTAGGCATTAAATTAAAAAATAAATCAAACACATATGAAAAAAGCAATTGAATTGGAACAATCTATAATAGCCATTCTAAAAAAAATACGGGATGACTTTCCAGAATTGATGAAGTACATTAATGAAACACCCTTAAGTAAAATAAGTAGTAACAGTCTGATAATAACTAAAAAAGAATTAGAAGCCTATTCCAATTCTTTATATGAAATTTATTCCAATTATTCCACTACTCATTCTGCGTAAAAGATTAGTGTGAATTATGTAATTCTAAGATTATTGGGTGTAAGTTTTTAGAAATTAAAAGATCACACCTTTACGCCGTTGTATAAGTATATCACAACATAAATAATTTCGCAATGAAAAATAATCAAGAATTACAAACAGACGTTCAAAATGCTATTAAATGGGAACCCTTATTAAATGGAGCAGAAATTGGCGTTACGGCAAAGGATGATGGACTTTACTCTTCACAACAAGTAACTAACTTGCAAAATATAATAGGTTTAAACAACTTAAAATATTTAGAAAATTGCTCTCACAGTGTTTTTATTGACCAGCAAACACAATTTATTGATGCTGTAATAACATGGACAAAATAATCTGTCGGTTCGAACCAAAACCTTATGAAGCTTTAACTTAAAAAATAGGATTAGCGAAGGAAAAAGAAATTATTATCGTCTAATAGTTAAATTATTAAAATTTACCTAAAATGACTTACAAAAATTTAGCCATCGTTGCCCTTACTTGCGTATTGGCTTCCTGTAGCAAAGAGAAGGAAACAATTACTACTACTCCTACATCCAATGAAACGGTAATAAAAGTACTTTCTAGTAATTTTCTTTCAGGTGGTTTGGCTGAACCCATTAGCATCGTTTCCCGAACATTGTCTAACGGCACAACTGCAGATTGTTATAAAATTGTAAGCAAAAGTACCCCACCCGACCACGACATGGGACCTTGGTGTCCAATCAATATTTCGGATGACGCTTCAAAAGGTGGCATTTGGATTGAAGGCGGTAATGTATATGATGTTGATGGTGCATTTGTAAAAAACTTAGCTACATTTTATAATAATTCTACTTGGCAAATGTACAATACCACTACAGGTGCTATTACAAGAACTACTACACAGGCAGATTGTCAAGCGGCTGCCAATCCAAATGTTGGATCAACCTACAAAAACTTTTGTGTTGAATGTCTCCCATCTTATGTATCTACCCTAACCAAAACTATTTACTTACCCGTTACCCCAGTAAAATTAAGCACTCCAATTAGCTTTGGCATGGGTCCAAATTCAACAGCACCCAGCACCCGCGGAATTGCTTTTAATGGCGTGGTGTTTGATGCGCCAGCACCTACCAATATAATCTTAGCCGCATACACCTTAGCACCCTTTGATGATGCGGGTGGACATATTAATATGGGAGCAGGTTATCATTACCATGCGGCAACTGGCAAATCAACTAAAATCCTTCAAACGGATGGTCATGCTGCCATGATTGGATATGCATTAGATGGCTTTGGCCTTTACGAAAGATTAAGCGCAGCTGGAACTGAATATACAGATTTAGATGCGAGTCGTGGCCATTATGATGCAACAAGAGGCTACCATTACCATGTAGATAAACCTGGTTCAAATAATTTTATCAATAGTTTAGCAGGGGCATATGCTAAATAAACTGAGGTTTTTAAAGTCAAAGCCGCTTTTTATTTTTCTATTCTTTTTGGGTTTAAGTTTAAAAGGGTTGACCCATAGTCCGGATTTGTCGAGTTTGATGATCTATGAACAAAACGGCAAACACTTTTTGGCAGTCAAAAGCGCACTAACTGCATTTGAAGGAGAAGTTGAGTATAACTTTGGTAAAAACGCCTATAAAACGCCAGAGGAGTTTAGGCAATTAGTAAGTAAGCATTTTCAAACAAAATGCTTACTTATTATAAATAATGATACCCTTAAATTTGGTCAGCCAACAGTTATTCTTGGCCACGAGACAACCATTTTTGTGGAGCTTCCTAATTTAACAAACAAGATAAATTCACTTTACTTGAAAAATGAGATGTTTGCTGAGTTGCCCCAAAATCTTTGCGAGTTAATACTGATGATAAAAGGGTATCCTCAAAAACAATTCATCCTCAAAAATGATAATCTACATGCTGTAAAACTTTTACTAGAAAATGGAGCTTGGCGCATTGAAGAGAAAACTGCCTCATTTTTAACTGCAAGAAATTTGCTTTTGGGGGCACTACTTTTTCTGGCAATTTTCTTTATCATCAGAATTAGGTTCAGCCCGAAACCTCTATAACACTAGCTTGTTAAAGTAAAATTAACCCAATAGCATGTAAGCTTTCCCTTTTTTCCCAATTCCTGTTTCCGACTATCTCACTCTTAGAAATAACAAAGCCGTGTAATAAAAGTGGTACATTTCTAAGCAATTTTTGAGAAGCTTAGTGTTACCCTAATGCTTTTACTGAAATTAATTTAGAGTTAGCAATTACCTCTTTATAAAATTGTTCATACAAAGGTACAATTTGATTGATGTCAAACTGTTCGGCGCGCTTTTTAGCATTTTCCTTAAACTGGGTGAGCCTTGCTTCGTCTTCTAATAACCAAATGGCCTTGGCGGCCATTCCAGCTACATCGCCCACATCGCACAAAAATCCTGTTTCACCTTCTACATTTAATTCGGGTATGCCGCCTGCATTGCTCGAAATAACAGGCAACTCACAGGCCATGGCTTCTAGTGCGGCCAAGCCAAAGCTTTCGGTTTCGCTTGGCATTAAAAATAAATCACAAACGGATAATATTTCTTGTACCTGATTTTGCTTGCCTAAAAAAGTAACAGCATCGCATAAATCTAATTCTCTGCACAACTTTTCTATGTTGATACGCTCTGGTCCATCGCCCATCAACAATAATTTTGCAGGCATTTTTTTATACACCTCAGCAAAAACTTTTAGTGCATCGTCTATGCGTTTTACCTTTCTAAAGTTGGAGGTATGAACCAAAAGCTTTTCGCCATTTGGGGCAATTGCTTTTTTGAAGTGAGAATGATCCTTCTTACTAAATCGTTCCAAATCAATAAAATTTGGAATTACCTCGATATGCCTGGTCACCCTAAAATGGCTATACGTATCGTCTTTTAAAGATTGTGAGACGGTAGTTACCCCATCCGACATATTGATACTATAACAAACCACGGGTTCAAAACTGGCATCTTTACCTACTAAGGTTATATCTGTACCATGCAAAGTGGTGATAACTGGAATATGAATGCCTTCCATTGCAAGGATATTCTTGGCCATAATAGCGGCCGAGGCATGCGGAATGGCATAATGCACATGGAGTAAATCTAACTTTTCAAACTTTACCACATCTACTAAATGACTGGTAAGAGCTGTTTCGTAGGGCGGAAAATCAAATAAAGGATAACTAGAAACATAAACCTCGTGGTAAAATGTATTTCCCGTAAAAATATCTAAGCGAGCAGGTTGCTTGTAGGTAATAAAATGCACCTTGTGTCCACGCAAGGCGAGCGCCTTTCCTAATTCTGTAGCCACCACGCCGCTTCCACCGTAGGTGGGATAACAAACTATGCCAATATTCATGGGTATACTTTTCTAATAAAGTTCCAAAGGTGAGAATTTGTTTTTACATTTATGTTAACACTACCTTCGTACCATGTTTGAAAATGCATCGAGAACCGAAATTAGCACTTTAGGTGAGTTTAAATTAATAGACCACCTCACCAAAAATATCACTTTACGCAACAATACCCTTAAGGGGGTTGGCGATGACGCAGCAGTGATTGAACACGAAAATGGCTTATGCACCTTGGTAAGTACCGACCTATTAGTGGAAGGCGTGCACTTTGACTTAGGGTATTTCCCGCTTAAGCACTTAGGCTATAAAGCGGTGGTGGTAAATTTGAGTGATATTTATGCCATGAATGCCCGCCCCAAACAAATTACTGTTTCCCTTGCCCTTTCAAGCAAATTTTCTTTGGAGGCGGTAGAAGAACTTTACGAAGGCATTTATTTAGCCTGCGAAAAATACCAGGTTGATTTAGTGGGTGGCGATACCAGCACTTCTAAACATGGCCTCACCATTAGCATTACTGCCATTGGCGAAGCGCAAAAAGAAAATATTAGCTACCGTAATGGAGCAGCAGCCAATGAACTTTTAGTGGTTACTGGTGATTTAGGAGGCGCCTACGCAGGCTTTCAAATTCTAGAAAGAGAAAAACGCGTATTCTTAGATAACCCAAATGCCCAACCCGATTTATCTGGTCATGATTATATCTTAGAACGCCAATTAAAACCCGAAGCCAGAAAAGACATTATCGATATTCTTAACAGCTTGGAAATTAAACCTACCAGCATGATAGACATTAGTGATGGCCTTGCCAGCGAATGTTTTCACCTGGCATCGCAATCTTTACTGGGCTTAACTCTTTACGAAGAAAAAATTCCAATTGACCCAACTACCTACAATTTTGCGAGGGAACTGGATTTAGATCCTACCCTTTTTGCTTTAAGCGGTGGCGAAGATTATGAATTGCTTTTCACCATCAAACAGGCAGATTTTAGTAAAATAGAGCATCACCCAGATTTCACCGTAATTGGGCACATGAATGAGTTGTCGGAAGGCATTAAAATGGTGGGCAAAAGTGGAAATTTACACGACCTTAAAGCCCAAGGTTGGACTGCCTTCTAGTCCTTTATATAATACTTTTTTAACGTAATATTTGCTTGCTTTTCCTTTTCTTTGCTAAGTTATGAGGATAATCCTTTTCATCATCCTGCTTTTGCAACTAAACCAGCTAAGCGCGCAGATATTGCCAACTTTTGGGAATTCTCGCACAGGCAGCACAGGCATGCAGTTTTTAAAGATTGCACCTGATGCACGTTCGAGTGCACTCGGCGGCGCAGCCGCCGGTATCGCCAATGACCCTAGTGCCATGTTCTGGAACCCCGCAGGCATCTCAAGGGGAGATACCGGAAAATTGGATGTCAGCTTAAGTCATACCGCCTATTATGCCAACAGCAACCTTAACTATTTTGGATTGGTAGCAAAAAAAGGTAAATACTCCTTTTTTGGAGTGCAGGTTTTATCCCTCAACTATGATGAAATGATAGAAACTACCGAGTTTCAACCCGGAGGCACAGGCAGAACCGTAAACGTAAATAATACCCTCATTGGCTTAACCTATACCCGAATCCTTACCGATAATTTTAGCTTTGGCGTAAATGCCAAATGGGCCAATGAAGGCATCGCAGATGTAAAGGTCAACAATGTGTTATTCGACCTTGGACTAACCTATAATATTGGACTCATGAACAGTAAGTTTGGGGTTTCTTTCTCCAACTTTGGCGTAAACGTAGCCCCAAGCGGGGAAGTAAGCATGCTGAAAATGACCGGAGATAATACCGTAGCTAACTTTTCTGAAGTTTCAGTGCCAAGTGCTTTTAGAATTGGAGGCTCGTTTGACCCAATTCGCGCACAAAACCATAACCTAATGATTGCCCTACAATTGAGTCACCCAACAGATAACAACGAAACCTTTGCATTGGGCGCTGAATATGCTTGGAAAAAATTATTGTATGGCCGACTCGGATACGAGTTTGGGAGCGATGAAAATTTTGCATTTCCAACACTTGGAATGGGCCTTAAACTCAGAAAAAAATTAGGAAACTTTAGGTTCGACTATAGCTTTAGCAACAAAGAACGACTCGGAAACCTACACCGATTAACCCTTGGAATATGCATTTTGTAAAAAATAACCTGGTTCTATCCCTCGCAGCCATGGCGCTGCTTAGTGCCTGCAACATTTTTGGTTCAAAACAAAATGATACCGTAGATGATGTTTTTAAACAAGGGAATATCGACCCTAATTTAGTGCCCAATAGTGTTAGCTATGTGCCCTTGTATCCATTTATTAACAATGTAAGAAACCCACTCGATGTAATTGTAGGCTATGATGAATTGGTATATGTAGTAGCAGACAACGATGAAAACACACCTGAAGACAATGAAATTATGGTATTTAATGGCAAAGCAGAACTGGTGTTTCGCTTGGCCATTTTAGGTGCCACTGATATTACACAAGACAGAAGATTACACACCTACATTGCAGGCAGGTACTACAGTGTAGCTGATAAATCCATTAACCTAGCCGCTGTTTACCATATTGAAAACTTAGCTGCAGGAAATCCAAAATTTAACGATACCCTAAAGCATTTTGCCTGCGACGAAAGCAGAAGAAATACCGCCTTTAGGGGTCAAGACGACATAAACGTGCAATTTACCGGCCTTGCCACCCTTTTTGACAATACGCTATATGTTGCCCGCAGCGGACCCCGAAACGACGTAACAGGTATTGCACGCCCAGATAATGGTGTACTTGTTTTTAATAGCAATGGAGAAAATATTGGCTTTGCCAGTGGACTTACCCCTACCCAAAGTAGTTTAAAATCGGCTGCAGGCATTACTGCCATTGCTACCCAAGCAGGCCCTCCACAAAGACTCTCTGGCATAAGCACCTCGCCCAACTTTTACTTAGCCTTGGGTAACCCAGATTATGCATTAGAGTACAGAGCCATTGGCATTCAAGCCACATTAGACCCCGACCAAGGCATGGTGTATGGCGAAAATACCAACTTCCTAAACTTTGATAATACCAAAGCAAATAGGTTTCTTTATGAAAGCTTTAGGTTCAAACAACCCTCAGATATCTTTTTTGCCCCTGATGCCAATGCCTATATTTTTGTAACAGATAAAGCAACAGACTCCCTATACGTTTTTACAAATATTGGCTACGAAGGCGTTAACCCACCCGCCAATAGCAATGTAAAAAAACAAATTATTGTTTCTTTTGGCGGAAGCGGCGCAGATGGAAAAGCCAGTGGGCCCTTTAATTTTATTGACCCTAGCGGGGTTTGCTACTTTCGTAGAATGGTGCTGGTGGCAGATAAAGGCAACAATAGAATCTGCAGATATATGTTAAATACAGATTTACAATAAACCATTTAAAACCATTTACATTTTATGAAACCAATTAAAAACCTATTACTTCTTTTAACAATTAACTTAGTTGTATTAAGTGCATGTAAGAAAGAAGAAACCAAAACAGATGACAACAATAACAATACTGCCAAAACCTGTTTGGTAAAAACCGTAACAGATTCTAGTAGTTTCGACCTCCGTTTTTTCTATACCAATGATTTAAAATCTAGGTTAGAACAATATTTTTATAACACACCAAATGGCTGGGCCTTAGATGCTAGTTTCGACTTTGAATACAACACTGCAAAGCAACTTACCAGTTTTACTACTAGAACATCTTCATTTGATAAACAAACCATGGAGCTATTTTATACCAATAATAAAGTAAGCTCATTTGACACCTATGATTCGTCTGAAATTGGGCAAAGAGAATATACCTTCACCGTAAATTATTCCTACAATGCAAATGGTAAAATTAGCAAATGGACGGCGGTAGATAAATCAGACCCAAGTACACCTTTTGCAGAAGTTGTTATGAGCTATGATGCCAATGGTGGCATTAAAGAAATCATTTTGTTTGAACCAAATAATATGGGCGTAATGACCCCAGGCCTTAAATATGTTCTTGAAAACGATAACCAAAAATTAATTGACCCCTATTTGCAAACGCTATTTATGGAGGCAGAAATTTTCTATCTAATCTTTAATCAAGATGGCATGAAGCAACCCAATAAAATTACAGCATATTTATTTAATGAAGCAGACGAAACTTGGGAACTAGATGTAGAAACTGTAATTCAAAATACCTACGATGCAGATAATAGGTTAACCAAAATGGTTATAGATGGCGAACCTTATGCAATTAATTGGGATTGCAAATAAGCAGCTAAAACTGCCACCACTTTTTTTCGAAACCAATATAAACACCATCTTGTCTTGTCTCAACAGGGTAACTATTCACATAGTCGCCTTGTTGAGGCAAACCCCTGCCCGTTTTAGCATTGTATTGGTACCTATGCACAGGGCAAATTACCATACCCTCTGGGGTACATTTCCCCAAACCTAAACGCGCCCCTGCATGCGGGCATTTATCATCTAGGGCAAAGTATCCATCTTCCAAACGCACCAAGCATACCCGTTTGCCCTCTACCTCAACTGTTCTTAAACTATTTAATTCTTGAGGAGCATCTCCATGCTCCTCAAAATCATAAATCTTATAATATTTTATTGCCATTAATCTAGTACAATTTTGTGTTGATGCACTCGCTCTCCCTTTTCTTCCACTATTAAATAATAAACGCCTTTTGGCAAATGTGCCACATGAATAATGGCTTGGTTGCTAGCTAAGGTTGAAGTTAACACCAATTGCCCTGTGATATTATAAAGGTTTAGGTTCGACCCAAATCTAGCGCCTTCAACGGTGATATAAGCAGTGGCAGGATTAGGATAAATGTTTAAGGTATTGGGATTTTTAACATCATTAATGCCAGCAGGGATAATCCCTGATACAAAACGATATAAATAATTGCTTACAAAAGTTAGGGTAGTATCCATATAGGCCATGTTTACATCGGTTAGGCCAACAAAAGGCACATGATCTGCACCCTTATACGTATACAAACGTGTATTCATTCCTTGAATCCTAGCAGCACTGTCAACAGAAAAACTGCCTTGTAATAAGGCTACTGGTGAGTTCAAAAATTTGAAGTAATCTGTTTTATAAGGCACGGTTCTATCTAAATCGCCATGCATATTACAAATGCTAATGTTTTTGTTATTGTTGATCCAACTCACATTACCCATTGCACCGCATAAACTCACAATGCCTTTTACACGCCAGTTATAGCCGGGGTTGCCAGAATTGCCTTCAATGCCACCCAAAGCAACAGTATCTAAGCCCAAGGCACCCACTTCGGTAGGAAGGTCTAAACACTCTGCCTGTAAAGCCAAAACACCACCGGCAGAAACACCACCTGAGTAAAAATGTGCATCATCTAATTTCCATGCATTGCCCATAGCAATGTGTTTGCGTAAAAAACGAATGGCCGCTCTGCCATCTTGTGCGCCTCGCCATACCGCTTGTTGAAACTCTTTCTCTAAGGTATTACCACTACTTAAACTAACGCCTAATCTGTATTGGATAGAAGCCACTACATAGCCTCTTTTTGCTAGGGCTTTGCAAATAGTTATCATATCTGCAGATTTTCTATTGCCTTGCACAAAAGAACCACCATGGGCCAAAACAATCATAGGCCTAAGAGCTGCAGTGTCGCCGTAAGGAGAATAAACATCTAAATATAAATTGGTACTATCCCCTTTGTAATTATAGTTGAACCCATACTGAATATCGGCAGCAACTACCACAGAATCGAATTGGGGCGTTAAATAACGTTGCGAAAAGGCAACAAATGAAGAAACTAAAGCCAGAACAGTTAAGGAAATATGCTTCATGTAAATTTGATTTATAAGCGAATATAAAGTAAATAATCTTCACACAAACGCCCTCCTAATTGAAATTTACGCGTATCAAAAACTTCAAAGCCCATTTTTTTATAAAAAGCCAAGGCCCTTTCATTCTCTTGCCAAACGCCCAAGTACAACTTTTCAAAGCCCAAAGACTTACTTTTTTCCATGGCTAGTTGCATGAGCGCAGTTGCCAAGCCAGAGCCTTGTGCCGTTGCTCTCAGGTAAATTTTTTCTAATTCCATCACCCTTCCCGTTAAGTTGAGTCCGATAGGGTTTTCAATTAACTTAACATAGCCTTGATCGGAGCCATTTAAATACCCCAAAAAATAATGAATACCCTCTTTACCCAAATTTGCTTTCACCAAGTCTGGCGTATAAGTAGCTGCCAAATATTGCTGCATATCATCTTCGGTATTATGTGGCCTAAAAGTATCATAAAAGGTGGTGGCTCCAATTTCGGCCAAAACCGCATAATGCTTCCAAACACATGGTAATATACTCATTGATTTATTTTCCATTTCCCCATTTATTATTAAGTCGTTCATTTACTTCTAATGCCTCTTGTAAGTATTGCGCCAATAACTCATAATCGGGCTCCTCTTCTCCAGATAGCAACCAGTGACGCATTTGGGTTTGCTTTGCATCCGCTTGTAAAACTCCAGCCTCATCCTTTAGGTGCGCGCCCCGGCAGAAAGCCAAAACCAAGTGTTTTTTCTTATAAACCCCTAGGTAAAGGAAAAATCCTTGGTACATATAAAAGGGTAAATTAAAACTAATTTTTTCTTTAATGTTTCGGTTTGAACCCAAAATTAGTTCGCGCACAATGATAAAGCGCTCGTGCCATAGGGAAGGTAAATCTTCCAAATACTCCTCTACTTTGTAATATTTCTTTCCAGGAATCATGCGTAGCGATTTTAAAGAAAATTAGCCGCATTTAGAAATTTACAATTGAAAGCATAGGACGTTTCCCAAAAATAGTGCTTTTTGTATATTCATTCTAGCATGCAGAATTTTTGGTAGTTGTTTGGTGTCTTTTTTATTTGATAAAGAATTCCCAAGTAGGAGGATAATTTAATAAAGTAAAACCATAGATTTTTGGGCATAAATAATCGTTCTCCAGTTTTTTGGTTTTAATGATTTGGGTTAAACGTTTAATGATTGAGATAAACCTTATTACCAATTTTGTTAAACGTTTAATGGTTTTGGTTATCCTTTTAATGTTTGGGCTAATATTTATTACCTAAATCATTAAACTTATACCGATTTAGGTAATACTTTTAATTCATGGCATTAAACGTAATAGGTTTTAGGTTGAAGCTTGAACCAAATTGATTAAAACCTACTTTTTCTAAAAAGTCGAAGTTTCCTTTATTTCTGTTAAACTTGTAGCTGCATTCTAACCTTATTTATGGAATATCAAAATTCATTATCTTTCGCAAAGGACTTGGATCAAACCGACCCATTAGCAAAGTTCAAAGACCAGTTTTATACCTTAAAAAAAGACGGAAACCACGTAGTATATCTTTGTGGCAACTCTTTAGGCCTGCAACCTAAAAACGCAAAAGCGGCTATTGAACAAGAACTTACTGATTGGGCAAACCTTGGCGTAGATGGGCATTTTGATGGCAAGAATCCTTGGAAACTTTACCATCACTTTTTAGCAGAAAATGCAGCAAAAGTAGTGGGCGCTAAACCGCAAGAGGTGGTAATTATGAATAACCTTACTGCCAATTTGCATTTAATGATGGTAAGTTTTTATAAACCAACGGCCACACGTTACAAAATAATGATGGAGGCTACGGCTTTCCCCTCAGACCAATATGCCATGGAGAGCCAAGCCCGCTTTCATGGCCTTAACCCAGAGGATGCCATTATTGAATTAAAACCCAGAGAAGGAGAATATACGCTTCGCACAGAAGATATTTTAGCCCAAATTGAAGCCCATAAAGATTCATTGGCCATTGTGATGATGGGCGGCGTAAACTATTATTCGGGTCAAGCCTTTAACATGCAAGTCATTACCAAAGCCGCCCATGCGGTAGGCGCCATTGCGGGTTTTGACCTAGCCCATGCAGCTGGGAATTTACAACTTGCCTTGCACGATTGGGATGTTGACTTTGCCGTTTGGTGTACTTACAAATACCTTAACTCGGGCCCCGGCGGCACCAGCGGTGTATTTGTGAATGAAAGATTTGCCAACAGGCCAGACATAGTGCGCTTTGCAGGCTGGTGGGGACACCACGAAAAAGACAGATTCTTAATGAAAAAAGGATTTATTCCCATGGAAGGTGCCGCAGGCTGGCAATTAAGCAATGCCCAGATTTTTCCAATGGCCATCCACAAGGCTTCACTCGAAATATTTGCCGAAGCAGGCATTCAAAACCTGCGCGCCAAAAGCGAAAAACTAACGGCTTACCTTGAATTTATTTTACAAGATTTTAAGGCATACTTAAATGTGATAACCCCAAGCGACCCAGCACAACGCGGTTGCCAGTTGTCTATCATCGTAAAAGAAAATGGAAAGGCACTATTTGATTACCTGTGCAGCAAAGATATCATTCCAGATTGGCGCGAACCAGATGTAATACGCATGAGCCCTGTGCCCCTTTACAACTCATTTGAAGACATTTTTTTAATTGGACAAGCTTTAAAGAAATACTTCGAAGCCCAAAAGTAAAAATCAATCACTTTGTTTTGACCCTAAGAAAAAATAACATAAAGTTTCTTTACTGCTAAATTTTTAGTAGCATCCTATTTACATAAAGTTAATGCCACTGCTTTTGCTTAGCAGGATGAAAAAGCAAATAATTTATTCTCTTTTGGTAATCTTTTTTTGCGCGGGAAACCTAATGGCCCAGCAATCAAAATTAACAAATTACAGCAGGTCTTTAACCAAAAACGGAGCGCTAAGCTTTGATCCAAAACTTAAGCCATTCTACCATGGTGTGGCATCAGGTGACCCGTTAACAGACAGGGTAATCATTTGGACACGCATCACCCCAGACTCTGGAAACTTTAGCAGCAAAACTGTGAATTGGAAAGTAGCTACAGATACTAGCTTTCTTAACATCATTCAATCTGGCAGTGTAAGTACCGACTCAAGTAAAGACTATACCGTAAAAGTGGATGTAAGCGGATTACAAGCAGGCACTACTTACTACTATCTATTTGGATACAATGGCTATTACTCTTTAATTGGAAGAATGAGAACTGCTTCTTCTGATGCGAATCATTTAAGATTTGCAGTGGTTTCTTGTAACAATTATGAAGCAGGTTTTTTCAATGGGTTTAAGAAAATTGCGCAACGCAATGATATTGATGCTGTCATTCATTTAGGTGATTATATTTATGAATATGAACCAAAAGGTTATGGAGATTCTTTAACAGGTAGATTTGTGGAACCACAAAAAGAAATTATCTCAGAAGGTGATTATAGAACAAGGTATTCGGTTTACAGATTAGATCCAGATTTAAGAACAGCACATCAGCAACAAACTTTTATTTCTATTTGGGACGACCATGAATCAACCAATGATTCATACAAAGATGGAGCCGAGAACCACCAAACAAATGAAGGCGACTGGCAAATACGTAAGGGCATTTCTAAGAAAGTTTATTTTGAATGGATGCCAATTAGAGAGGCAGCCGACAACAAAATTTACCGAAAAATTAGTTATGGAAACTTAATGGATTTAATAATGCTAGATACCCGTTTAGAAGGCAGGGTTAAACCTCCAACTAACTTTGATGATGCCGATGTGCCAGCAAGAACCATGTTAGGAAGCACCCAATACAATTGGTTAATCAACCAATTAAGTACCTCAACGGCAAAATGGAAAATCATAGGAAATCAAGTGCTATTTAGTGATATGAATGTTGGTTTTGGTGCGGTAGACGCGCAAGGTCAACCAGCCCTAACCAATATCAATGCCATTCGCCAAGTAGAAAACCTTTTTATAGACAATTGGGAGTCATACCCAACAGAAAGAAATGCCATTTTAGATTCAATTCAATCGAAGGGAGTTAAAAACACCATTTTTCTAACAGGAGATTCTCATGCCAGCTGGAGTTTTGATTTGAATAAGAGACCAGTTGTTTATCCTAATCCGCTTTCGCTTAACTTACCAACCCCTTCTGCCTTATATAATCCATTAACCGGAGCAGGTTCTGTTGGCGTAGAGTTTGCCACACCAAGTATTACATCTGCCAATTTTGATGAAGCAGTTGGTGCTACGGCAACCGCACAATTTGAAGCTGTAATAAACAATCCTATACCTATCCCAGGCATTGGTTCTGTAGTTTATAACCCACATTTAAAATATGTAGATTTAGACCGTCATGGGTATTTTGTACTCGACATTAAAGATGATTCGGCGCAAGCAGATTATTTTTACTTAGATACAATTAGAATTTCTAGCAATAATGAAAGATTCAATCGCGGTGTATCCACTGCAAATAATAGCAATAGGATTACCGCAATTACCAACTTGCCTGCCACAAATAAAGTTATTCAACAAATTGCAGCTCCTTTAAATCCGCCTACCAAAGTAACAGGATTACAAGCCACACAAAACGCAGATGCAATAGTAATTATGGCCTACCCAAATCCAGCTTATAATGAAATTACCCTCAATTATGCCTTAAATACTAAGTCGCAAACAGAGATTCAAATTTTTGATACAAAAGGATTAAACCTTAAGACAGTAAAACTGGGCAGCCAAAGCAGCGGGATATATTCAATCAAAATTGATTTGGATAATTTACCAACTGGAATTTACTACTACCAATTTATTACAAATGGATCAGTGGCCAACTATGGCAAATTTGTAAAAAAATAAGCACACTTTTTTTAAGCTTAAAGCCAATTCCTTAGCAGGAATTGGCTTTTTTGTTTTGGTTCAAATTGAATAAAATAAAAGAAACCCTATTTTGCACTGAAATTAGATATAGCGTTATACTATTATGGCAGAAAAAATTACCATTATTGGCGGCGGTTTAGCCGGAAGTTTAGCCGCAATTTATATGGCCAAAAGAGGGTTTGAAGTGAACCTTTTTGAACGCCGTCCAGATATGCGTAAAGCAAGTGTTTACCAAGGCAGATCTATTAACCTTGCCTTGAGTACTCGTGGCTTAAATGCCTTAAAAAAAATTGGACTTGACAAGGAAATTCTTGCCGATGCCATTCCAATGTATGGCCGCATGATGCACAGCAAAACAGGCGAACTCTCTTACCATCCCTATGGAAAAGACGGACAAGCCATTAACTCGGTTTCTAGAGGACGACTCAACCAAAAGTTAATTGAACTGGCAGATGAATTTGAAAACATCAACATCTTTTTTAATGCCCGTTGCACCGATGTGGATGTGGACCAAACAACTGCTACCTTTACCTTAGAAGATGGCAGCTCAAAAACAGTTACAGGCACACGCATTATTGGAACAGATGGCGCCTTTGCCGCCACTAGAGGTAAATTACAAGTAAGTGATAGGTTTAACTATTCGCAAAGCTACTTGCATGTGGGCTATAAAGAACTTGTAATACCAGAAGGTGAAAATAATAGCTTTAGAATGGAGAAAAATGCATTGCATATTTGGCCACGTGGCTCTTTTATGATGATTGCCCTACCCAATCCAGCTGGAGATTTTACCTGTACCCTCTTTATGCCTTTTGAAGTATTTGAGGGCATTAAAACCAAAGAAGATGTTAGTGCTTTTTTTGCAGAACACTTTGCAGATTCAGTGCCAATGATGCCAACCCTGTTAGAAGATTATATGGCCAACCCAACTTCTAGTTTAGTGACCGTAAAATGCTATCCTTGGGTGAAAGGTGATAAACTTGCCCTTGCTGGCGATGCAGCCCATGCTGTAGTACCATTTTATGGACAAGGCATGAACTGTAGCTTTGAAGACATAGTGGTGCTAGACAATATGATCGAAAAGTATGGCGACGATTGGAATACGATATTTGATGAATACCAAAAAGAAAGAAAACCCAATGCAGATGCCATTGCCGACCTTGCCATTCAAAACTACTACGAAATGGCAGATAAGGTGGGCGACAAACATTTTCTGCATAAAAAACACATCGAACATGAATTAACTGAATTATATCCAACTCAGTTTAAGTCTCAATACGAACTAACTACCTTTAGCCTGAGTGGTTACAAATATGCTCTTGACCAAGGGAAAAAGAATGATGCACTCCTAGAACACATCATTGCCAACAATGCAGAAGAAAAAATAAAAGACCCTGCCTATATGGATGCCTTATGGCACCTATTGAATTAATTAATTATCTTGGTTCGACCCAACCCTTTAGCTAAAATTAACGTCTAAACTAAAAAATAAACGATGAGAAAAATTGCTTTGCTAGTAAGTGTATACTTGCTGTTAACAGGCTTTTTGCAAGCCCAGGTAAAAACAACACCCAAAAAACCAGTTACCAATACAAAACCTACACCTCCTAAACCTAAACATACTACCGTTAAAAGACCAGCAGCCCCTACAGAACAAAAGGTAGAAATTACCACCAATTATGGGGTAATTGTAGTTAAGCTTTATAACGAAACTCCTTTGCATAGAGACAACTTTATTAAATTAGTAAAGGAAGGCTTTTATGATAGTTTATTGTTTCATAGGGTTATTAAAACATTTATGATTCAAGGGGGCGACCCTATCTCCAAAAATGCAGATTCTACAACCATGCTAGGCAATGGAGATGTGGGCTATAAAATCCCGGGAGAGTTTAACAAAGACCTCTTTCATAAAAAAGGTGCCTTGGCAGCCGCTAGAGACAATAATCCAGAGCGTGCAAGCAGTGGTTGCCAATTCTATATTGTGCAAGGCAGGAAATTTACGCAACAAGAGCTTGAGCAAATTCTCAACTCGAGAAACATGAACAACAAACAAAGCATTTTATACAGTTGCTACCAAAGAGACACCGTGCAAGCTGCTGTTTATAAAATTCAACAAAGTGGCGATAAAGAATTACTTAGAACCTATATGGCCAACTTGCAACAGGTAGTAGATAAAATGTATGCACAACAATTCCCAGATGCCGAAAAAGTTAACCTAGACCAAATGGGAACCTATATCAATGAAGGGGGGGCTCCCCATTTAGATGGAAGCTACACTGTTTTTGGGGAAGTTATTTCTGGCTTTGAAGTAATAGATAGAATTGCAGAAAAACCAACTGGCACCGCGGATAGGCCACAAGAAAATATTCGCATGACGATGCGCTTGCTTCCATAAAATGAAAATTTACTCACTCCTTCTACTTTTTTACACGCTTCCTTTTTTAGTATTGGGTCAAACCGAAACCATTATAACAGGAAAAATACAAGACCAAAGAACCAAAGAAGCACTTCCTTATGTTAGCATTGGTTTTAAAGGATTTCCCGGCGGAACTACCTCCGACTTTGAAGGAAGGTTTAAAATTAGCTCTAAACACCCAATTGATACCCTTTTAGTAAGCTATGTAGGGTATAAACTTTATAAACTTAAAGTAAAAACAGGGCTTAGCCAAAATGTGCTTATTGAGCTAAACGAACAAACCTTTGAAATGAAAGAGGCGGTGATACGGCCAGGGATAAACCCAGCCCTAAGAATTATTGATGCCGCAAGAGAAAATAGAAAGGCACTTAACCAAGACGAAATTACAGCCTATCAATACAACTCCTACAGCAAGGTAGATATTTCATTGACCAACATCTCGGAGGAAATGAAAAATTCTAAAGTTTTTAAGCCCCTTAAAACGCTTTTTGATACCATCCATCAAATGCGAAATTCTGAAGGAAAACACATTCTGCCTGTATTTGTAAGCGAAACCTTTTCTAAATATTATTACCTAAAAAGTATTGGCAAAGGGAAGGAAGTAATTGAGGGGAGTAAATACTCTGGCATTGGCATTGAAGCCAACTCATACCTGATGGATTTAATGGGTGGGCAATTACATCACTATAATCTTAACAATAATTTTATAAGAATCTTAAACAAAGATTTTGTTTCTCCTATTGCTGATGCTGCGCATTATTATTATATATTTTCCTTGCTAGACTCGGTTGAAATTGAAGGCACAAAATGCTTTAAAATTCAACTTAACCTTCGCAGAAGACAAGACTTAGGATTTGAAGGACTCATTTGGATTGCGGATAGCACTTTTGCCTTAAAACAAGTTGACCTTACCATTGGTAAAGATGCCAATGTAAACTTTGTACAAAGGATAAAAATTCAACAAGAAATGCAGCCCACCAAAGAAAATCCTTGGATTACTTCTAAAAGCCGCATCATCTTCGACTTTGAACGCTTGCAAAAAAATGGCTCTGGCATGGTGGCTGGCTTTTATAATGCCTATACCCAAATAGAAACCAATGTGGGCTTAAATAAAGAGTTTTTTGATTACCCCATTGTAACCTTAGAAAATGCAACAGACAAAAAAATTGAATACTGGGAAGAAAAACGTACCGAACCCTTATCGTCTATAGAAAAGGAAATGTTTGAAAAGGTAGATTCTGTAAATAATCTCCCCATAGTTAAAACTTATGTAGATGTGGTGCATACAGTAGTTGAAGGCTATAAAAGAATTGGAAAGCTAGATTGGGGACCTTACATGAATATTCTAGCCTTTAATAAAGTAGAGGGCCTTAGACTAAGATTAGGCTTTAAAACCAATTATGATTTTAGCCAGAAATTTGTTTTTAATACTTACTTAGCTTACGGTACGCTTGATAAAGAATTTAAATATAGAGTTGGCTTAGATTATATTATTGATGCCCGCCGCTGGACAGTAGCCTCTGCACGTTATAGGAAAGACAATGATATTTTAGGCATTACCAACTCGCCCATTAGCTATGCCTTGGCAGGCGGCTTCTTTCAGTTCTTTAACTTCTTTTCTCCCAATATTAGGTTGAACAGAACCGAAGAAATTAACTTGAGCTTTACACAAACTTTCTCCAGCAATTGGACCCTCAAATTTCTATTTGATTACAATACCTTTAAGCCCTTAGGAGATTTTTCTTTTGCCTATACCACAGCCATTACCAACCCTGGCGAAGTGCCAAGTTTAAGAAGCAGTTTTACCAACAGCTCTATTGGGTTTGAGGCGCGTTGGGCCTATAAAGAAATTATGATTTCTAGAGGACATGACAGGTTTAGGGCAGAAAGGGCAAAATTACCTGTGATGATTTTTAGCTACCAAAGAGGTTTAAGAGGGCTAGCCGGAAGCAATTTTGAATATGATAAACTTAACCTAATTGTATCACATCACATGAATACATCTTGGGCCGGCACTGCTGATTGGTATGTATATACAGGTAAAATTTTTGGCGCACTTCCTTATCCTTTGTTAGATGTAGCTAGGGGAAATGAAAGTATCATTTACAGCGATTATAATTATAGCCTCATGAACAACTATGAGTTTATTAGTGATGCCTTTATACATACCTCCTATACCCAACATTTTGAAGGCGTTCTTTTTAACCATATTCCATGGGTAAACAAATTAAAACTAAGAAATTTTGCAGTGGTAAAAGCCGCTTATGGAACCATTTCAAACGCCAATCTAGCTGCAAATGCAAGCCTTGATAATTTAGGCAGACAAACCTCTCCCATTTATACCTTTAGCAATAATGAGCCTTATTTTGAATTAGGCTATGGCATAGAAAATATTTTAAAAATTGCCTCTATTGGTTTTGTACACAGACTTAATTACCATAACCATTTAAACACTAGAAAATTTGGTATTAATATTGGGTTGAACCTACAATTTTAAAGCAGGTATAGGTCTATTATTTTTCGGTTTGAACCAAAAATATCCTAAAGTTTAGGATTGATAAGGATTTGGCTACCTAGTTTGGCTAGTTTTTTAGTAATATTGAAGCCATAAAGTAGCCAAAATTGCAACAACATGTTTTTACAATAGCAGAGGTTTGTGCCCAGTATGGTGTTACCGATGCCATCATTTGTCCAGGCAGTAGGTCGGCCCCCTTGGTATATGCCTTCACCCATAATCAAGCCTTCACTTGTCACAGCGTCATAGATGAAAGAAGCGCAGGATTTATAGCGCTTGGCATGGCCCAACAGCAGCAAAAACCGGTTGCACTTATTTGCACCTCTGGAACGGCAACTGTTAACTTTTTTCCAGCCATTGCAGAAGCCTATTACCAAAAAATACCGCTCTTGGTGCTTTCGGCAGATAGGCCACCAGAATTGTTAAACCAACAAGATGGCCAAATGATTATGCAGAAAGGCATTTTTGGTAAACACGTATTAGGCAGTCATGAATTACTTTGCTTTGAAGAAGATAATATCGACTTCAATTTAACAGAAAGAATTGTAAGCAATGCACTAGAAACTAGTTTGTCTGAGAAAGGCTATGGGCCTGTTCATATAAATGTGCCCTTAAGAGAGCCTCTTTATAATTATGATTTCGAACACTACCAAGCAAACAAGCCAAATGGCACCGCCAATTTATTAAAAAGAGGCGCCATTCAACTCCCCTTCTTCGAAGGATTTATGGAGGCTTGGAAGCAAAGTAAAAAGAAATTAATAATTGTGGGGCAATGGCCAAAATCTCAAGCTTTATCGGATGCCTTACAAACCATATGTGAACAACAAAGCGTAGTAATATTAGCAGATATTTGTGCAAACCAACACCAAGTAAAATGCATTTCAAACTTCGACTTTTTACTTAAATCACTTTCAGACGAGCAGTTAGAATTATTAAAGCCAGATTTAATCCTTTCTTTCGGTGGACCTATGATTTCAAAGTCGTTAAAAACATGGCTAAAATCAATTACACCTTCCTACCATTTTAGGTTGCAAGCTTCAGAAAATCCCATTGATACTTGGGGCAATATGACGCACCACTTATGCGCCCAAGAAATACCGTATATCAACGCATTGGCCAAACAAAAAGAAAATGATAACCAAGAAGGGAAAGCCTATTTCAATGTTTGGAAAAATTTTCAGCAGCAATTAGAATCTAAGGTATCCTCTTTTCACAAACAAGAAATATGGTGTGAACCCACCTGCGTAAAGCAAATTATAGACCTCTTACCTGCCAATAGTATTTTACAAGTTGGCAACAGCTCTGCTGTGCGCTGGGTAAGCTGGAATGTAAATGGGAGAAATGACTTGGAAATATATTGCAATAGAGGAACAAGTGGAATTGAAGGAAGCCTAAGCACTGCTATTGGAACTGCCAAGGCTAGGCCTTCACAAAAAGTTTACTTACTCCTTGGTGATTTATCATTTATTTATGATGAACATGCCCTTTGGCTGCAAAATCTCCCAAGTAACTTAAGCATCCTTGTGCTCAATAACCAAGGAGGCAATATTTTTAATTGGATTGAAGGCCCAAAAAATCATCCAAATGAGCTTTCATATTTCACAACGCCTATTAAACGCGACCTTGCTCAAATCTGTCTTTCTTATCAAGTAAAACACCAATTGGCAGCAAACCCAATTCAACTGCAACAATGTTTGGTTCAAACCGAAACCCAACAAAGCTTGACCGTCATTGAATTGGATTTTACAGCACCTGCTTCACAAGAAGCCATTCTAACATTTTTAAAATTGAAACTAGATTAATTTCCTTTTGTTTAAACAGTAATATATTTAACATATGCAATCTAAATATCCTTGGCAAACCATTAAGGAATACAAAGAAATTTTGTTCCAATTTTATGATGGTATTGCAAAAATCAGTATCAATCGTCCGCAGGTTCACAATGCATTTACACCCTTAACCGTAAAGGAAATGAGTGAAGCAATGGAATTGGCCAGACAAGACGAAAACGTATATTGTATAATATTAACAGGTGAAGGCGGAGAAGCCTTTTGCAGTGGCGGTGATCAAAGTGTACGCGGCCATGGAGGCTATGTGGGAGATGATGGCGTTCCTAGATTAAATGTGCTTGATTTTCAAATGCAAATTAGAAGAATACCTAAGCCAGTGGTAGCCATGGTAGCCGGTTGGGCAATTGGCGGCGGCCATGTATTACATGTTATTTGTGATTTAAGTATTGCTGCAGAAAACGCTAAGTTTGGTCAAACCGGCCCAAAAGTTGGCAGCTTTGATGGTGGCTTTGGTGCCTCTTATTTAGCTAGGGTTGTTGGACAGAAAAAAGCAAGAGAGATTTGGTTTTTATGTGACCAATATAATGCGCAAGAAGCTCTTGATATGGGCCTAGTGAATAAGGTTGTGCCCTTAGACGTTTTAGAAGACACCACCATTGAATGGTGCAGAAAAATGATGGATAAGAGTCCGATTGCTTTACGCATGTTAAAAAGTGCTTTCAATGCAGAATTAGACGGACAAGCAGGTATCCAGGAATTGGCAGGTAATGCAACCCTGTTATATTATCTAAGCGATGAAGCGAAAGAAGGGAAGAACTCTTTCCTTGAAAAACGTAAACCCGACTTTAAAAAATTTCCTAAATTTCCATAAACAAAAAAGGGGCGAAATATTCGCCCCTTTTTTTTGTTAATCCCTATCGTATTCTCCCTTTAAACTATAGTAACCAAAAATTACTAAGCCTATGGCTATTGGCACAAAGATGAGGATAATTATGCCCCATTGCATTTGCACGTTGAGCTTGGCAGCCTCTGCGGAAAGCTTGGCGACTTCATTAACAGCAGCAGTAATCTTTGTGTTGGCAAGACCTACTTTTTGCAAAGCCTGGGTAATCATAAAAAATATAGCGGCTGGACCTAATACCATCCATGCCAAACCCAAAATTCTTCTTATTTGATTCATTTTAATTATTATTAAGCGTGAATAAAATCATTTTCATCATCCGATACATCTTCATCAATTTTATTGGATAAATACAGTACACCAATTAATAAGCATACTGCAGCTACACCCATTGGATACCACAAACCCGCCAAAGGTGAACCCATTGGATTTTCAGGCGTTTTAGTGTATTCAATAATTAGGGTACTTAAGAAAGGCACCAAACCGCCAAAAACGCCATTACCAATATGATAAGGTAAAGACATAGAAGTATAACGAATGCGGGTTGGGAATAACTCAACTAGAAACGCAGCAATAGGTCCGTAAACCATCGTTACATATACAATTTGAATAAAAATAAGAGCAATCATTTTCCAGAAAATGCTACTTCCCATTGTTTTTTCAACTATCACTGCTGGTTTAACAGAAGCATAACTGAGCTCGCCCATAAACACGGCATCGCTCTCTGCACCTTTAACCTTTATACTTTTAATTATGGTACTATCAGCAACACTTGCATAGCTAATAATACCAGCACTTGTAACTTCTTGCGCAAATTGTAACGTATCAGTGGTAGTAAACTTAAACAAAGAGCCATCACTAAAAACAGTATCAATTTTTGAAACTACCATTATTTGATGTTTATTTTTTGCATCAAGAATTACCCAAGAATCTTTAAGTCCGGAGTTTTCGGCAACAAAAGTACTTCTCTTATTCGCCGCACTGGTATCATCTAAAAAGGTTTGGTAAATAGGTCTGTAGGTTAAGATACCTAAGAGCATCCCTACCATCATAATCCATTTCCTTCCAATGATATCACTTAGCCAACCAAAAAGAATAAAAAAAGGCGTTGCTAAAACAATTGCCCAAAGCAAAATGGTACGCGACTGCTCAAAGTCGATTTTACAAGTATTCTCAATGAACGATTGGGCATAAAACTGCCCAGTATACCAAATAACACCTTGACCCATTACTGCGCCAAAAAGTGCAAGTAATACCATCTTTAAATTGGTTTTATTTCCAAAGCTCTCTTTCAACGGATTCTTAGAAACTTTACCTTCCTTCTTTATTTTAGCAAACAAAGGAGATTCCTGCATTTTGAGTCGGATATAAATTGAAACCACTACCAATAAAATAGAAACCCAAAAAGGAACACGCCATCCCCAATCGCTAAAAGTGTCAACACCTAAGGTATTTCTGGTCAAAAGAATCACGCCCAAAGATAAAAAAAGGCCGAGGGTTGCAGTAGTTTGAATCCAACTGGTAAAGTATCCACGTCGTTTTACAGGAGCATGTTCTGCAACATAAGTAGCTGCACCGCCATACTCGCCGCCTAAGGCTAAGCCTTGAACCAAGCGAAGAAATAAAATTAATAAAGGAGCAGCAATACCAATGGTTTTATAACCCGGTACCAAACCAATCGCAAAGGTAGAACCTCCCATTAACACCAAGGTTAACAAGAAAGTAAATTTTCTTCCGAGTAAATCTCCTAACCTACCAAATACCAATGCGCCAAAAGGACGAACAATAAAGCCTGCGGCAAAAATGGCTAAAGTAGATAAGAGTGCAGCAGTTCCTTGATCTTCTGGGAAAAACTGTTTAGATAAGATAGTAGCCAAACTTCCAAAAATGTAGAAGTCGTACCATTCAATGAGTGTTCCCACACTCGAGGCCCCAATCACCTTCCAGATAGTTGATGGCTTTTCAATTTCCATAGACATACGTATATTTTTTGCAATTAATAATTATAAATAAATCTGAAGTTGCAATACAACTTCGCCTTTGCGCTCTGTAGTTTCAAGGTCGCCAAAGGTTTTGGTAGGATCAACATAATCTACCACTGGGCGTGAACGATAGTTAAGGGTAAGCTTAGCATTATGTCCCTCCAAATAATAATTTAAACCTACATCAGGAATAACCACGGCATTAGTTACACGCTCATAATTTGCATAGGTAACATCTCCCATCAATTGAAACTTTCCAATCTTAGTTTTAGGAAAAACATAACCAGCCTGCGCATAAAAAATATCACCCGTACCCACAGTTGGAAATGCATTACCTGCACCACTAAAAGTAGTGCCTGTTTTAGCTAGTCCATTTGCAGGATTAGAAATACCAATATTCCTTACATAATTATCACCCATATAATGCTTGTTATAGGAAAGATAAGCAGTGATAGCGGTACCTTTAGTTTTGTTGAGTGGCTTATCTAAAAATGCATCAACGGCCCATATAAAACAATTCTGTCTTACCGTATCCCAGCGGGTTCCATTGCTTTTAGCAGCCCACATGGCATCTGCATTGTGAAAGAAACCTGCCCCAATATTAAAAACCTTTTTGGTTCCTACATAAGATCCTACTGTATATGGCAATAAGTTACTTTCTTGATCCCAAAATTGATACATAAAATAACCTTGATAAGCAGGTTTTGCACCACCAATTCCGCGATAAGAAGCATTTACGATATTATTCTTAGCAGCAGTGGTATCTAAGCGTGCCAAAGCATTTGAAGCAGGTATTGCAAAAGGTACATTAAAGGCTAAACGATAATCAAATTTACCCAACTTACCTTTTGCGTACCAACCCATCATTCGGGCAAATTGGTCACTTGCATCAATATTAGCCCAATTAAAAATGGGTGCATCAAGGGTCATAAAATTAAGGGTGGAGGCATTTGCCATTCTAGAAACCCCATTCCAATAATGCAAGCCTCCCCCTAAGGTTAGTTTTTTCTTAAGTACATGAAATTCTGCGGTAGCCTCATGGATAAATATTTGTGGCTTTTTACCATCCGGACTCGTATTGCCAATATTAGCAGCTTGGCCTAAACCACCACCCCCTACTAAGGTTTGATTATTTATACCAATGTGGGTTAAAATCATGAACCTTGAGTTCATCTGGGTATAAAATAAAAAACGTGAACGACGAATGGCAAAGTCTATTCCACCCTCTTGCGCTTCACCATTTATGGTAGAACCAGGATTGTACTGAGCTGAACGCATCCAGAACTGATGCCAATTGATAAACCTAATAAATTTTTGACCGCTTGTATCTAAGGGTATCTTAATACCTGTGCCATAACTCTCCGAGCCTTGAGCCATGAGTTGCAATGTGAAGCTACTGAATAATACAGCAAGCAGCAACCTAAATGAGTAAATTTTCTTCATCTTTAATTGTTGTTGTTTAGTCAATCGAAGATGAAGAAGGAAAACTAAATAACTATACTGATGGGTAGCTATTTGTTAATTTGAAATACTTATGCCTTTCTAACTCTCTCTAGTTGCGGAATCTTTCCCATTTAATCATCATAAATTTATCACCTAACTCGGTAATTACAGAGCCCGCCCCTTTCAAATTTTCTTTGTTTTGCATGTAGGCTACTAGCTCAGTATGATTCAAAATTTTATAGGTAGGGTGATACTGACTTTTTTCAGGTCGGTTCAAACCGTATTGCTTTACCCAATTCATAACACTTACATGGCTTATGCCAAGTAATCGCTCAATTTCTCTAAAGCTCAAACCCTCTATATACAACTGAAGCGCCTTGGTAACATAATAGTTATCAATGCGCTTCCCTAATTTGCTTACAGTAAAAAAATAGTTACAGCCTTTACATTTAAATCGCTGCCTATTTTTCAAAATTCCACTCTTAATTACCTCGTGTGATTCACACTTCGGACATTTAATTTCTGAATCCATTTAAACAAATTTAGTATTGGTATACTAAATAAGCATAAATATAACAAATTACCAAATTTGTTTAAATGGTCAATCTTTTAAAGAATTGGATTTGGTTCGCTTTCTGCCGACTTATCCTCAACCAACACAGAAGAAACTACTTCTGCTTTCACTTCTTCCACAATTTTATCAAATGGGCGTGGTCCAAGTATTTCTTCCAAGTCGTGTTGCAATAAAATCTCACGCTTCAATAAAATTTGAGAAAGCTCCTCCAACTTATCGCGTTTAGCAACCAATAGCTCTTTGGTGCGAGCATAACAATTAGTGATGATGTTTCTAACTTCAATGTCTATAAGTTCTGCTGTTTTCTCGCTGTAAGGCTTAGTGAAACCATATTCTTGGCTAGAGTCATTAAAACTAACATTTCCAATAACTGAATTCATACCATATAAGGTAACCATTCCATAAGCCATTTTAGTAACACGCTCTAAATCGTTCTGTGCGCCAGTGCTTATTCTGCCAAATATAATATCCTCTGCAACCCTACCACCTAATGTCATGCACATCATGTTTTCGAGTTGTTCTGTAGTATATAAATATTGGTCTTTGGGTAAATACTGCGCATAACCCAAAGCTGCAACGCCTCTAGGCACAATGCTCACTTTAACCAAAGGATCTACACCCTCTAAAAACCAACCTGAAATGGCATGTCCACTTTCATGGTAGGCAATGATTTCTTTTTCCTCAGCTGAAATAATTTTATTTTTCTTTTCAAGGCCGCCAATAATTCTATCAATTGCATCTTGAAAATCTTTCATATCAACCGCAGTTTTGCTATTTCTAGCCGCAATAAGGGCTGCTTCATTACAAACATTTGCAATATCTGCACCTGCGAAGCCAGCGGTTTGCATTGATAATTTTCTTGGGTCTACTCCTTCAGCTGTTTTGATAGGCTTTAAATGCACCTTGAAAATTTCTTCTCTACCGTTTAAATCTGGTCTATCAATAGAGATTTGCCTATCAAACCTACCTGGACGCAACAAGGCAGAATCTAAAATATCAGGTCTATTGGTAGCAGCCAAGATTATTACCCCTAAATCTGTGGCAAAGCCATCCATTTCTGTTAATAATTGATTAAGGGTATTTTCTCTTTCGTCGTTTCCGCCTTGAACCAAGTTTTTACCCCTAGCCCTTCCTACTGCATCAATTTCATCAATAAAAATAATACAAGGCGCCTTTTCTTTGGCTTGCTTAAATAAATCACGCACTCTACTTGCACCAACTCCAACAAACATTTCTACGAAATCTGAACCAGATAAAGAGAAGAAAGGAACACCTGCCTCGCCAGCTACTGCTTTTGCCAATAATGTTTTACCCGTTCCTGGAGGGCCAACTAACAAAGCTCCTTTTGGTATTTTACCGCCGAGGGTAGTATATTTCTTAGGGTTCTTAAGGAAATCTACAATTTCCATTACTTCTACTTTTGCTTCATCTAATCCTGCAACATCTTTAAAAGTAATGTTAACATGAGAATCTTTGTCAAATAATTGTGCGCGGCTCTTTCCGATGTTAAAAATCTGTCCGCCACCACCAGGACCTCCACCCATGCGTCGCATCACAAACATCCATAAGGCAATTAACAATACAAAAGGTAATAACCAACCAATAATATCACCAAAATAATTATGTTGTGTAAGGGTTTCTGCAATCAAACGTTCATCAGGCTGAAATCCCTCTTGACGCTTAGTAAGTTCTACCTCAAAACTTGCCACGTCACTAATTTCAAAGAAATAATGCGGTCCAGCATCGGTAGCAAAAATGCCTGTTCTGGTTTTTAAATCTGCATATTTTTCATTCTTAAGGGCTTCCTTCTTTAAAGAAATTTCCACCCTCTCTTTATTAACTATCACCAATTTTTCTACATCATGAGAAGGCAACATTTCAGTGTAAAATTTGGTCTTACTTATTTTTAATGCGGCATCTTTAGGTGCAAATTGCAAGGCAATAAACACCACAGCGATGATGCCGTATATCCAGTAAAAATTAAACTTTGGCACAATTGGTGGCAATTTTGGCTTCTTATTCCCTGAGTTTTCAGAACCTTTATTCGTTGAGTTATTATCTGACATTTTCTATACTTTTAACGTATTAATATTTTTTATAATTATACAGCTTTAGGTAACTTATTTCCAAGCCAAGAATCTATAAGCTGTATTTTCCATTTGTTTGTTAAGTCATTTTTGGTTTGAACCAAAGGATTATATACGAGGGTATCTTCCTTTAGCGTACCATCGGCAATAGCTATAGAGACCTTATTAAGAGGTAACATCGAAACCCCGCTTTCAGTTTCAAAGTAAACCATTAAACGGTTAAAAAAATCTAAACCAAATTTTTCTCCCAGCTGTTGCATCAACTTTACAGACTTATCTATCCCGCAACCACTCACTTGAGCCACCGCTTCGTCAACCATTATTACAACAAAATGTCCTTCTAAAACTGTAGCCTTCGCTTTTAATAAAATTTCATGGGCAGTCCAATGCTGAGTAAATTCATCAAGGGCAATTTGCAAACCTAAACATTCAGTATTATTGAGCTTTCTGCCAGCTCCATAAACCCAAACACGTGAATTGGGAGTAAATGATTGAAAGTAATCTGTCATAACTAGTGGTACGAAAATACCAAAAATTAAGCCATTGACAGATTGTCATAACTTATTTTTTTAATTCGTTATATTTAATTTAAGCAAAGGCTTTTGGTTCAAATAGCCTAAACACCTATTTTCGGGCAAAATTCCTGAAAAGGAAAGTAAATATGAGCCACAAAAACACCTCGCAAATTGTTATCGTCGGTGCCGGTCCTGCTGGTTGCGCAACCTCAATGTTTTTAAGCAAAGCTGGTATCTCACATACTATTATAGAAAAATCTAAATTCCCAAGAGATAAAGTTTGTGGCGATGCACTCAGTGGTAAAGTTGTGTATGTATTAAAACAACTTAACAATGGGCTATTAGAAAAATATACCAATGATGCACCTCATTTCTTACCTAGCTGGGGTGTAAAATTTGTTGCACCCAACGGAAAATCAATTGACATTCCTTTTAAAAGTGATATTAGCAAAGAAACTCATGCCCCAGGTTTTATTAGTAAACGCATGGATTTTGATAATAGCCTCTTTGAACAATTGGATAAGAATTTCGCCAATATCATAGATCAAACGGAGTTGATTAAGGTAGAACAAAGCCTTAATGGAATTAACCTCTTTTGCAAACAAGCTGGTAAAGAAGTAATTTTTAATGAGGTTAAAATGGTGGTTGGCGCCGAAGGCGACAGAAGCATTCTTGGAAAACAGCTGGGTGGCATTAAAAAAGAAAACTTACACTATTGCGCGGGAATTAGAGCCTATTATGAAGGTGTTACCGAGCTTCATTCGCAAAACTTCATTGAATTGCATTTTCTGAATGAGTTATTACCAGGCTATTTTTGGATTTTCCCTTTACCTAACGGACAAGCAAATGTTGGTGCAGGAATGCTCAGTGATACAGTAAGCAAAAAAAGAATCAATTTAAAAGCAGACATGTTGCGAGCTATTGAACAAAATCCTGGTGTTAGGGATCGGTTCAAAAATGCAAAGTTAGTAGGCAAAATTGAAGGATGGGGCTTGCCACTTGGTTCAAAACAAAGAAAGATAAGTGGAAATAATTTCTTGCTCACTGGGGATGCAGCTAGTTTAATTGACCCTTTCACCGGCGAAGGAATTGGCAACGCAATGTATAGTGGCATGTTAGCCGCAGCCCACATTGAAGAAGCCCTTAAGGCCAATAGATTTGATGCAGCCTTTAACCAAAACTATGATAAGGTTTTCTACCATAAACAATGGGATGAATTAAAGTTAAGTCATACCATGCAAAAGCTTGTGAAATATCCATGGCTTTTTAATTTTGTTGTGAACAAGGCCAATAAAAATAGCACCCTAAGAGAAACCATTAGCTGTATGTTTGAAGATTTGGATATGCGCGCTAAATTAAGAAGCCCAAAATTCTATCTCAAACTTCTGTTTAATGATTAAATCACTTTTTCCTAAGCATCATTATACCATCTCTAATTGGTAGCAAAACGGCTTCTAATCGCTCATCTTTAGAGACTTTTTCATTAAATGCATGCAAGGCTATGGTGTCTTTATCCTTTTCGCGCGACTTGTCATCCACAATCTTACCACTCCATAAAACATTGTCGGCAAGAATTACTCCCCCTGGATTCAGCTTATCAATTACCAAGTCGAAATACTTGCTATAGTTTTGTTTGTCGGCGTCAATAAATACCAAATCAAAACTTTGGGGCAAGGTTCTTATAATCTGATAGGCATCACCAACAATAAATTGAATGCGATCTTGCATATTGGCAAGTTCAATATGTTCATGAATGACAGGCTCCAATTCTGGATTAACATCTATCGTTAACAACTTACCACCAGGCGCCAAACCTTCTGCTAAACATAATGCCGAATAACCTGTATAAGTGCCAATTTCTAAAATATGCTTGGGCTGTATTAACTTGCTTATCATAGCTAATAAACGACCTTGAAAATGCCCACTCAACATACGCGGCTGTAAAACCTTTGCGTGGGTATATCTGCTTAATTTTTGTAAATAATCTGGCTCAGATGAGCTATGTGAATTGCAGTAAGCTTGAATATCTTCTTGAATAAAATCCATGCTATTGAATGGTGTATCTTATAGAAAAACCACCACTGGTAATGATAGTTGGGAAAGAGTTTGAAGTATACGGCGTGGTTTTTCTTCTGTCAAAAAAGATACGCAATACCAACTTCTCATTGATATTATAATCAATGGTAGGTTTAATGCTAATTACTTTTTGACCCAATACTGGATCGTTACTAGGCAAATCTAAATTTCGTACTTTAGTTTGATTATCCCTAATGGCAAAATCAAAACGGAAGTTTACATCATTATCTAATTGCCTAATTCTACCTCCAATTTCAAAAGGTATCTTTAATTTATTTGTTTTAAAACCCCAACCGAAGGTGATTTCTTCTCCCATTTGCTCATTTAACTGGCGATTACCCAAGGCAAAATTTAAAGTTCTGTCTTTGTTATAGCCTACCTTAAAGTTCATATTATTAACCAAGGTTACATCAATACCTAACAAGGGACTAAAGCGCTCAGTGATGGTAATCTGCCTAATAACATAGTTGGGAGCAAAGTCTGTATTCAAGGTAGTGTTTCGTGCTGTATCCATTACTGTTTGAAACCCACCAATATTATAATTACTTACATACCCATGCTGTATATTGATATTAGAAGCGAACTCCTTTACGAAATTTAATTTACTCAAACCATTATAAGTAACCCGCCAATTTGGAATTGGTAAATTCTGAAAGGCTGAAAGCCCAACCTGGTCAGTAGATAATCCACGGTAAGCAGCCAAAAACGCAGGAATAAGTACATCTTGCTGATACGGCCCATAGCCTTCTGGGAAAGTATCACTTGGTACCGCAATTCCCTTTTGAGCGGCTAATCGCCTAGCAATTTCAATCCTATTTGCTTCAAACTGCTGAAACACTTCACTTACACCATTTGCATTCTCTTTAGAAAAGGCAGTCCTGATGATACTATAACTCATGCTATAACTACCTTGTTCTATTGGTGTACCAAAATCTCTATATATTCCACCATTGCTATCTGGGTCGAACCTAAAATAGGCAGTATAACTTCGAGAGTAACTCTTATTGGCAGATAATTCAATTCTAAAATCTTCAAGCGGTTCAAGCATACCCCTCGCATTTATGGCCTCTTGGTAATTCTGAATATATGGGCTCACTACACGTGGGTCATTGCTAATCCAACCATTCTTAGCAGCTTTATAGCGATAATCAGGGTCTTGTAAGCCAAATATAAAATCAAAACCAGGACCATTAGACGCAAAGTCTTGTCCCAAATACTGTGGGGTTGGATTGAATCCTGGCAAAATAGAGCCAGCGGTGGTAGAATAGCTTCCGCTCACATTCTTTAAACTTGTTAATAGTCGGATAGGAAAAGCTACAAAAGGAGAAACCTTCTTACTTGTTTCCTCACCTTTTTTCTTCTTGTCTTTGCTTTCGTCCTTTGAATCTGCGCTTAAGGTTTGTGGCGCTTTAGGCTTTTGGGATGCACCTTTGGGATTAGTAATTCTGCGATAGATGCCAAACTTATTATAAAGTTGAACAAAATTTAAACTCAAGTTCCATTGTTGTTGTTGAGAGTTTTGGATAGTATTACCCAAACTATCAGCAGCTGGTGGCGCCTGCGTCCAAAGATAATTTACATTGTAATTATAGGTTAATTGGCTAACCCATTGCATGTAAGGAATCTTGTTTATAGGAATGTTTACATTGGCTTGAGCTGTTTGGTCGTATCTGGTTAATCTCCCTCCATTTAAAAAATTCTGTCGGATGGTATCACGTTTTTCAGGTGTATCCTCTGCAATTCTTCCATTGGGCTCATCAACACGTGCATCAGCAGTTCCATTGAAATTGAATTTAATATTCCGCGTTAAGTCGTACCTAAATTCATAATTCCTGCGCATAGTAAACATCTTATCATACAAAATAGGAAGTTCTGTTTCCCTGCTATCATTATTTCGGTTCAACAATTCACCATATCTTCTATCTGCCTCTACTCTAAAGCCCCAGCTGGCAGGTAGATAATTAAAATTAAAATCCTTAATTAGCTCTAAGTTCTTATTTTTAATGGACTTAAATGGCTCAACTGGCTTGTTCACAAAAGTGTAATTATAGCCTAAAATCCCTTTATAGTTTTTTAGAGAATTAAAACTTAGGGTTTGGTTGCGTCTAAAGGTTTCGGTATATGAATAAGTAAAATTAAAATTCTCTACATCCCAAGGAAAGGCTTGTTTAGCGCCGACCCTATTCTTTCTAACATTGGTAAAATTAAAGCTCCTTCGCAAAGCAAAATCATCAGCAGCCCTGCTTATTTGGTCGGCCCGTTCTTGGTTTGTGGTTTCATCAATTTCCTTTTGCAACCTAGTATCTGGATTAAGTGGATTATAAAAGGGCCTAATTAAAGTATTGCCGTAAGAGAAAAAGAAAGGAATTGAAATCCCAGATTTCTTTGGAAAAAATTTTCCTAATTCAAAGTTTGTTTGAAAATCATACGAATAGTCATCACTCAGATTTCGTTCTAATAATTTTTTATCAATTCCTCCATAACCCACACTTCTGTATGAGCCGCTCAATTGAACATTTCCAAAATCTGCGAGTTTTGCCAAAACACGTCCAACGGCAGCATCTCCGCCACGCGTGCTAAATTCAGTCATGCGTAATTCATTAAACCATACCTCTGCACATTTTGGTAAACCATCATCAGTTGTACTTCCCGGGCGGCGCTTTGGATTTCTAACACCTAACATCATTGTCCTTACTTGGCTATAATCTGGCATACCCACTACGGTATAGGTACCAACACCTACCTGCCTTGAGTATGGCGCTGTAAAAGCAAATCCAGCATTTGTACGAGCAATCTTGGTATTAATAAACTCTTCCAAAATGATATCCATTTCGTTTTCCAACGGCCAAATGGCATTAGGGTCGCTAGCGTTAAGTGGGGTAAAATTTAAAGGAATTTCATATTCATAATAGTTGTTAGTTAAATCGGTACCAAACCTAATAAATGCCGTTAACTCTCCATTCTTCATTTCTGAACCTTCAGCATGAAGAAACATTCTAAGACGTTTATATTGTCTTAAATCTACATTAGAATTCTTAAACACGCCACGTGCATCCCCATCCTTTAAATTACAAGTAAGCAAACTTAGGGATTGTTCATTTTGCTTAATTGGATTTGGCGAACTAAAATCAACTTCGCGCTGAATGCCAGGCGGTTCAACATATATGATAGGCTTTCTGCCTCCATTCTCTTCAATATTAACAGTAGATACTACAAACTGTGTATTGTCTGTAGGGTCAATTGGCCTGTGTTCTCCGCCAGCTTTTAAATTATTAAGGTATTTTCTCCAATCGGCTCGAACCAATTGCATACTCGCAAAACGAATTACAGTAGGTTCTTCAAAACCTTTCATATAAACCCTAATAAATCGAATAGATTTAAAGTCGTTTATTTCGCCAACTTTTCGTTCAAACTCACGTATAGGTACCTTTAATTGATACCATTTTTCTAAGGCTCTATCTCCATTATTAAACTTTACTGAAGCCGTAAGCGTATCGGTTACATAATTTCTGCCAATTACAAATGCATCTCGTGCAATTTCAATTTTATATTGAAAATATTCCTCAACCCCATTTACGGTATAATCCCTATTCAAGTCTTCATTATCTGGGATATTCGTGGCAGCTGTAGGATAATTTTCTGGCGATTGGTCTACTGTTGGTGAGTTACCCTGATGGCGATTAAACCTTTTATAACGTTCCAGAACATTGAAGTTTGAATCATTGTAATCTGAACCTAAATAATAATGGTAATTATCATTGGAAGGGTCGCTGTTTGCATTGTTATAGGCTGTAGAGGTTGGACCAAATTTATTTAAAACTTGCTGCACATATGATTGGGCAAAAAATTGTCTTTCTGCCTGGTCATTAAATCCATCTAGCCCAATATCTTGGTTAGCTCTAATATTGGCATCAGCGTCAAAGGCATAATTTATCACAGGCAATCTTGGCACTCGGCCCCAAACCGTGGTATCAGCAGTTTCTGTTTGGTCTGCATTATTATTTTTGGGAAGGCCGTTCTCAGCTACACGACGGTTATCCCGTAGGATATCTTCAGAAATATTTCCGAGATTTATGTATAGGTAACCTTTATCAACGCTCGCAGGTTTATCAGCAAATGGGTCCATAACCCACATTTCAATATAATCAATATTGGCCTGCTCAAAATCGTTTTGATCAATTTTACGCATGATACCACCCCAATTAGACTTAGGATTATTTAAAGTCCCATCTGCATTTAAATCAGTAACATTATAATTATAAGGTCCACGTTCTTTAGGAAAAAAAGAAAGGTCAAAGGTAACAAGCGTGGTAGGTAAACCTTGTTGAATTTGCTTATTTCTAAAAACGTCTTGCTGCAATACCTCGCGCGAAGCGTGGTTAGAAAGGATGCTTGGATCTTCTTTAATATGCGCTGGTGTAAATGCATCGTTGCGGTAAAAAGTAGTGGCTATGGTATACCAAGCTAAATTTGCCCGCTTAAATCCATAGGCTAAGCTATTTAATTCTGACCCCTCTGGAAAGTTATCTGCCTGGCCTTGTGGTGTACTTGCCAATGCCCATCCATTTCCCATTCTTAAATCAAAAGGTGTTTCAGCACCTTCAAAATCGTCGAGATATGCTGTTCCTCCTTGACTCAAAGCTCTTTGAACGCCTGGAATTAAACGCGCATATTCACCAGAAATTGTAATACTTGAAGGTTCCTTGGTTTCAATAAATGGCAATTTATCAACCAACTTAGTAATCATCCTGCTTTGCTTTGTCCAAGTTCCATCAACCCCAATTACTATATTAGAAATAGGTTCTTCACCAATGTTTACTTTTGGCGTTAATGGGCGTTCATTTAAATACATAAACGTACCCCCTAAAATCAAATCTGGATTATATTTATAATCAAATCGTGCGCCTAATAAACTCTTTTGTTGAATTTGAAAAAGGTTGTTGCTTTCTGAAGATACTTTAATAGATGCGCCTGAATTGAGTAGTGCAGAGTTTACAATTTTTACGCGTCCTAAATTATAATCTACAATATAGTCTTGGTTTTCAACAAGGGGTGCTCCATTAGCTGTTACCCTCACCGAACCTCGTGGCACATTAGTTGAACCTAAAGGGATTTCATTGGTAGAAGAACCTTGGTAAGAACCACGTAAAAAGAATTTATTGAATTGAGGTTGTTGAATAGCGGAGAACCTAGTGGAATCATAAAGAGAAAAGAAACAATAATAACCAGCAAGGGTTGGATCATTCCTAAACTTCGCGGCTAAGTAAGATCCAAACGGCTCAACAGTAGGCAAGAAAATTCTTCCTGATTGTGAGTTTACCGTTACCCCTTCAATAAAATCAAAAAGTCCATCCGATACACGTTCTTGCTGTGTATTCAAATTGTCTACATTAAAAACATTCAACAAGGGGAGATTGCTAATAAGCGGCTCACCCTTAATTGGCAAGTAAAATAAATCACTACCACTCGGGTCATCAGCATAGGCTAGGTTCAGCCTAAATTCTTTTGCTTGAATATTAAATGAACCGAGGGCGTAAACATTTTTCATCATCAAATCCCACACTGGCAAATCTGGTCGTAAAGAAGGTCCCTTTAACATCTTAAGAAATAATACCTCAGGGGCTGTGGTATTTCTTGGCACATCTTGACTAAAATCACCAACTTTAAATGGAATTCCATTAATGGTTCCTTCATAAGCTACGTTTAAAACGTCATCATTATTTAAAGCTTGGTTCAAAGAAATATACCCTAATCTTGGGTTAAAAGTAAATTCATTAGGCCCCAATTGACGGGCAAAATTTACCATCTGGTATTGCGATATCGGTTTTAAACCTGTAGTTGATAAATCTTCTAATAACTTGTTCTCTATTTGGTAACTCGCTCTAAATTTTGAGGCATCAGTTGCATTTCCAAAACCATTTAAATAGGTATTGGTATTGGTAGGGTCATATAAATTATTGACCCCATTACCCACGGCAATACCTGCATTTACCCGCCAATATTTGTTATCTAAACGAGTTGATTCGCCAAGGTCTGTAAAGCCAATAACATCCCTAGACTGTTCAAAAGAACCACTTCGATTGGTTACCCAAACCTCTACCCTAGTAATCACAACTGGCGAACCAATAAAAGGAAGATTTCTTAGCCAACTTTCATAGTTATCTCTAAAGTAATGTGCTAGAAAATAATGACGATTCATGTCATAATTATCACATTGAATATCAAATTTAGTAGTGGTTGTCCCGCCATTTAATTCTGTTTCTTGGGTTTTCCCACGTTGCTGGGTAAAAACGCTGGTTACAGTGAGTTTGCCAAATTGCATGGTGGTTTTAACACCAAAAAGGCTTTGACTTCCTTGAATGAGCGTTGTGTTTAAAGGTAGCCCTACGTTTCCAAGCTCTATTTTCTTAATGATATCATCTTCTTTTCCAGCAAAATCAAGCTTCATTTGATTTTCAAATTCAAAGGTTGCTTCGGTGTCGTAGTTCATGTTAACCTTTAACTTGTCGCCTACTTGACCAGAAACATTCAACTGAATTTTCTGACGAAAATCAAACTGCCCCGTCCTTTGCTGCCTTTGAGAAAATGCAGGATTCTGTACACGGTTAAAATTTCCTGCAAAAATTATTTCTGCTGTACCTCGCGGCCTTATATCAATTACCCCACTGCCAAAAATTCTATCTACAATTTTACTATTGATGCTAATGGGCGGCAGAACGCCCGTGCCTTTCGTAAAATTATTGGCTTGCGAACGTTGTCTAAAATAATCTCTATTGATTCTATTACCATCTTCTCTGATTTGGTTTGAAATACCATTAGAAGAGGGGAGCTTATAGTCTAATTCGCCAATTTTACTCGACTTATCATATCTATAATTTTCAGGATCCAGCTTATACTGGTTTTTAATTACTTCGGGATCGTTTAAATCCAAAGGATGTCGCTTGCCTTCGGTTTCATAAGACTTCTTATCCCTTATTGGATAGGGCATTACCAGCTTTGAAGTATCTTTATTAATACTATCTGGCGGCAGTAAATAAAAATCCCTAACGCGTCTGGGAGCAGAGCGTAAACCGCCAGGCCAAGCAATATTAATAAGCAGGGCCAACAGAATTAGAAATCTAATGTATTTAATTTTAATGCTACCGAACAAAGTAGAAGTTATGCCATTCAGAGATTTTTTAAAGTTAATTTGACAAGTTGCTCAACGCTGCTATCCGGGTTTTGTTGCTTTACTTTTAATAAACTCTTTTCCGCTTCAGCCTTATTAAAGCCAAGCGTAATTAAAGCAGAAAGCGCTTCTTCAAAAGCGGGTGAAGTATAGGTATTTGACTGCAAACCATCCGTTGATTCTGACTTCTTTAGTTTATCTTGAAGTTCAATAACTAACCTTTGCGCAGTTTTAGGACCAATTCCCTTAATGGTTTTTAATAAAGTCCAATTTCCGCTGAGAATGGCAGATTTAATCTCAGCAGGTTTTAAACTTGATAAAATCATTCGGGCAGTGTTTGTGCCAACCCCGTTTACTGCAATAAGATGAATAAACAATTGGCGCTCTTCTTCATCATAGAATCCATACAATGTATGACTATCCTCTTTGATGGAAAGATAAGTTAACAACTTAAGCTCCTTTACTTCGCCAATTTGTTCATAGGTATTCAATGAAATTTGCACACCATACCCAACCCCTGCGCATTCAATTACCATGAAGGCTGGGGAGCGCAAGGAAACTTTTCCGTTTAAGTGAACAATCATTGGCCAATTAATTTGCTAAGCACGCAAAATAGCATATTTTTTGATTTTGAGAATAGGTCAATTTTTTTTAGTTTATTTTATTTATTTGTATAATGAATAATGTGCCCTATTTCAATATTTCAAAGTCCTTTTTTTTAGGTTTCGTTTTGAACCTAATTTTAATTCAAATCCCGCAACAACTATTGGCTCAAACCGCTAAAAAAGAACATATTAAATTACTATACCCAAATGGAAAAGTAAAAGAAAAAGGTAAAATGCTTGCAGGTAAAAGACTAGGTACTTGGTTATTTTATAACCCTAGCGGATGGCTTGAACTAAGAATTAAATACAGAAATGGGGTAGCGGTTTGGCAAGTTTTTTACAACGAAAAACAACAAAAAACGAAGTTCATAGACAAGGATGGCAAAGAAATTCTTTACAAAGGCTGCAATTGCAAGCACTAATTTGATAAATATGGTACCTGTAAAACAAATTCAGGAATTTCTACTGTAAATTGTTTACCATCAAGTTGTCTTTCCATTAAATAGGTTCCAAACATCTTACCTATTGGTGAAGATAGAGAACAACCAGAAACGTATTGGTGCGTTTCACCTGGTTCTAAAATGGGTTGCAATCCTACAACGCCTTCCCCTTCTACTTCTGAATGGCCAAAAACAGAATCAATGATGTGCCAATGACGCCTCAATAATCTAATGGTAAAATCACCTTGGTTCACAATGGAAATTCTATACGCAAACATATGCTGCGACTTAAATGCAGAATATTGGTCGTTCTGGTAGGCTGTTTCTACCATAACTTTTATATCATTGGTTATAGAAGTACGCATAATCAAATATGATTCTTCATCACTTAATAAACAAACGAACTTTAAAATGTTTCAAAAATTTGACTTAATTTATTTTATAAATCTGGTGATCAGCTAAATCGCGGTCGACATCAATTTTTAAATCATTGATAATTCCTTCGGATAAATCATAGACCCAACCATGCACCTGAGGAAAGCCATACAATTGCCTATTCTTTTGAACATAAGAGGTTTTCATTAAATTAAATACTTGCTCTTTCACATTTAACTCGACTAAAGTACGGTGCCTTTGTTCTTCATTATGAATTTTAGAAAACTCCTCTTCATGCATTCGGTAAACATCTTTAATGTTCCTGAGCCATTTATCGATTAACCCATGGGTATGATCATCCATTGCCGCTTTAACACCTCCACACCCATAATGACCGCATACAATAATATGTTTTACGTTTAGCACCTCTACAGAATATTGAATAACAGATAAAATATTCATGTCAGTATTTACAACCAAATTGGCGATATTTCTGTGAACAAACATTTCACCTGGGTCTGTGCCTGTAATTTCATTGGCAGGAACCCTGCTGTCACTGCATCCAATAAAAAGGTATTCTGGGCTTTGTCCTTTTGTTAGCTTCTTGAAGTATTCTGGGTCTGCCTTTAATTTATTATCTACCCACTTTTTATTATTTTCAAATAACTTGCGGTAGGATGCTTCAATTTCTTCGTTGAGTTCTTGATTATGGTGCTGCATATCTCTTATTCCTATGATTCGTAAATTTATACCTTTTTGCTTACAACTTATCCTAAATTCTTCAAAATAATCTAAGATATCTTGGTCTATGAATTGGGCTCTTGACCCGTCTATTTCTAATGTTGAATTGGGCTCTATTGCCTCTAAGGCTTGAATAACTTTATTTTTATGAAGAAATGAAACAGTCTCGCCAAGTAATATTTTCTTTCTTAACCCTAAATCAAAAACCCTTAGAACAGGTGCACGATAATTTTCAATCACAATAAATAACACAGAAATTACTAATCCAATGAGCACACCTATGAGTAAATCTGTTAGTACAATGCCAATAATTGTTACAACAAAGGGAATAAAATGCAAATAGGTTTTTTGATACTGCTCAATAAATAGTTTTGGCTTTATTAGTTTATAACCAGTATAACACAACACCGCTGCTAAGGCTGCCAAAGGGATTTTGTTGATTACAGCTACTAAAAATAAAACTGCTAATAATATAAAAACCCCATGCAGCATGGCAGAATATTTGGATTTTGCTCCTGCTGAAATATTCACAGTGCCTCTTACAATAACTGCTGTAATTGGAATGGCTCCTAACAAACCGCTTAAGGTATTTCCAATTCCTTGTGCCAATAACTCCCTATTGGGGTTTACATGTTGCTTTTCTGGATCTAATTTCTCAATGGCTTCAATTGATAGTAAACTTTCTAAGGAGGCTACAATGGCAATAGTTAAACTTACTTTATAAAACATCAAATTATTAAGAAAAGAAAAACTCGGCAAGGTGAAATACTTTTGAAAGCCTGCGTTAAACTCGATAGTAGGAATAGAAACAAAATGGTCAGCAGTAATTTTACCAGCTGGCAAGATTTGCTGAAACAACGCCCCTACCAAAGTAGAAATTACTACGGCAATCAAAGAGCCTGGAATGCTTTTAAACCGCTTCCCAAAAAATGCATCCCAAACTATTAGTACCGATAAACTCAATAATCCGATAAACATAATTGAATAATTTAGGTAGCTAAACGAGTGATATAAATGCATAAACGTATTATCATCTCTTTTTGAACCAAGCTCCTTTTCATTCGCTAAATCATATTCGTTAATGGTAAACTCTTCAACACCCATGGATTCAGAATCGAAGCCAATCAAATGGGGAAACTGTTTCAAAATTAGGGTCAAACCAATAGCTGCTAACATTCCTTTTATAACAGAACTTGGAATATAATTAGCCACAAAACCCAACCTTAATAAGCCCAATACAATCTGAAAAATTCCTGCAAATAATACCGCTGTTACCAATCCCTGAAAACTGCCCAGCTCTCCTATTGCAATTAAGCAAATGGATGTTAAACCGGCAGCAGGACCACTCACACTTAAGTTAGAATCACTAAAATAACCCACTACAATGCCCCCGATAACACCTGATAATAATCCAGCTAATAAAGGAGCGCCAGAGGCATGCGCAATGCCTAGACAAAGCGGAATGGCAACTATAAATAAGGCCAAGGATGCGGGTAAATCTCTTCTGAAATTTTCAATCCCCGGCAATGGCAACAAAAACGACTTTTGCATAAGTCAGGGCAATATAACAAAAATGTTGTGAAATTGTTTGCCGCAATTTTTTCAAATTTCAAGAATATCTTTGTAGCTCACTATGCAAGAATTAGAACCATTTTTTAGGTGGCGGGATATTTACCAAAGCGAAAACGACCCAAATTCTCCCTTTTTTGAAAGAGAATACAGTGAATTTGAGTTTACCAATAATGTATATAATTATGCCATTCATCCACAATGGGATGAATTTGGCTCTCCTACACTTTATGTAAAAATTTTAAATGCAGATTATAGCAAAGGTTTTGCTGTTTTTGAACTTATTGGAGAGTGGAACGACGCCATTCATAATGACATTATGTTTCTTAAAAGAGAAGTGGTTGAACCCTTAAATTATATGGGAATTAACAAGTTTATTCTAATTGGCGAAAATGTCCTAAACTTCCATAGCAGCGATGATTCATATTATGAAGAATGGTTTCAAGATGTGGAAGAAGGTTGGATTGCTGCAATTAATTTTCAAGAACATGTGCTGCAAGAATTCAGAAACGCCAACATCGATTATTATCTTAATTTTGGTGGCGAACTAGATGCTTTCAATTGGAGAAAATTTAATCCCCTTCAACTTTATAGCGAAGTTCAGAAAATTATGAGTCATAGGTTAGGTTAAAACCCCTTTCTACATCTGCCCTTCCTTTAATTTCTCTGCATTTTCTGCAACCTGTAATTGGTCGATAAAGGTTTGTATATTTCCATTCATTACCTCTGGCAAATTATAGGCAGTATAACCAATTCTATGATCGGTTACGCGGCTCTGAGGATAATTATAAGTTCTAATTTTTGCTGACCTATCACCTGATGAAACCATTGTTTTCCTCTTACTTGCAATGGCGTCATTGTGTTTCTGTAGTTCTATTTCATATAATTTAGAGCGTAACATTTGCATGGCTCTTTCACGGTTTCCGTTTTGGGTTCTTTCAACCTGACAAACAACTACTAAACCAGATGGTCTATGTGTTAACATTACCTTACTTTCAATTTTATTTACATTCTGGCCACCAGCGCCCCCAGACCTTGCAGTTTGCATATCTATATCTGCTGGGTTCAAATAAACATCTACTTCTTCTGCCTCGGGCAAAACAGCAACCGTTGCAGCAGAGGTATGAACCCTTCCTTGTGTTTCAGTTTCTGGAACACGCTGAACCCGATGCACTCCACTTTCATATTTTAAAATTCCGTAAACATCTTCTCCCTGCACATCAATAATGATTTCCTTATATCCTCCTGCTGTTCCATCAGTGAAATCAACAACCTCCGTTTTCCACCCTCTTTTCTCACAAAAATACATGTACATCCTATACAAATCACCCGCAAAAATACTGGCTTCATCACCGCCTGTTCCGCCCCTAATCTCCAATATAGCATTCTTCGCATCCTCAGGGTCTTTTGGAATTAATAAAATTCTAATCTCATCCTCTAAAGGGTCAACTTTAGGTTCAAGTTCATCTAATTCAGACTTTGCCATATCGCGCATCTCCTCATCCTTCTCAGTTTTCATGATTTCGCGTGCATTCTGGATATTCCCAACCAAATTTTTGTATTCGAAATACTTATCTATAATAGGCTGCAGCCCTTTATACTCGCGATTCATTTGGGTAAATCGCTTCATATCGGCTAAAACATCTGGTTGGCTTAATTGCTCTTCAACCTTTTTAAATCTCGTGTAAATTGCTTCTAACTTCTCTAACATGGGCTGCGAAGATAAGTTATCTAATCAAAACTATAAATGTGCAATTGGTTAGAATCTGAAAGATATACTTTGTCTTTCCCCAATTTTGCCTGAATAATGCCCGTTACAGGTAAATTTAGTGTATCTCGGGTTGAACCAAGTATTTTTATTTTTATAAGCTTATCCTTCTCTAAATAGGTCAATTCTTTATCATTAACCATATAACTAAGGCTGCTAACTTTAGTAAAAGTTTTAATATAATTAGCAAAAACATCAAACATTAAAATACCACTTGATGTATCACACACAAAAACCCGGCTCCCATTATCCTTAATATCTTCTGGTGAAAGTTTATTTTGATCAACAAACTGAAGTGAATTGCCGCTTTGCTGCATAATGGTTCCATCTCTTTCCAATTTTTTCAATTGCATATCGCCTTGGTCAAACACCCAAACCCCATTATCATAAGCTCGCCCTGCGGCGGCGGCCTGCAATATGCCAAAGTCAGACAAGTTCATCCTACCACGGTAAGCTAAATTATTATCAAGAAATACAATTGCATTTAGCTCTTTATAAAACAGATACAACTCTAAAGGATTACTGCAATCTATATGGGTTATATTTCCTAAGTAAGCATAATTAAGTGTGCTCAATAAGATGCCATTTTCATTAAACTTATAAAGCTGATTGGTTTTACTAACCACATATACATTGCCTAAATGATCTAATTCTAAATCCTTTACTTGAATGTCTATTGTACTAAGTTTTTTCCAAGATGGCGCATAGCTACTAAACAAAATTGTAGCTAATAACAAAAACAATACAGTCCTTTTATTCCGACTTTTCAAAAGTTTCTAAGCTAAGGGATTCACCATCAAAAACTACATAAGAATAATACCCAATCCAATCACCTAAATTTACATAAGAAGCACCATTCCCCAAATCATAAATCATGGGTAAATGACGATGCCCGTAAACATAGTAATCTGCTGTTTCACCCTTATCTATCAGCATTCTACAATGTTGAATTAAATGTTCTTGCTCTCCATAAAACTTAAAATTACCATCAAAAGTCTTCATTTTACTTTGAGCACTCATCCAATTAGCAATACCTATCCCAATGCTAGGATGAAAAAAGGCAAATAGTCGCTGAAAAAAGTAGTTCCTATAAATGGCCAAAATTAATTTAAACTTGGTTTGACCCAAACCCAAACCGTCACCATGAGCGAGGTAAAACTTTTTTCCTAAAATCTCTGTGTAAATTGGCTTTTTAATAACCTTAACACCTAATTCCTCTTCAAAATATCCAAATTGCCATAAATCATGGTTGCCATGAAAAAAATAAACAGGGATTCCGCTATCGGTAAATGAGGCAATTTTAGACTGCAATCTCACAAAACCCTTTGGTACAACAAGTTTATATTCAAACCAAAAATCAAAAATATCCCCTAAAATATACAATTCTGCACAATCAGATTGGATATTATCCAACCACCTGATAATTTTAAGTTCTCGCTTAAAACTATCTTCTCTATTGGGTATACCCAGATGAAAATCTGAGGCAAAATAAACGCGCTTCAAATTATTAATGTTAATCGTTCTTTCTATCGTCTACTAAGAAAAGAATAAGTTCAATTGGGCCATGTGCTCCTCCAACTGGTTTAGAAACAATTTCTTCCAGTTCTGATGGAATATCGTAAGTTGCACTAGGACCTGTAATATAACTAATCATAGTAGGTATATTTCTTCCATACTTGTTTCTAACAATTTGGAATGACTCTTTCATATCCATTACAATTTGAGAACGATTTGCAATTACAATATGAACAGGCGGCCAAATACTCATTACCCGAGCATTATGATTGCTACTTACCATTATCGAACCTGAATTTGCCAATAAAGCCTCACATCCTGTAATGGAAACCTGAATTTTATCTAAATGTTCAGTCTTATGAAAAAAGTTTATACCACTATCTGTTAGTAAATCTTGCATGCCCTCTTCCCTGCAAAACAGCACTTTCCACTTTCTATCTTCTATCAGGTCCAATAACTTGTCAATGCAATCAAATTGATTATCGCAATAAACAAATTTACCGCCCACTTCAACAAAAGACTTAACAAACATTTCAGAAATGGTATCCCCTTCTGGATGCGCAAAAACAGTCGATTCTAAGTCGATATTCTGATAAGTGCTCTTTGATTTATTAATCAAACCTTGTCTTACCTTTTTTAAAATTTTTTCCTTAGCTGTTATTTGCTGTTCCAAAGAAATACTATTATTAGTTGCTTAACTGATTAGCTGGCACTTTCATCAATATGTGCAATAAACTACTCAATTTAGCTTTTAAATCGGTTCGCACAACAATAAAATCCAAAAACCCGTGTTCCAACACAAATTCCGAACTTTGAAATCCTTTAGGTAAATCTTTTCCAATAGTTTCTCTAATAACCCTTGGACCTGCAAAACCAATTAAAGCCTCAGGTTCTGCAATATTTACATCTCCCAACATAGCAAAACTTGCTGTTACCCCACCCGTAGTTGGATCAGTTAACAATGAAATATAAGGAATTCCAGCTTTTCCCAATAATGCGAGTTTTGAAGATGTCTTTGCCATTTGCATTAAAGAGAAAGCAGCCTCCATCATTCGCGCACCGCCAGACTTACTAATTATGAGTAAGGGAATTCTGTTTTCGCGAGCATAATCAATGGCACGTGCTATTTTTTCGCCAACAACACTTCCCATACTACCGCCTATAAAACCAAAATCCATACAAGCAACCACCAACTTCATGTCAGCATTTAGGTTACCAACTGCTACTCGCATGGCATCTGTCATTCCACTTTTCTCTTGCGATTCCTTGAGTCGTTTAGAATACTCCTTCGTGTCTTTAAAACCTAAGGGATCACTTGGATAAATATTCTCAAACAATTCTGTAAAATCTTCTCCAAATAAAATTTCAAAATATTCATGAGAACCTACCTTATCATGATAGTTGCAATTGGAACATACATAACAATTTTTTTGATGGTCTTCAGATAGGAATGTTTTCTTGCATCGACTACATTTATGCCATAGCCCATCAGGTACAGCCTTTTTCTCCGAAGTTAGGGTTGTAATCCCCTCTTTTACACGTTTATACCAGCTCATCTCGGTGATTTAGTATTTTCAAAGAAAGGGGATGTAATGAAATATACAAAGCCAATTTGGGTAATAGCCTGTTTGTCAGAATTTTAATTACCTATAACAAAGATACAAGGCAACTTATGTAAATCAGGTATATTAGATTTCCAAGCATTCACAGTTTTCGTTTTGACCCAACCTGAATTACCACCTACCTTGCAGCCAATACTTAGTGAGGCATTGGGTTTTAAATTACCCAATAAGTCACTAACTAATTGATTATTTCTATAGGGTGTTTCCATAAAAATTTGTGTAACTCCTTGAGCAGCTAACTGTTCTAATTCTTTTAACTTTCTAACTCTTAAAGGCTTTTCAATGGGCAAATACCCATTAAAGGTAAACTGCTGACCATTAAAGCCACTTGCCATTAATGTCATAAATATACTGCTTGCACCTGGCAAAGGAATAACTTCAATCCCTTTATTCTGAGCAAGTGATACTAAAATAGACCCAGGATCTGCAATACAGGGTAAACCCGCATCTGAAATTATTCCAGCATCTGAATTTTCAAGTGCCTCAAGCAATTCTGGCACCTGTTGGGGCAGTGTGTGCTCGTTTAAAACCCACAATTTTAGCTCAGATTGAGCACTTTCCAATTGCAAACGCTTTATAAGTGCCCTTGCCTGCTTTTCATTTTCTACAACAAAATGTTTAATTTGATGAACCATCCTTCTTACCTGCCCCGAGATAAAATCATCCTCATTTTCATCACTAAGAAAATTCGGAATCAAAAATAACTTACCATATTTTATTGCCATCGCTGCTTAAAGTTATGCTTTTTAAGTGTAAAGCGTAAATAAAGATTGACTTTTGTCCTCAGCCCGCTTATTTTCGCCCTTCCTAAAAAACTAGAGATGGCAATATTAACAAAAATAAGGAACAGATCAGGACTAGCAATTGGCGCAGTAGGTCTAGCGTTAGCTTTATTTGTAATTTCTGATGCAGTAAACAATAACATGGGATTGTTCGGCGGAAGTCAGGTTACAGATGTAGGTGAAATTGATGGCGAAAAAATTTCTGCAAAAGAATTTGACGCAAAATACCAACTGAACATAGACAATTATTTAAAGCGGAGTGGTCAGGAAAGTATGGATGAAAATACCAAAACCCAACTTAGAGACCAAACATGGAATCAAGTATTAAACGACTTTTTAATGGCAAAGCAGTATGATGGCCTAGGACTTACTGTTTCTGAAGATGAATTAAGCGATATGGTGTTTGGAAATAACATCCACCCTCAAATTCGCCAATCTTTCACAGATCCTAATACAGGCATGTTCGACATTAATAATGTGAAACGTTACCTTAAACAAGTAACTGAAGGCACCGATGAAAATGCAAAGGCACAATGGAAAGAATTTGAAGATTATATTGTAACCGAGACTTTACAACGTAAATATGCCACTTTACTTAAAAAAGGGGTTTATGGTACGAGCTTGGAAGCAAAAAATTTATACGCCTCAAGAAGTCAATCTGCTGAAGTAAATCTAATTGCAATGCCTTATTTTACGATTGCAGATTCTACAATTACTGCAGATGATAATGAGCTAAAGTCTTATTTTAAAAAGAACCTAGATAAGTATAAGGAAAAAGAAAATAGCAGAAAACTAGAATTTGTGGTATGGGATTTTGCCCCAACTTCGGAAGATTCAGCAGTGGTTCAAAAATGGGCCTTCGACCAGTTACCTCAATTTCAAATGGCAGAAAATGATACTGCCTATGTAGATGTAAATAGTGATGTTAAATTTGACCCAACACCTAAACGCAGAAGCGAATACCCAGAATCGGTTCAAGCTAAATTATTTAATGATTCAGTTGGAACAGTTGTAGGCCCTTTATTCGAAAATGGCAGTTGGACACTATTCAAAATTAGTGGCGTTAAGCAAGACAGTGTATTTAGCATGAAGGCTAGCCATATTTTAATTAGAGTAGAAGGTGCAACAGATTTAGACACTTCAAATGCACAGAAAAAGGCTAATGATATCTTGTCAAGAATCAAAAAAGGAGAAGATTTTGCAGTACTTGCTGCTGAGTTTGGAACTGATGGAACCAAAGACCGTGGCGGTGATTTAGGCTGGTTTACAGAAGGCTCAATGGTAAAAGAATTCAATGATGCTGTAAAATCTCATAATAAGGGAGATGTGTTTGTAACTAAAACTCAGTTTGGATTTCATATTATTAAAGTAACTGGTGATAAGAGTAAGAAAACAGTTTGTGCAGCGGTGCTTTCAAGAGCAGTTGGAGCAAGCGAAAAAACCACCTCAATCGCATTTAATGAAGCAAGCCAATTCGCTGCTGCCAGCAGAAATGCTGAAGATTTTGCCAAAAATGTAGAAGAAAAGAAAATTGTAAAAAGAATCGGAGAATTTGTGCGTGAAACAGATAACTTCTTACCTGGTTATTCAGAAGCAAGAGAAGCTGTTCGCTGGGCATATAATGCAAAAGTTGGGGACGTTAGTGATGTTTTAACAGTAGGAGAAGATAAATATGTGATTTTAACTTTAACTGCCATTCGCGAAAAAGGAAAATCAAATTTTGAAGCGGCTAAGGAACGTGTTCTAAATGATTACAGAAAAGATAAGAAAGCGGAGCAAATGTCAGAAAAAATGACCAAAGCAATGGAATCTGGTTCTAGCTTAGATGCACTTAGCAAGAGCTTGAACCAACCTGTTACGCCCGTTCCAAGCTTAACCTTTGAAAATGCAAGTATTCCTTATATTGGTTTTGATCCTATTTTTGCTGGAACCGTTGCCGGAACAAGTGAAATAAATAAAGTTAAAGGACCAATCAAGGGCGATGCGGCAGTTTACGCTTATCAAGTAACTAAAATTTCGCCTGCTGCTCCTGCTGCAAACTATGATGCGCAAAAAGCTGAAATAAGCAATACACTTACTCAAAAAATTGAATACAATTATTTTGAGGTGCTAAAAGAAATCAAAAAAGTAAAAGACAATAGACATTTATTCTATTAATATGATGCATTGTAAAATAATTGGAGAAGGTAAAACAACTCTAGTTTTATTACATGGCTTTTGCGAAAACAACACCTGCTTCAACGAGCAGGTGTTGTTGTTTAAAGACCATTGTAAAATAATTTTGCCTGATTTGCCTGGATTTGGATTATCTAAACTTAAACATGAAATGAGTTTAGCCCAAATGGCAGAAGAATTAAAAAATTTATTGGAATTCTTAAAGGTGAAAAATTGCATCATGCTGGGCCATAGCATGGGTGGATATTTAACACTTTCCTTTGCAAAGCAGTTTCCAGAAATGCTGAAGGGATTTGGTTTAATTCATTCTACGGCTTTTGCAGATTCGGAAGAAAGAAAAGAAAAGAGAAACCAAGTAATTGGATTTATTGAGAAGTTTGGGAAGGAGAAATACATCGAAAACTTTATTCCAGGTTTATTTACCGAAGAAAATCAAAAGAAATCAATCGCAAATACAGCCATCCAATCCGCTCTGACATCCTCCAGTGAAGGAATTATTAATGCTGCAAAGGCAATGAGAGACAGAGAAGATACTTCACAGGTATTGGTTCAAACCGAGCTACCTATATTTTTTGGAATAGGAAAAAATGATCCCATAATAGCGCATGAAGTTATGTTGGGACAAGCAGCATTATGTAAAATTGCTTTTATTGGATTATATCATAAAAGCTCGCATATGGCCATGGCAGAAGAGCCAGATACTTTGGCCCATGATATATTAAAGTACTTAAAACGCTTTGAACTAATTTAATTTCCAACCTGTCTTATTGCCTTTAGTACTATTAATAAGTCCTTTTCTATCGAGTAATCTTTGGCATAAAGAAAGTTTAGTTTTTGAATTGTTACTGGGTGGTAGTTCTTGCTAGGTTGAGCATCAAGCGGACTTACAACACCCTTCTTTATAATGGGTAAAAGTTTAATATTATCGGCATTGGCATAACTCACCCAAGTTTTTTCACCGATTAGAACATTAAAAATATTACTAAATAAATTTAAAGGGCGTTTAACAAACACCAATAAAGCAGGTGATAAAACCAACATAATTATACTCAATGCGATATCAAAAACTCTCTTTTTTTGTTGCTCAAATGCTTTAGATAACTTTAAGTTTATTTCAATGGTATAAAAATCACCAGGTGTGTTTTTATTATTACTGCCTATGATAAATAAACTTTCTTCAGGCACAATTTTAAATAAAATATCCTTTGCTTCAATTTTACCCATCCATTCAATTATTCGGCTAGCAGTTAAATCTTTACTACAAAAAATTACTTCCTCCACCCCAAATAGTTGAACAATTCCGACCAATTCTTTTACATCTCCTAAATAATGGTCGTCGTCTTTATTAATATCCAACGAAACATATCCCAAATATTCGCTTCTACTCTTAGATTTTATTAATAAATCTTGTACCCTTTCAACCTCAGATCGATTACCTACAATAACAGTTCTTAAGTCTCTACTCATGGTAAAACTCCATCTTTTATAATGTAAAAAATGTAAGATTACCCGCAATAAATAAGCATCTAAAACGGCTGCTAAAGAACCTAGTAATATAATTGCCCTTGAAAACCTATACTGCTCACCAATAAATGCATAGTAAACAGCAATCGCTAAAGTTCCTATGGCAATGCCTTTTGCCACACTCAAAAAAGTCTTTCTCTTATTATAGGCTCCAGCTATCGCTAAACCAGAAATCCATAGGATAGAATATACTAAGCTATTATAGGCAACAACACCAGAAGGAAATGCCTCTGGCACTTGATATTTTTGGGTGCTCCAGAAATTTGTTACCAAGGATAGGGTCAAAAATACAAAGATGAAATCAATAGCTGGAGAGAAAATTCTCGAAAAGAACCTGGCAGAAATTGCAGCGATAGCTCTTATATAAATAGCAAAGTGAATTAAAAAACTAAAATTCCTCGCATGCTTTTTAGAATAATGTTTACCAGCAAAAATCACCATTGCCTTGTAGAAGGTGAATACAAAATTAACACTGGTTTTTTTGGTGCTTTCACCTTTATAGTGAATAATGGTGGTTTTAGGGAAATAGTAATTCTTATACCCTGCTTTTTGTATGCAATAACTTAAATCGATGTCTTCACCATACATAAAATAGTCTTCATCTAAAAGGCCAACTTCAGAAAGAATATCCTTCCTAATCATCATAAAAGCGCCCGCTAGTACTTCTACTTCATGTATTTCATCCTGATCCAAATACCCTAAATGATATTTCCCAAAACGCTTAGATTTTGGGAACAAGGCAGCAAGCCCGAAAATTTTATAAAAAGCTACTTCAGGGGTTGGCAAACCCCTTTTAGACTCTGGTAAAAACTTGCCAGAACCATCTATCATTTTAACACCTACCGCACCTGCGTCAGGCGTTTCCTCCATAAATTGAATTACCTTATTAAAGCAATCTTCCTCAACAACAGTATCAGGATTTAATAATAAAATATACTTACCAGTGGCCAAGCTTACTGCCTGATTATTTGCCTTTGAAAAACCGTAATTCTCTGAATTTTGAATTAAAATAACCTCTGGAAATAATTTTTGAACCATTTCACAACTGCCGTCTACAGAGTGATTATCAACCACAAATATCTCAGCATCAATATATTTACAAGCTTTTCGAACAGTATGTAAGGCTTGTTCTAAAAAGTACTTTACGTTGTAATTGACAATAATAACTGATAGCTGCATAGGGTTATTAAGTAACGAAGGTAATCCTTTGAATATTGTTTTGAAAAGGAAAATCAAACCTTTGACCTTTTATCCCATTCTTGGTGTATTTTATCTACGCATTAGTTTAGTTCATCTAAAAACTTTTCAGAAGCTCTGTAACAATTCACACCTTTGAAGCGTCAAAGTACAAAACACTATTATAAAAATAAATAAACATCACATGAAACTATTCAATGCCCTATTAATCAACCTCCTATTATTAGGTGGATTAAGTTTAACAACTTGTCAAACAGCTAAGGCTGCAGATGCCCCTAACGCTAATAAAGTAAAAGCGATTAGCCACGAAATTCGTCAAAAAGTAACTTTTCCTGATGAGCTAGTTCAAGAGAATATCAAAGAGCAGGTTAAAGTTGAATTTAAAATTAAAGCCGACAAGTCTATTGAGGTTATTTCTATAGAAACCTCAAATGAATTCTTAAAAGCCTATGTAAAACGTCAAATCGAATCCTTAGAATTAATTGGTTACGAGGAATTTCAAGATAGAATATTACAAATTAATTTATGGTTTGAGAACCAAAAATACTAGAACTTGAAGGGGTTTTAGGCTTGTATAGAGCTTGGCCTGTTTACATAAGCGGGCCAACTCTTCCTTAAAAATTTCTGTCTACCCTATTGAAGCGCCAGGGTACGCTTCTTTCTCATATGCATTTTACACCTACCTCAGAAAGCCCTGAAATTTCAGGGCTTTCGCCGTTAATTGCGGTATGGAATTCTATTAGCAATTGACCGTCCCAAGGTAATTTCGTCAGCATACTCCAGCTCTCCACCTACTGCAATCCCCCGCGAAATGGCAGAAATACTTACCCCTAAGGGCGTAATTTTCTTAGATAAATAAAATGCTGTGGTATCACCTTCCATCGTAGCACTCAATGCCAAAATAACCTCCTTTATCTCAAATAATTTTATTCTTTCTATGAGCGAATCTACCTTTAGTTGATTTGGACCAATTCCTTGAATGGGATTAATAAGTCCACCCAAAACGTGATAATTACCATTAAATTGATGGGTATTTTCAATCGCCATAACATCTCGTAAATCCTCCACCACGCAAACAATTTGCGGATCTCTTTTGGGATTAGCGCAGATATTACAAACGCGATTATCGCTTACATTATGGCAACGCTCACAAAACTGAATCTTCTTTCTGAGTTTTATGATCGACTCGCCCATTTTAGTTACCATCGGAATATCTTGCTTTAATAAAAATAAAACCATGCGCAAAGCCGACTTTTTCCCAATACCAGGAAACTTAGACAGCTCATTAACTGCATCTTCTATTAGTGAGGAAGGAAAATTCATGGACGCAAGTTAGAAAAAAGCGATTTGGTTCAAGCTATATTTTAAACCCTATCTTTGTTCCATGTTAAATTTAGAATCAATTTGCCACCAAGCTTGCGAAATTGCCAAAGAAGCTGGAAATTTTATTGAAAAAGAAAGAAAAAACTTTAACCCAGAAGTTGTAGAAACCAAAAGCTTCAATCAATTAGTAAGTTATGTTGATCAAGAAGCAGAAAAAATTTTGGTAACTGGCTTGGGTAAAATTTTACCTTCAGCAGGTTTTATTACAGAGGAAAAAACCATCCAATCAGAAGAAAAACCATACATGTGGGTTATTGACCCATTAGACGGAACTACAAATTTTATACATAATTTACCCGTTTATAGTGTGAGTATTGGATTAGTTTATCAAGGCAAATCAATACTTGGTGTAGTTTATGAAATTAACCATAAAGAACTTTTTTATGCATGGCAAAATGGTGGTGCTTGGTTAAATGGTAATCCAATAAAAGTAAAAACCAATTCCGAACTTGAGAAATCATTGTTGGCCACAGGCTTTCCATATTATGATTTTAAAATCATGGAAAAATATTTAGATACCTTAAAGTATTTTATGAAAAATTCTCAAGGAATGCGCAGAATGGGCAGTGCTGCGGTAGATTTAGCTTACACTGCTTGTGGTAGATTTGACGGATTTTTTGAATATGGACTAAGCCCTTGGGATGTAGCTGGAGGAATTTGTTTAATAGAAGAAGCTGGTGGTATCGTTAGCGATTTTAATGGAGGCAACGATTTTCTGTTCGGGAAAACCATACTTGGTTCAAGCAAAGCTATTTATCCAAGCTTTCAAGAAGTGTTAAAAACCCATTTCAGTATCTAATTCATCCAACTTCTTCTGTTTGCAAAAAAGCAAGGCTATTGCCTTGCACCTTGCATTAATTGCATATAAGCTTCTCTTGCAGCCATAAACTGAGGATATTCTCCTAATGCCTTTTCCCAATAACCTTTTGCCCCCATTAAGTCTCTATTCTGTGCCAAACTATATGCTTTTAAATGGTATACTGCAGCTCTTAAAGGAACCTTTTGCTTCTCGGTTGCTGATAACATAAAATCAACACTATCCTTACTTGTTGCCATTTTTTCTTCTAATGACTTTATTCCCTTTTTTGCATTATCCATGTCGCCACCCTGCAATTGCAGCGCAGTAACTTGAAACAAATAAGTTATTTTTTGGGTTGAAACATACAGTTTATTTAACAAGTCTAATGTACCTTCAAAATCACCTTTATTTTCAAGACACAAAGATTTTAACTGCATTAACTTTTCATCACTTGGTTTATTTTTAAGTGCTAAATCTGTATAATACTCAGCAGCATCCATATTTCTAACCGCCACATATAACTCTGGTAAGGAATCTAAGTATTGTCTCTGCGAACTATCTTGCTGCAAAAGCAAATGAATAGCGGTGATGGCTGTTTGATAATCTTTAATTTGGTAACTTTTACTGAGCATACCTTCATAGGCACCTGAAGAATTATTAGGCCCTTGATTGCAAGAAGCAATTCCTGCCAAAAGTGTAATTGCAATAATTATATTTTTCATGTTTTAAATTGATTATAAGCTGAATAAGTAGATACACATTCTTCAATGGTTTCTTTAATGGGTATAAAATTAAAATCTAGCATTGCTTTAAACTTAGTGGCATCATAGTAAGAAATATGGTTGGCAGCTCTGGCAGTTTCTTTTGTAATGGGCAGTGCATCCGATTTAAAAAATTTAACTAGCCACATCACACGCCAAGCAAACTCTGCCATCAATGGACTTACTTTTATGAATGGTCTTTTTTTACCAAAGGCATCTGCAATCATAAAGAAAACATCCCTAATTACACAAGATTCTGAAACCAAAACAAATCGCTTTTTATATATCTTGTGTTCAACAAGTAATTGCATTGCCTTGGCAACATCCTTTACATTTACATACCCATTTACCCCTGTTGAATACAAAGGCAACCCATTATAAATGGTATGTATCAAAGCGTTAGATCCCTTTTTATAATTTCCAACCCCTAATATAACACCAGGGTTTATAATGCAAACCTTTAAACCTTCTTCGGCTCCTCTCCAAACTTCTAACTCTGCTTTGTATTTACTTACAGCATAATTGGTATTATACTTACTGTTTTCCCATTTTACCTCTTCATTAATTAAGGCACCCGGTTTAACTCTACCAATGGCTGCCACAGAGCTTGCGTAACTTAAAACTTCTACACCTGCATTTAAGGCCGCATTTACAACATTAGCTGTACCTTCAACATTTACTTTTTGCAATAGAAGTTTATCCCTTTCATCAAAAGAAACTAGGGCTGCACAATGGTATACAGCTTTTATACCTTCAAAAGCTGTAAAAAGAGAGTTCACATCATTTATATCTACCTCAATCCAAAATAGGTTTTTTCTAATTTCGGTTTGAACCAACTCAGAAGAAAAATAATAATTGAAAATGAAATTAAATTCGTTTAAATCAGAAGATAAACGCATACAGGCGCGCACAGGTTCTCTTTTTTGCAAAAGCTGACAAACTAAATGGGCTCCTAAAAACCCCGTGGCTCCGGTTACAAGATTCAAGTGTGGATATGTGTATTGATTGCCCGGCTAAATTAATGAGTTTTGGACAATTATTATAGAAACATGTCAAGTGAATATTTACAAGGACTCTCAAAAAACACCATAGAACAACTTGCTAGTTCAGTAAACGCTAGAAGTTTGTTTTATTCAACAGAATTTTTTGAGGGAAGCATTCCAATAGATAAAAAGTTCGATTTATACATCTTAGGCGTTAATGAGGATAGGTTCAGACCCGCTTTTTCAGGGTGCAAAGATGCACCAGATACTGTTCGAAAAGAACTTTATAGTTTGATTAAACCAAGAAAAGATCTTTCAATTTTTGATTTGGGTAATATTTTACCTGGAGCCTCTTTAAGCGATACCTATTTTGCATTAACCCAAACACTCGCACCAATTCTAAAACAAAAATCTATAGTAATTTTAATTGGAGGTAGTCAAGACCTAATTGCAGCGCAGTACCAAGCTTTTCAAGGCATCAATTCTAACATGCAAGTAGTAGTGGTAGATGCAAAAGCAGAAGTAAAAATGCATGAGCAAGTCATTGAAAATAATTACCTGCCTAATATTATTTCACATGAGCCCGATTATTTATTTAATCTAACGCAAGTTGGCTATCAAGGATATTATGTAGAACCAGAAACATATGATGCCTTTGAGAAAATGAATTTTGACATGATAAGATTGGGTAGTTTACGTGGAAACATTCAAGAAATTGAACCTTATTTAAGAGATGCACAGATGTTGGCCTTTTCGTTGCAGGCCATTAGAGGTTCAGATGCAATGGGTCAGATAAAACCTTCCCCAAATGGGCTAACAGGAGAAGAAGCTTGCCAGCTTACTCGATATGCAGGCATGGGTAATGATTTACGTTGTGCGGGCTTTTTTGACTTAAACCCAAAGGAGGATAAAAATGGGGCAAGTGCCTTGTTGCTTGCCCAAATGATATGGTACTTTATTGATGGATTAACGGCAAGAAGACCAGATTACCCAATTGCAGAAAATAAAGATTACTTAATATACAGGATGATAGTAAGCAACCTAAATGAAGAACTTACCTTTTATAAAAGTACATTAAACGACCGCTGGTGGATGGAAATTCCATATCCGCATGAGAGAAGTAAACATGAAGGAAAGTTTATAGTTCCCTGCTCATATAAAGATTACCTTACTGCTCAAAATAATGAAATACCAGATAGGTGGATTAAAACCTTTCAAAAATTGGTTTAATTAGACGTTTACCTTTTTACGAAATGACTTAGAACATAATTCAATTGATCGGGCAAAGGAGGCTTTGAGATATAATAATCAAACCCAAATTCCTTAAAATTATTCTTTAACTCTTTTTGTTCATTGCCTGTTACTGCAATTATTGGAATTGCATGGTGATAGACAGTTGAAAATTCCTTGCATTTTTGGACAAATTTAAACCCATCCATTTCTGGCATATCAATGTCTGAAAAAACAAGTTGGATGTCGTGATCATGAAGCAGATTAAGCGCATCGGAACCATTGCTAGCAGAATAAAATAAAATATTATTCTTCTTACAGAACCTTTCCAAACTCATTCGATCAATAACATCGTCATCTAAAATTAAAACTGATAAATCCTTCATGGACACAAAGGCAAGATTTTCCTAAAAAAAACGTACAAGAACTAATTTATTTTTTCAAAAAAACTATTCGCCCTAACATAGAATATATTCGATACTCAAATGTGATTTATAATCTTTACAATTTTATGTGCTGATAAAATTGATGAGCAAAATAGTGGTTAGGTAAGCCATAGGCTGTCATAAAATGTGGCATAAGCGACTCACAAAAGTGTTTAAATGTTATATCAACAAATGCACATTTAAAAACTTGGTTATCCACCTTAAACAAAGCTTTATTACCTACAAAGAAAAGATAGAAAAATTCATCAGGATTGTAAAAGTGAATTTCTTCTTTGAGTTTTACCATTATCCGTAATTCAGCTAGGGGCAAAACAATTATTTTCATTGAAATTACGTGGATTCCGCTTAACTCAGCAAAACTCCATTGGCTATTAATATAATCTTTCATGGACCAACACAGAAATAAGCAATAAGAAAGATTATGCTTTATTTACCTTTTAATTCAAAATAAACATTATCAAAAGGTGTATCTATTCCTGGGAAGATATCAATTGCATAAATGTTTTTAAGTTCTATGATTGTTATAATTCCTAAGACAAGGACAGAAACAAGATAAGTGAACTTAAAAAAGAAAAGAACCTCAGAAATTATATTTTGTAAAGAGGTTAACTTAGGTAGGGTTTTTAGAATAATTTTCATTTCACAGTAATTGTGAAACAAAACTACCAAGCACTGATTTTCAATTATTTAGAACAATTTCAAATTTTCTTTAAATTTTGTCATTACTAAAAATGAAATATTTATGAGGAACCTTAAAACGTTTTATAAATAGGAAAAAAACTACTCTATATCCTGAACTTCTTCTTCGCCTTCTACAAATGTTTTTATTCCTGAAAGTTTATGCAGTCTACTTAATTCGAATAATTCTATCGCATTTGTAATTTGAAGTTTGCTAAATATTTTACCCTTGTAGGTAGAAATTGTACTAAGTTGTAAAGAGGCTTTATCTGCAATTTGTTTGGTGCTATATCCTTCAATAACAAGTTTAGCAACCATTAACTCTCTATCACTTAATTTACTAAATGGATTAGAAAAATTTTGCACTTTACCCTCGTTGTCTAATAACATATTAAGCACTTTATCGCTCATGTATTTTTTGTTCTCTAGAACTCTTTTGATTGCATCTCTTATAATATCAAAACTATTTTCTTTAGATATATATCCAAGTGCCCCACTTTTAAGAACATTTACAGCAAAAACTTCTTCACTATTCATGCTAATAACAAGTACTTTTAGGTTTGGACTAATCATTAACATTTTCTTTAATAGCGAGATGCTATCTGTTTTTGGCATATTCAAATCTAAGAGGCATAAGTCGAAGTCTGACTTTTTAATCCTTTCCTCTGCTTCTTCACCGTTCTGGGCTTCTTCAATTTCGGCACCCGGAAACATGTCTTTTAGCAATACTTTTAATCCCATTCGGGCAATCACATGGTCATCTACCAACAATGCTCTTTTCATATATTTATTGGGCTATATTTTTTAATAGTAATTTCAAAACTCTTATTCAATTCATTTGATATTTGTACAATTGTGATACAACGCTCCATTTCGGCAACATATCCAGCAAAGTCAATACCTGCTACAAAACCTTCTTTTGGTAAATCTATAAAATGATTGTTTATCAATCGCCTTTCTAGAGAAGGCATGTTGATATGCTCAACTTGGGTCATAGTTCCAATAAAAACAACCACTTTATCTTCATCCTCTTGGGAAAAAACATAAAGAGTATTTTGAACAATAGAAAAAATAAAATGGTCTAACAATATTTTAAAAATAGATTCTAAGTTCTTATGGTTCAAACTAATTAAGGTTAATTTAATTAGATTCAAATCAACACTAATGCTTCGAATTTGTAATAATCTTTCTCGCTCTTTGAGTATCTTTTCAATCAACATTTTTATATTCACTGCTGAGGATGCGCTGGGCTTAACTTGGAAATATAAATGATGAAAAATTGTAAAAAAGCCTACATTTTCCTTCAAAAGATGAATTTCCATGGAGACATTTGACAACAACTCATGAGTAGGAATTGAATTCTCAATTGTTTGGCTACCAAATTTCAGTAATAGCTCTTCCATTAAAAAGCTGGTGGCATTAAGTTGCGAACGAACATCATGGTTTAATACACGCTCTAAGCGAATAGCATATTTTTCAATTCTATCTAACTTAATTTCGTTCTTTTCAAAACAATCTTCAACAATCTTTATATCATTGGACAGACGAAAGTTTTCATTGCCAAGTTCTTTACGTTTAGCTTCACTTTCCCTTAATAAAATCAATAGGTAAAATATTAGCCCAAATAAAAACACAAAAGCGATTGGAGCATAAATCTGATGCAGCTGATTGAAACAATTGGGCGATAAAAGACAATAAAAAGCAAATGCAGTTGAGAATATAATCAACAGCATTAAAATGAACTTACTTGTATTATTGACTAATTTCAATTTGATATTTTTCGAAATATTAAATATAATTAAAAATGATGCTATAGAATAAATTCTATTGCTCTATAGAATAATTGTATACTACTGTTTATCAGCACTTTTTATCTGCTCTTTTTTAAATTTACACAAAAAATAACTTGATGCCTCGCTGCAAAATTAAGTTGTAAATCTAAATCCAGCTTTTTACAAAAGTAATTCAACATGGTTAGTCCTAACTTTTGACCTTCAATCGGAACTAATAATCCCGGTTCTTGATTCAAACTTTCTAACATTTCCATTTTACGCTTATCAGACAATTCTTCAGCAATATTTCTAAAACAAACTTCAATAGAATCTTCATGCTCCTTAATACTAATTATAATTTCATTATTACTTGAATATTTATTAGCATTATCCACCAAATTCCTAAAAATTATCTGCAGTATATTATGGTCACAAAGAATTTCCTTTTCATCTTCTAATCCAATCAACCGAACTATGTTGTTGTTGGACTTAAAAGCTGAATCATAAAATTTGAGAACCAATGATAAGGTTTCCTTTAAATACAATTTTTTGTAGGTTATCTGTGAATTTCCTCTCATTAAATTATACCATGATATAAAATCATTTGAATAGTCATGCAAGGATTTCACCACTTGTTTTACCTCTCTAGACATTTCTAAAAGTTCAGGGTCGGCATCGCTTTTCTCTAATTGTTTTTGCATGTATTCAGACACATAAAATGCAGACATTAAAGGGGAGCGAATATCATGAGCCAACACCCTAATTAGACGTTCTTTAAAGGCGTCAGATTCTTGCAATTGAAGTTGAGAATTACTTAAATTCTCTAGGGACTCTGATAATGCTTTGGTTTTTTCTCGAACCATTCGCTTTAACTCAACTTGTCTTCTAACGAGTCTATATTCTCGAAACTTTAGGATCAAACCGAAAACAAAAAACAATGCAAAAACACCAATAACTTTTGCCCATAACATTTCATACCAAAAAGGCTCAATGTTAAAGGCATATGTGCGATAAGTATAAAAATTATCTGTACTGTAATATTTATAACGTAAAATTAATTTTTGTGCACCTGCCTTGCTTCTAGCAAATTGAATTTGTCCGTTCTCAGCCTCAATCCACTCCTCGCCATTTAAACTAAACTCTATCCGAGGAATAAACGATTTACTTGCGACAGGAATTAATAATTCCATTCTATATTGCTGATGATGCCCTGTTGGAAGATAAAAACCTGAGTAAAATTTACCATCTACAATAGATCGAGCAATGGTGGGGTGACCCAATAATTGCTGTGTAGAAAACCTTTCTGGGTAAAGCTTGAGTACACCAAATACTGTACAATACCAAAAGCTAGTATCTGTTGGTACATAAATACTCGAACTATCAGACCTACCATTAAACTCAGGTTCTTTGATACCGGCAATATCTTTTATAATGGTATATTCGGGTCCTGTGGTTTTCTTCAACAAAAAATTACGAATATCTTCATAATTACACACAATCATAGCCGAATTGGTAGGAATCCAAGCACGCCCCTCTCTGTCCAATCTTAAGCTATGTGCCACGCTCATATGATTTTCTTTGTCATTAGGCAATCGATGATAATTTGTGCCATCATAAAACCAAATGCCAAGTCCGTAAGTAAAAATAAACACACCCTCTAAATTAGGCGCAATTTGAACTTTATAAACAGGGTCTTTAATTTTTTCTAAATGATATAATCTTTTCCCTGATTCCTTATCAAAAATCAATAAGCCATGAATACTCGCTACATAGAACTTATCTTTATAAAATACGCCACCATAATTAAATGCATGACCAAGATATGTAGGTAATAAATATCTAGATGGCTTAAACCCATTAGCCGTTTGCTCATAAATACTATCATTATAAATTAAATGAACTTTTCCAGGGCTAGGTACATAACTGCAAAAACCTTTCTTTCTTTCAGCCCAACTTAGCAATTTACCTTTTCGATCTCTAACGAGGACACTATCCCCTAAACTATAATAAATATTCCCAAATTTATCGTAGGCATACCCACACCCATAATACTCTAATTTACTTTCAGGTGCCTCATAGAATTTACCATCTAAAGCATATTTACCGCCTCTATTTGCATAAATAAAATCACCTTCTTTTAGCAAGGAATTTGAAGAGCGCACTTCTGGATTATTTGATGTAAAAAATTCTGCCCACTGCCGTGTATATCTATATAATCCACTATCTGATGTAAAGTAAATAATTTTTTCATCTTTGGTTATTGACATATCATACACTGCTGTACTTCTTATTGTTTCTGAGTTTACCAACTTGCTTGCAAACAAACCTGAATTTGTTATGTGTAATTTTGCTAAACCAAAAGTACCCAATAGGTAGAATTTACTATTGCAATAAAAAACACGATATATGTCGGATGGCCTTATTTTTTTACCATCCAAGTTTATTTCTCTATACTCCTTTACAAGCCTTCCATTATTAAAATGGTAAATTTTTTCATTGGTAAACAGATACATTTTTACCCCATTACTTATCTCGGCTTGGGGCAACATTTTCACACGAGTAAGAAAGGTTTCATAACCATTTTTATAAAAATACATGGAATCTCCTTTCATAAAATAGCCTGAAGTCCTATTTAACTTAGCAAACTCTAGAGATAAATTCCAATAATTTGTATAATGATAAACTGTAAAATTACAAAACTCTTCCCGAGACATCTTAAAATGTGGATCACTCGTTTGACTTAGTTTATCAACCTTTTTAAAATACAAATTAGAATCTAATTCATATACTGAATTTAACGTTGTTGTTAAAAAACTACCATTAGTAGTTTTACAAAGTGCACCAAAATTAGCTAATTCAATTCCAGAGTGCGTTTCATTTCCATCCAATTGAAAGAACTTATTTCCATCAAAGGCAAATTGCTTTCCTGAGTTTACCATGGTTAGTATACCATTATCAAGCATCCTGAGATACAACACCTTTGCGGTTTTATGAATGCTTGGTTTGGGAATCAATTCAGCATCATATTTTAGTTGGGCATTTGCCGAAATTACAAGCCCCAAGAGGAAACAGGTAGAAATTATTCGGTAGTAGTGAAACATTAAATATCTATTAAGTTGGTACATAGGCATCCTAAATCTTGCGCATTTATACTACAAAAATGAGGGGTTAAGAATTAACTATCTATAGAATTAATTCTATAAAAAAATGAAATCCTTCTAATAAAAGACTTTTAGTCGAACTAGACCTTTGAATTATAAATAAACATTTATGGTTCTCAATAAAAAATCAGTTTCAGTGCTCCTATTCTTTTGTCTTTTATATACTCATCTCAGTTATGTTAAATCAAACGTAGGTGAGCAAATTAAGGTATCAAGAAAACCGAGTAAACTTAATAAAGCTGATCTAAAACTAAATCAAATCAAACACCACCTACCCTTGAAATTTAAAACTAAAGTAATAATCACAGATTAAAATGAAACATTTAAAATTAACAATTTTTAAAGAAATCAACAATTGGCTTCTTAAAGCTAAAAAGTATAATTACCTCATTATACTACTTTGTCTTATTTCACCTTCAAAAAATTATTGTCAATCAATGGGCAATGCTTTTAATTTTGATGGCATTAATGATTATATTCAGGTAAATTCAGATAGCTCTTTTAACCTTACTTCTTCAACCATATCTACCATTGAACTTTGGGTCAAACTAAATGGAAACCATCCAAGTTTTCATGGTCTTGTTGCAAAAGGAGGCGCGGAGCCATTTTATCAATTAGCCATAAAAAACAATCGTTTTGCGGTAGAAATAGCAACAAGTTCCATGTATTTCTTAACCGAGGTAAACCAAGATTTAAATGACGGCAAATGGCATCACTTGGCTTGCAGCTTTAATAGAAGTACGCCAAATTACATAAAACTATATGTAGATGGTGAATTGAAGCAAACAGCATCAACTACTATCTTATCCTCTTCCCTAAGCAATAACGTTAAACTTGTAATAGGCACAGAGCGCACAAAATCGATATTCTTTAAAGGTTCAATAGACGAGATTAGGATTTGGGATATTGAGAGAAGTCAAGCCCAATTGCAAAACAATTTGAACACGCTTATTCCTTCAAATACAGTTGGCTTAAGTGGTTTATTTAGGTTTGAAGATGGAAATGCTAATGCTAATAATTCGACTTTAAATGACACGATTTCTTTTTCTGGATCTAGGTCGGGAAAGGCAAGAATTTTTAATGCCGCGTTAAGTGGTAACATTAGCAATTTTACCAAAAGTTATGCAGGCATTAAAACCACTATACTTTTAGCAAGAAAGATCTGTGCAAAAAATGCCAGTATACTGGTTTCCACTGAAACCGCCGATAAAAACCAAGCGCTCAAGTTGGAATATGCCAACAATATAAATTTTAGCCCCTCTAGTACAATCTTAATTAACCCCATTGATACTTTAATAGAAATTGGCAATCTAAACCCACAAACTACCTATTATGTAAGGGCACTCTCTTACCAAACCGACCGAGCAGATTCTTCCATTTATTGCAATACATTTACTTTTAGTACTAGCCCAAATCCTGCTACAAGTGGAACCCTACCAAAAACCTTATATGTTGGACAAACGTATTTTCTTCCGAATACCTATAGCCCAAGCTTTTCCCCTAGTAACTTGGTTTCTTATGAAAGTTCTACAGGTAACTTGCAGGCAAATCAAGCTGGGGCTGTTTGGATACAAGAATCGGTTACTTTTGGAGCTTGCATAAATACAGTTTCTCAAAGGCTCATCATCACTCATACTCCGGGGAGGGCCTTATCTTTTAATCATGCAAACTTAAATTATGTAAGTGCGCCCAACAAAAGCCATATTAACTTTGATGCAAATCAAAACTTCACTGTGGAATGTTGGTTCAGAACTACGGATACCCGTACCAATTTTCAAGGATTAGTTTCTAAAGGAGGTATAACAGGTAACTATTACCAACTAGCAATTCACCAGAATAAACTTTTTGGTGAATTAAGAAATTCGGGACTCACTAATTTGGTTGGAACCACCCTAGTTAATGATGGAAGATGGCACCATGTTGCAATGGTTATAAATAAAACAAGCAATATTGCACAACTATATCTTGATGGTAAACTAGAAACAAGTGTTTCTGGTGGTGCAGGAAGTACTCAATCACACATTAATACCTCTCCCTTAAAAATTGGTGTTGAAAGAGAAACTGGTATTTTCTTTAATGGTTTAATAGACGAGGTGAGAATTTGGTCATCTGCCAGAACCCTTTCTGAAATTCAAAATACATTAAACGATACGGTAGCCTCTAATGCAGCAAATCTTGTAGCTTATTACAGATTTGATGATGGTGCTGGCAACAACGGGGATTCTCTCTCCAACCAATTAATTGATTATACCAGTAATAATAATCATGGCACTTTAACAAATTATAATTTAACTAGTACTTCTCCTTGGCGCACAAGTGTGGCAATGGTTCAAATAAAAAACTTGACAAGCACAACAGTATGCAATGGGCAATTTAGTTTAAACTGGAACTTTATGAAACACGGCGCTGGACTTACACTTCAGCCAGATGTTTCAATTTATAGAAACTTCTCAAGCCTAATTAGTACCTATTCACAAGTATTACCAAGCAATAGCTCGCCTGCCATCTTAAATTATACAGAAGCAAATCCCGCTCTCTTTTTAAGGCTTAGATACCTTTCTAATGACAACACAGGTGAAAGCTTATTTAGTGATACAATTGAAATTAAAAATGCAATAACAAGACCCATTATAGGGAATACTAATCTTACCATTGGTAGCAGCATTCAATTATCCCATGATAGTGCAGGCGGTATTTGGAGCTCAAATAATTTAGGCATTGCAACCGTTAGTGCAACCGGACTCTTAACTACCATATCACCTGGGCAAGTTAGCATTAGCTACACGATTAATAATGGCACATGTCTTAATAGTGTTTTAAAAAGGTTCAATATTCAACAGCCACAAGGCAATGCCTTATCATTCAGTGGGGCAAGCAGAACAAGCATATCTGGCACCTTAAGTACACTTCCTACTGGAAATACACAACGGAGTGTCTCTATGTATATTAAACCACAAACTGGCTTTGGAACAGGCAGCTTCCTAACTTATGGCACAAACAACCTAAATAAAGAGTATCTAACTATTGGAATGTCAAACTTTCGCCTTCGCGTATTGGGAAACTCCTATTCCATTCTCAGCAATACAAGCCTATTGCAAAACCAATGGAATCACATTGCAGTAACATATTCCGGTGGAAGTCCTTCAAATATTAAGCTTTATGTCAATTTTGTTTTGGATACAAGCATCACAGTTACCTTTAATACACTAGGAAGCAATTTTATTTTAGGCGCAAGCTTTAGTTCAGAAGTATCAGAATTTTTCAGTGGCGAAATGGATGAACTCAAAATTTGGAACAAGTTGCTCACTAACCTAGAATTAAATGAAAGCAGATTTATTGACACTATAGCAAATGCAAACTTAATTGCCCATTACAGTTTTAACCAAGGTTATGCCTTGCAAAACAACTTACTAGAAAATTCACTTATTAACGCTGTAGGAGCATTAGGAAATGGGACCTTAAACAACTTCAGGTTGCAGGATAGCATAACTAATTATACCTTAAGCTATGCATTACCTGGTGTTAGTATTTCTGGTCTCAATAATGTTTGTTTTAATAATGCTGGTTTGAACCTAAACCCAAATAGAATTGATTTGATGAATAGCTATCAAATTGAGCTATCTGAAAGAAATGATTTTAGCACTTACCAAAGCATGCAATTTCCATTATCCGTTTCAATTACCAGTTTGGTTCAACTCGAAAATCTTCTAAGTAATCGCATTTATTATGTAAGGATTAGAGCCACCAATAGCAATACAAATCAAGTGAGTGCACCAAGCGGTGTATTTAGTTTTTCAACCTTAAATGGTCCAGCAGAAATTACTGTAAGTAGCCAATTATATAAAGGTAAAAATTATGCATTTAATGCAAACAACTACGCTGGAGTATGGCAAATATCTAATCCATTAATTGGCAGTATCAACTCAAGCACGGGACTATACTCCGCCACAGACACAGGTTACCAAACATTTAGCTTTACCTATGTTTTAGATTCGTGCACAATAAATTTACAAAAAACAATTTACGTCAATTCAATACCAGGCAGTGCTTTTAACTTTCTTGGCACAACAAATACAACATTAGAGGCAAAACACCATAGCAGTCTCAATGCCGCAGGCGGTTCCATAAGCATAGAGTTTTGGTTTCAAACTATAGATGATAAAACAGGATTCTATGGAATGATATCAAAAGGGAATACTGGTGGAATGTTTCAGATTGCCAAATTTAACAATAAACTATGCGCAGAAATCAGAACAACCAATAACGTTTTCATTCAGTTAACCTCAAGCGCGAGTATTAATGATGGAAAATGGCATCACGCTGCGCTCGTTATTGATATGCCAACCAACAATAAAGCCACTTTATACCTAGATGGCAGAGCAGTTCAAACAGTATCTAATTCCAATCTTTCCAACGGAATTGATAATTTAATGGATTTAAAGATTGGTGTAGAACGCCTTGGAACCTTCTTTTATGTAGGTCGTTTAGACGAAATTAAAATATGGAAAAGTGCGAAATCTCAAGGTCAAATTAGACAATTAATGTTTGATACGGCAAATTGTTCTGATAATGATTTGGCAGCTTATTATAGATTTGACGATGGAGCACCTTATAGCAACAACAGCAATAACAGAACTTTAAGAGATTTTAGTTTGAACCAAAATCACGCCAATTTCAATGCCAATTTTGCATTGAATGGGACAGAAAACAATTTTGTACTTAGCATGGCAATGCTTGAACCAAGGAATTTAAGTGTACAAGAAAGTTGCGGCACCAGAGCTGTCATAAGTTATGAGGCACCTTTATTTGCGCATGCTGAGTCCTGTGTATTAGAACTTGTGACAGATAGTAATTCAATGGAAACGGCAATTTCACCATACTTTGGTTCAAACCGAAGCTTAGCAGGCAACATTGAGTTATTAAATCTCAATAGAAACACTCGATACTACTGGAGGCTTAGACCCAAAAACAATGCATTAAACGAAGTTGCACAAACTACTTGGATGGTTTTAAATACCAGCAATTGCAATGAAATATGGACAGGCGCACATAACAGTGCATGGAGTAATCCTCAAAACTGGTTAGATCTAAGTGTACCCCAAAATGGCAGCACCATTAGAATTCCAGTTACTAGTAATGCGCCAATACTAACAGGCAAAGTAATAATAGATAGTTTAATTATTGATTCGGCTTCAACCTTGAGTTTACCCAATGCGTCTTCAGATACACTTAGCATAATAAATGGAATAAGTGGCAAAGGTTCGTTAAAAGGACACAAAGAAGCCTCCTTACAATTGCTTTCTAGTAAAGGAAATTATTCTATAAGATTCCTTCAAAGCGCAGACGAAAATAATCGCTCATTAAAGAACTTACTAATAAATAATTTTAACAAATCCATAAATCTAGAAAATGAACTTTTGATATGGGATAGGTTAACAATAACTGGTGGTTTCTTTAATCTTAGTAGTGCTGGACTAATCTTGAAAGCAAGCGCAACAAAGAGTGCTAACATTGGTATTTACGGAAGCCATGCAGGGGAAATAAACGGCCCTGTAAGCTTAGAGATATATGTGCCGGGTAGAAGAGCCTTTAGGTTTATCTCGCAACCATTTACTAGTAATATTTCGTTCCAACAAGTTAAAAATTCTATATTTATAACAGGCAATGGTGGTTTAAGTAATGGTTTTGACCCAAGCGCTAGTAATAACTCCAGTTTATTTTCCTACAATCCTTCAATTGGTAATATTTCACAAAGCATTGATCCAGGATGGCAAGCAGTAAGTAATCTTAACTCACAAGCTTTTGAGGTAGGCAAGGGTTATCGCATATTAATTAGAGGCACAAGGAATCAATTGGGCACATTGAGCGGCTCAAATGAGACACCAAGAGATACAATTATTAGGCTAACAGGTACAATCAATGATGGTTGGCCAAAAACAATCAATCTTCAAAATGGAACCCAATCACAATTCAACCTCATTGGCAATCCCTTTGCAGCACCCATTGATTTATCGAAAGCAACGTTTAATAATTGCAAAAGCAACGTTTACTTTTATGACCCATGGCGAGGCACCAGGGGTGGATTTTATGCAGCCAATAGAAATGATGCAAACATTATCCCTGTTGGATCGGCATTTTTTATTGAACAAAATAATGTGGGGGCTGCTAGTATTCTCTTTCCAACAGATATGAAAACTTTTTCAGGCAATTTAAAATCCTTACATAAAACAAGCGCAGAAAAATTACATATTCAATTGCTAACTGAAGATTCTGTTATTTGGGATGAATTTTCTTTGGTTCACAACCAAAATTTAAATGGCGATTTTGATTCAGAAGATGCAAGAAAATTAAATAATCCAGAGGTAAATTTATTCTCAAAGAGTAACCAGTTAAATGCACTTAGCATAGATGTAAGAAACATAGAAAACATTAGTTTACCCTTATACCTTACAAGCACCACAAATGGAGCGTTTATTCTAGATTTTAGCAAATCAACATTATCTAATAACAAAAGATTATGGTTAAATTACAAGGGAGAATCTGTTGAAATCTCAAATAGCTTAAGGTATAAAGTTAACTTAATAGTAAGTAACGATACCTTGAAACCTTTTCTTTATATCACAGAATCTCCGGCAAGTTTTTTAACAGAGCAACACCTTGAAAACAAATGGATAACACCTTATCCAAATCCCTTTAAAAATGAAATAATACTAGATGAAAAATTGTTTGAAAATGGATTCAAATCAATAACAGTTTCTGACATAATGGGTAGGGTTGTGTATAAAGATGATGCCATCAAATCGAAGTCAAAATTAACTTTGAGTGAAATTCCAAAAGGCATTTACTTAATTACAATCGAGCGAGAAGAGCAGAAAATTAATTATAGAATTATCAAAGAGTAAACAACCTATAATTTTTAGTTAAAGTCATTAGAAGAAATTCTAATGACTTTTTTTATTTGAGCGTACCCTAAATAAACACTATTAAAGCTAGAATATCTCAGCATTATCAATGAATTTATTCTAATACAATTTGAATTTTATTCTATAAACATCCAATAAAAGGGTTAGCACTTTTGCAGCATAAACGATATACAATGAAACATTTATTTTTTAACAAGAGATTTCTACTTTATCTTTTGTTGCTTATCCCGCTTTACAACTTTGGGCAAACAATATCAAGTTCACCCTTAAATTGTTTGCGATTTAAACCCGTAAGTACAGGTAGTCCAAATTTGGTATCTTTTTCCAACTCAACTGGAGACGACATTTTAACCAATACAAATTTTGTAATTGAGTCGTGGTTTTACATTGATGCCTCTGCCAATAGCTCAAATGAACCTGCTATTTATTATAGAAGTAATGGTTCAAATTTGATTTCTTTAGGCACCAAAACAGACAAAATCCAATTCTTAATTGGCAACTCAAGCAGTCCATTTGAAGTTTTAAGCACTCAGAGTATCATTAAAGGCCATTGGTATCATGTGGCGGTTGCTGTAAATAGAACAGGCAGTATATCTAACGATAATATAAAAATATTCATTAATGGCAAGCTTGACAAGGAAGTAACTGAAAGTTCAATCATTTTAATAGGATTTAATAACCATACCACGCACAATATTGGATATAGCCCCAGAAGTACAAACACTTGGGATGGAGGAATTGATGAATTAAGAATTTGGAACATAGAAAGAACTGCGAGCGCTATCAATAGTTTCTATCGAACCACTTATAGCAGCGCACCAAGCGGACTTATTCATAATTTTCGCTTCAATGAAGGAATTTCAAACGGTTCAAATACAAGCATTTTAAGTGTGAGTGATCTTGGTTCGCTTGGGGCAAATGGAACTTTGCAAGCATTTGACTTGAGCTCAAATTCAGAAAGAAACTTCATCCAAAGCTTTGCTTTATTAGGTACGCAAAATAATACAAGCACCCGCATTTGTAATACCAGCTTTACTGCAAATTGGCAAGGCGTGCACAGTCAATTAATTAGTGGATACAAACTTGATGTTTCAACCCAAAGTGATTTCAGTAGCACTTTACCTAATTACTCAAATATCACCCTTTCAAAATCTTTAAATAGTTTAACAATCACAGGCCTTTCTTCATCCACCAATTATTATTATAGAGTAAAACCATTTATTATTTCGGGCAGCCAAACATTAGAAGGATCTTATGCAAACTCCGGAATAATTACTACCCTTTCTAGTACCCTTGGAACCCCTATAGTTGCAAGTAAACTTGGATTAGTTACAGGTGAAAGCACTACCTTAAGCAATTCTACCAGCGGAGGATTATGGGAGATAAGCTCTCCAAGCAATGCTTATATTGACAGTAGCAATGGGGTTTTAGTTGGGAATAAAGCGGGAACAGTTACTGCAATTTATAGCACGGCGAGCGGCTGTGCCAGTGAAAATTTTACAATAACAGCTAGCAATGTAAATCATGCCTTAGCATTGGACGGTTCAAATGACTATATAAGTATTCCACTTACTCAAGAGTTGGATGTGTCTAGGGTATCAGGAACCTATACCCTTGAGGCATGGATTAGCACGACAGCATCACCCACCTTTAATACTTCGATAATCAGAAAAGGAGATGCCCCTCAAGGTATTTCACTAGCACTATTTGGCAACAAGTTAAATTTTACACTCAGAAACGGAGGTTCAAATTTAGTTAGGGCAGAAGCCGATGGAACAGTCAATGATGGCAGATGGCATCATGTTGCAGTAAGCGTTAATCAAACAACTGGAAGCATTGCTTTTTACATTGATGGATTGCCAGTTAATCACAGCTTTGCGGTAGGCTCTAGCACTACCTTAATAACCACTGTAGGAAGTGGTTCTGGAAATTTAGAAATTGGAAGGAATTTATCAACCAATGCCTTTTTCAATGGCCAAATTGACGAGGTTAGATTTTGGCATAAAATCCTTAGTGCCTCTGAAATTTTAGCAAACTTTAAACAAACCATAGATCCTGCTTCAGAGGGATTAGTTGCCTATTATCGCTTTGACCATGGCAATGCAGGGGGCGCAAATTCAAATTATCCCCTACTTATGGATTATAGCAATGAGCTTAACCATGGTACTGTTACCAACTTCGCCTTGACAGGCACCAATTCAAACTGGGTAAATTCAAGGGCAATGATTGTGCCTGCAGCTACAAATGCTACGAATGTATGCACGAACTCCTTTACAGCTAATTGGACTGCACCCAATATTGGCAACACAACCCATTACTTATTAGACGTCTCAAGTTCATCTACCTTTGCTACACGTGTTACTGGCTATGATGGACTTGATGTTGGAAATGTATTTACCTATTCAGTTACCGGCTTAACTCCTGCAACTAATTATTTCTATCGTGTTAGAGCCATTAATTCGACAGCAGATAATTCAGAACCAAATTCAAATATCGTTTCTGTAAATACAACTTCCATTTTGTTGGCGACAGATATTACGGCCTCGAAAACCACCCTTAGCTTAGGTGAATCCTTAAGTTTAACACATGCCACTTCTGGAGGTACATGGAGTAGTAGTAACACAAATGTGGCTGAGGTTAGCTCACTTGGGATGGTTTTAGCCAAAAAAAGTGGAGAAGTAACAATTTCTTATACAATTCCTTCTGGGGCCTGCAATGAAGCAAAAACTGTCCTTTTAACTATTAATGAAACACCCTTCATAGGATTGCATTTTGATGGAAATAACGACTTTGTTAGTATACCACATAATAGTGCCATGAATGTTTCTCTTAATACCAATGGATATACCATTGAAGCATGGATTAATACTACAATGACTTCCGCTATAAATAATTCTATTCTTAGAAAAGGAAACAATACTACTGCTTATAGCTTAGGAATTGCCTCTGGCAAACTAAATTTTTCTGTTAGAAACAGTGGAAATGTAACTTATAGATTAGATGCAAACCAATTAATTAATGATGGCAGATGGCATCATGTAGCTTGTGCAATTAACCAAACAGCTAGTGCATCTGTTGAACTTTATATTGATGGAGTGAAACAAACAAATTTGACCAATTTTATAGGGAACCTTTCAAATATCACCAATATAAATTTTAATACCACAGATAGTATACATATTGGTTATCATAGCACAAATACTGCCTTTTTTCTTGGCAGGTTAGATGAGGTAAGATTTTGGAATGTAGCAAGAAGTGAATCTGAAATTGCAAATAGCTGTAAAAATATAATTGACCCAACACATACCAACCTTATTTGCTACTATCGTTTTGACCAAGGTGCTAATGGAAGCACAAATACAAATGTTAATACCTTAATTGACTACAGTAATAATGGATTTCATGGCACCTTAAATAATTTTGCCTTAAGTGGCACTAGTTCAAATTGGGTGAGTTCCAAAGCCATGATGGTACCTACTGCCAACGCAGCTACAAATATTTGTGCCAATAGTGCAACTGCAAATTGGGGTGCACCTGTATATGGATCAATTCCAACAAACTATTATATTGATTATTCAAGCGAGGCTGATTTTAGCAGTTATACCACTTTATTTAGAGCATTTTCTACATCAACTGAACTACCAAACTTAAATCCATCAACCAAATACTTTTATCGTGTAAGATCGGTTAATTTTTTAGCGGATGGTACTGAACCAAATTCAAACATTATAAACTTTACAACTTCTGCCAACGTCCTAACCTCAAACATTGTAGCTGCAAAAACCACCATTAGCTTGGGTGAATCTTTAAATTTAAATCATGCCATAACAGGGGGAACTTGGAGTAGTAGTGATACTGTCATGGCAGAGGTAAAGGCCTCAACTGGGGTTGTACTTGCTAAAAAAACTGGCAATGTTACGATTACTTATACCTTATCATCTGGAGCCTGCGTAGAATCCAAAACCCTTGCCTTAACAATTACAGAAACACCTTTCGTAGGATTAAATTTTGATGGCATTAATGATTATGTGAGCACACCTCACAGTACCTCACTAGATTTCTCAACTGGCACAAATAGCTATACCATTGAAGCGTGGGTAAGTACCTCACAAAGTTCTTCTACTAATGTGACATTTATCAGAAAAGGAACTCTCAATAATGCATTATCAATTGGTACCAATGCAGGGGGGTTAACATTTAGTGTAAGAAATGCAGGAACAATTGTTTATGAAGTTCGTACCCATACCACCATCAATGATGGTTACTTTCACCATGTGGCAATTGCCGTGAACCAAACTTCTACACCTTCTACTGTTGAAATGTATATTGATGGCGTACTACAAACAAGTTTAACTACCCTAACAGGTTCTTTAAATGCCATCTCTAATTTGAATATAACAGGAGCAGGAGAATTATCCTTAGGCTATGATCCTAATAGTAATACTTACTTTGCAGGTAAACTGGATGAAATAAGAATTTGGAGCACCTTGAGAAATCAAAGTAATATTTCTTCATTCATGTTGGACACCATTGATAGATTGCACTATAAACTCATTGCATATTATCGTTTCGATCAAGGCAATCCAAGTGCCAACAATACCAATACCACCTACCTCATCGATTTCGGTATAAATGCTAACCATGGAACCTTGAACAATTTTGCATTGAGTAGTACCAATTCAAATTGGGTGAGTTCTAGGGCTATGATTGTGCCTACAGCTACTGCAGCCCCAAATACCTGTTCTTATGGTTTTAATGCAAATTGGACAGCACCTAGTTTTGGAACTACCACTAAAT
>JAIYCU010000033.1 GCA_027487835.1 Bacteroidota bacterium | reverse complement strand
CCATTTAAGTCTTGAATTACTACCTTATAAGTTGAAGTAGCGCCCGCGGTTGGTGGGCTAATAGGCGCGCTAGAATCAGGTCCGAAAATCCTTACCACATTGGTGCCTGCTAAGCCACCAGAATAAAAAGTATAACGGTAAGTATTTCCAAATGGCGTTCCGTGGGTTCCGCTTACCTTAACATTTACAGGTGTACCAAAGCAATTAAAAGTATCACGGGCGGTAACATCTACAGGGGTTAACACCAACACTGAATCTAGAATATTATTATTTGGACAGCCATTTGGCAAAGTAGGTAAAACGGGCGCTGTAGTAAGTCTTAATCTTACGCGGTGCCAACCTCCAGTTGTAAAACGATGGTTGGTAACAGAGCTAGCAGTGTAATTTGTAAATGTATTTGACCCTGGAGAATTCTCAACTTGGAATTGAGTGTAAGAAGGATTCAAAGGAACTGTATTAGTTTGGGTGAATGAAAAATCATAATACCCACAATTCTTATTTGTCTTATTAATTATTGCTTGAGGAATTGGTCGCACTACAATAGAGAAAGACCTAGTTGTTCTAGCAGGAATTGGACAAGCTCTATCTTTACCCGTTACAATAAAATAATAAGGTAGGTTTCTTGCTACTGAAGCCGGGGGTGTCCAGCAGAAGCGCACACTATCAAACTTAGGCCCAAGAACAGCGCGGGTATTTGGGTTAAACAAGCGAGTTACTGTACCGCCTGTAGTGAAAATCGGATTTGGATCAGGCCCAGAAGCTACTTGGTTCCAATTTATATCGGTGGTATCCCAACCAGCCGTATTATCCCAAGCAGAAACCATAAAGCATAATTGTTGGCCAGCACAAACTGCATAATTAAAATTAGGCTGTGGTGAGGTTAAGGTACCATCATCGTTATAGGTTCTAATTACAGGCGGATTATTATTTGCGCAAGCTTGTGCATAGAATTGAATATCTCTTCGGGTAATACCCATCAATACATAGGTTCCATTTACAAGTTTCCATTGCAAAACTTCCACAACGAGGTTCGCAACAAATGAACCCTGAGGTCTAAAACGTAAGTCACCTGTCATTGGATCAATAAAGATACCTAATGGCGGCAATAAGGGTGGCGACTGACCAGGGATACCTAGATAAGGAAATGGCACAGCAGGACTATAAGGGCTAGCATAAGGTGCACCGGCACCAGCACTAACAAGTGTTTGTCCGTAACGGAAACTCAATGAATCTCCATCAGGGTCAATTGCACCTAAATTATAAGTAAAATCTTGACCTGCACAAGTAACCGCAACCGGGTCATTTGTAAAAGTAGGAGAACTATTACAAGGTGTAGCACAAATATTAATAAATCCTTCATTATAGAAGGTTAATCCACCTGGATTTTGAAGCGTAGTGATTGCATTATTTCTGCAGCAAGTAGGACCCCAACCCACACTTACCCAGCAGCAACTTGCAGGTAAACCTGTTAAGTCGATAGTTCCAGAAAAAGTATACACCTCAATACCTGGGGTAAAAGTACCTGGGGTACGGGTATTACAATTATCACAAATAGTTCTAGCCATTGCACATAATTGAATTACATCTAAACCTGAAACGCCAGGCACAACAGGAATACTTTGAGACCCAAATGCAACGTTGGTACAAGATTGCGCCGGTAAATTATGAGGAATACCTGTAGGATGGGCGGCACCTCTAATATTAATTGGCTGATTACATGGTACGGGTGAAGTTCCTGTTTGGCAACCACCACAAAGTTCGACCCCTTGGCAGTCACGATACAATTTAAATGTAACATTATATACACGTGTATTTATACAAGTGTAGGATACATCAGACCCAACTACGTGGGTCGCTTTGGTCTGGACAGGTGAAAACCATAACCCAGCAAAAAGAGCTACAAGCAACATAAATGGCTTGAGTCTCTGCATTGATTTAGTAGAATATATTGCGCTCATAACAATAGTTTTTCTGTTTTATGTGTCCAAAGATATTAGCCTTTGAACTAAATTTTTTCTTAAGAATTATAATAATTTGCTAAAATATTACTTTTTAGTAATTGTTTAAGACTTTCATTTGTAAATTATTAAGATGTCAAATTTCTATTTTATAGATACAAAAGGCAATAAAACCTACGAAACTTCTGCTTATCAATGGATTGGAGATGATGGGGAATTATTGGACCTTTGGTTCAAACCGAAAATAAGCCAAGAAAAATTTCACCAAAAAAAATTTTCCCTTTGGCGTTACCTTGAATTTCTACCACTTAATGAGGCAAAAGAGTTAGTTAGTTTAGGAGAACCAATAACCCCATTAGTAGAAATCACGTTTTTGAATGGATTTACGGCAAAAATCAAGCAAGATCAACTCTTTCCAACGGGAAGTTATAAGGATAGAGGTGCCGCCGTGCTGATAAGTTTTTTAAAAATGCTGGGGGCTAAACATATTTTGCAAGATAGCAGCGGAAATGCAGGTGCTTCAATTGCCGCTTATGCTGCTCAGGCTGGAATTACATGTGAAATATTCTTACCAGCGGATACGGCTCCTAACAAAATATTGCAGATGCAAGCATATGGTGCAAAAATTAGAAAAATTGAGGGCGATAGGGCAGCAACAGCAAAGGCAACTTTAATAGCAGCAAAAGGTAAAGTATATGCCAGTCATAGCTACAATCCTGTATTTTTTCAAGGAACCAAAACCTTTGCTTATGAACTCATTGAGCAACTAAATTTTATTGCTCCAAAAGCAGTTGTATTGCCAGCAGGAAATGGCACGTTACTCCTAGGTTGTTATATTGGATTTTCAGAAATGTATGAATCGGGGCTCATTAGCCAAATGCCTAAATTAGTAGCAGTTCAAACATCGGCCTGTAATCCACTATACAGAAAATTTTTCGGTTTGAACCCAATGGAAAAGATAAATAAAACGTTAGCAGAAGGAATTGCAATTCCAGATCCAATAAGAGGAGAGCAGATGTTGGAGGCCGTTAAAAAGACAGGAGGAACCTTTATTTCCGTAGAGGAGGAGGAAATTGGAGCTACATGGAAAGAATTAGCCGCCAAAGGTTTTTTTATTGAACCAACTTCAGCAGCTACCATTGCTGGCTTATTAAAATATGCAGCAAATACTGCAGATAGCAGCGAAACTGTTAGTTTATTTAGTGGCAATGGATTAAAAAGTTCAGATAAAATCAATCAAATCATATTTAATTCTTGAGTTAAACCAAACATATTAGATATTTGCCCTACTCAGATGAAAAAAATTTCTATCATATTATTGTTGATGTTTGTAACATCAGCAAATTTAAAATCTCAAATTGTTGATGAAATAGTTGCCGTTGTGGCAGATAAAATTATTTTGCGCTCAGAGGTTGAATTTGCCTATGAACAGGCAATGCGCGAATTAGGCAAAGGAGGAGATTCACTGCGTTATGCCATTTTAGAGCAGAAAATAATTGAAAATCTTTTAGTGCTCAAAGCACAAATTGATAGTTTGCCTGTTAATGAAGAGAGAATTGATGCCGAATTGGATGAGAGAATTCGATATTTCTCTCAAGAATATGGCGGCGAGAAAAAACTGGAAGAAATTTATGGCAAAAGTATATCAGAAATAAAGGCAGCTAATAGAGAGAAAATCAGAAATAACCAATTGGCACAAGCCATGATGGCTAAAATATTAAAGGATGTAAAGGTTACACCTACTGATGTGAAAAATTATTACAATGAAATTCCTGAAGATAGTCTTCCTTATTATTCGGCAGAAGTTGAGTTGGCACAGTTAGTAATTGAACCAAAGGTAAGCAAGGAATCTAGGCAAATTGCCTTTGAAAAAGTGGCAGAATTAAGAAGACGAATTATTGAAGACGGAGATAAATTTAGCACCCTAGCACTAATCTATTCAGATGATAGAATGTCTGCAGCCAAAGGGGGTGATTTAGGATTCTTTAGCAGAGGCATGATGGTACCCGAATTTGAAGGTGCTGCCTTTAAGTTAAAACCAGATAGCATTTCTAAAATTATTGAAACAAAATATGGCTATCATATTATTCAAGGGATTCAAAGAAGAGGAGAAGAAGCAAATGCTCGCCACATTCTAATTATGCCTAAAATTTATCCTTCAGATATTTTACTTGCAAAAAATTTAATAGATAGTTTGGTTAATTTAGTCAAATTAGATTCGGTTTCATTTGAAATTGTAGTAAAAAGACATTCAACAGATGACTTAACTAAAGGCAGTGGTGGTTTTATAGGTACTATGGTTACAGGCAATACCAGAATTCCTGTTGACATTTTATCGAAAGAACTCAACATCAATGCACAAGACATGAAGGTAGGTGAAATTTCGGAACCTGAACTTTTTAGTTTGCCTGGCCCAGAACAAAAAAAGGCTTGGAGGGTGTTTTATCTAAAAAGTGAAGTGCCACCTCATAGGGCAAACTTAAGAGACGACTATCAAAAACTTCAAGCGCAAACCTTTGAGAAAAAGCAAAAACAAGCTAGAGAAAAATGGATTGAGAAAACAAGAAAAGAGTTTTACATCCAAATCAACGGTTCTTATAGAAACAGCATACAACTTAGTAAGTGGATAAGCAGTAAATAATTGGTAAATGATTCAATTTAATAATGATAAAGAAGCAGCTCAAGCGCTGCAAGAGAAATATAATAAACTTAAACATGAAATTGCAAAAGCAATTGTTGGGCAAAACGATGTGGTTGATGCCGTTTTAATTTCAATTCTTTGCAATGGACATTCTCTCCTTATTGGTTTACCTGGTTTAGCCAAAACCCTACTGATTAAATCTATTGCTGAGGTATTGGACCTAAAGTTTAGTAGGATACAATTTACGCCAGATTTAATGCCCAGTGATATTACAGGATCTGAAATATTAGACGAGAAACGTGAGTTTAAATTTATACGGGGTCCATTATTTGCCAATATTGTATTGGCCGATGAAATAAATAGAACACCTCCAAAAACGCAAGCGGCATTGCTAGAAGCTATGCAAGAAAAGTCCATTACAGTTGGAGGAAAATTTCATAAATTAGAAGAGCCATTTTTTGTACTCGCAACACAAAACCCAATTGAACAAGAAGGAACCTATCCCCTGCCAGAGGCGCAATTAGACAGGTTCATGTTCAATATTTATTTAGATTACCCAAGCCTTAAGGAAGAAATAGAAATAGTGCGCACAACGACACAGAATTTAAGTTTTACATTAGATAAAATCATGACAAGCCATGAAATTGTCTATTATCAAAATCTCGTAAGAAAGGTTCCCGTACCTGAGAATGTGCTTGAATACGCAGTTAATTTGGTAAGCAAAACAAGACCTAATACGAGCCAGGCGCACCCACTTTCAAATGATTTTTTGGCATATGGTGCAGGCCCCAGAGCGGGTCAATTTTTAATATTAGGTGCAAAGTGCCATGCACTTATTAAAGGTAAATTTTCACCTGATATTGAAGATGTAAAGGCAATTGCAGTCAATGTGCTTAAGCACAGATTAATAAGAAATTTTAAGGCTGAGGCTGAAAATGTTTCTTTAGAAAAAATTATTCAGGGTCTGCTATAATCCCATTTTCTCCTTCCAAAGTTGGTTGAAAGATTTTTCTGCCAATTTTGGAAATGCTCTATCATTACCCCATTCATCCTTAAAAAATTGTTTAAGGGTAAATGATTTAAAAGCGAATGGCCTATTCATATTTTTGCGGCTTAACATCAATTTTTTCCAAGTATACCAAGCCAACTTTTCACCTGTTTTTTCCAAATTTTGCTTAATACTCAAATGCCTATTTCTAAGTAAATGGTTATGCAAATCAATATTTACTGGACAAACACTCGTGCACTTACCGCATAAAGTGGAGGCAAAACTTAAATGTTTATATTGATCCAATCCCTTTTGCAAAGGATTTAAAACCTGTCCGATTGGTCCGCCATAAGATCCTTGATAGGAAGTCATGCCTGTAGAATTTGCAAAAACAGGGCAAACATCATAACAAGCACCGCAGCCAATACAAGATAAACCTTGTCTTTGTTCTTGGTTAGCTGCAATGTTTGAGCGACCATTATCTATCAACAATACAATAAAATCTGGGCTAACTTCAGTTTCATCACGCGCTGGTGGCCCAAGAATAGAAGCATATGCTGGTAAAAATTGGCCATTAGAATGTGTAGCCAAAAGCGGCAAAAACAGCTCTAAATCGCTGAAACTAGGGAGAATTTTGTCTATAGAGGCTAATATAATATTTGTCTTTGAAAAAGTTAAACTTAACCTTGCATCACCTTCATTTTCTGAAATAGCAACCATTCCTGCATCCGCAATGATAAAATCAGCCTCTACAATACCAATTTCTGCCTCAAAAAACTTTCTTCTAAGTTCATCTCTCACATCACTTAAAATCTCTTCATTTCCCGCCTCTAAGGAAGACCTAATGGAGGTATTAAGTTTTTTTAAAAGCTCTTCTCTTTCAATTTTTGCAGCAGGTAATATAGGATGGAAGGCTGACTCTCCCAATAAATCAAGAAAATAGGAAGTTATTGAGGTATCAACACATTTAAGATTCTTCTTATTTAAAAAGCTACCTAAACCAATTTCTGTGGCAAGGAAAGATTCACTGTTTAAAATCCTTCCTCCCTTTCCCTTATTTATGATTTGCTCAATTTCGTGTAGGGCATTAGCAGCATCGTATGCCCATAAAACTTTGCCTCCTTTTCTTAGCACCGAAGCTTCAAAATCAACTAAATATTTATCTAAATTTTCAGATACCTTCCACTTTGTATAGGCAGCTCGTTGCCTAGCCAACTCTATATTACTAAATGCCTTTTTTATGCCATTTTCTCTAGAATTATTTAAATGATTCATAATACGCAAAGACGACTCATAGGCATTTAAGTCTTTAGCATCAAAATCTTTAATAAAATCTTCAAATGGGCGCATTAATTTGGTTATACTTTTAAAAAATCAAATCTATGAAGGTTTAATTAATTATCAAATTGTCTAATAATCTTGTTTTTCCAAGATTCACTGCTACCAATACAACAACAGATTTCTGAAAGCTAGTCAACGGCTCTAATGTATCAGTTTTACATACCTCAAGATATTCCAACTCAAAGGGAGCCTTGCTTAGCACACCCTTTGCTTTTTCCATCGCTAATTCCCATCCATCTTGGGTCCATTCGGTTTGAACCAATTGTAAGGCTGAATAAATTTCTGGCGCTTTCTTTCGTTCTTCTACACTTAAACGCGTATTTCTACTGCTCATTGCTAAGCCATCTTCTTCCCGCACGATTGCACAACGATTAAAAATAATAGCTGGAAAATGGCGCTGGATAAGCGTTTCAACAACCATGCACTGCTGGTAATCTTTTTGTCCAAAATAAACTTGATTTGGATCAACCATGTTAAACAATTTTGTTAAAATGGTAATTACGCCATCAAAATGCCCTGGCCTGCTAGAACCTTCTAAAACATCAATAAAATATCCATAATCTTTTGAACTAAGTTTTTCTTCACCTTGCGCATACATAGCCGTCTCCTCAGGATGAAACAAAACATCACAACCACTGCTCATTAATTTTATGATATCAGATTGGATGGTTCTTGGATAGGTTTCTAAGTCTTTTGGATTATTAAATTGAGTTGGATTTACAAAAATACTGCTAACCACTAAATCGCAAGACAACTTGGCTTCTGCGATTAAAGAAAGATGCCCTTGGTGCAAAGCGCCCATAGTTGGAACAAATCCAATACTAACATTTTGTGCCTTTTGTGAGCTTAAAAACTGTTTTAAGGCCTCTGGTTGCTTAAATAAAATCACTTTAAACTTTGGTTTTCAGTTATATAAACATTTATTACCTTATAAATGGTGCGAATATTAAGGAAATAATTTAAGATTAGCGTAACTTTGCATACTTTTTTAAACTCTGTGTGTATGGCAAAAAAGAGAGTTCTGTACATTTCTTCGGAAATGACACCTTTCCTAAAAGTTAGTAGTGTGGGTGAATTGGCAAGAGTATTGCCGCAAGCGATTCAAGAAAAAGACAACGAAATTAGGGTTTTAATGCCCAGATTTGGTTGTATTAATGAGCGTCGAAATCGTTTGCATGAAGTTGTAAGGTTAAGTGGAATTAACATTACAATTGATGACAATGACAACCCACTTACTATCAAAGTAGCTTCTCTTCCCGAAGCAAAAATGCAAGTTTATTTCCTAGATAATGAGGATTATTTTCATCGAAAGTTTGTTTATACCAACGAGAAAAATGAATTCTATGGAGATAACGATGAAAGAACTATCTTTTTCTGTAAAGGAGCATTAGAAACTGTTAAAAAATTAGGATGGCAGCCAGACATTATTCATTGTCAAGGTTGGATGACCAGTCTAATTCCATTGTATCTTAAAACAATCTACAAAGATGAGCCTGTTTTTAGGTATGCAAAAGTGGTTTATTCTATTTTTGAAAATCAATTTGATGAAAACCTAGGGAAAGAATTTGGCAGAAAAGCCAGTCTTAACTCTATCGACAATAAACAAGTTTCCTCCCTAGCTAATGCCACCTGCTCCGACCTATACATGAGTGGTATTACCCATGCAGATGCCTTGGTTAAAGCCAGCGCAGAAATTGATCCTGAAGTTAGCAAATTTATTAAAAAGCAAAAAGGCAAACCGGTTATCGAGCATGTAGAAAGTGCGGATAACACTGATGCTTATATCGATTTATATGATTCGTTACTTGAACGCCAAAACTAAGTCGATTTTACTTTTGGCATTGTTTTTTGCATCATTCTTACATGGCTGCAAGAAAGATACCGATACAGTTGGTGCCCAATTTGTAATTTCTAGAAATGGGTACCAAACCCTATTTGATACTTCCATTGTTTTAAATGCATACGCAGTGCAAATGGATTCACTTATTACTTCCAGATTAGCCTCCTTGGCTATAGGAAGTATTAATGATCCAGAATTAGGCACCTCAAAAGCCACAATTGTTACACAATTTAGCTTGCCTGGCAATGGATTTTCATGGGGAACAGGTATTACTAAATTGGATTCATGTCATCTACAATTAAGGTTTAGAACATTAGTTAATACTACTGGTACTGTATTTAAAGATTATTATGGTGATCCAAATGCAATTCACACCTTGAAGGTATATTTATTGCAAGAAGATTTAAGCAAAGATTCTCTCTATTATTCTACTCGAAAGTTCAAATCAAACTTAGTTGAAATGGGCGCGTGGACAGGTAAATTTAATTTTATTGATTCAACTACTATTAAGTTAGGTTCAGAAACAATAATTATCCCTCCGCACATTAAAATTCCAATGAACCAAGTGTTTCAAACTTTATTATACGGAGCTGAAGCACGCGGAGAATTTGCCTCACAAACAACTTTTAAAGCAGCCTTCAAAGGCTTTGTGATTTCCGATGAAACCTCTTACGCACCTGGCGAAGGAAGCATTGCATATATCCGTTTAAACTCAGATATTAGTGCAGTTACCGCATATTATGGTGACAGTCTTGCTGTTGATTTTCCAATCCTAGGAGGTACAAATGGAATTGACGCAGCCTATAATTTTTATGAACAAAAAGATAGACCTGCAGATTTGGTTCAAACCGCTTTTAAAGGAATGCATAGAGATACTGGCTATTTACAGCCTTTAGGTGGAACAAAATTAAGGGTAGAATTGCCTTCTATTTTTAACGTTTTAAATAATCCAAAGATTGCCATTAACGGAGCCACCCTTGTTTTTACGACATTAGAGGGGAAAAATAATTCTACCTATACTTTGCCACTAACACTTGCACTTGTTAATTCAGATTCTTTGGGTAAAAACGCCTTTCTAAGAGACCAAATTACAGAAACCTCAGCATATTATGGTGGCAAGTTAAATGGTTCAAGCTATTCATTTAACATTGTGCGGCATTTGCAAAATCTGCTTATTCAGTATAAAAATGGTTCAAATGTTAATTATGGAATGCATCTAATTGTTCCTGCAGATAATCCATTGACAGCAGAAAGAGTATTATTAAATACAAAGAAAAACGCTGGAACTTTTAAACTAAAATTAACCTATACTGTTATTAAATAAGTTGTGTTAATACTACTTAAGCCAAATACTAGAAAGGAACAGGTTTTAGAAATCCAAGATTTCCTAAAAAATATTGGGCAGGAATCATTTTACGTGCAAAATCCTGACGCTATTTTAGCACCCAATAACAAAGTTGCACCTGACCATGAAAGGTATTCTTGCATTTCTGAAATTAAAGAAATATCAACGCCTTATAAACTGGCTTCTAATGCCTATAAAACTGAAACTTCTTTTGAGGTTAACGGTGTGCAAATTGGCACAGATTACGCAAATATAATTGCAGGGCCTTGCAGCATTGAGTCGGAAGATCAAATTTTTGAAATTGCAAATTTTCTTCAAAAGCAGCAGGTCAAATTCTTGAGGGGCGGAGCTTTTAAACCAAGAACTTCACCTTATTCATTTAGAGGATTAGGAAAAAAAGGTTTGGCACTTATTAAAAGTGCGGGCAAGCAACATAACTTATCTGTTGTTACAGAATTAATGGACTTAAGTCTTTTAGATGAGGTAATGGAATATTCAGATATCATACAAATTGGTAGCAGAAACATGGCCAATTTTTATATGCTCTCTGAATTAGGTAAAATAAATAAACCAATTCTTTTAAAGAGAGGAATGCAAGCAAAAGTTACAGAATGGCTTTTGGCGGCTGATTATATATTAAGTGGTGGCAATGACAAAGTGATTCTTTGCGAAAGAGGAATTAGAAGTTTTGATAACCTAAGTAGAAATGTAATGGACATTGGCGTTATACCTTTGGTTCAATCACTAAGTCATTTGCCAATAATTGCAGATCCAAGCCATGGAACAGGAGATTCAAAATTTGTAAACCAAATGGCTAAAGCAGCAATGATTGCCGGCGCTAATGGATTGATGATAGAAATACACCCTGAACCCTCAAAAGCACTTTCTGATGGCAATCAAACCCTTAGTTTTTCGCAATTTGATGAATTAATGACTGACTTAGAATTACTGAAACCAGCCATAAAAAAACCAATTGACGCCAATTATTCATTAATAATTGATTAATCAAATTTTTCATTCCTTTTCCGTATTTTCGCCCCAATTATGTGTGGAATCGTTGCTTATATAGGATACAGGGAAGCCTGTCCAATAGTGCTTAAAGGACTTAAGCGCTTAGAATATCGTGGATATGACAGCGCTGGCGTTGCGCTCATTGATGTAAATAAAAACATGAAGGTTTATAAAAAAACCGGAAAAGTGAGCGATTTAGAGCGCGAAATTGGGGATAGAGACACCTCAGCGCTAACAGGCATGGGCCATACCCGTTGGGCTACTCATGGCGAACCAAATGATGCCAACGCACATCCACATCTTTCAGGTGATGGTGAATTCGCAATGATTCACAATGGTATCATCGAGAACTATGCTGCCCTTAAGGAAATGTTAATTTCAAGGGGTCACATTTTTAAAAGTGAAACGGATACCGAAGTATTAATTCATTTAATTGAAGAGGTTTATAAAAATAATGAAGTAAAGTTTGAAGAAGCAGTTAGAATGGCACTTACCCAAGTAGTTGGAGCCTATGCGATTGTTATTACAGCTAAAAAAGACCCTCATTATTTAATAGGCGCGAAAAAAGGTAGTCCAATGGTAATTGGTATTGGAGAAAATGAATATTTCATTGCCAGTGATGCAACCCCTATTGTTGAGTATACTAGAAACGTAGTTTATCTTCAGGATGGAGAAATTGCCATTATCGAAAACAATGATTTAACAATTAAAACCATTGATAATACTACCAAAACGCCATACATACAGGAAATAGAATTTAACCTAGAAAATATTGAAAAAGGCGGTTATGAGCACTTTATGCTCAAAGAAATTTTCGAACAACCAAGAAGTATTTTAGATTCATTTAGAGGTAGAATTCATTTACCAGACCCACTTATTACCATGGCTGGGATTGATAAATTTGAAGATAAAATCAAAAACCTAGACAGAATTGTAATTTTAGGTTGTGGCACCTCTTGGCACGCAGGTTTAGTGGGTGAGTATTTATTTGAAGATTTTGCACGTATCCCAACTGAAGTTGAATACGCCTCAGAATTTAGATATAGAAACCCAGTTATCAGGGAGCATGATTTTGTAATTGCTATCTCCCAATCTGGCGAAACTGCAGACACGCTTGCCGCAATTGAATTGGCAAAAAGAAAAGGTGCAACCATTTTTGGAATTTGCAATGTAGTTGGCGCTAGCATTCCAAGAGCCACCGACGCAGGTGCTTACACCCACGCTGGACCAGAAATTGGCGTTGCTTCAACTAAAGCTTTTACTGCTCAAGTTACTGCCTTGCTTCTCATGGCGCTATCAATGGGTCAGAAAAGAGGTACCTTACCAACAAGCAGAATGAGAGAATTGTTGAATGAAATTGAAAGTATTCCAGCAAAAATTGAAAAAGTACTTTTACTAGATGACCAAATTAAAAAACTAGCTGAAGAACTTAAAGATTCAAGAAACGCATTGTATTTAGGTCGTGGTTATGGCTTCCCAATAGCTTTAGAGGGCGCACTTAAGTTAAAAGAAATTTCTTATATTCATGCCGAAGGATACCCTGCAGCAGAAATGAAGCATGGACCTATTGCCCTAATTGACGAAGAAATGCCAGTTATTGTAATTGCTACCCAACATAGCAATTATGAAAAAGTAATAAGTAATATTCAAGAAGTAAAAGCAAGAAAAGGAAAAGTAATTGCCATCGTAACAGAAGGAGATACCCATGTTAAAACAATGGCAGATCACGTTATTTATATCCCAAGTTGCGAAGAAGCATTACTTCCGTTAATTGCCACCATACCGCTACAATTGCTTTCTTATCATATAGCTGTATTAAGAGGTTGCAACGTAGATCAACCAAGAAACTTGGCGAAATCGGTAACGGTTGAATAAAAATTAATAGAAATCTACACTATAAATGCAGACAAGTGGAATAAACAATCCCTTGTCTGTTTTTATTTTATTGGCATCGAGACCAATTACTTTAGCTTCCAGTTTATAAAGGTTCCCATCAATGGTTTTTAGGATTAAAGCTGTGCGCAAAAAATCACTGCCGCCCAAAGCTACCGCTTTTTCCAAGTTGGTTTGTCTAACCCTTAAATCCTCACTTCGCACTAACACATCTTCTGATGAAAAGCTTAGCTTTTTTAACTCATCAACAGTGTTAGCTGTTAAACTTCTAAAATTTGATAAAGAATAATTGCTCATAATCCCTGCAATATTAAACCATAAAGCCACAGTAAAAAAGAGTATCTGTTAAAGTTAGGTTGGTTTGAACCAATTAAATGAAATATAGAGATCATTTAGGGGCAAAACTTGATAATTTGACCCAAAATAAAAAAGTAATAAAGTAGACACTTTGCCCAAATAATGGAAATCCTGTGGGTTGTTATTGGTGCCTTTATATAGAAATTTGTTTGCTTACTTTTTAAAAAAATGTTTTTCGAAGGATTAATCAGACGACTCTACAAAATGCGGATAGGCACCAGAACGGCCATCAGCTTTTTTGCTGTTATCATGGTTGTTCTTGCCTTTACCGTTGGGGCTCTTTTGCTCTTGCAATACGGGAAAAACATTGATATAAAAATTGCAAAGAGTTACAGCCCGGTGATTAGTTCAATAAAAAACTATCAAGATTTAATTGAAGAATCTGGGAGTCTGGCCTATGATATTCCTTTAGAGAAAAACACACTGAAGAAAAATAGGTTACGCCATATTTTAAAAAGGGTTTACAACAGCCATAAATTAGATTTAATTAACATTTGTCAAGAGCCAGGATTGGCAGACATTAAAAAGCGAGTGATAAATGCGGATAAACGCTTTGAAAAAATAATGTTGGTTCAAAAAGAAATAATTGCCTTTTCTGATACATTAGAAAAAAATAACAACCTTGCTCTTAGAGACTCGATGCTTGTAAGGCGTGAGGTAATTGAAACTGAAATTAACAATATAAAGTTAGATTTAAACGAAACAAGCTTAATGGCAATTGCTGTGTTTAATAGACTCACCACCCAAAAGTTTGCTTCTTATAGAACCCTATCCTACCTATTACTCATCATGATTTTTGCAATCATGGTGTTAAGTTTACTTTCGGTATACATCACAAATGTTACCATTATCCAACCTATTAAGGAGCTTAGTGGTATTTTGGACGAGGTAGGCGAAGGTAAAATTATAAATTTTCAATCTCATATTGCGCGTGAAGATGAAATAGGAGAAATGATAAATTCGGCGCAAAAGGTTGTTCAAGGATTCAAAACAAAAGAACAAGTAGCAAATGCAATTGGTAAAGGGGATTATGAAATAAAAGTACCCATGCTAAGCAGAAAAGATAGGCTTGGCAAAGCATTAACCGAAATGAGGGACAATCTAAAACTCTCTAAACAAAGGGTTGAAGAAACTATCTACTCTTTGGAAAGCACCAATATTAGGTTGGAGAAGAAAAATAAGGAGCTCGACCAATTTGCATACATTACCTCCCACGATTTAAAAAGTCCACTCAGAGGCATTAATAATTTAGCCGAGTGGATAGAGGAAGATTTGGATGATAAAATGACACCTGAATCTAAAAAGTATTTCAATCTGCTAAAAGGAAGAGTGCACAGAATGGAGGGTCTAATAAACTCCATTTTAACTTATTCAAGGGCGGGAAAAACCTTAGAAACACAAATAGAAATCGACACAAATGAAATGGTTATTGATGTTCTTAACAACTCTGATATACCAGAAAATTGTAGTATTCTAATAGATGATAAATTACCAATAATAGTAGGAAATAAGCGAGATACATTTGAAGTTTTTAACGTATTTATTTCTAATGCCATTAATCATAATACTTCACAAGAACCAGTTGTGAACATTACAGGCAAAAGAAAGGGAACCTTAATAGAATTTTGTATCGCAGATAATGGACCAGGAATAGAACCAGAATTTCACCAGAAAGTATACACTATCTTCCAAACACTAGAACGAAGAGATGATGTAGAAAATATAGGTGCAGGCTTGGCCATTGGCAAAAAAATAATTGAAGACTATGGAGGGGAAACTTGGGTTCAATCCGAAAAAGGAATGGGTGCCAAATTCTATTTTACATGGCCTGCTTAAACCAATATTTATTACATTTATTAACTTAAACTTTGCTGATTTTAAAGTTATTTCGTAAACTTGAAGTGCCTGAATGAACAACAATTTAAACATGGGAGACAAATTAGTGAATATTTTATTAGTAGAAGATGATGAAGTGGATGTAATGAATGTTAAAAGAGCATTCAAAAAAAACAATGTTACTAATCCACTATTTATCTGCAATAATGGTTTGGAAGCTTTAGAATTCCTTAGAGGTAGTAAAGAGCCTTTAGCAGAATTGCCTAAAATAATTTTACTCGATTTGAATATGCCTAAAATGGGTGGCATAGAATTCTTAAGGGAAATTAGAAAAGACGACAAGCTAAAAAACCTTAGCGTTTTTGTTATGACTACCTCAAATGAAGACAAGGACAAAGTGGATGCCTACAATTTAAATATAGCTGGATATATACTAAAGCCTTTAAGCATGGAACGTTTTGTGGAAGCAGTTTCAACGCTTAATAATTACTGGAAATTGTGCGAGTATCCAGAGCATTAATAGGCATGTTTTAAAAAAAACTCATGTCTGATTACAAACTCCTGCTCATAGATGATGATGAAGTGGATGTAATGACCTTTCAGCGGTCCTTACGTAAATCTGACTTACCCCATCAACTGAGTATTTGCTACAACGCAACTGAGGCATTATCTGCCATTGAAAGTGTAACATTTGACTGCATTTTTCTTGATTACTTATTACCTGGTATAGATGGGCTTCAACTCTTGAGAAAATTAAGAGATATGTCTATCAATACACCAGTGGCAGTAATGACGTCTCAAGGTGATGAGAAAATTGCCGTGGAGATGATTAAAAACGGCGCTTTTGATTACTTTACCAAGAGTGAAATTAATCCAGATAAAATTTCTAAAGTTGTTTTTTCTGCTGTAAGACTTTCAGATTCTGAAAAGCAAAGGCTCATTGCAGAAAAGAAAATAATTGAAAATAATAGCAGGTTAAATGCCATCCTAGAAAGTACTAAAAACTTAATTTATGCTTTCGATAAAAACTTTAACCTTATTTCTTTTAACTCAGCCTTCAAAGAGAATCTTGAGCATTTATTAAGGGTTCATAATATTATTAAAACAGATATTAATCTTAAAGACTTGCCATTATCTGATGAACGGAAAGAGTCACTCCTGAAAAATATTGAACGATGCTTTTTAGGAGAACAATTTACTGTACTAGAACAAGTGAGTTTTAGTAACGATGAAAGCAAAGAAACACCTTGGTATGAAACCACCTTTAATCCAATTATTGATGCAAGTGCATCCGTAAGTGGGGTAGCCATTTATTCTCAAGATGTAACCAAAAATAAAAAAATAGAGCAAGATTTACTGCAAGCCAAAAACGACGCTATCGCAGCAGCTGCAACCAAATCAGAGTTTCTTTCAAACATGAGCCATGAAATTCGCACGCCTATGAATGCTATTATAGGACTTACCGAACTTTTATTGGAAGAGCCATTTGAAGGTACAGTGCTAGAAAATATTAAATCAATTAAATATTCAGCAGATAATTTACTAGTAATTATCAATGATATATTAGACTTCTCAAAAATTGAAGCAGGCAAAGTAACTTTTGAAAATATTGATTTTGACTTACGCCATAGAATGGCTGAATTGAGGAAAACTTTTGACCATAGAACCAAAGAAAAAGGAATCGGATTTGAAATTGAAATCGATAGCCAAATTCCATCTGTTATCAAAGGCGACCCTTACAGGCTCAATCAGGTTTTATTTAACTTGGTAGGCAATGCTATAAAATTCACCTCAGAGGGTTTTATCCAAGTAGCTGCTAATCTTATTGCCAGCCATGAAAATACTTTAACCCTAAAATTCTCGGTAAAAGACACAGGAATTGGAATTCCAGAAAGTGCTCAAGCCAAAATATTTGAAAGCTTTACACAAGCTAATACCGATACCACTAGAAAATATGGTGGTACTGGCTTAGGACTCGCAATTACCAAAAATCTTGTGCAGCTTCAGGGTGGAGAATTATCCCTTTCTAGTGCGGTGGGTGAGGGAACCACCTTCTTTGCAACCATAAATTACCAAATTGGCAATGCGCTAAACCTAGAAGAAAAGAAAAAGAAAGAGGACGAACCCTCTGACCTTTCTAAGTTGAATATATTATTGGTTGAAGACAATTTAATGAACCAATTTGTTGCGAAGCAGTTTTTCAAAAAATGGAAAAACGAATTAATAATTGCCAACCATGGTGCAGAAGCAATTTCAATTTTAATTGAACGCGATGACATAGATTTAGTGCTAATGGACTTGCAAATGCCTGAAATGAGCGGATTTCAAGCAGCAGAAATTATCCGTGGACAGAATTCGGCCGTAAAAAATTCAAGTATCCCAATCATTGCACTTTCAGCTGATGCCTTTTTAGAAACCAGAAGAAAAGTGATTGAAGCAGGCATGGATGATTACGTAACCAAGCCATTTAACCCAGAAGAGCTTTATAGCAAAATAGTTAAATACACAACTAAACAAACCACCATTGCGGCAAAATGAGTATCTTCATTCAACCTTCTGAAATTGTCTTAGAAAAATTAAATGAAAGATGTAAAAATACCATGAGCGATTGGCTTGGTATTGAATTTTGCGAAATTGGAGAAAATTACCTTACCGCTAAAATGCCAGTAGACCACAGAACAGTGCAACCTCTTGGCGTTGTAAATGGCGGTGCTTTTTGTGCCTTGGCAGAAACCGTTGGAAGTATGGCTGGCAATCTTTGCATAGACAGAACCAAATATGTAGCACTTGGTTTAGACATCAATGCAAACCATATAAAAAGTGCTGGGAAGGGCCATGTGTATGGCATCGCAAAACCATTTCACATTGGAAAAACAACACAAGTTTGGGAAATACAGATCATTAACGACGAAAAACAATTGTGTTGCATCAGTAGATTAACCTTGTCAGTAATTCCTATCAATAGATAAATGGATTCGATAGTCCTACTAAAAACCCCTAAGAAAGATACAATACAGCTCATTAAAGGAAACTTTAAAACCTATTCAGACAACCTAGCATTAAGCACTAAAAAAGGATTTTGTATCAGTCGTTTCGGTTTGAACCAAGCCCTGTATTTCCTAGAAGGTGAAGGAAAGTTAGTTACTAGGGAAACCATTGAAAAAATGGCGCCTTTAAAAACAAGCTACCAGATAAAAAGCCCAGAAATTTATAAAACACATTATATAATGGCCGTGGAAACTGCCATTAAGCAAATGCAAGAAAATGGGACCTCCTTAAAAAAAGTAGTTTTAGCAAATACAAAGTCCATTATTAAACAAATTAATGCCTTTTCACTCTTTCTAAAGCTCACAGAAAAGTACCCTGATGCCTTTGTGTATCTTACACAAATTGATGAAAACCAAATTTGGATTGGAGCAAGTCCAGAATTACTGCTGGAAACTGAAGAAGACCAAAAATATAGAACTGTTTCTTTAGCAGGTACACTTACGCATGCATCTCAAACATGGACACAGAAAGAACAAGAGGAACAGGCCATGGTAACCGATTACATAATCCAACAATTGGAAAAAGGGCAATACCAGGTGCAAACAGATGGTCCAAACGAAATTGAAAATGGCCATTTAAGACATCTTCAAACATCCTTGTACATAAAGGCTAAGGATACCAATATAATTGAACTAGCGCAACTCCTACACCCCACCCCTGCCATTAATGGCATACCAAAACAAGAGGCCTTTGATTATATAGGAGAAATGGAGAAGGATAAAAGAGAATTCTACAGTGGAATTATAGGGTTGGTTCAACCCGAAAAAAGCATTTTACATGTAAACTTAAGATGTGCAAGAATCGCACAAAACGGAATTACTCTCTTTGCTGGGGCAGGAATTACCAGTAAATCAAATCCAGAAAAAGAATGGACTGAAACGCAGAATAAAATGAAGATAATAGAGAGCCTGCTTTAATTGCAAGCCCTAATGAAATCATTTAAGGGTTTCATTTCTTCAAAAGAATCAGCAAATAGTTTCAATGCATTACTTTTGGTTAATTGAGAAAGCTTAAAATGCTCAGTCCAAATAAAACTTTTCATTTTAAGGTAATCTATAGCCAAATTATTGGCCTCATAACCTTTAGGCGGGCGCGCCAATCTTTCGCCTTCAATTTCCTTAAACCGAGCCACCGCCGCTGGCCTATTAATGATTGTTTGAAACTGCTCGAAATTATAATCTATCTCCTGCCGCATGGCAGCCAGCTTCTCAGGACTTGGCATATAAATACCACCTGCACAAAAAATTTCGCCAGGAGAAAAATGAAAATAATACCCTCCTACAAACTCTTTTTTACCTCCTAAATTTATACTGGCACCAAAATTAGTTTTGTATGGAGATTTATCTTTTGAGAAACGGATATCTTTATTAATTCTAAAAATACAATCTTTTGCATTTAGAGAAGACAAATCGGGGTCGAACTTTGCAATTTCATTAATTAAATCGGCTATGAATGAAATCCAATCCTTTCTCAATTGTTCGTATCGCTTGCGATTAACATCAAACCATTCTTTGGTATTATTGGCTTTAAGCGTAGTCAAGAAATTATCTAATTCAAGAAAATCCATGATATTATTTTTATCAAAGGTAATGAAATACGTATTTTCGCAAAGTTAAGGGCCTAAAAGGCAAAAAATATGGCAGAATCATTTGATAGAGAAAGACCCAGTTTTGAAGACAGCAATAACGTAACTGTTAAGCGATGCTTTTTTGCATATGAATGGGCATTACAACACGTTAAGGGAAAGAAAATTGCAGACATTGGCTGTGCCGACGGTTATGGAACCCAATCCTATGCTGCGCATGTAGAAAGTGTAATTGGCGTAGATTATAGTGAACCAACACTAATCAAAGCAAGGGAAAAGTATAGCGAACTAAAAAATCTTTCATTTATAAGTGGTAAAGTACCACCCCTGCCGCTAGAAAGCAATAGTTTAGATGTGGTAACGGCATTTCAATTTATAGAACATATTGAAGACCGCGCAGGATTCATGAAAGATGTAATGCGCGTGTTAAAGCCAGGCGGTATATTTCTTTGTACTACACCGAATAACAAAATGAGTATTGCGCGCAATCCTTTTCATGTGCACGAATACACTTTTGCCGAAATGGAAAAAGAAGCTGGTGGCATCTTTTCAGAAATTGAACTTTGGGGTGTTCAAGGAACTGAGCGGGTTAATAAATACTATGAAGACAATGCAAGATGGGCTAAAAAAATCTTAAGGTTAGATCCATTAGGCCTTCATAAACTGATTCCGGCTTCTTGGTTAGTTGCACCTTACAATTTTTTGACAAGTATCATGCGAAAAGAACTGAAAGAGGTGAATACTGAAACCTTAGCGATAGATACAAAAGACTTTTTCCTTACCCAAGACAGAATCGACCACACTTGGGATATCGTATTAATAGCAAAGAAATAAACGAGCAAGTAAAAGCATTTTATAAATTTATTTCGTAAGTTAAATTAAACAAAAAAGGCTGCCAAATTTGTCAGCCTTTTTTGTTTAATAAGGTTAGTCTTACTTCGTCTTTTGAACCTTGAAAGATTTAAGTTCACCATTCATGGTAACTTGAACAAGATACATACCATCAGACAAGCCTTCAAGACCGTCGATTGAGATATAATGTCCACCTTTAGTAATTGAAGCAGTAGTTGTGAATACACTTCTACCCATTAGGTCTTTAACTTCAATAGAAATATTTGCATCTGCAATAGCAGTGATAAATAATCCAGTTGAAGCATTGAATGGATTTGGATATAATGTTACATCTGAGCTTTCTTCTGTGTTTAATAATACCACATTGCTGTATGAATAGTTGCCATCAAAATCAACTTGCTTTAAGCGATAATATACACTTGAACCAGCGAAGATTTCTAAGGCACTAGCATCTGTAAAGTCGTAATTCTTAATAGAACCACTGTTCACATTGCCTTTAACAAAACCAATAGTTTTGAAAGTTGCACCATCCAATGAACGTTCTACTTCAAATCCTTTGTTGTTAATTTCAGTTGCAGTTGCCCAATTTAAAATTGCATCCATTCCATTTGCGTTAGCAGTGAATGATATCCAACTTACAGGTAAGGTTCCGTTTGAACCTACACCCATTGGCGCTAAAACAGTAACTCCACTAACTGAGCTTACATAAGGATTTGCACCAGTTGCGGCAGAAGCAGCATAGTTATTCCAACCATTTGCTAAGTAGCGAGCAATGTATGAAGAGGTTCTGGTAAAGCCTGTTAACTCTTGCGCGGCATTCCATTGAAGGCTAATAGCAAGGTTAGATCCACCTAGAACAGTTTCTCCAATAATCCAATTTGCATCAACTGCATTGCTTGTATAAGCAGTTCCCGAAGGCGTATTTCCAGTAAATGCAGGGAATGAACCTGAAATTACTCTGGCATTAAAGTTATCTACAGTACCTGTATTTGTTAAGGTAGCTGGGCTATAATTTACAGCTGTACCTATAGGGAAAACTACAGCACCTGTTCTTCCACCTGTACCAATATTATTGATAATTAAACTACCAGTACCATTTGTTACTACATAGTTAGCAGCAGAACTTCCTAAGATAGCAGCAGTACTTGTTAGGGTTAAATTATTAGCACCTAATCTAAGCTTTCCACTTACTAACTGTAAAGTATCAAGGATGGTAAGCGCTGCGCTTGCGGTTAAACCATTAGCGTTATTAAGCGATACCTTATTGTAAGAACCACCATTAATAGTTTGTATAGTAGTACCCATAAAGTTAATCCAAGCTGAAGCACCAGTGATGGTACCTTCATTTTGTAAATTACCATAGATGTTTAAAGCACCTGCGCCTGTTAATGTAATAGTAGCAGTTGAATTTACAGTTAGTGAATTCATACTTACTGCAGTGCTAGCCGCTGGCATATTAGTAGCTGTGCTAGGTATAATAACATCAGTAGTAGCTGTAGGAACAGCTGTACAACCCCAGTTGCTAGCAGTTGTCCAAGCTGTGCTTGTAGCACCACTCCATAAACCTGGCGTTTGAACAGTAATTGAAGCAGTATTACTAAATGAAGTATTACATGCATTAGTTAATACACAACGAATCACACCATTATTATAAGAAGCAGGTACATTGGTAATCGATAGATTAGCAGAAGTTCCGTTTGGAATGTTAGCAAACCCGCTACCTACGTCAATTTGCCATTGATAAGTAGTCGCACCTGCAGAAGCCATGGTGATATTTACCGTTGAACCGGCGCAAGTATTAATAACACTTGGAGTAGGTTGTGTAACAATGGTAATTGGTCCACTAACTGTTAAGCTAACAGTGTCAGAAGTTCTAACACCACATACACCAATAACAATTGTTCTGTAAGTATATCCAGTCATTGCTGCTTGGATATTTGCTCTTAATAATGAAGAGGTAGTTGCACTTGTAATGGTAGCAAAACCAGAACCTGTGTTTTCTTGCCACTCATAAGTAAGTGTACTTCCTGTAGCTCCTACTGTGAAAATTGCATTATCTCCTTGGCAACCAGAAGCATTAATAGGTTGGCTAGTGATAGTAGTAGATGAACCAATTGTTAAAGTAGCCTCATTTGATTGAGCCGAACCCGTTAGGTTCGTAATTGCACAACGATATTTATTGTTATTGAACGCAGTGGTAAGGTTATTTACAACCAAAGTAGTAGAAGTAGCACCCGTAATGTTGGTGAAACCAGTTCCTGCATTTACTTGCCACTGGTAAACTAAACCTGTTCCTGTTGCCGCAACCGTGAAGATTGCAGAGTCGCCAGCACATTTAGTAGTGCTTTGCGGCTGAGCAGTGATGTTCAAGAAAGTTGTTAATGGATTAGTTGCATCGGTTAATGTCCAAATTGCACTTGTATCTGATATAGCGGCTGCACTCACCATAAGTCTAGTACTATCCACTACACTTGTAGCAAGATAATTCCATGAACCTACAGGGTAATTTGCTAACTTAAGATCAGCCTGAGCAGCAATTGCTCCGCGCAATGTATTCTTATAATGCAAATCTAAACTATAAGATAAACCTGTACCCGTAAGCTTAACATCATAGTATGCATTAATTGCCTTACCATTTGCTCCTTGTGTATTTGGTTGTGAACCTGTGTAATATCTAATTGAATTTTCAGTTGGTATTAAACTTGTAAGATCCCAAGTAATTTTAGCCACAGAATCTTGCCCAACTAAATAATGTTGAACACCGCCCGGTACCGGAATGGCAGGAACGGCAACCGCTAAAGGTGCTAAAACACCGCTATTAGGTGTAACCTCATAAGCTCCGATGTCTGGTGCTCCTTGTAACACAGTTGCAGGTCTTGTTAAGCCAACATAATCTAAAGGTGCAATGGTATTATGAACACCCCTTCCATTGATTAACCATACATTAGTATCATTTGGATTAGGCATAAAGTTCGTAAGACTCATAAAAGGTGCACGATTTTGAGCTGAGTTTCTATCATAAGTAGGGTATGCACCTTTAAATGTAGAAAGTGATCTAGCAGCTGCAGCAAATATTGGCGTAGTAGAACCTGAACTAAAGTACAAATTATAGTCAGTATTTATTTGAGCAATACCTGCTGGTGCACCAGACCAATACAATGAATAAGGACCAGATGCTGCAAAAATGTTATTAAACACTTTTACATTGGTATTTCCTGTGGCATTAAAGTAAGTGTAATTTGAACCAGAATGCACTGTATTGTGGTAGAAGTTTTGGTTATTAGTTACACTACCAAATAAGGCCCAATAGATAAAGGCTGAAGCACCATTTACATCATTATTGGCAATAATAGAAGGATTAGCTACTGAATTTCTGCTATAGTAGTTATACCAATATAAACTCTTACCACCAAAAGTTTGCACCTTATTTCCTGTACAAATGAAAGCAGAATCATTATAGTACCAATATTGATAACCAGTTGTATATGTGCCACCAATAACCCTATGGTTAAATACATTATTAATAACTTTTGTATTAGTAGTGTAATACAAATAGTATAAAGCACCATAGGTAACACTATCAAAAGTATTACCAATAAACTCTGTATTCTTTATGCTATAGGTAGTATTGTTACCAAATAAGTAGGCTCCGTAGAAAGAACCTTTGAAATAATTATTTTCATAAATAAGTCTATTGGTATTAATACCTGTTGCATATAATGAATAATTTGCTGTACTAGAGCCATCTACTCCAAAAATAGGTCCCCAAACCACACAGTTAACTAATGAGTCATTTGTAGGTGAACCATTGTATCTAATAATCGCATTAACTGTATTAAGAATACCATTTGTTTGTCTGATGGTAACATTTCTAAAGTTAACAAAACTAGCTGAAATATTAAATACCTGTAGGTTACTTGCATCATTCGAGAACTCAAATCTTACATCATCTCTATTACCTGTTAACGAAGTAATATTTAGGGTATTGGTTGCCGATGCTCCTGGCATTGGTTCAATATTGTAATTACCTGTATAAATGCCAGTTTTTACAAGGAAACTAGTTCTTCCTCCTAAACCTCTAGTTTTAGCAGCAGCTAATGCCTCAGTTAAATTTAAGAAATCTGAAGGCGCAGCTCCTACTATATAATTACCTGAAAGCGGCGCGGCTAGGCTAGAATTTAAAGTATCATTCACTGGATTAGCATCTGCACTTGCATTTGGAGCATAGGTATAAACCTTAACATTATTAACACCTAAGCCAATTGTGATTTGATTAGTACCTGTAAAGGTTAAAGTATCTACTTGGCAAGTATTTAAACCTGAGCCAGCATAAGCAAGTACAACGGGTGTACCGCTATTCAATTGATAAGCAATATTGAAACTGGTAACTGTATTTGTTCCTCTATTTTTAACCAATACTTTTAAATCTTGAGCACCTAAACTTACTGGCACTGTAGGGGTTAAAATTGAAACCACCTCTAAGTCATTACTTAATCCAACAACCTGGTCAGCACCAATCATACCTGGCGCTGTCCTTAAATCACCATCAATATCAGTAGCTAAAATTGAAGTGAAATCTGCACCTTGCGGCAAACAAGCACTTGTTGTATGTAAATCAATTGCACTAACCAAATCAGGATTAATGTTGTGTGAAGAATCACCACCATTTGCAAAAGTTTTAAAGTTACTAGCATTCCAATAAACACCATTTCTAAATACCAAAGCAGCACCAGCAGTGTTCCAATAAATATTATGATTTACATTTCCTGCTAAAGGATTCGCGGCAAAATAAGCAGCAACACCTGAACCAGCTAAATTCACACAAATATTGTTCTTAGCAATTACTTGAGTTGAACCAGCAGCGCCAATAGGAGCATAAGTAGGTTGGGTTGAAGGGTATCTATTAACCGAAGTGTTATGAATAATTCTAGTTCTTGAAGCAGCTTGATCCTGCACGTAAATTCCATAAACAAAATTATAAGTAGCTCCAGATACAACCATGTTGTTATATACTTCTGTAATTGCAGCTGTAGCGCTATTTGTGGTTGGGAAATATAGGTAAGCTCCATATCCGCCATGGTTAATTACTGTGTTGTTATGGAACTTATGCGGTACAATAGCACTAGCATTTTGGTTTGCATAATAATATACACCATAATAACCATAAGTTGGGTCCATGATAAACTTATTACCAGTAAAATCAATAGCATTATAGTTATAAGCAATATAAGCGCCCATATAATAAATATTATTACAGGTGTTATTTCTTATCTTAATAAAGCGATTGTAAAGTGCATTGGTAGCACCATAAACCGTAATAGCATAAAATGACCTATTTACAATATTCGAATCAATAGTAATTGAGTCGGCACGCATAGCACCAATACCAAATCCACTTGCGGTTCCAGTAAATAGAATTCCATAAGCTGTACCTGTAGTTACGTTTGGCAAATCAACAACACAATTAATGATTCCACAACCAGTTCCGGCATTATTTGTAGTATTACCAACTACAGCAAAACCTGTACCTGAGGCAGAATTATTTCTAATGGTCATATCTCTGAAAGTAATATACCTATGACCAAAAATCCCTACAACAGGAGCTGAACCACGATTGGCTTCAACAATTACAGTGTTTTTATTTACACCTTGGAATACAATTCTAGCCGTATCATGTAAGCCTAAAATTGTACCATCTAAGTTAACAAACTCATTATATGTACCTGGATTAACTGTAAAAGTAACATGTCCAGCTATACCAGAACCTTTTAACGCACCAACAGCGGCTGTAAAATTTGCAAAATTTGCAGTACTACCACCAATTGTGTAATTACCACTTAGCGGTGCATATAGGTCTGCAACTAACGTATCATTTGCAGGGAAAGAGTCTAAACTAGCATTTGGACTGCTAGTATAAACTTTTAATTTATTGCTTGATCCAAGCATAACTTGGTTCAAACCTGTAAATAAAACACTAATGGTATCACATGCAGCAAGTGTAGTAGTTATACTCTGAGTCACTGGTGTTCCACCATTATTATTATAAGCAATGTCAAAACTAGAAACGGTGTTTACACCAGTATTTCTAACTAAAGCCCAAACATCATTACTGCCAATGGTAAAAGTTGTAGCCGTTGGCGCCAAAATACGCTCAACACCAATATTATTGTTTAAAGCAAGCATTTCAAAAGCACCCATGTTCGGCGCTGTAATTGATCTTGCCAAGCCATTAACATCATTTGGAACTACAGCCAATGCGATACCTTTATTACAAGGAACGTTAATATTTAAGTTGGTTGGACTTAAAAATCCAGGCGTATTATTTACTGAGAAGCTGTCTTGTCCTAAAGCACCTCTGTAAGTCGAAGGAAAATAATTACCCCCTTTAAAGATTAATCCACTTATTGTATCAACTTTAAAGTAATTGTTATAATTACAAGTATCACTAACAATGCTTGAAGATAAATACAAAGGCATACCTAAGCCACTTGCAGTTCTGGCTAAATTATTATTAATGATACTATTTCCTGAACCAGAAGTAATAAATATTCCGGCATACTGGGTAAGTGTTGAACCAGCAATATTCATATTTATTGAATTATGATACATCATAAAGTTTGTGCAACTAGACATATAAATACCATAACCTGTATTGCTAAGTTGATTGCCACCTATAACATTATTAGCCATTAAACCTTTAGCACCAGCCTGATTAACCACTGAAAACAAGCCCATAGCATAAGAGCCAAAAGTAATCATCTTATTTCCAATAATTCTATGAGGATAAAGGGCTGGAGCAGTAGCGCTTGATACATAAATAGGTACGATACCTGTTGTGGCAGTTTGCAAATTAAACTCGTTATTCTCGAGTGTTAAATTACCATTGTTTACGCCATAGTAACCATAATAATAGTTCTCATTAAAAGTATTCCCTCTAAACTTATTGTTTAAACCTAAATTTCCAGAAATACCATAATTAACCACACCAAAATATCCTCTGCTAATTAAACAAGTATCTACTTCTATACTATCCACTCTGCTACCAGAAGAATAAGAAGCGGAAGTTCCACCTAATAAAACAGGAATATAATTAGTTGTACCCGATAATGAATTTGCACCTACAATTAAAATATTACAATTAGCAATTCTAATGCTACGTGAGCCAGAATTAATAATTACAGGAAATGCAAAGTCACCAGCAAAATTACCATTACCACGAATGGTCATATCTCTAAAGGTTATAAACCTAGCATTGGTAGCAAAAAGTACAGTGTGTCTTTGTGCCGCATTGGTTGAGGCAAAATTGATAATTGTATTTGCTCTGCTATTACCTTTAAAGGTAACCGTGTTTATATCATTTACACCAGAAATTGGTCCTGTAAAATCAATTTGTTCATTGTAAACACCATCCGCTACTAAAAATATAACAGGTCCACAAACACCACGTGCATATAAAGCATTTCTAGCAGCAGTAAAACTAGGGAAATTCGGGCTTGCGCCACCAATTGTATAAGTACCAGCGGCCATAGCCGTAGATTTGGAAACAGAAGAGGTATCATTAATTTTAATGGTATCTGCAGTGCTATTTGGCTGGCTAGTCCAGGCTTTAATAACAGATGCTGTAGAAGAAAAACCGTAAGTACCTAAAAGAATAGAAGCTCTACTTGAACCTGCACCACCAAGGGTATCTAAAGTGCCAGTAAAAGGAATAGAAGATTGCAAAGCGCCATTTACGCTCCATAAAACATTAGCTGAAGTTACTTGGTTAGTTCCATAATTAGCAATTGTTGCATAAACAGGAATTGGAGTAGTTGAGCAAACAGTACCAACAGAGTCAATACTTGAAATACCAACATCATTTCCAGATAAAGATCCTTGCCAAACTTGTATTTCACGGAAATTAACATTTGAAGATTGTGTACCACCTACTGTCATATCAACGATACGCAATTGATTAGTGGCAACAGTATTCATATTAATATCATAAGAACATACACCTGTTGCTTGTGTAAAAGTTTGATGATTAATCCAAGCAGTACCATTCCAAACTTGAATAGTTCCACCTGTTAAAAATCTATTTCCACTTTCGCCAGCATGAATAGTTACCTTATTAACTACTTGTACAGAAGGCCACACAAAGGTAATATTAACAGCTGAACCAGGATTTGAGGCGGCAGATGTAATCCACATTTGCTGAGCACCACAAGTACCAAAATTCAAGTCATTAAGGGTAGTGCACGCGCCTGTATTACAAGCAGGTGCAGCGGAGGCAGTGGCTAAAGGCGCCACGTTCACTTGGGCATTTAGTCCCGTAGCCATAAATAAGATGGCCATAAACGAAAAGATTGGCTTGAACCAATTGATTCGAAAACGTTGCGAGGAAAAGTTTAACATATATTTTAGGATTTAGTTTTGGGTTGGAAGTTAAATAAATATTTTTAAAGAAGTAAAAATATTACAAAAACAGGTTTGATAAAACATATGTAACTCATTATTTGATGGTTAAATAATTATAACATAAAAAAGGGGCAGCCAATTGGCCGCCCCTTTTTTATCAAAAAGTAAAAATACTTAAGCTTAGTTAAAAGACTTAATTAATTTTTTCGTGTTCAAGGTGCCATTTAAGCTAACTTGAATTAAGTAAATACCATCTTTCAAGGTATCTAGTCCATCTACTTGATAGTTGCCATAACCTTTAATAATATCTAGTTCTATTGATTTTACAATTCTTCCTTGTAAATCCATAAATACAACCTGAGCAATTCCTGGATTTGCTTCATTGAATTCAAGGTTAACTGAATTATTAAAAGGATTAGGATAAACCTCCATACTCAAGTTTTCAGTAGGATTATCTAAATTTATTACAACAGGACCATGGAATTCAAACTTGCCATCAAAATCAACTTGTTTCAAACGATAGTAAATAGTGTTCAATCCCATTAAAGCTGCCTCTTTGTCAACTGAAACATAGTTAACCAAACTATTAATGTTTCCTTTTCCTTTGACCATATCTATTTCCTCAAAGGTCTCGCCATCCAATGATCTTTCAACCACAAAATGACTGTTATTGGTTTCGTTTGCAGTTGTCCATTTTAATACAACATCATTAGCAGATTGTTTACCTGTGAAACTAACAAGCTCAACTGGCAAGGTTCCAATATTGTCTCCAATGCTAAAAGCAGTATTATTAAACAAGGTAAGATTGCTGCGACTTCTACTATAAGGATTTGCTCCAGTTGCTGCAGCATAAGTTGAAGTTACCCAACTTGAAATTGCAGAATTAAAGAATGCAACAGCAGATTGAGCGCGGGTAAATCCTGATAACTCAAGGGAGTCATTCCAAGTTAAGTTAACTGTGGCATTAGAACCGCCAGAAACTGCCTCATTAATAATCCAAGTGCGATTAACTGCATTAGCAGTAAAAGGCAAACCAGTTGAACCACCAGAGAAAACACCATTAATCACTCTTACAGAGAAATTATCTGCTGTTCCCGCAGCTACTTGACTAATAGAAGCAGGATTATAAGATAAGCTTGAACCTACAGGGAATAATAACACTGCAGCATTATTAGGCACATTACGAACCATTGATCCAGTGCCATTGGTTACAACATATCCAAGGGTTCCTGCTCCAACAAACGTTGCAGAAGCATTACCAATAGTAAAATTATTATTGCCCAAATTAATATTACCTGAAACAAACTCTAATCTATTGTTAACAGTGATATTGTTGTTTAATATTAAACCAAAGCTATTGTTTACAATTAAGGTATCTACACCAGTTGCTAAGGCATTACCAGTATTCTGAGTTGTTAGTCCATTATAGGTATAATGACCACCAGTGCTATATGTCCTTGTTCCACCCATTACAACGTTACCTACAAGTCCACCAGTAGCTGCAATACCATTAGGAGATCCTATTAGTAAACGACCACCTGATTGAACTGTAAAGTTACCATTTCCTTGAAGTGCATTTGTACCAAAATCCATCGTGCCACCTGTTTGAACTACAACATTTCCAAGTGCAAACAAAGAACCAGTTAAATTGGCAGTACCCGTTGAAGTAACAGTAATATTATTAAAGGTACCCGATACTCCTTGCACAGTAGAAACTATTAAATCTGGAATAACTGTAAACACAGATGATGATGAAACTGGAGTGATTCCATTTCTATAAATTGTAATTGCACCAGTAACTGAGCCAGCGGCCACTGTTGCAGTAATTTGATTACTATTATTCACTACAAAGGATGCATTAACACCTCCCCCAAATTCAACTGAATCTATGCTTGCAAAGTTACTACCGCTTATTGTAACAACAGTACCAATACCACCAGAAGAAGGCGTAAATGAATTTATAGTAGGTAATTGAATAACCACAAAGTTAGTGGCACTACTTCCTATGCCTGAACCGTTTTGAACCGAAATAACACCCGTAGTAGCTGCACTAGGAACTGTAGCAGAAATTGTTGTGTTATTTACTACCGTATACGAGGCAGTGGTTCCATTAAATCTAACGTTTGAAATAAACTCAAAATTAGAACCAGTTATAGTAACTGTAGTTCCAGCAGGCCCAGATGTTGGTGTAAAGCTGCTAATGCTTGGAACACCTATTACAGTAAAGGTTCCAGAACTTACAGCAGTACCAGCTAGATTTCTAACAGATATAGTACCAGTAGTAGCACCATTTGGCACTGTTGCTGTAATTGTAGTGTTATTTATAATTGTAAAATTAGCCAACAAACCATTAAACCTAGTTGTATCAGCCCAAGTAAAACCAGTACCTGTAATCGTTACCAAAGTACCAAAAGTCCCACTAGTAGGGTTAAAGCTTGTGATAGTTGGACTAGGAATTACTATAAAGTTAGATGCACTTGAAGCTGTACCAAAAGGATTGGTAACACTAACAGTACCAGTTGTTGCACCAATAGGAACAGTTGTTGTAATTAAAGTATCATTAACCACTGTAAATACAGGCTGTGAAGTTCCATTAAAGCTCACTGCACTAGCACCAGTAAAAAGAGAGCCAATGATTTGAACGGATGCGCCAACAGGAGCAGAAGAAGGGTTAAAGCGCAATACTGTAGGTGGCGCAGATAACTCAGTACCTGTGATCATAATTGCAGTTCCTGTAGAACTTAAGCCATTAATAATTGCATTAAGGTTGCTTGCATTCGAAGTAGTAGTTGCATGAGTAGTCCATGATGGACCTGCAACCGTACTTGCAGTTGCTACCCTTATGTTATTACTGTTATTAACGCCACCAATATTAGCAGGATTGAAATTAAGCGTTATGCCATAATTATATGGAGAAGTACCCCCACTAATATCTGTACGAACGAAACGATTAAAAGCATTTCCAGTTGGAGGATTTGACGGCGAAACACCTGTAAAGTCATAAACCACCGCAGTAGTTGGTGCAGAAGCTCCCCAAGCAATACTGGCTATTGGTCTGCTAGCAAATGTATAACTAGAAGTACCATTTGCTGTTGGAGCAGCACTAGCAGTTGCAGCAACTGGCAATACAGTTGGGGCCGTAGTTAAATGGAAGGCACCAATAGTAGTTGCAGTACCTTGAGATGTGCTACGCGTATTTCCTGCAAAATCAGAATTTAAGTTATTAGCGCTACTACCAGTAATACCCTTACCAAATGCATACCAAACCTCTGCATTCGATGGATTAAGGTTAAGGTTACCATTTGCAGGATTAACAAATAGGTTGGTTAAATTTAACTGACCAAGACCGGCGCCAGAGGTTACGGAATAAGAAAGAACATCTGAGGTAGCCAAATTTCTCCAAGTATTGATGTCTGTATTTAAACTTCCCCATTGACCCATTGTATTTGGATTGCTAGAAACAAGCAAATTGTAGTTACTAGAATTAGGGCCCCAAGTTGCGTTTGTTGCAGCACTTGCTTGATTTGAAATTGCAAAATGATTTCCTGAACCACCAGTTCTGCGGTTAGCGAAAATGTTATTTCTCAAGTTAATATTGGTAAAGAACTCCGTTAATGCATTGTTACCGCGCAAAAATGCATAAGTATTTTGACTTCCTGCTCCGGCAGTACCCTCAATTAAAATTGAGTTATTAATAGCATTAACCACTACACCTGAGTTGTTAGTATTTACCCAGATACCATTTAACTGAATATTATTATTTACTGATGAACCTAATGAAATCTGATTATTATACAAATTCGTGCTAATAGAAATATTTGCTAACTGAATACCTGCAGCAACAGGAGCTGGGTTCAAACTGGTACTTGAAGAAGCATTTGTTATATCAAAAATTCGATTGTTTCTAAACTCTGCATTTTGACCCTGATTAAGAAATATTCCATTAACTACTGTTGGAGCGGATCCTGTATTTGTACCTCTAATTGCACTAATAGTATTATTAGCGATAGTAGGAATTGCATTTGTATTTAATTGTATTAAAATACCACTTGCAACACCTGTGGTAGCTGTGTTTACACCAGCGCTTTGCAAGTTAACAATCGTATTGTTGGTTACAGTAGGTTGGGCACTGTTTATTAAAAACATTCCATACAAATTAGTACCTGTTGCTACTCCCGATGCAGTCATGTTTCCAATGGTATTGCCATTTACAGTGTAATTAGGTGTATAGGCACTATTGGTAGTAACATAAATACCATAATTTGCTGTAATTCCTTCTAGCCTAATACTATTGGCATTAGTAGCATGACCAACGGTATTATTGTTAATGGTACCAATTGTTCCATTTGAAACGTAAATTCCAAAAAACTGAGGAAAAACATTAGCTGTATTTAACCAACAACCTTGAACAGCATTGTTGTTAATGTTAACTGTGTTGGTTCCAGAATACCAAATGCCAAAAAATGTACTTTGTTGAGACCAGATGATACTGCTGTTATTATTAGGGTCTCCAATAACATTATTGGTAATTTCAGTATTTCCAGCTTGGGCACTGATACCAGCAAACTGACCGAAAGATGTAGGGTTAGTAAATGCTATATTTCTTACAATATTGTTAGAAATAGTTGTTGGGGCACCGTTACCAACATTTGTTCTTATACCCGTATAACCAAAAGGTAATGGATATGAATATTGGGCTCCGCCAGCATTTGGCTGGGTACCACCTATAATGTTGCCACTAATGGTATTACCATTTGAGAAAGCACCAGGAAGGAAAACAATTCCTTGTTGGGCAATAGCGGCGTAAATAGGTTGGTCGTAAAAGATGCTATTATTTGTAATCTGGAAGTTATCTCCATTATTACCAACAATGCCAATGCCTGCAACTGCGTAATTACTTACTAAGTTATTGTTAAACACAATATTATTGTTGTAAACATTTGGATTACCAAATGAGTAGAGTCCAGGTAAAGCCGGAATACCGCCATTTGGTTGTGTAGAAGCGGTATTATGGGTAATAATATTATTATCAATAGTATCAAAAGAACAAGGCGTTGTAGTAAACAAGTTATTTAATCCTACCCTTAATTCTATGTTACCACCGGTCGTGCTTGCATTTCCTCCTTCGATGATGCAATTTCGAATTGCAACACCAGTTGCACTACTAATAGTAATTACAGAATTACCAGAACCAGCTACGTAAGCACCAGTCGCTGCAGTATTTCTGATACGCAATAACCTCTGAGTGTTATTACCTCCAGCAGGAACACCCGTAATTTTAATACGATTGGCACCAATAAGGGTAATTAATCCGTTGAAAACAGCTGTATTTAAATAGTTACCTTCAATTAATCTAGGAGTGGTAGTAGCTGCATTCGGACGAATTGTTACTGAGAAAGTACCAGCACCAGGACCGTCTTCTGCAACCTGATTAAGCACAACAGCACCAGTTTCGTTATTTAGGTCTGAAGTGATCTCTACAAAAATATTACCAGCAATTGCTCTGCTATTTAAGAATTCAAATAGACCACCGACATTGGTAAGACTTGCATACGTTTGACCAACACCCACAGGAATAACAGTATTAGCAGGTATCGAAGGTAAAAACTTATAGTATGGTGCATTACGCGGGAACTGAGTTAAAGAATTGACATCAAATCCTACAGCTAATGGAGCATTAGACATCAAATTTCCTGCTAAATCTTGTGCAACAACAAAGTAAAATACAGAATCTGTTGAACTTAAAGCAGGTGAAAAATTAAGGTAATCGATAGTAAAACTTGCAGTTGCATTGGTAGCTGTACCAGTTAAAGTAGTTGCACCAGCGCTATACCAAGTGCTCAGGTCACGAGAATAATAGATTCTTGGACGATTAGCACCCGTCATTGGGATTCCATTGTTATCAGTGATTACCACATTAGACAATACCCTTGTACCAGTTATAGAACCCGCATTGGTAAAGTTTGAATAAGTAATCATTGGAGGGAAGGCATCTGGAGTTTGAGAAAAATTACCCGCATGTGCACCCACATCAGACGGGGTATTGGTGTTTCTACTATTACCAAAAAAGTCGGTTGTTACAGTAACTGATGCATCACCACTGCGCTCTGCAGGATTACTATTCTGTAAAGAAAGTGTAGCAACTGCGGCAGTGCCAAAGGCATTTGAAACAAAATTCGGGTCAGCACTTGAAGAGGCTAAGTCCAAACGAGTTCTAGCTTTAAAACTTAAGCTATCTCCACCTAAAAGAGGATATACGCTAGAGAACAGGTTAATAACACCTGCAATATTTCCTGTTCCAGGTGTATGAATAATATTATGATTACTATTAACACGAGACGAATCTTGGTAACGCACTCCAATATTTAAACCACTTGCGGCAGCGCCATTGCTTACCATATTGGCAAAAATATTGTTTTGAACGTTTAAGGTCTGCCCAATTGTTGTTGTTGAAGAAACCTCAAAAGCAACGGTAGGTATTGAACCTACTGCAGGAGCTCCGCCAACTAAAACTGTATTGTGCCAATAATTACTTTGTGTAGCATTTTGATGCCAGATACCACGCACTAAAGGTGAGTTTGTAAAAGTAGCGCCTGTTTGGTCAATACCAACTCTAACCATATTGTTAGTAATGGTATTGAAACCGTTCATATTGTATAATCCAGTCATCAATGGAATACCAGTACCCACTATATTTAAACTATGAATAAAATTACGTGAAGTTTGGGTATTATTTCCTACCAAACTTACACTTGTATTCATCAACATTCCCATAACTGATATAGAAGCTGAAGTATTGCTTGGTATCGCTTCTATACTATGAACGATATTACTAGCATAATTTCCATTGATAGCTCCAATTGAACTAATATTAAGTCCAATGGTTGAAGAGTTATTTTGAATTCCAGTTGAATTTGAAGTACTCCAAATATTTTTAACAATATTGTTGCTTACATTTAAAGTCATAAGAGCACCTGTTTGGTCTACAGTTATACCTCTAGTAATTGTATTACTTGTGGTTGCAGCTAGGGCCATTGAGTCAACTGTATTACCTGTAATATTCATTAAACCATTTACACTAGCAGTGTAGATAATGCCATTAAATGGTGACAAAGTTGTTGTTCCTGCATTATTACTTCTAGATAATAAACCATAAACATTATTATTAGCAATTGTTCCTGCACCACCTGTTTGAATGATACCATGAATGGCATATCCAAAGTTATTTGCTAGACCTACTAAGGTACTAATGTTATTATTGTTAATAGTTTGATTAAGTGTTCCATTAGTAGAGGCAATACCCACAATAGAAGCTAAACTAGTAGACCCAGTATTGCTTGAATTTGCAAACAACCTATTGATCACATTATTGCTAATATTAACCACATTTGAGGTTCCATTAATAGAGTTGATGGCAGTAATTCTAGCACTTGTACCTACTGCAACCGGAATAATAGATATGTTTATAATAGTATCATTTAATACGGTTAGATTTCCTGTATTAGAAGTATTTATACCTTGGAAAATATTGTTACCAATAGTATTGATACTTAATGCTGGGTTAGTAGAACCAATACGATTATTTAAGATTGAATAAATTGAGGCAGTACCCAACACATTGATACCAGTTACGGTGTAAATACCTGCATTAGTGAAATTAAAATTTTGAATCACGTTTCCAAGAATGTTGGTTCCAGTAACTATGCCCGAGCTAACATTAATTAAGTTAGTGGTAAGCAAAGAACTTACATTCCAAGGTGTACCGGCGGCTTTCATTTCAGAACCCCCAATAAAATTTCCACTAATTACATTTCCATCAGAACCTGCATTTGGAATTAAATCAATAGCATTATAGGCAGTTGAAGTAAATGCAGGTGTAGCATTATAGAAGAAGTGGTTGTTTTGAATAAAAATATTATTACCAGTTCCAGTATTAAATTGAATACCCCTAGAAGTGAAGTTTGCAAAACTATTGCCACGAATACCGATATTAGTAACTAATCTAGGCGAAGTTCCAGCGGCCATTAAACCAACTGCTGGAAGAGTACTGGCCAATTCGTGCGCCAAATAACAATTCTCCATGTTAAAATTACTGAAGCTATTATTGATGGTATTCGGATTAATATTAACTAATCCGCCTGTAAGAGTAGAAGTTGAAGAATTTCTTCCCCTTAATACTAAGTTACGTAAAGTATCTGAAGACCCACCTTCTAGAAATTGGATGGCACCTGCTCCAGTACTTGTATTAACAATAGAAAGATTAGTATCAGTTAAAGCACCATTGATAGCCCAACCCAATACTTTAAGATTACTCACATTATTAAAACGAAGCAAAAAGTTAGCTGAGAAACCACCTAAAACCCTTTGAATAGAACCATCAGGTCTAATTGTAAGGCTATAATTTCCAGCACCATTTTCAAGCCACTTATTAAGCACAACAGCTGCAGGCTCTGTAACGTTATCATTAATAATGATGGTAGTATTTCCATTAAGTACACTATTATTTATTGCTTCAAAAGCGCCACCAGGACCCGTTAAAGTTGGATAGTTAGTAAATCCAGCAACAGCTAATGGAACATAAACCACACTCGGAATAGGGTCATTAAAACGGTAACTAAATGTTTGACCCAATACCAATGGAGGAACAACTGATAAAACATTACTAGCGGTAATACCAGAAGGCGCAGTGGATACATTACCTCTAGTTGAATCTTGGGCAACAAAGAAATAACGAACAGTATCCCCAATGGTTATACCTCCTATTGCAGCATGGTCAATGGTAAAAGCATAAGTACCATTTCTATTGGTACCAGAGGTAAGAACTCCAGGGGTACTAAACCAAGCACCTGCTAAACCTTTTGCAAAATAAACCCTAGGTGCGTTAGCGCCTTGAGGGATTGCAGCACCATCAAAAACAACCCCATTAATTACTCTGTTGGCAGTAGAAGAAGCATTTGTTAAAGGAGTAACATATATAGCTGGAGCAATTGAATCTCCTGATAAAGTAAAGTTAGCAGCATCAGCTCCGATATCTGTTGGCGTTAATCCAGCTCTTGAAGTACCATCAAAATCAACATTAACAAAAGCGGTCAATGACGTATCACCAGAACCTTCTGCAGTATTAGGACTACTTAAATGTAAATCAACAGTTGAAGAACCGCCAGTTCCATTAACGAAGTTAATCGGAGATAATCCGATATTAGCTCCTCTTGAACTTGCCAATCGATAGGCTCCTAATGTAGCGTAATCAGTATTGTTAAATCTTACAACAAAAGAATTGCTATTGCTAGGTACACTAACCAAATCAAAGTTATGATCAAAATTTACATTGGAAGTTCCAAGTATGTAGCCATAATGATTCATGCCAGCTGTTCCTGCATTGGTGGTGTTATTAACAACAATATTATTTTTAACATCAATTAAACCAGGTGCTATTGGATTTCCAGAAATTTGAATACCTGATGAAGATGGATCTGGAGCACCAGCAGAACCATAATCTGGGGCTGCATCAATTAAAATATTATTATGATAAATACGACTAGCAGCACTAAGAGGCGCAATTAAAGAAATACCTCTGTAAACAATACAACGAGCCAATTGAATACCAGATGTGTCTCTTCCTAAACGAATCATGTTATTAGCAAAAACACCAGTTCCTTGTTGTACATAAATACCAAACTGCTGCGCAGCAGTCGGTAAACCTACAGTTGGGTAGGTGTGAACCAACCCTGAAATTCTATTTCCTGAACAACTAGAACTATTGCCTGCAATTAAAGTAGATGCAGTAAAGAATATACCTACAAGACGTGGATTGGAATTTAAAGAATCGCGTGAAATTAAGTTACTAATATTATTATTATTAATTACTTGATTTGCTGATCCAGCTGCATTGTAGATACCTGAAATGGCTGCAGCAGCGCTATTGCTATAAGATGACAAATCTCTTATAGTATTATTGGTAACCGTATTATTATTACTTACTGAAAGCCCTATTCCATTCATATTGGTTGTTGAGGCAACATTCCAATAATTTGCTAAATTGGTAATAGTATTGTTAGAAACCGTATGAATATTGGTAGAACTTACAGCGATTCCATTTACAGAAGAGAAAGGTCCAAGATTCGCATTGTTAGAACCCCAAGTAAATAAATTGCTAATGTTATTGTTATTAATTGTGGCAGCACCTGAACCAGATAAGATACCCACAATACCAGTTGCAGAACCAGTAAAAGCAGTACCACTCCACGTTCTTTGGTAAAAATCTTTAATGGTGTTGTTGGTAACCAATTGACCATTAGTAGCAGAAGCTAATCCGATACCACAAATAGCAGCAGAAGTAACTCCACTATGAGGCCTGTTACTATTACTAAATAAGTTTCCAATGTAGTTATTAGAAATATTAGAAATAGCACCTGAAGTATAGATACCATACAATGTTGAATTTACAGGAGTAGACGCAGTAATATTAAAAAAAGGAACATAAGTGGTAATGCCACTCCAAACAGAAATAGAATCTGAAAGGTTTGGTCCTCCAATTTGGTTCCATCTCACATTTTGTGTTGGAGTAGAATTAGCTAAACCAATGGCAGTAAATGCAGAAAATTGAGGCGTTCCAGTATTATTAGAACGTGTATAAATACTTCTGAAAACATTGGAGTCTATGTTACACAATCCATTGCTATTACCACCATAATACATACCTCCAATTTGAAAGCTGACATTAGCGTAATTGGACATATTTGCCATTAAATTCCTGCGAATATTAGTATTGGTATTATGAAATAAATACATGCTAAACCAATTACCCCCTGTGATATTATCAAATCGAATATTATTGGTATCTGTTGCGTGACCAAAAACATTATCTTCAATATCTACAAAACCACCACCTGTATAAAATGCATAGGTAAATGGATTGCCACCTGCATACCACATGTTACCAACTTTATTTCTCGAAACATTTGCACCAGCGGTAGTGGCACTTCCACTATACCAAATAATATATTGTGTTGTATTATGGTTAACCAATTGCCTTGGCGCACCAGCCACAGAAGCCATGCGTGCCGAGGTACCTCCAATCCAATTGTCTACAATTTGATTGCCAAAACTATTAGCATTACCTGCATTAAAGTATACAGCAGAATAAGGGAAGAAAGTTTGACCAACTGGGGCAGGTAGAATTGAAATGGTGTCAAAAAAACTGTTTCTGCTGATGTTAAACAAACGTCCATTTCCAGAATTTAAATTACTAATATGAACCCCTATCATTGAATACCCTAAAATCTCATTTGAATCAATTGTTCCCCAATCGTTCTGAGCAGTTAAGGATTGCCCATCAAAAACTACTGCGCAACCATATCTTGCTATTCCAACTCTGCTAAACCTATTAGCCCTAACAGTGATAGAGTCATTTCCTGAACCAAATGGATTAGTAGTACCACCTACCCTAAGCAAACCAGGTACAGGAAAAGTAAAGTAGTTTGTAGAATTGTTTGCACCTCTAATTAAAGTATTACGAACAATAAACTGACGTGCATCTTGTCTAATATGAATAACTACAGAGTTAGCTGCAAGGCTTCTGTTCTCTATGGTTAACGACTGATTGGTATCAGTTGGTAACTGACGACCATCTATTCTAACCCATCTTGAGCCAACGAAATCTAATACAGAATTTGTATTGTCAGTAAAAATATAAGGATTGGCGCCTACGGCAGGCTTTATAGTGATAGTTGTGTTTGGGCCTGCGCCAATTACATTACCTAAAGTGATTGGAAAACTTTCACCTGTACCAATAGTGTAAAAAGAATCAATAAGTTCCAAGAAAACATTTCCATTAACACCTCTTGAAGATAAATCAACAAAAGCAGCTGTTAAAGTTGGGTAAGAAGAGGGTGCAGAAGTACCAACTAAATAACTACCTGACATTGGAGGTGCTAAATCCCTTCCAGCACCAGGATTAGTAGTTGGCACAGGTGTTCTTGCAGTTCCACCAACCGTAATAGAAGTTAGTGCAGCATTAAATGTAGTTGGGAAGCTTGCATTAGATGCAATATCATAGGTTAACCAAAAATAAGAGGTATCTCCTGTTGCAAATGTTCCTTGTATTGGTAAATTTCCGTTAAATTGAAAACTTCCACTTGGCGAATTTACTGTTGAACCATACTGAGTAGCAGTAGAAAAATTAGGATTAGAACCGGTAAAATAACATTTAGCATTACTAATGCCTGATAAGTTATTTGTACCAGTAGTAGAAAAAGTAAGATTACCTATGTTAAGGGGATTTGCTAAACCTGCTGTGGCTACAGCAACTCTAACCATCGGATTATTGACACTTCCAAGTCCAACACCTGTGGTAAACGGTTGTGCAACCAAGGTTGTGTTGTAGCTCATATTTGAAACACCTGCAACCGTGATTTCATCCATAAAAAAGTTATTCCAGAAATCTGTGTTGGCTCTAAAGAAAAAATGTAAATTAGGGCTAGAAGCAAATGAAGCAGGAATTGCGTAAGTGTAATTAACCCATGCACCATTAACTGTGGTAATAGGATATCTTGTATTGTGCGCGTATACGCTGTCTAAAGGAACAGCTGTATTGCGATTATTGGTAGTGTTTACCCAAACAGACATTCTCATTTCTGTTGAATTAGCGCTACTGGTATGTCTCAGCGCCCAGAAAGAAACTACCAAGCCATTACCTGGGGTTAATGAAGCAGTAGAAACAGAAGGCGAAATTAACCAACAAACGCCAGGTACATTTTGATTATAAGAATCATAAAAAGCCATTCCTGATCCAGCATAAGGCCCACCAGTATACGGCGCAGAAAATGAAGATGTTGTGGTACGCGCCCATTGCATAGTACCAGCATCCACTTGGTTTACCCAGCCAGTTCCTAGAGGAGCAGCAATGGTATCAAAATTGTTCTGCATTAAAACCTGCGCTCTTCCCACAAAAGAGAAAAACAACAGCAACAGAAAAACTGCAAGTCGAGAAAAAGCTCTTGCTCTTGCGTTTAAAGTGTAAAATTGAATCATATAATTATTATTAGTTTTTAATTTAATAGGGGTAACAATTACCGTATAGATATATCATCAAAAAAGTAACTGTAAGAAAAAAAAGAACTTAGATAACACGAATTTTTTATTTTACTAAAAAAAGGTTTTTCCTTTTGAAAAAAAAATAAGGAATGTAAAACTAATTTTAAAAGGAAATAAAAAACCATTACATCATTGATTTTCTGCAGATTAAACTTACAATAAAATGAAAAAGGGGGCTTGTAGCATAAAAGCTACAAGCCCCCTTTAAAAAGTTTCTAAAAGCTATTAGTCGATTTTCTGAACCTTAAATGTCTCTATTGTATTACCAATAATAACTTTTACTAAGTAAACTCCAGATTTAACTGAATCGAAAGAGGTGATAGTTTTGTATTGAGTTCCTGCAACAACTGAAACATTTTCAATTGCAATTACTCTACCCAAAACATCTGTAATTTCTATTACAGCCTTAGCATCATTAGTTGCTGTTAGCATTACGCCTGTGGTAGTGTTAAATGGATTTGGATAAATGGCAATACCTTCTTCCAACATATCATTTTCTGAAACTACTGCGATGTTTGAATAGTCTATTGAACCATCAAAATCAACTTGTCTTAATCTGTAGTAGATAGTTGAAGTTAAAGTGAAAGCATTTGCATCTTTATATCCATAAGTTCTTACAGACTTAGAATTTCCAGCACCTGCTACAAAATCTAAATCCTTAAAGTTAACGCCATCCTCAGAACGCTCAACAAAGAAACCTTTATTGTTAGTTTCAGAACTAGTTGACCAATTTAATTTAACATCACCATTTACATTTTTTGCAAAGAATGATAAAAGTTCTACTGGTAATGGATTAACCAAAGTATCTGAGCCCACACCAAAATCACCATATTGATCTAAATTATTACGATTAACAATAGGTGCAGCGTTAGAACCAGTAGCTACTAAATGTGCTCCGTTAGAAACCCATGGCGAACTTGAACTATTTCTTCTAATCGCAACCAATTGTAAGTAATTTGAAATACCAGTAAATCCAGTTGCGTTCAAATTTAAATCGTAGTTACCACCAACAGTTCCGTTAGTTGGACTAACAGACCAAAATCCATTAATACCCGCTCTATTGATAGAAATAAATGCAGTACTATCATATAATGGTAAGCCTAAATTTCCAGGTGCTGTGCCTGTAAAGCTTGCAGTAACAGAACCAATAGTGCCTGGCATTGTGTTATAATCCAAAGTAATTGCTCTATTAATACCTGTGGCAGAAACTAATGGGAAGTTAATAATTGGCGTGCTGCTGTTAAACCAACGACGTAAGCTTCCACTTATACCTGAATTTGTTCCAACTTGCAATGCACCAATCTTAGAAGTGTCAGCACCAAGTACCATAACGTTAGTATTAGTTATAACGCGAGCACTATTTCCTAAGATAATTGAATCAGTAGCAGTTACCACTGCAGCGCTAGCAGTAAAATTAGCAACTGTATTAGTTCCAAATTCAAGTGCCCTAACAGTTTGACTGCCTACACCTGTAAATGTGCTTGCATTACCAGTATTGATAAACAATTTATCATTTAAGTTAGCTTTCAAACGAGCAGGGGTCCAATTTGTAGGAATTACTAAATTACCTCCACCTGTTTGGTTCCAAACATAAGTTGTATTAGGTGCTGGTAAAATCTCGATAGTATAATCTTCAGTTTCACCATAGAAATATAAACCACATGGAGAAATTGGACTAGCGGTAGTTTCGTTTAAGATTACGCGCATTCTAGTTCTACCGATAGAGGCAGTCAATGGAATATTAAACGAACCTGTTTGGAATACATTCACACCATATAAGAATGGTTGGGTCATTACAACAGTTTCCCCAGCATCTGTAAAGTCACCATCTTGGTTAAAGTCAATCCAAATACCCATCACACCATTATAGCTACCATTACAAGTTGCAGTATGCACATCATAGTTAACTAAATCACCTGCATTTACAATTGGTGCAGTTATTGTTTCAGAGAAATTAGAGTATAAGCTCAGTGTTGAACCTAATCCAGTTGCAGCAACTGTACAATTTGAAGTATTATTCAAAGTACCAAGAGTAACGTTGAAAATTTCACCATCACCAGCAAACTGAGCCGCACTTGCACAATATGGTGCGCGAATCTTGCGTGCTCCTGCAGGTGCTGTATTTGAAGGCGTTTGAGAAACACCGCCAATGGTTAAGCCAGTACATTCTGCATCTACCGAGTCGCCAATAATGGCAGAAGGCTTCATGTCGTAAGTAACCCAAATATAGTTGGTATCATTTGCCAACGATACTAAACCACTCACGTTAAAGGCTCCCCAACTTGCACCAGTTGGTGTAGTTTGGATAAAGGTTGAACCAAATTGATTGGTAGTTGCAAAAGTTGCACTTGTTCCAGTGTAGAACACTTTTACATTGGCAATATTTAAAGTATCAACACCACCACCATTTGTATTCAAGTTAAGTTGGGTAAGCGTAATTGGCGAACCAGTTGAGCTCATGCGAACCCTAACTCGTAGCATTCTATTGTTAGTAGAAGGTGCTTCAATCATTCCAGCATCTGGATGAGTTACCTCACTACCTACAAATGTCATTGGTGATGATATTAAGATGTTACCTGTAGGATTACTAACAGCAGGCACAACCCAATTACCATAAACTAAAGCACTATCAAAAGTAGCATCTAATACATTTGAGTTAGCAGCAGTTGAGGCCACATCATAAGCCAACCAGTAATAGTTAGTATCATTTATCAAAGTATCAGCAGTAGTGAAAGTAAATGATCCACTAGGTGAAGTTACAGTTCCTACCAAACTAGTTGTTGCAAAAGTACCAGAGTTACCTGTCTTGTATAATTTAGCACTTACAATATTAGCGGCACTTGTAGTACCAGCAGTATTGAATCTAAACTCATTTACTGTTCCAGGGTTACAAGCAGAAGAAGTAACCTTAACTGGCACTCTTAAAATTGGAACATCTGTAGCACCCGCGCTTGTAGTAATAGGCTGTTGTAGGGTTGTAGCAGCATTAAATACTGGAGCAGCATTCACAATGTTAATAGTGTAATCTTCTGTTTCACCATAGAAGTATGAACCACATGGAGAAATTGGACTTGCTGTTGTTTCATTTAAAATAACACGCATTCTGGTTAAACCAGGTGTAGCAGTACAAGGAATAGTAATGTTACCAGTACGGAAAACAGTTGTACCATATAAAAAGAATGGCGTCATATGCACAGTTTCACCTGCATCAATAAAGTCACCATCTTGGTTCAAATCTATCCATATACCTAAAACACCATTATAGTTACCACCACAAGTTGAAGTATTTATTGAGAATGGAATTGAAACACCGGCTACCATATTGGTAGGGTTAGCTGTTTCAGAGTAATTAGAATACAAACTTAAAGTTGAACCAGTACCAGGAGCAGCTACTGTACAATTAGAAGTGTTATTTAATGCGCCAATTGTTACGTTCCAAATTTCACCATCACCTGCAAATTGGGATGCACTTGGACAATATGGTCCACGAATTCTTCTACTTCCGGCAGGTGCTGTATTGGTAGGTGTTTGACTTACACCAGCAATTGTTAAACCAGTAATTTCAGCATCAACTGAATCTCCAATAATGGCAGTTGCCTTAATATTATAAGTCACCCAGAAATAATTGGTATCATTTAACAGATTAATAGTACCATTAATATTAAAGGCACCATACTTATTACCTGTAGGGCTAGTTTGAACAAAAGTAGTTCCATACTGGTTAGCTGTGCTGAAAGTAGCACTGTTTCCTGTTGAGAATACTTTCACATTTGCAATGTTAGAAGTATCATCCCCACCACCATTTGCATTTAAGCTAAACTGTGTTAAAGCAACTGGTGCGCCAGTAGAGCTCATTCTTACCAACACTCTTAACATACGATTATTGATGGTAGAAGTTTCTACAATACCTTGTTCAGGATGTACAGCAGCACTTCCGATATAACTCATTGGTGTTGCAATTACCACATTACCTGCAGGATTTCCATTTGCTGGCACTCTCCAACTTCCTAATAAGTTAATACTATCTAATCTAGCATCTAATACGTTAGCATTAGCAGCGGTTGCACTTACGTCATAAGTTAACCAATAGAAATTGGTATCATTATTTAAAGTATCAGCAACTGTAAAGTTAAATTGACCAGAAGGGCTAGTTACCGTTCCAATCAAGTTATTATTGTTAAACACACCAGAATTTCTAGTGGTGTATAATTTTGCAGTAGCAATATTTGCCGCAGAAGTAGAACCTGCAGTATTGAAAGAGAATCCATCAATAACGGCAGGATTACAAGGAGAAGAAGTCATAACAACTGGAACACGTAAAATTCTAACATCTGTTGCAGAAGCTGATGTAGTTCCAGTGTTTTGGTTAACAGAAACACTTCTAAAGGCAGGTGCACCAGAAACTATATTCACATTATAGTCTTCAGTTTCTCCCCATGTATAGGTACCACAAGGAGTGGTTCCAGTAGTAATTTCTATTAATACAACTCTCATTCTAGTAATTCCTGGTAAGGCAGTACAAGGAACTGTAATGTTTCCAGAAAGAATTGTTGCACCTGTAGTACTTGAAGTAAAAGCATTATTAGAATAGGCTAATTCACCTGGCAAATCAAAAATTCCATTTTGATTATAGTCAATATAGATACCTAGGCTAGAACCATAATTACCATTGCAACTTGCAGCATTCACGCTAAATGGAATTGGCAATCCAGCAGCTAAATTTGGCGCTGCAACAAATCCAGTATAGTTTGAATACTGGCTGTTAACAGAATTTGGACCTGGCGCTGTTGTTGTACAAGCAGAAGTATTGTTTAAACTTCCTATAGTTACATTCCATATTTCTTCATCGAAAGCATTAGTTGCTGAACTAACACAATATTGTGCGCGAATTCTTCTGTTTCCAGCAGGGGCAGTTACACTAGGTGTTTGGCTCACACCTGCAATGGTAATACCTGTTAATTCGGCATCCACTGAATCACCTAACACCGCTGTATTTTTAATATCGTAAGTTACCCAGAAGTAATTTGTGTCATTCAATAAAGTTACAATACCATTGATGTTAAATGCACCATACTTATTTCCAGTTGGCGTAGTTTGAATAAATGTAGATCCAAACTGATTAGTTGCTGCAAAGTTGGCACTGTTTCCAGTATAGAAAACTTTTACATTGGCAATGTTAGAAGTATCATCACCACCGCCTGTAGCATCTAAGTTTAATTGAGTTACTGAAACAGGAGCACCAGTTGAGCTCATTCTAACCATAGCACGCAACATTCTTGCATTAACAGAAGGACGTTCAACCATTGATAAATCAGGGTGAATAACGCTACTTCCAATGTAAGTCATAGGCGTTGTAATAACTAAATTACCTGAAGGCGCACCATTAATTGGTGTAAACCAATTACCAAATACTTGAATACTATCTAATCTAGCATCAAGTAAATTAGAAGCAGTAGCCGTAGCACTTACGTCATATGTTAACCAATAGTTATTTGTATCATTCACAGCAGTATCAGCAACAGTGAATGTAAATTGACCAGAAGGTGAAGCAACTGTACCTACCAAATTAGCAATACTAAATACATTTGAACTTCCGGTTTTGTATAATTTGGCATTGGTAATATCAGCAGCTGAAGTTGAACCTGCAGTGCTAAATTTAAACTCATTAATTACACCTGGATTACAAGGAGAAGAAGCAACTTTCACAGGAACTCTTAACACCCTAACATCTGAAGAACCAGAAGAAGTTGTACCTGTAAATTGAATGGCATTTGAAGCTGTGTAAGTTGCAGCACCAACTACTATATTAATAGTATAATCTTCAGTTTCTCCCCAAGTATAAGTACCGCAAGCAGGTGCACCAGAAGTTTCATCTAATACAACCCTCATGCGGGTATTTCCAGGTAAGGCGGAACAAGGAATAGTGATATTACCTGAAAGTATAGTTGCCCCAACAGTACTTGAAGTAAATGCATTGTTATTATAAGCAACTTCACCTGGTAAATCAAATATTCCATTTTGATTGTAATCTATATATATGCGTAAAGTTGAGGAATAGTTTCCACCACAACTTGCTGCATTTACACTAAACGGCACAGGAATTCCAGCAGCAATGCTTGGCGGTGCAATAGTAGTAGTATAATTTGAGTACATGCTATTCACAGAACCAGGCCCAGGTGCTAATGTTGTACAATTAGATGTATTATTAATAGAACCAAAGGTTACATTCCAGATTTCTTCATCCCCTGTAGTAGTTGCATTACTTGGGCAGTATGGCGCGCGTATCGCTCTGCTACCAGCAGGATTGCTATTTGTAACAGTTCTAGAAACACCACCAATTGTTATTGAATCCCATGTTCCGTCTACCGAGTCTCCAATGGTTGCGGTTGTACGAATATTATAAGCCAACCAGAAATTATTTGCACCATTTAGCAAATTCGTATTTGCATTAATTACAAATGATCCATTTGGATTAGCAAATGAACCTACAGGTTGGGCAGTTGAAAAAGTGCTACTTGCACCTGTATAGTAAATTATTGCGTTACTAATATTAGTGGATGGATTGGCTGAACCGTTTGTTGTTAATTGGAAAGATGAAGCTGCAATCTGCGCTCCAGTGGCAGACATATTAACTGTTAATTTTAAAATTTCTGCATTAGATTCTCCAATTTCAACTTTGGCAATATTCATTTGGTCTGCACTTGCACTCACAAAAGTCATAGGTGCACTTACTATTCTAAATCCAGCACTTGGCGTAGTTGTTAATACACGTGCAGTATCGACAGCAACGATATTAACCAAATTAGCAACCAAACTATCCCCTAATAATGCGCCAGAAGCTACATCATAGGCAATCCAAAAATAATTATCTCCATTTACTAAACTCTGGTTTCCACTTACAGAAATAGCACCACTTGGCGCAACCGTTGTGCTACCAAATTGAACCGCACTGTTAAATGAACTTGAGTTTCCGGTATAATATACTTTTGCAGCAGCAATTGCCGCTAATCTAGTGGTACCGGTTGTATTAAAGTTAACACCACTCACACGTGTTGGGATAGTACCATTAACATTTACCCTAACCTTTAACATTGGCATGTTTTGAGCACTAATAGAAACTGGAGCAGTTTGTCTTTCAACATCTCCATTTTGGAAATTCATTAATGGAGCAGAAGATGCCCACGCAAAATATTCACCATTGCCACTAATAGGACCTGGTGCTGTGGTTGAAGTTGCTCTCGTATTTAAGGTATTTACCACAAAGGCACCAACTCCAGTAGGAACACTTCTTACTGTCCATGGACCTGTTGCATTGGCACTTTGCATTATAAATAATTGGTCTTGTAAACCTAATAAGTTATCCGCATTACTAATACCTCCACCTTCTATCATGGTAGAAAGAGTTAAGGCAGAAGTAGCAGGCAAGTTTTGACCTGGCTGCAATGAAACCCTAAACATCTTATTTGTTATTAAAGATGATTGTGGAGCAGATACTGAACCAGTAGGATTATTTAATGCACTTAAGGTTATAATTTGTCCAGCCCAACCTGCACCAGCAGTAATTTGCATGTACCTTCTAACATTGTTTGGCGTGGCCAATCCTAAATATTGTGAACCGTATCCCAAAGGTGCCGATAAGGTAGCAGTTAAGACGCCAGATGAAGGCCTAACAAACCTTATTGGACCTACAATATAGGAACCATGTGTTGTTGGTGGAATGGCAGTACTTAAACTTGGTGCAATACCAAGAGATCCACTACCAATAGGACCAACAGTTAAAATATTCACATCATCAGTAAAAAGGATACCACGACTAAACGTAGTTAAGCCACCTGCATTGGTTGCAGAAACAGTTGTTGTAGTTCCGATTGTGTCCCCAATTTGAAGAGGTGTTCTTAGTTTTACGTGATTTTGAGTGGACATAGTAAAAGTACCACGGATAAAATGAACACCTGTTGTTAAGGTATCCGTTTCATTTCCTACAAAAATTGTGTCCTTGTAGAAAATACCCATTGTAGGATTTCCATTGGTTCCACCCCCATAAGTTACATTTCTCAGCAAGGTGCCTAAAGCTGGATAAATTGGTCTTTCTGTAAAAAATGTTTTTGGATTTGCGCGCGTAATGGTCATAGCATTTCCAAATACACCTGCCACTAACTTTCCGTTAGGAACAATAGGACCATCCACCATAAATAAGATATTCCTAATAACAACATTACCTGTCATAGTGGAATTAAAAGTTGTACCTGATGAATTAGCAAAATAGATACCCGGAATATATCCGTTTGTTAGTGTTCCACTATTATTTATTACACTTGGAGTACCACCTGTTAAATACAATACACTTGTAGTGCTGGTTCCCATGTTCATGGTACCATTAACTGTAACATTTCCTCCTACATACAACCATCTTCCTACAGCAGTAGATGTAGATGTACCTAAGTTAAATGTACCTGTTGCATCAATGGTTAAATTTCCAAAAATTTGAGAAACTGTAGACAATGAAGTTGAAAAATACAAAAATGAACCACCACCATTGATGGTAAGGTCTTGCATTCTAGAAATATTAACATTAGAAGTAACTGTATGTGTTGCAGCAATAATAACATTGTTATTAGCGTTTGGAACTACCCCTCCAACCCAAGTCAAAGGGTCAGACCAGTTACCACTTTGGGCTGAAGTTATTGTAGTAGGTGTAAATTCTTCAATAGTTAAACTATCAATGAAAGGGTTAGAATTAAAACTATAAGGATTGTTTCTGTAAAATGCGAACTTAGCATTTGAAACTTTATAAGCATCTGGAATTTTAACTGTAATTTTTTGCCAAGGTGTAGCAGCATTCATGGTTCCTGTCCCTGTAGTTGTAGTAGTTACAATATCTGCATTAGGCTGCACATGCATGATAGATTTCCAAGTTACTCCATTGTCATTAGAGGCCATCACTATAATTGGATAGGTATAATTTGACGTTTGAGCAAAAAACATGTTAAACCTCAAATAAGGAGAAGTGGCAGTTCCAAGATTCACCGTAGGTGATTCTAACCTTCTGCTCATCATATTGGTTTGAGAACCGAAATAATAATCTTCTAGCCAAAGTGCACCAGAATCTGTAACCGCAGCATTTGGAATTGTTCCAAAACTTTGTGACGACCAAAATCCAGGGGCAATTAACCTGTTTCTTTGCCAATCTTTAGGTCCGATTACGTTAATAGCTGTTGGAGCGCCATCGCCCCAATAATCAAATCTTGTTTGTGTCCACCCTGGAGGAGCTCCTGGGGTGCCCACGAAAGCGCTGTCGAAATTCTCGAGCAGGTAAACCTGCGCGCTCGCATTATTGCCAAAACTTATTAAGGCAATAATCAAAGCTAAGTAGCTTCGTAAACTGAGTATATGTTTTTTCATAAAATAAAATTGTTTTTCTAAAAATAAAATGGTGTGAAAAGCTCATTATTTTGGCTATTCATTCCATACCATTGTTCTCCAATAATCAACACTTATTGGAGAAATAGCTTCTTGATTTGAGTAGGTGCAAAATTTCATGTTAATCAAATTTAGGAAATATTATCATAAAAATGCAATAAGTATGAAAAAAAACCACTTTTAATGGCTGTTTTAAAAAAAAATTGCTTATTAAACCATAAATATTCTCCAAAATCTTAAAACTTTTGAAAACTTTTTACAATAACCTCTTCATTGTTGCCAACTATTTTTAAGAAATAAATACCTGGCTTTAGGAGTTCAACTGAAACTTGATTTCCATCTGCAAAAGCAACTTCGCGACCTTGCAAATCAATAACTGATAATTGCAAAATTTTTGCATTGCTTTTTACAGCGATAAACTCATTTGCCGGATTAGGATAAATGACAACTTGGTTCAACCCGAAACCTTCTTCTAAACCATTGGCCATCTCTAAAGTAAAATAGGCAGAAGTATCTGCCACTGAAGACGCTTTATCTTTGATTATTAAAATACCCGTTGGCTTTGTAAAATAGTTTGCGGGTGTAAACAAAAAAGGATTATTTGATACAGGTGCCGCAATATTTCCAGTAAGCAGGTTAAGCCAAGTGGCCATTGAATCTGTACTCAATAAAAAGACCACTGAATCTATATTTTGGTAGGTATAACTGATAGCTGTTTGTATACCCTTTCTCCAAGTTTCAGAAGCATTAGGTGACGTAATTACAATTGATTTAGGAAGGGGTGGAATGCTATCCCCTGGCACATACGCCATTGTTCTAAAGTTGATTCTATCAGCCCATTCCGGAAAATCAATGAAAGGGTTTCTATTTTTTTGCGTTACAGCTATAAATTCATTACGGGCTATTTCATGGGCATCTGGTGGATCCATTTGATGCCATTGTTTTAAAATAGTTAATGATTGTTGATTTGGTATAGCCCAAGTATTAGATGATATTCCATTATAAGCAACTGCCATGTAAAATAGAGCACGCGCTACATCACCCTTATGCTTAGGTAATGGTTCGTATGAGGTTATGTTAAAACTGTCTTGACCCAACATTCCAAAACCAGTTGGTGAAGTATAACTAGGAGTTACCACCTCGTGAAATGGATTATTACTTCTCCTTGCATTTGCATTAATTTGATGTGCTGGAAAAAGATTGTGTAAGTCATTGTACTCTGGCAACTCTCTATTTGTACCTGGGGCATTTGGCCAGTCAGGATTACCTTGATTTGTAGGCATCCAGCTTTGCGGCCAAGTATGCTCTCTTGTTAAAACTGCACCATTTGTTCCATTTGCCCATTGAAAAGGATCATTGTAAATAAATTGATGTCCGGTATAGACACACGTTACTACCTTCTTACCTGCACTGGTATCTCTTGCCAACCAAGGATTTACCACCCTAGAAATATAATTGCTATAATATATGGTATCATGTGGGTTAATTTTTGCACTTAATGCACTTACAAAGTTTGTACTAGCCGGATTAATACCACTATAATAATTACCAGGTGTTTTACCTGTGGTACTTACATTGCCACGCAAAATAGTGGCGGTATTATAATTTTCATACCCAGTTGGTCCATTAAAACTAAATACCGCATAATGGTAATTTTGCAAAGCCAAAATATAATTTGGAATAAATGAAACACTAGAATCTACTATCAACTCAACCTGAGCGCCTCCGATATAATCTCCTTTTGCATAAGATATACCATCTACAGGTACTTCTGTAATACTTGTACCATTTTTTCTTAGGATAAGGTACTTTTCTGAAACTTTATTAATAGCATCTAACTTCACAGTAAAACCATATGATTTTATATCTGTAAAATTAATTCCACTTGCATTGGCAATGGGTTCAGTAGCAAAGTTGCCTCCAATGCCATATAAGTTTAGGGTATAAATAGCTTTATCTGGATCATTAGAGTAAATTGTAAGTTTTGCTAAACGGGTGCCAGGAGCACCTGCAACAAAATTGATATTAAAATTACTATTTGAATTAGCTAGCAAAGAATCTGGCAAATTTTGAAGGCTAAAATCTGAAGCGTGTAATCCGCTTAAAACTGCACTGTCAATTTTAAGTGTTTGTTGGGTTCCTGAATTTTGAAGATTGAATTGTGTTGAAGCAATATTTCCAATGATTATAGTGCCGCCATTGACTAAAGTAGATAAGCCCTTTTTAACTATTATTCCTGGCGTTGGAGGTGCTGGTGCAGGTTTAATCAAAACACTATCTAAAGCCATATTCCCACCTCCAGCAGACCCTCCTGGTAATTTTGTAGTATAATAAAACCTAACAAACCGTGTGGTACTTTGTAAGTTTTCTACATATCTACCCCCTGTAAAATTTGTAGTTGTACTTGCTTTAGTAGTAATTGACCTTACTGTATTCCATGTTGTACCGTTGGCACTTTCTTGAATATCAAACTGGCCTCCCCAAGAATTTCCAGCATTTTGTGGACTCAACCAATAACTTAACTCCCCAGGTTTATCCGCAATTTGAATGGAAATAAATTCACCTGTAGCATCCAATCTTGCGGCTATCGCGTCTCCGATTCCAAACGCATAAGTTAGGTTACCATTAGTGCCTACACCTAAAGTCCAACCCGCTGGAGGATTACCGATACTTGGATTACTAAAATTCCAAACAGTAGGTAAAACAGCTTGGGCAGAAATTGTAAGGCTCAGTCCTATAAAGGCAACTAAACCAAGAAAAAACTTTTTCATACTTACCAGAAAAATTAAGAGGGGCAAGTTAAGAAATTTATTAGCTAAAACTTAACTCTGTTTAAGTAATCAAAAAACATGGAAAATCTGCCTCCCGAAAACCTCTTGCAGCATATTTGGCAACATAAATATTTGTTGAGTCAAAAACTATATACAACTAACAACGAAGAAATTAAGGTGCTTAAGCCTGGGCAATTAAATGCAGGTCCTGGCCCAGATTTTTTTGAAGCTAGGATAAAACTTTGTAATACAATATGGGTTGGAAACTTAGAAATTCATGTTAAAAGCAGTGATTGGCGAAAGCACAAACATCAAGCTGATCTAGCCTATCAAAACATTATTTTACATGTGGTTTATGTTCATGATGAAGAGATTTTTGACGCTAGTGGACACCAGTTACCCACCCTTGAACTCAAAGACTACATTCCTAAAAATTTATTAGAACAGTACTCTAATATTATGAAAAGTAAAACTGCAATACCCTGTCAAAATCAGTTTAGGCTGCCAGATGAAATGCGCACTTCAATTTTTATTGAACAGCTTATAGTAGAGCGATTACATGAAAAACATTTACGCATTATAAAACAACTAAGTCTAAACCAAAACCACTGGCAAGCAATGCTCATTGAAATGCTATTTCAATATTCAGGAATGGGAATAAACAAACAGCCTATGGAGCAATTATTAACTACAATTTCTATTGGGCTAATCCAAAAATATAAACAGGATAAAGAAGCCTTACTAGCCTTGCTTATAGGCTCTTCTGGACTTGGATTTAAAGAAAATGAGGCTCACCTTGAAAAACGTTTCTTACATTTAAAAATAGTTCATAAACTAGAAACAACTAGTATCCCAATTTGGAAAAAAGGGGGCATTAGACCCAGCTCATTCCCAGAAGTAAGATTAGCAAATCTTGCCACTTTACTCAATTCCGAAATGGATTTATTCTCAAAAATTATAAATTTTAAAGACCCAAAAGAGTTGATTGCGATTATTTCGTCTTACGGGAAAACCTTTGGAGATGGATTACTTATCAATGTTTTTTTACCCATAAAATTTGCCTACGATAACTTTATTGACCAACCAAACGCAGAAGTATTAATTTTAGATACCCTAGAGCACCTATTACCAGAGCAAAATAGCTGCACAAAAACATTTAAAGATTTAGGTATTACAATCAAAAACGCTAAAGATTCTCAAGCTTTCATACATTTGAAAAAGAATTATTGTAGCCAAAAAAAATGCTTAAGTTGCCAATTTGCCTCACACCTTTTCAAAGAATCTCAATTTTAAATGGGATTTACCTAATCCTTCTTGTATTCGGTTTGAACCAAACAAGTAAGGCTCAATCAGGACTGCGATTTATTGATTCTAGCCATCAAAAGGTAGTAACAGCCTACCAAGGCGATTACTTAATCCTTAAATATAAAGGGTATTTGGGTCAAACAGAATTTTATAAACACACTTTACAAGGGGTGAGCGATTCATCTTTAATTGTAGGGATTGTGCACCCTTACTCGCCACTTTCTGGTGTATTTATAGGCACAAACAATCCTTGGAAAGAAATTAAATTTAGGGATATTGAGGCATTCAAAAGACGGTCGGCAGGCGCCAATTTCTTAAAAAGTATGATAGGCATTAGTGCCGGCTTAAGCGCAATTTTACTGCTTAAAAACCTGAATGAAGACAAGAAATTTAGCAATGGTAAAAACTTGGCCATCTCATTAGGAGTAGGTATAGGAATAAACGTTGGCATGAATCTTATTTTTTCTGATAAGCCCAAAAATAAAATGCAAGAGGGTTGGCATATTGAAACTTTTAAATAAAATCATTATTATTGGTGCCTAGTAAAGAAAATGGATAAAGTTAAATATTATGTAGAAAAGCGCGCCTTTGGCGTTTGCAACTATATAGGTGAAAGGTTTGGGATTTCATCCTCAACCATTCGCTTGTACTTTATTTATACCTCCTTTATAACGATGGGCTCTCCTATCATTATTTATCTGGTAATGGCATTTTGGATAAATATTAAACAATATGTTAAACCTGGCAGAAAGACCATGTGGGAACTTTAATTAACGGCTAAGTTGAGCAGAACAGGGGTAATTTTCATCCTTTTAAGTATTTATATTTTAGCTGCATTTGGCTGGTGGACTTTTGCACATTACAGAAGTTCTAAAATCATTTATGAGCAACAGTTTGAAGTGCTCAATAACCTTAGTTACAAAGCAACATTTGACATACAGGGGGCAGTGGATCAAGAGCTTTTTTATGATTCAATTGGAATGAAAAAGTATTTTGATTTGCACTATCCTCAACTGGAGTTAATGATCATTGATAAATATGATCCATTAAGAAATTTCATGATAAAGCCTAGCTGGGATAGCTACCTTAAAATAGAAAAATCATATCAACGAAAAGTATGGATGTATGTGTTGGAAGGGGTTGTTATGATGCTTCTACTTTTTTGGGGTATTTTAACCATTTATAGAAGTTTGCGAAAAGAAATTGGCTTTAAAAAACAACAATCAAATTTTTTACTTTCTATAACCCATGAGCTCAAAACGCCCTTAACTGCTGTGCGGCTTTACCTAGAAACCATGCGGAAAAGAAAGTTAGATGAAAAACAAACGAATGAAATAATTAGTAATTCTCTTGATGAGGTTGGACGCTTGCAAACACAAGTAGAAAACTTATTGTTATCAGCCCAATTAGATAGCAAAGCATATCAATTGCAATACCAAAATGTGAATTTAAGTGAGCTATGCACAGAATATGTGCTCAATTTTTCAAAACCAAGAAACTTATCAGAGCGAATTCACTTAGAGATTGAAGAGCAGGTACTCCTAAAAACAGACCCAAATGCCATTGAAATGATTTTAGGGAATTTACTCACCAATGCTGTTAAATATGGAGGTCCTGCAGTTAGTATTTGGATTAAACTAATCTCAAGAAATGGAGAGGTAACTCTTAGCATTGCAGACAATGGCCCAGGCATTTCTGAAAACGACAAAAAATTATTATTCAATAAATTTTATAGAAGCGGGGACGAAAATACCAGAAAAACAAAAGGTACAGGTTTAGGGTTATTCATAGTGAGACATTTGATTGAGTTACATAAAGCTAAGATAATGTTGGGTTCTGTTGAACCAAAAGGAACAAAGTTTGAAATAAAATTTAAGTCGAATGCAGAATAGAATATTACTTGTGGAAGATGAGGTTCATTTACAACATGCAATTAAGTTAAATCTTGAGCTTGAAGGATATGTAGTGCATCTGTCAGGAACTGGTACAGATGCTGTTAGAAGCTTTAGGGAACAAAAATTCGATTTAGTTATCCTTGACATCATGTTGCCAGAAATGGATGGATTAATGGTTTGCGAGAATATCAGGATGTATGACCAAAATATTCCTGTGTTGTTTCTTTCAGCTAAAAATACCCCAGCAGACAGAATTGCAGGACTTAAAAAGGGAGCAGACGATTATTTAACAAAACCTTTTGAACTAGAGGAGTTAATGCTCCGAGTGAGAAAACTCATTGATCGCAGTAAACAGATTAAAGAAACCAATGAGAACAGAATACCCAAAATTTTCACTTTTGGAAGCAATTGGATAAACTTTGAAAGTCATGAGGCTAGCGGTATATCAGGAGTTTTTGAACTTACGAAAAAAGAATTGCTATTGATGCGTTTGCTCATTGAAAACAAAAATCAGGTGGTAAGTAGGGAGCATATCTTAAAGGTTGTTTGGGATTATACAGTAATTCCTAATACAAGAACCATTGATAATTTTATTCTGGCCTTACGCAAATATTTTGAAAAAGACCCGAAACAACCAGAGTATATTCAAAGTGCTAGAGGAATAGGCTATAGGTTTGAGCATGTAGATGAAAAAGAACCACTTATTGTTTCTCAGGCTTAACTAAGTGTATGATTTAACTCATTTTTAGAGTTCCCATCTTTTTGCAGTTTTGAAGCTTAAATCAAAACTATGATACTTGCTCCACATCTTGTTTTTAATGGCCAATGTGAGGCCGCCTTCCAATTTTATGCCCAAGTCTTTGGAGGCGAAATCATTGCCCTAAATCGTTATGAAGGCTCCCCAATAGAAGTTCCTAATGGGTTTGAAGAAAAATTAATGCATGCTGAATTATTATTCGAAAATAACCGCATCAATGGTTCGGATCAACCTGAATTAAACCCAGTAAAGAACAGTACGATGAACTTAAGTTTTGTAGAGGTTTTTATAATGGATGATGTATTTAAAAACCTAGCAAAGGGCGGCAAAATTACCATGCATTTGCAAGATACATTTTGGGGGGCAAGGTATGGAACTTTAACTGATCAGTTTGGCATTGATTGGGCCTTTACTTGCGATCTAAACTAATTCTTTTATCAAGAACTTTGCAGTGTGGCTTCGGGTTGATTTAACAAGTTCTTCTGGTGTTCCAACTGCCACAACCTCACCTCCATGTCTGCCACCTTCAGGGCCAATATCTATAATGTAGTCAGCAACTTTTATGATGTCTAAATTGTGTTCAATAACTAACACAGTATTGCCTTTATCTGTTAATTTTTGAAGCACCTCTAAAAGCACTCGTACATCTTCAAAATGGAGTCCGGTGGTAGGTTCATCTAAAATATAAAAAGTATTTCCCGTATCTTTTTTACTTAGTTCAGTAGCTAACTTTACCCTTTGGGCTTCTCCACCACTGAGTGTGGTGCTTTGTTGACCCAAGGTGATATACCCTAATCCAACATCATCAAGAGCACTTATTTTGCGGAGAATATGAGGTGTATGCTCAAAGTAATTTTTTGCTTCTTCTACTGGCATATCTAACACATCATTGATACTTTTACCCTTATAACGAACTTCTAAAGTCTCACGGTTATAACGCTTTCCATTGCAGGTTTCACATTTAACATAAACATCTGGCAAGAAATTCATTTCTATAGCGCGCATGCCTGCGCCTTGGCAAGTTTCACATCTACCGCCCTTCACATTAAAAGAAAATCTGCCTGGTTTATAGCCTCTAATTTTAGCCTCGGGCAAAGAAGCAAATAGGTTTCTGATATCACTAAAAACCTCCACATAGGTTGCAGGATTACTTCTAGGAGTTCTGCCAATTGGGCTTTGGTCTATTTCAATAACTTTATCAATGTGTTCGATACCCTTTAAACTTTTGTAAGGTAAAGGTTTTTGGTGAGAGTTATAGAAGTGCTGGCGTAAAATTGGATAAAGCGTTTCATTGATGAGCGAAGATTTGCCACTGCCGCTTACCCCAGTTACACAAATCAATTTGCCCAATGGGAAATTAACACTTACATCTTTTAAATTATTTCCAGTAGCGCCCTTTATTTGTAGTGATTTGCCGTTTCCTTTACGTCTTTCTGCAGGAATTTCTATCCGCCTAACGCCATTAAGATATTGGGCGGTAATTGAATTAGAAGCTAGAATATCTTTAAGTGTGCCCTGGGCAGCAATGTGACCGCCATGAACACCCGCACCATATCCAATGTCCAATATAAAATCACTTTCTTCCATCATGTCTTTATCGTGTTCAACCACAATAACACTATTGCCAATATCTCTAAGCGCTTTTAAAGAGTCAATTAAACGCACATTGTCTCTTTGATGAAGCCCGATACTAGGTTCATCCAAAATGTATAACACACCGGTAAGTTGAGAGCCAATTTGAGTTGCTAACCTAATTCGTTGAGCCTCGCCACCACTCAAGGTTTTGGAAGGTGAATTAAGGGTTAAATAATCAATTCCTACATTTCTTAAAAAGGAGATTCTGCTTCGTATTTCTTTCAAAATCTCAACTGAAATAATCAGCTGTTTTTCGTCCATCCGTTTTTCAACATCTGCAAACCAATCTCCTAAAGCATGGATTTCCATTTGGGCCAATTCCGCAATATTCTTGCCTCCTATTTTATAGTATAGGGATTCTTTTTTTAGCCGTGCACCATTACAAGCTGGACAAGGCTGTAGCTCCATAAACTCCTCGGCCCAACGATAAATAGCATCATAGCTTTTCTCGTGGTAATGGCGTGTAATTAGCGGCACCAATCCTTCCCAATTAGCATTGTAATTTTGCGTATACCCACTGCTATATTGATAGGGGATTACGATGGGCTCATCAGAGCCATATAAAATAACGGTTAAGGCCTCTTTACTAATTTTTTCAATTGGGTCAGCAAATGAAAACTTATGTCTTTTCCCTATTTCACGTAATTGAAGGAAAGTCCAATTATCTCTTGCTTCGCCAAGTGGTGTTAATGCCCCTTTGTTGATACTTAATTTAGGGTCAGGAATAATGGCCTTTTCATCAATAATACTTTTTACACCTAGTCCATCACAATCAGGGCAGGCTCCATAAGGAGAGTTAAAAGAAAAACTATTAGGCTGGGGCTCATCATAAGAAATCCCGCTCTTTGGGTCCATCAAAAATTTACTATAATGAAATACTTCATTATTGTCATTATCGAGGACCAATAAGGTTCCTTTGCCCATTTTTAAAGCACTTTTCACACTTTCTGCAATTCTAAAACGGGCACCTTTGGTAGTGTCGATTCTATCTATTAATAATTCAATATCATGAATTTTATAGCGGTCGGCTTGCATTTTTGGGACAATATCAACTACCACTCCATCCAATCTAACCTTAGTATATCCTTGCTTTCTAACTTGCTCAAACAGTTCCCTATAATGACCTTTTCTTCCTTTAATGAGGGGTGCAAGAATTGAAACCTTTGTGTTTTCAAACTTTTGAACAATAGAGCTAATGATTTGATCCTCTGAAAACCGTACCATTTTTTCACCGCTTTCATAGCTATAGGCATCAGCAGCTCTGGCAAAAAGAAGACGCAAAAAATCATAAATTTCTGTAATGGTGCCTACAGTAGAGCGTGGATTTTTATTAACTGTTTTTTGCTCAATTGCAATCACAGGTGATAAGCCATTAATTTTATCGACATCTGGACGCTCCATATTGCCAATAAACTGCCTAGCATAGGCAGAAAAACTTTCCATATATCTTCTTTGGCCTTCTGCAAATAGCGTATCGAATGCCAAAGAAGATTTACCACTGCCGCTTAATCCTGTAATGGTAACTAGTTTATTTCGAGGAATGCTCACATCAATGTTCTTAAGATTGTGCTCACGTGCCCCTAAAATTTCTATAATTTCAATAGTTTCTACCACTGGTAAAACTGTCTTATCCGATTGGTCTTTTTTAGCCATTATTATTTATAACAAAGAAACTCAAAATGGGTTCAACCCAAATAAACTAAATATATCCTTTAAACTTATATACCGCCAAACCTATCCATTCTTTTATTAGGAAGGTCCAAATTTGGAAGCCTCCATAACTTGGCACAACGGTATTTAAAATAGAATTCCGACTTCTAATACTTTTCAAATCTGCACTATAAGCAGTTACCTTAAATTCTTGCTTTTCAAAACACTTTAAAGCCCTACGCATATGGAAGCCTGCGGTCACAAGTATGTATTTCTTTTGATTCCAAGCAGGGTCAATTTTAGACAATTTTTGTGCGGTATAAGCTGCATTTTGGTATGTATTCATGGAAAGTGTTTCGATGATAATGCAAGAATCAGGTATTCCACATTTCATCATAAACGCACGTCCTAGTTCGGCCTCAGGAATAAATCCACCAAATACAGTATCGGCCCCTCCCGTATAAATTATTTTCTTGGCTACTCCTTTGTGAAACAAATCTATTGCTTGCATCATTCTATCGTTTCCATCATTAAAATTAGCCCTAACAATCCCATCTAGCGTAAAGTTAGAAACAAATCCACTAGGAATAATTATAGCCTCATATTTCGCAGAACTTGGAATGTTAATTGGAGGCACCTCAAACCATTTTATTACAGTTTGAGCCAACCATGGATTTGAAAAAAACACTAATAGCCCGAATCCATAATAAAGATTTCTTTTCACCTTGGTAATAAAGAAAAGAATAAAGAAAATAATTACCAAAGACAAAGGAGCAATTAAGGCATACAATACCTTAGATAAAAAATAAAACATATTAATTTGGCATAAAATATTGGTAATAGATAATCGCCATCAAAATTAATATAAAGGAGCCTTCTTTAAGCCATTTCCAGGAGGTTCTAACATAATAATTTGCCAATAAAATACTTAGAGGAATAGCCAAGTAAGGTAAGGCTAGTTCAAAGCCGTAATCTCCTGCCAATAATGAAAAAAAACCAAAAGGAACCATAATTAATATCATTAACTGTAGACGTCTAGTTTTTACCTTATTCCTAAAAAAATTAGCCTGAATTTGAAGCGCAGAAAAAACAAGAATAGGTAAAATAACATACCAAACTAAACCCTTAATCCAAGTAATACCAAGGGGTTTAAAGTATGTTTTATCTATTGTATAATAAAAAGTATCTAATAGGTCTGATAAACTCCCATTTATAAATAAAAAAGCGGCTAAAAAGTAAATGGGTACGCAAATGGCCAAAATGGCAACCATGAGATACCTAAGATTAAACTTAGACATGTAAATTATACTCAGCAAAATAAAGGGCAAGTACAAAATCAAATCTGGATCAAATAACAATCCTAAGCCTAACAAAATCCCTGCATCTAATACGGGGAATAAGGGGTTATCAGATTCATATAAAAAACATAGTCGATAAACCATCAATATTATAAAGGTATTTGCAATAAGCTGCGGACTAAGCAATTGTTGTGGTAAATAAATACTATTAATAAGTACAAAAAACAAACCTGGTAAAACGCTTTCCTTGAATAAAACCTGTTGAGAATTGGATATAAAATTTATAAAGAACCCTTGTAACACTAGTAAAAATGCGGCTATTAAAGCACTTTGCCATCCCATAGGTGCATAATGATGCATCCAATCCAACAGGTATTGCGCAACTGGCGTTGGAGATTGTAAGTACAAAGGAAACGCAACAATGAAGCCAGAAAGTCTAGCCAAAATTGCTACTGCCAAAAATGCAATAACTGCACTTAAACTATTTGATCTAAAAAGATTGAGCACGAGTTAAAATTTGATGCGTACTAAAGTAAATAATTTATCACGAATTGTGGCAGCAACAAGCGAACTGGCAGACACTTGCCTAAATTCATAAGGCACTAAAGAGATGTTAAAATTTGTATTTTTAATAAGAATCTTTTCTTCTACTCTCCCTTGATAATTTACAGAATGTAACATTACATTCCCATCCTTATCCAACTCACTATTGTATAACACGTGAACAAAATCTTGGGTTGGAATAATTGTAATGCCAGCATTGCCAATTTCTCCAACAGCACTTTGTTTTTTACGCACCACATCTGTAAAATGAATTGATCCGTCTGCATTAATAGATAAAATGGCTACGTCATCATAATTATAAATGATTCTAACCCCTTCCATTGGCATATTATTGAGGTAATAATTATAGCGTTGCTCTGTTCTAGTATACTTTTCAGCGGCTACTAAAATGCCACCATCAGATCTTGGAATAAGCTTACGTATATAAAAATTATTGAGTCCTTGTGCGTACTTATCAGCCTTCATTGATAATAATTTTTCTATTATTTCGGGTTGAACCAAAGATTGATAACGCAATAACGTTTCCTTGGTATTTGTGCTGTATCGTTGGTAAAAATACCCATTTACATCTTTGCCTTCGGCTGCGGAATAGAACCCAAAAACAGAAATTGTTTTATTAAAATTATTGATTGTCATCGCTAATTCTTCAATAAACATCTCAGCATTTCCTAATTCATAAGCAAACATTTTATCAGCATCAGGGTAATAGGAATATAAATAAAAAGCCCTTGTGTCTAAACCACCCTTTTCTTCTGTTTTTGGAAAATCTATTAATACAAAAGCATTCCCCTCATTATCTAAATCAAAAGCTGTAATAAAGATGTTTTTATTGGCACTCTCAATAGAAAACTGTCTACCAAAAATCTGTTGGGTAGCCCCCTGATATCCATACACATTTAATTTACTTCCTTCACCATCTATTGCCCTAGTTAAAAACATTATCCCAACCATGGTTTTAGCTGCATTAGATTTAATCTGAATCTTTCGCTTTTCTAAATAAGTTGCTGTAGGAAAACTACATACCACCACAGGTGTACCTACTATCTTCAGATTTTCATCCATTTTTTGCGCCAAAATATCGATGGTATTTGAATTAATATTTTTTGCGCTGATGTAAACATAAAGTTCATTATTTATTAAGAGCACCCGCTCTACTAAACCATTTACACTTAGGGGCAATGAAATACTTAAATCTTGGGTAAGGTTATTCTTATACTTTTCGATTATTAGTTCTGAGCTAAAATCACTGTTTTTGCAGCGCAAGACAAACAAACCTGAAGGTGTTTCTCCAATAATTTGAGTAAACAAATTCTTAGTTTTAATCTTTTGGGGATTTCCCCATTCAATCGATTGAGCGCCCAAAAAATCACTAAAAATCAAAGCAATTGCTAAGAAATTTAGGTTCAACCACCACTTAAAAAAACTAATATTAGGATTTAACATAAATAATAGGCGAAGATACCATATATCAACTATTTTCGCTTGAATTTCTTATGACAAAAAAACAACTTTTTGAAACACAAAAAAAAGCCGAAACAGCGGTAATGGTAGGTGTTATCACCCAAAATATCCGTCCTGAGCAGGCAGATGAATACTTAGATGAACTTGAGTTTCTGGCACTAACTGCCGGTGCTTCAGTGAAAAAACGATTTCTGCAAAGATTAAGTTTACCCAATCCTAGAACATTTATCGGAGAAGGGAAATTGCATGAAATAACAGAATATGTATTAGCCAACGAAATTGATATCGTAATTTTTGACGACGAACTTAGTCCTTCACAATTAAGAAATTTAGAACAAGAAATTAAATGCAAGATTCTTGACAGGAGCAATTTAATACTTGACATTTTCGCTTCACGAGCGCGCACTGCACAGGCCAGGTTTCAAGTAGAACTTGCACAAGCGCAGTATTTGTTACCTAGATTAACCAGAATGTGGACTCATTTAAGCAAACAAAAGGGCGGAATTGGTATGAAAGGACCTGGTGAAACAGAAATTGAAACGGATAGAAGAGCCCTGCGAAACAAAATTACAAAATTAAAGGAGCGTCTTTCTGTGATTGATAAGCAAGCCGAAACACAGCGCAGGAATAGAGATGCTAAGGTAAGGGTTTCATTGGTTGGATACACCAATGTTGGGAAATCAACCATGATGAACGTAATATCAAAATCGAATGTATTTGCAGAAAACAAATTATTCGCCACTCTAGATTCAACTGTAAGAAAAGTAGATTGGCCTGGCAAAACTTTTCTTTTAAGTGATACCGTTGGTTTTATTAGAAAATTACCTCATCAACTTATCGAGTGCTTTAAATCAACCCTTGATGAAATTAGAGAGGCGGATATTCTTTTACATGTGGTTGATATTAGCCATCCTAATTTTGAAGACCAAATAAATGTAGTGAATCAAACACTTACTGAGATTGGTGCTGCCGATAAAAAGGTAATTTTAGTTTTTAATAAAATAGATAAGCTAACAAAACCCTTTTATATCGATGATGAAAACGAACTTAGTCCAGAAGAATACCTGGATTTATTAAAGAATACCTGGATGGCAAAAAGCAGCCATCCTACCCTTTTTGTAAGCGCCGCAAATAAAACCAATTTAGAAGCCTTGCGAATTACCTTGGCAGATTTAATAGACAATTTTGAAAAAAACAGAAAATAAGGCATTTAGAAGATAGATTCAGTTTCCTTATTTTCGCATCATCTCATGAGCCCTAATAAACAAACAAATATCGAATTAAGTATCGTGATGCCTTGCTTAAATGAGGCAGAAACACTTGCAACTTGTATTCAAAAAGCCAATTCTTGGTTAAAAGAAAATAATGTGCTTGGTGAAGTTGTAATTGGTGATAATGGAAGTACCGACGGCTCCCAAGATATTGCTAAAAACCTTGGCGCCCGCGTTATTGATGTGCCTCAAAAAGGATATGGTGCCGCTCTAATGGGCGCAATTGAGGCTGCCAATGGCAATTTCATAATCATGGGCGACAGTGATGACTCCTACGATTTTTCTAATCTAAATTTATTCATAAATGATCTTAGAAATGGATACGATTTAGTAATGGGAAATAGGTTTAAAGGAGGCATTAAGCCTGGCGCAATGCCCTTTTTACATAGATACCTTGGCAATCCTGTACTCTCATTTGTCGGAAGGTTGTTTTTCAATTGCCCAGTGAAAGATTTTCACTGCGGATTAAGGGGCTTTAAAAAGGACATTGTAGAAAGACTCGACCTTAAAACAACAGGTATGGAGTTTGCCTCAGAAATGGTGGTAAAATCAACCATTAACAAATTAAAAATTACAGAGGTGCCTACCATACTAAGCAAAGATGGTCGTAGCAGACCCCCCCACTTAAGAACCTGGAGAGATGGATGGCGCCACCTAAGATTCCTTTTAATTTATAGTCCCCGTTGGCTTTTCTTATATCCTGGGCTTACGCTTATGCTGATTGGCCTTTTGTTAATGATGTTAATTATCCCAGGCCCAATGGGTTTATTTAAGCAAATCTATTTTGATACCAATACTTTGCTTTACGCAGGTGCATTTATAATTGTAGGGTATCAGGCAGTGAGTTTTGGCATCTTCACTAGAGCCTATGCTGTAGAATCTGGGTTTCTACCTAAAAAGGAATCTTTAACAAAAGCCTTTAATTTAATCTCTTTAGAAAGTGGGTTAATTTTAGGCCTTATCATTTTTCTTATTGGCCTAGGTGGAACCTTTTTTTCACTTTATATATGGGAAGAATCAAACTTTGGACAACTTGAATATTCTAAAATTCTTAGAATTGTTATTCCAAGTGTAGTGGCCATAATTGTTGGACTACAAACTGTATTTTCTAGCTTCTTTTTAAGCGTTTTAACAGTGAATAAAAAATAAATGAAAGCAATTGATAGGTATCTTCAAAAAGTGAGAATAAGAAAAGCAAAGCAATTTGTTCGAAAAAATGATTCAGTATTAGACATAGGCTCTGTTGACGGTGTAATGTTCGAAGCATGGAATGGATTTATCAAAAAAGGCATAGGGGTTGACCCTACTTTGACCCAAATAATTTCTAAAGAAAATTATACGCTGTACCCAGGATATTTCCCTGAAGCATGTCCCAAAAATGAAACTTTTGATGCTATAACACTTCTAGCAGTGCTAGAGCACATTCCTACTAATCAACAAAAAAGCCTAGCAGAAAATTGCTTTCAATATTTGAATAAAAACGGCAGATTAATCATTACTGTACCTTCTCCCCAAGTAGACCATATACTTGAAATCTTAACTAAGCTTAAACTCATTGATGGAATGAGCCTAGAAGAGCATTATGGTTTTGAACCCAAGCATACCCCCGAAATTTTTAGTCAACCTTTGTTTAAACTAACACATAAATCAAGCTTCCAGCTTGGCTTAAACAACCTTTTTGTTTTTGAAAAAATTGGATAACTATGGAAAACAAACAACTTTCAGATAATAGAACTACTTATTGCATTGATGCTAGAAACGCAAGCAATAGTTGGTGGGAAACCCTTGAGGCTTTTATTTCAAAAACCAAACAGGATATAGAAATCATTTGCATAACCAATTCACCAAGATCCACTCCAAATGGAAAAGTGATAATTCATCCGTGGGAATCTAATAAAACAATAGCACTGAATTTCTCTAAAGCATTAAAAAAGGCATCTGCAAGTTTAAGCGTATGTTTGTGGCAGGCAGAAGGGGCACTTGGCAATTTCGCGCAAAACATTCAATCTCAAAAGAAAATTTTAAATCAAAATTTACTTTCAATTGGCACATATAATATTGTTCAAAAAGGAAGTAAAGTAAAGGTGCCAATAGCTGATAGTTTATACAACAGTTTAACTAGAATTTTTACTGCCATTAAAGGATCTGATTGCAATTCAGGACTTATAGCCGCCAATACAGAATGGTTGCAAGAAAAGTTATCTAACGAATTACAAGCATCAAACAACTATTTGCAATTATTAAACCTAATTTCATCCTACAAACTAAGAACACAAGAATTTTCAATTTCATCACAAGAATTAAAACCAAGCCTAAAATGGGGTCAATTAATTCCTTCAATTTTCACATTGAGATGGAACTATTTTGTAACTGATGCATTCATCCAAATAAAAACAAAAAAAATAAATCTCTCAAATGGGTCTCATCCTCTTTATAGATTACTTTATTTTGCATTTTTTATAATTTTCTCATTTGCTTTACCCTTACTGTCACAAGACTTTGGAAGTACATGGGATGAAAAAGCGCACAATGATTACTCTCAGCTTGCCTACAGATATTTAACTAGTTTTGGGGAAGATACCGCTGCGCTGGCCGAGCCAGCAAATGGTGGAGAGTATATACGGCAAGCCTATCGTTACTATGGGGAGCAATCAAACACCATTTCCGCATTTACTTATAATACTTTGGGTACAGGTATTTATGAAACAAGGCATTTTGTAAATAGTATATATGGTTTAATTGGTTTAGTTTTTGCCTCGCTCATAGCCTTTGAAATCGCAGGTTGGAGAGCTGCCCTATTAGCCTTGCTATTTATGTTTTTTAATCCAGGGTGGATGGGTAATAGTATGAATAATCCAACAGACATTCCATTTGCCACAGGCTTTGCAATGGCTGGTTATTTTATGATTAAAGTAGTAAGAAACTTACCTAATCCACTATATAGAAATTTACTTTGGCTAGCAGTAGGTATAGGTATCGGAATTGCATCAAGGGTTGGGGCATTATTAATTTTAGCCTATTTTGGTTTATTTCTAGCCATACATTGGATTTCTCTATTTAAACAAAAGGGAGCTAAGCCAACAAGTTATGTATGGTCCTATGCTAAATTATTTCTAATTGTTGGTAGCATTGGGTACATCATCGGTATTTTAATTTGGCCCTACGCATTAGATAACCCATTAGAACATCCTTTAATGGCGTTCAAAAAAGCCTCAGAAAATGCATTCTATACTAATAATGTGGAGTTATTTGAAGGAAAAAGAATGTATATGATAACAAGTGCTCCTTGGTATTATGTCTTCAAATTTTTAGGAATGGGTAATCCTATTTACCTAATAATTGGGGTTTTAGCAAGTCTTCTTCTTTTTATTCCATTGAAAAATAAAATTGGAATTGGAACCCTTTTGATGCTTGTATTTATGTTGTTGTTCCCAATCCTTTATGCAGAATATAGCAATTTAAATTACTACAATGGTTGGAGACATTATCTTTTTGTTTTGCCATTTGCTGTAGGACTAGCTGCATTAGTTTGGGATTATATACTAAGTCAGAAAAAAGCAATTGCCTTAAGTGCAGGGTTAGTTTTACTTACCCTTTTTGCAAAGCCTGCTATCTGGATAGTTCAAAATCATCCAAATCAATATGTATATTTCAATGAATTTGTAGGTGGCCTAAAAGGTGCTTATGGCACTTATGAAACAGATTATTATTCGAACTCTTGCAGGGAAGCTGCCGAGTGGATTGCTAAGCAACATCCAAAAGACACCTTAGTTATTGGTATCAATAATGAAACTACCACAGCGTCTTATTGGGCACATCAAATCAACCCACGGCTCAATTTTGTTTGGACTAGAGAAATGGAAGAACAAAAACTAGCTTGGGATTATCTAATTCTCACAACAAGAACCTTTTCTAAAAACGAGTTACTAAATGGTTCTTTTCCACCAGCAGGCACAGTTTACACGGTTGAAGCAGATGGAATTCCGCTTGCGGCAGTAGTTAAAAGAGAAAATTGGAGTATGCCAAGTGGCTATAAAGCTTTAGATAACTCAAAGTTTGATTCTGCAATATGGTATTTTGGCGATGCGGTAAAATATGCACCCAAAGACGAAGAAGCTTGGAGAATGCTTGGATTTTCACTTATCAATACCGCTTCACTCGATAGCGCAGAAATGGCTCTTAAAAAAGCAATTGAAATATATCCTGAAAACTTTACGGCTTATAGTAATCTAGGTTTGGTATATTTTAATAAAAAGGAATTCCAAAAAGCGGCAGCCACATTTAAAATGAGCACCGACCTAAAAGAAAACGTTGTAGAAAGCTGGTATTACGCTGCACTCGCCTACTTAAACCTAAATGATTATACCAATGGCATACGTTGCTTAGAGATGGCTAAAAAACACAATACTTCAATACCTGAAGTATTCTATTATTTAGGTAAGGCTTATGCTGCCACTAATAACTTAAATTTAGCATCAGAAAACTATCAGTACGCATTAGGTATGAATCCAAATTTTGTGCAAGCTTGGGGCGAATTAGCACAAGTATTTCAAAAATTAGGAAACAATGCTGCCGCACAAGAATGCATCAATAGATACAAAGCCTTAGGTGGAAGTTAAAGGCTTATTCACAGAAGGTTTTAAACTTGTCTATTTTTCTTAATTTGCCAAAAGCCCAATAAACAAAGGGCATAACAGCATTTACTTACTTACAAAGTTGGGTTTTTTTAATAATCCACTGCACTTCGTTGGAAACACGTATGTTAAGCCAATGTAAAAAGACTTTAGTTTCGTAAGTGATGATTCTAATCAACAAATACGAACCTCTTTTATCCATCGATGAATCCTTTCAATTATGTGAAAGGGAATATACAGAACTTTGCAAAATCTATGATTTTATTGATTTGCCCATCAATATTCAAAATATTGAAAGAGTGAATAGTGCCATTTTAAGAAATTACTATGCAAACGCTCTTGACAATAACTTAATAGATATTAAAACTGTAAAGTATTTACTGAACAAGAATTTAAGGGCTTCTAACCTAGCAGAAAAAGCAATCGAACAATTTAGTCTAGCAGAACTATTTTTATCACAACAATTGCAGCAACCATTAAGTGTTCCACTTCTTTTAGAAGTGCATAAAATACTTTTGAACGAAACTCAAAATCAAATTGAAGAAACAAACTTATTTTCTATTCCAGAACAAAGCCATTCACAAAAAGTTAGTTTAGAAAGTGAGCTTGAACTAGAAAGTCTATTTGAATTTTTAAATTATGACAACGAGTTTCACCCTATCGTGCAAAGCTGGATCTTACACTTTAGGTTGAGGTCTATTCCATTATTTAATGAAGGTTCTGGAAAAATTGCCTCCTTACTACAGCAATTTTGGCTCAAAAAAAATCAAATGGATTTAGACGGATTATTAAGTATTGAACACGAATTATACTTGCAAAAGCATACTTATGAAGAAATCATCAATCTTTCTATTAATGGTGAAAATAATAGTTTAAATACACAGCTAGAATTTGGCCTTCTACTGCACCTTTCACAAATTGACAGGTTAAAGGAATTATTCAAATCATACTTTAGAAAACAAGTAGATTTTGAAAAACTAAACCCTCGTCAAAAAAACATCATGAATTATGTTTTTGAACGAGGATATAAACTCAAAGAAATTGATGAGGCAATCTTAAACAAAAGACAAAAACTCATCATGTATATTGTGCAGCATAGAGGTTTCATTTCAACAAAAGAACTTGTAAATGAATTTGACTGCAATAGAAAAACTATACAAAGAGATTTTCAATTATTAATGGACCTTGGATTGGTTAAATCTATAGGTGCAGGGGCAGGATTAAGATATTGCATTAACCTGCAAGAAAAAAGAAACCCGCTTCTGGAAAAATTCCAAGCGGATTTCTTAAGATCTGCTGATAGCAATCAAATTTCTGAATACGAAGATTAAAGCCTAAAGTTCGTCCTCATTGTAGAAATAATCCTCATTTGTAGGATAATCAGGCCAAATTTCTTCAATGGTTTCAAAGGGCTCACCATCATCCTCAAGTTCTTGAAGGTTTTCAATTACCTCCAAGGGTGCACCAGATCTAATGGCGTAATCTATTAATTCATCCTTTGTTGCCGGCCATGGAGCATCATCTAAGTAAGATGCTAGTTCTAATGTCCAATACATACTTCTCTAATTTATATTTACGCGAATTTATAAAAAGACTTCACTTGTGCATGAAGTTTTTATGAAACTTAAACAATTGTTAAAAATCAACTGATAATGAGGTGCTTGATTATTTCTCTTCTGGCCAACTTACCACTCTTTGTCAAAATAAAAGGCCCAAATACCGACTTTCCCTTTGGAACTTCGTATTTATGAAGTTGCAAAAGCAATTTTTTTTGAATTTCATTAAACAAATCATCCTCAATATCGCGTTCAAAAAGAACCCAAACTTTCTCTCCCAATTTGTTATCTGCAATACCAAAAACTAAACAATTTACTTGATAGGGTAACAGTACTTTAATAGCCGCTTCTACCTTTTCTGGATTAACCTTATAGGCACCAGAATTTATAATAAAATCTGTTCTTCCTAAAATTTCAAACTCATCATTATTATTAAAAATGGCTAGATCGTTTGTTTCTATAATCCCCTCTAAAAACGGAACTTGAAGGTTCAAAGTCCCCATATTACTTAACGCAATATTATAACCTTCTAAGGCCTTGTAAGCTGTCGCATGATTGATATCCATTAAAGCCACATGAGTTAAGGTTTCGGTCATACCATAGGTATGATAAACATGATTTCCTAATTCCTTCACCCTTTCCTTAACGTCGGCTGTTAATCCTGAACCTCCAATAAGCACATTTTTAAATTGTTTAAACTTGTCCTTATCAAACTGATTTGATAAAATTTGAAGAGGCACAAAAGATGCAAATGTGAAATTATGTTGTGCCTGCATTTTTTGCCAAACCTCACTGCTAGGCTTACAAATGCTTATTGGGCAATCTAAAAAACGTGCCCGCAAAACCATCATGGCGCCTGCGATAAAATTTGGGTCAAGACATAAAAAAAAGTGCTCTCTATTTCTCTCTAAAGAAAGATGTAAAGCAGTGGCATTTGCACTTTGTGAAATTTGATGTTTGGTAAATGTTAGTTTTTTAGGAGCACCTGTGCTACCAGAAGTATAAAACTCAAAGCTACCATTCTTATCCCATGCATGCAATAATTCAGCAATCCTATCCTCAAAACCTGTAGGCTCTAAAAAATTTATTGCAAATGCCACCTTTAGGCTTATTGTTGAACCAAAAGTTTTCTGGTTAACACATCCTCACCAGATTGAATTCTTAAAAAATAGATGCCAGAATTAATCATTGGTAATTTAAACTTTTGATTAAAAGTGCCTGCATTTTCTAACCCATTATATAAATCAAGTGCGCTTTTACCAGTAATATCAATTAATTCTATTTTCAATGTCGCACTTTTCTTTAACTCAAAACTTAAACTTAAATCTTGATTAATAGAAGGATTAGGAAACATTTTTAAGCCACTAATGGTTTGGTTACTGTTAATACCACTCGCTACTTTTTCATTCACAGTGTATTTTGTCTTTCTTACTAAGGTTCTATTATTGGCGAATGCACCATAAAAATCAACATTTCCAGAGCCAGCCGCAGGAGCTGTCCAAGTAAAAGTCCAAGAAGCAGAAGTAGTTAAAACGGGGGTTGAATGCGTAATATACTTAGTTCCTACTCTTTGATTTCCGGCACCAGCGGTTAATGTACCAACCAAAGTTCCATCTTCCTTTTGCGGACTCACAACAAAACCCTTTTTGCCATTTTGGTCAACTGCTACAGTAATTGTATAACTTACGCCTGGTGTATAACCTTCAGTAGGGATATTACTAGAAATAATTCCACTTGCATCTTGTGCTGTTCCATTATGACAACCAGCAGTAGCGCATGTCTTTCCTCCATCACCAGGAGAACCTGTTCTTCCATCAGAAGGGGCGCCATCTGGATATGATTTAAGTGTTGGTATTGACACCCCAAATAAGGTGGCTAAAGTCAATAAAAGTAATGTTTTTCTTTTCATAAGTTAATTATTAATTATTAGACAAGGTTGCAACAAATAAGTTGCAACAAGCCAAATAAAAAAAATCTACTTGGCTCTTAACCAAGGTGATGGGTTTTGAAAGATCCGCTGCTTCCATACTTCAAAATGTAATCTTCCAATACCAGATTCGGGGTGTGTTGCTAAAATACCTATTACTTTGCCCGTTTCTACTTTCTCACCAATTTTAATAGAAACTGATGATAACCTTGCATAAACGGTATAATACTCCCCATGGCTAACAAGTACAACCTTATCTAAGCCAGGTATAGGAAATATCCCTTTAATTACTCCCTTAAAAACCACTTTAACTTCTGATCCAGCTTTGGCAGAAATATCAATTCCATTATTTGTGGTTATAACTCCCTTTAACGTTGGATGCGAATGGTCGCCAAACGTTTCAACTATCTTTCCAACCACTGGCCAAGGTAGTTTGCCCTTATTATTTGCAAAATCTATACTAAGTTTAATATCCGCATCATTCAAATAACTAGTACTGGTCTTTGGCCCAGAAGGCTTATTTGCTTTTGCTGCGGCGGCTCGTTTTTTCTCTTCTAACTTTCTAGCTGCTTCAATTTCTTTTGCTATTTGCAATTCAATTTCTTTACTTAACTTTTTTGCGGCTAATACTTGTTTTTCTATTTTCTGCTTTAATTGACTTTCCTTATCCTGCAGCTGTACTAGGAGTTTTTGCTCTTCTACTTTGTCTTGTACTAACTCCTTCTTCTCAACCTCTTTTACCTTAATCAAAGTAGCTTTCTCCTTTTTAACAGAAATCATTTCTGTAATTAGCATCAGCATTTGTTTCTGCGTATTAAAAATAAGTTGTGCCTGTCTTTTCCGGTAATCACCATAAGCCGAAAGATACCTTAGACGCCTCAAAGCTTGTTGAACATTCTTTGCATCAAATACAAAAAATAACAAATCAGTGCTACTTAATTGACGCTTATAAGCAGCAACTAAATAAGCAGCATAATCCTTTTTCAAGGATACAATATCTTGCTTAAGCTTCTCTACCATTTCTCGCTGACTGCTAATTTGCAGCGAGATTTCAAAGGCTTGCTGACCTACAATATTAATAACCTCTTCTCTGTTCTGAATTTGAGCTGCTAATACCTTAAGTTCTTTTTCCTTGCTAAAAGCTTCGGCCTTTATGCGAAGTAATTCATTCTTATTTCTTCTAATATTCTCCTGTAATTGCCTCCGCTTTGCTTCCAATTCCTTTCTTTTTTCGGCAGGACTTTGACCAGCTTGTGCTACAAAAAAACTTACAAATAAGAAAATAAGCAGTGCTGCTTTAATTGTATATTTCAACTTTATAGCTTTTGGGAACATTAAATGAGGGCTCTTGTTTAATTTCTGTTGCGAAATTGCTTAAAGTAAAGCGGCATTCAACTTTTTTTTCTCCCTCAATGTTGATTAAAATATCACTTGGCAACCTATTTCCATTAACTAACTCAAAATTCCCATATTTTATTGACATCTCGCGGTTATTTGATTGTTCATTTAACCATACACTTTTTGCTTTTAACTCAGTTGTATAGGCTACACGTTGTCTCATATCTCCAATTTGGGAAATTAGCAATAACATACTATTGGTTGTGTCCAAAATCGAATTTTCAATAGTTGGGTCAAACAAGCCATTACCAAATACTAAATTCTGCATTTCGTTAAAGGAAAGTGGCGCTTTAATAAATCTATTCAAGTAATTATAGGAAGCAGAGATATACTTCTTATTCACCAAATCAATAATTCTAATGGAGTCGGGTTGTAACATAACTCTGGCAACATTTACTAGTCCAAATGCTTTTGCATTGAACCAAATATATTGGTCTTTTCTAGCTACTAATTCGAGGTTAAGACTTACAGAATTCTTTGCATCTTTATATTCTGCAGCAGCTGAATATTTTAAACTTGCAGGTAAAAACTTGGCGGCACTTATTTGTTGTATGGTTTGTAGAAAAGCCTCATTTACCTTGGTCCTTTCTACCTTCAATGTTTCCTCTTTTAAAGTCGCCTGCTTCTTTGTTTTGCAAGCTAAAGTAGGAATAAACGCAATCCAAAATAAGCAGATAATTGATTTAAATTTCATATAAAAAGTTTAGGGCAGAATGCCTGTTTCAATTTTCTTATCTAATGCATTCGACTTTGCTCCTAAGGTTACAGCCTTTTTCCATTGCGTTAAGGCAGAAGACTTATCACCCAACCTAAAAAGTATGTCGCCATAATGCTCCACAACTTCTGCACTGTTTGGCCAGACTTCAAGTGATTTTTCTATTTGAATTTTTGCTTCTTTATAATCTCCTTTCATAAACAAAATCCATGCATAGGTATCTAAACTCGCAGGATTTTTAGGATCAAAAATAAGAGATCGCTTACTTAAATTTTCCGCTTTGTCTAAATCTTTGCTTCTCAAACTTAAGAAATAAGCATAATTATTCATGGCCAATGCGTTCTCTGGTGTTAGCGCTAAAACAGCCTCAAATGCAGAATCACACAAGTTAAAATCTCCTGAATAATAGGCAATATCTCCTAGGTTAGACAAAAGGCTAACTAAGGATTCTTCATCCGTTGCAAGTGAAACACCTTTTTTAGCCAATACAAGAGATTCATTTAACTGTCCTAAATTTTTACTGGCTACACCATGATAAATATAAGGAGTTGGATACTGTGGAAACAATTCTATCATTTTACTGCAATCCTCCTTCATCCAATCAAACCTATTAAGCTGTTGATCACACACTATTATTTGATCCCATGCCACAAGTTCTCCTGGATTAATTTCTGTGGCTTTAAGGTACCAAATTCGTGCATTTTCAAAATCCTTCTTTTGAAGGTACAAATCTCCTTTAAACAAATATGGTTCTGGACTAGCAGAATTAGAGACAAGAAAAACGTCAATTAATTCATCACATTTCTGTAAATGGTTCGAACCAAAAACATTTGAAGGAATTAAAATTGCAAGCATCTTTAATTTTGACTTTGGATCAATATCAGAAGCCATTCCAAGTTTCACATATTCAAGATACTTGTCTTGGTTATTATTTAGTTTGTAATAATCTGCTAAGGAAAAGGCAGCATATCCATTTTTAGGTTCAACAATTAAAATTTCATTATATAATTTAAAGGCCTTATTTTCTTGACCATAACCCATGTACAAATCGGCTAACATTCCTTTAATTTCAATATTATCTGGATAAACTGCTAAAAACTTCTCTAGCTCATTAATGGCTTTTAACGGCTTATTTAGAATTAAATAAAGTTGCTCCTTTTGTTTTGTGTAGCGCTCATTATAGCCTAGCTTTTCTGTTAGTTGGTCATAGGTTTTAATAGCGCCTAAATATTCCCTTGCTTGCAGCTGAATTTCGGCCTTTTGGTTCAAAAAGTAAATAGATTGGGTAGCTTTAAAAGCAAGATCGCATTGTTTAATAGCATCCTCAAGACGTCCAATTTCTCTATAAGAAGAGATTAAAAAACGCTGATACCATTCATTTTCCGAAGCAAGCTTAACCGCCCTTATTGCATAATCTAGCGCTTCATCTCGTTTCTTGTTTACATGCAAGGTGCTTGCTAATTGGTAGCAAACTTCTGCCGATTTGGGATTTATTGATAAGGCGAGTTTAAACTCTCTTTCTGCCTCATTATAATTTTTTACCATCTTTTCTCGGTGCCCAGCAAAAAACTTGATGTCAAATTCTAAGCGTTCTTTTTCTGAAAGCACATTTTGAGCAAAAGCGACATCAAAAGCAAAAACAAAAAGTAGGGTGAAAATCCTTAGCATGGTAAAAAATTATTGCCTATAAAACGCAATAACAAATTGAAAATTACAGTACAGTTGTATAGTCACCTACACTTAAATCTTTTGCTTCGCCGGTATAATTAACATAACTGCCAATCATGGCATTATCTATAACTGCATTCTTGATTTGTGTATTTGATTGAATGATGCAATTTCCAACAACAGAATTTTCTACAGTGCAGTTGTCTGCTATGGTAGCATAAGGACCAATTATGCTTCTAGTTATTTTAACATTTTTACCAATGTAACTAGGCTGAATGATTTGCGATTGTTCTGCAATAACAGAATCACTTACCATTGAGTTTCCAGCTTCATGCATAAAATGAAGGATTCTGCCATTTGTATAAACAGTAGAATTTTTATTGCCACAATCCAACCACTCTGTAACTTTACCAGGCTCAAATTTCAATCCCTTTGCTTTCATATTTTCTAGTGCATTGGTTAACTGATATTCTCCCTTTTCGCGTACATCATTATCCAAAAGGTATTGTAATTCTGAACGTAGGTTCAAGCCATCTTTAAAATAATAAATACCAATGATGGCTAAGTCAGATACAAACTGCTCAGGCTTCTCAACAAAATCTGTAATTACATTATTGGCGTCAACTTTTACAACACCAAACGGCCTTGGATCTTCTACCTTTTGAACCCAAATAATTCCATCTTTTGAACGATCTAAGGTAAAATCAGCCTTAAACAATGTGTCAGCAAAAACTACTAGAACATTTCCATCTAAACTTTCTTTCGCACACATTATGGCATGCGCAGTACCTAAGGGTTCATGCTGATAATATATACTTCCTTTGGCACCTAATTTTTCAGCAACTGAAATAAGCTGTTTTTCTACTGCCTCACCAAAAGTGGGACCGATGATGTAGGCAACTTCTTCAATACCAGTACCACAAACTTTTTCTAAATCTTCAATTATCTTTTGAACAATTGGTTTTCCTGCAACAGGAATTAGAGGTTTGGGTACAGTTAATGTATGAGGACGCATGCGCTTTCCCATGCCTGCCATAGGTACTATTATTTTCATATTCAATTATGATTTTGCGCAACCTAATACAAACTAGTAAAATTTCAAAGTTTGCTTTCTTGAAATTATCTCCCAGTGCTACCGTAGCCACCTGAACCTCTATCTGTTTCGGCCAAAATATGGGTAAGTTGCCAATTAATTATTTCATGCTTAGCCAATATCATTTGGGCAACTCGCTCCCCATTTTCTATTTTAAAGTCATCTTGACCCAAATTAATTAACAATACTTTAATCTCTCCTCTATAATCTGCATCAATTGTTCCTGGACTATTCAATACGCTTATCCCGTGCTTGAGCGCTAGGCCGCTTCGCGGCCTTATTTGCATTTCAAAACCAGTTGGAATCTCAAGGAATAACCCAGTAGGAATTAGGAAACGCTCGAAAGGTTTTAAAATAATTGGCTCGTTTAAATTGGCGCATAAATCCATTCCAGCAGCTTGGGAAGTTTGATAAGCTGGGAGGGCATTGTCGCTTTTATTAATAATTTTTATTTCAATCATCTTCTTCTACTTTACATAATTTTTAATTGACTTTCTTTCTAATAAAAAAGCCAACATAAAAAATAAAAATAACAATAAGACTCTTATAAAATAATATAAAAAGCCTGAGATCGTAAAGCTATTTTGAAGCCATAACATGCCAAAATAAAAACTTAATGAAACCAAAGCATAAGTTAAAATTCGAACAATTTTATAGGGAATTGGGTAATACTTTTGACCCCAAACATAACCCAAAACCATCATTGTAAAATAACAAATAAGGGTAGTAATGGCGCAGCCAACGTATCCATAAATTGGAATAAGAATAATATTTAACACAATGGTAATTAACGCACCTATCATCGATATATGGGCACCTTTTTTAGTCTTATCCGAAAGTTTATACCAAATAGAAACGTTGTAATATAATCCCAGAAAAATATTAGCCCAAAGCAAAATAGGAACCACTAATAACCCTTCACGGAACTCAGGACCTATAAAAGTTTGAAAAAAGTCCAAAAAGAACGTCACCACAAGAAAAATAAACATGCATATCCAAGCAAAATAGTTCATAACCTGCGCATATAAATCACGCTTATCAGTTTGTTTAGCCAATGAAAAGAAAAATGGCTCAGCTGCATACTTATAAGCTTGTATAAACAAGGTAATTACGATAGCTAATTTATAATTGGCTGCATAAATTCCGTTCATCTCTTGGGCTTCAATGGCGTTTGGCCAAATATATTTAATAATCACTCTGTCTAAAGTCTCATTTACCATTCCAGCCAAACCGACCCAAATCATAGGTGTGGCATAAACCATCATCTTTTTCCATAAAATTGGATCAAACCCAATTTTAATTAATTTTAACTCTTTTGCTAATAATAAAAAGGTGAATAAGCTAGCCAATAAATTGGCCCTAAATACAGCATTTATACCCAAACCTTCATGCCAAAAAGGAAGCACAATTCCATATGTTTGCTTACAATAAGGGCCTGCCCAAGCCAAGTAAATTGTAACCATAATATTTAGAAATATATTTAGGTTTTTGATGAGGGCAAATCTTAACGCTTTGTTTTGCTGTCGCAACAAAGCAAATGGAATCGCTGTAAGCGCATCAGTAATAATAATTCCGGCCGAATACCATAAAAACTCAGGATTGTTTCCATAACCAATCAATTTAGAAATTTGATTTCCAAAGAGGATTATACTTAAACCAAAAACAAAAGAAACAAAAAATACAGATAGAAAGGCGTTAGCAAAAACTTTTTGGGAATTATTATCTTGAGAAAACCTAAAAAATGTGGTTTCCATGCCATGTGTCAAGATAATATTTAGAAAAGAAATATACCCATAAAACTCTGCATTTGCGCCATATTCTGCTTGGGTAAACACTCTTGTAAGCAATGGAACTAACAAGTAATTTATAAACCTACCAGCTATACTGCTAAGTCCATAAATTGCGGTGTCTCCAACTAATTTTTTTATTGCGCTCACTGGATAAATGTAGAGTTACAAATAACTATAAAAGATTTTAATTTTCTTGCTAATACAGGTATTAATGGATTAAGCTTAAATTTGCCTTTACACCATGCAGTTTATTTATAAATCTATCATTTTTTTGTTGGCAGGGATTCTCCCTGTTTTAGCATTTGCCCAAAAAGCAGATGAAGAATTAGCAGCACAGTTTTTAGCCAATAAAGAATATGAAAAAGCAATAGATAAATACGAAAAGCTATTAGGTTCAAACCCGAAATCAATGTATTACTATGATAATTTATTGAAATCATACTGGGGCTTAAATGCTTTTGGAGATGCACAAAAGCTAGTTAGAAAACAATTAAAAAAGTTTGAATACAACTATTATTACGCAGTAGATGAAGGATATATATTTCAATTGCAAGGCCAACCCGAAAAAGCAGTTCAAACCTTTGAAAAGTTAATCCAAAAGCTCCCTCCTATTGAAATTAAAGTTATGGAGTTGGCTAAGGCATTTGAAAAAAGAAAACTAAGTAACTTAGCCATTGAAACCTATTTACAAGGAAGAAAAATAATTAAAACCGAAAACCTTTTCTCACCAGAACTTGCGGGATTATACCTAGACATTGGCAACAAAAAACAATTCGTTGAAGAGTTGCTTAACTCATTAGAACAGCAAGATCAATACCTAGAGGAAATAGAAGGACTATTGCAGAATAACATAGAAAGCATAACAGATTTTGAAATCTTAAAAGCTAGTTTAAACAAAAAGCAAAAACAATTTCCAGACAATAGCAGCTTTCAAGAGCTTTTAATTTGGATGCATGTGCAAAAGAATGAATATGAATTAGCTTCCATTTATGCAAAGGCCTTAGATAAAAAAAATAAAGAGGACGGGAGACGGCTTTTAGAACTAGGCTTTTTAGCAAGCAATAATGAAAAGTATGATGCTGCTATAAACATTTACAAACAAGTTCAAGCAATTGGGAAGGAAAAGCCCTACTATCATTATGCAAAAAATAGCGAGTTGGAGTCGCGCGCCAAAAAAATTATTAATGGAAATAATACCTATGAAGATTTAATAATTGTAGAAAATGAATACAAGATAAGCTTATTGGAAATGGGGGAGAATCCAATAACTGCTGGCACCTTAAAACAATTAGCTAATCTGCAGGCCTTTAATTTAAACAAATTTGATGAGGCAATTAAAAACTACCAAACCTTGCTTCAAATGAATAGAATAGACCGGAATTTATTGGCACAGGCTAAACTTGAATTAGGTGATTTATATGTATTAAAAAATGAGATGTGGGAGGCGATGTTACTTTATGGTCAAGTAGATAAAGACTTTCTAGAAGAACCATTAGGACAAGAAGCTAAACTAAGAAATGCCAAACTAAGCTACTTCTTAGGCGAATTTGATTGGGCAAAAGCGCAATTGGATATTCTAAAAACAGCTACTACTCAACTCATTTCAAACAATGCTATAGAATTGAGTTTGCTCATCCAAGATAATACAATTGATAGCACAGAAACTGAGCCGCTAGCTTTATTTGCTAAAGCAGATTTAAACTTCACACAAAATAATTTAACGCAAGCAATCCAACTGCTAGATAGCTTAGAAAAAAAGTTTCCAAGCTCAAGCTTAAAAGACGATATCTATTTTAAGAGGGCTGAAATTTCCATGAAAAAAAAGGAATATGAAGAAGCGAGTAAATACTTTTTAAAAGTTTACCAAGAATTTGGCTCAGACATTTTGGGTGATAATGCACTTTATCAATTGGCAGGTTTGTATCACAAAAAACTAAACAATAAAGAAGAGGCAATCAAATACTACGAAAAATTCATTGCAGAATTTCCAGGAAGCTTCTTTTTAACTGATTGTATAAAACAATTTAGAACCTTAAGAGGAGACTTAATTAATTAAACATGATAATATATAATGTCACGGTAAACATTGAAGACAATGCTCACGACGAATGGCTTGATTGGATGAAGAATGAACATTTACCACAGGTAATAGCAACAGGAATGTTTGTAGATTATAAAATGTTGAAACTAATCAGCAGGCAAGAAGATGAAACAGGCCAAACTTATGCAATACAATATTCATGCGCCAACTTAGAAAGTTATGAGTCCTATCAAGAAAAATTTGCGCCTGCATTACAGGCCGAAACAAAGAAAAAATTTGAAGGGAAATTTGTCGCCTTTAGAACACTATTAGAAGTTATAGAATTTTAGGTGGTTTTCGGTTTGAACCAATCGCAACTTAAATAATTATTAAACCATTAAAATTATTAAAATTGCCATTAAAACTGATTTTTCTAATTTTATGGATAAATTAACAGCTGATTATCTGTGCTTTATCATTTCAAATAAATATACCGCCATTTAAACCAATATTAAGGTTATTTGGATTGCTTATTATTGTATTGCTTTTCAGCAATACTATGATTTCAACTTTATTTTTGATAGGACAAATTGGCTTATCCATTTACATTATTGTAATGTTGGGTATTGTCTTATTGTATTTTATTAAAAACCTTAAACCAGTTGCCACCAAAGAAATAGCGCCAGTTAAGGAAATTTTTGAAAACAACTTAGCTATTATATTTTATGATTTTGCAAGTGAAGAAGAGATTCTAGAACGAATTCAAGAATTACAAAATCAAAACTACCATAATTTTACTGCCTACTTCTTTATCAAAACCCCAATTATTGAAACCAATAATTTAACTAATATTAAAATCATAAGGCCCTTCCAATTAACTTTAAATGGATTAAATTTTTTATCACTTTGTAAACAATACTTCATTAAAAAACCTAAGGCGATAATTGCCTTAAGAAGCAACGCCTCGCTGAGTAAAGACTTTCTATTTAGGATGAACCTCAACCTTCTAAAAGGTATAGAGGCGGTTCAAGCACAAGTAATCGTTGATGGAAATAATGAAAGCTTAGAAAGCTACCAAAAAATGGCTAGAGAATTTTTCAATCTAATTGATAGAGAAGCCCCAAATTCTCTAGGAATTTCGGCAGCCATTTGGCAACAAGGATTTATGTTAAGCTATTCAGCTTTCAATGAAATTGATTTTAACCGTATAGCAAGCAACGACAAATATTTGCAGGCAGAACTAATTTCTAAATCCATAAAAATAGCCTACGACTCAACGGCTAGAATCTTTGGAAAACCATTAAATGAAACAGAATTCAAAGTGGAAAAAAGAAAGGGATTATCACAATACTTTTATAATATCAAACTCGGTTTTAAACTACTAATAGAAGGGCTAAAAAAGCCTAATTGCGATAAAATTATTTTTGGCCTAAATTATTTAAGACCCCCATTATACCTTGTATTAGCATCATCTTTTGTATTGTTGCTAATCAATCTAAGCTCATTTGCTTCAATCAACCTTTTTGCATTTGTTGCATTTTTGGGAATTGCCTTTTGTTTGATTTTCATTTTTAAAGCAAAAAAAATTATTCAATTTTTTAATCCGCTCAAGCTAACCATCGAAGCTTTAAAACCAGAAAAATCTCCCTATTCGCATAATAACTCCTTTATGTATTCACATCATCCAGAAATGAAATCTAAACCTTAGTTTATTGTGGCATAAGAATATGCTAATATTAGGTAATAGGATTTAACCTTTAGAAGGGTTAGATCTCTTTTCTTAATCTCGCAACAGGAATATTCATTTGCTCGCGATACTTTGCAACTGTTCTTCTTGCAATATTGTATCCTTTCTCCTTAAGGATGTCCATTAACTTTTCATCAGGTAATGGTTTTGACTTATCTTCGGCTTCAATCGCATCTTTAAGGATCTTTTTTACCTCTCTGCTACTTACTTCTTCCCCGTCATCAGTTTGTATACCCTCACTAAAAAAAAACTTTAAAGGAAAAGTTCCATATTGCGTTTGAACATACTTACTATTGGCCACTCGACTTATTGTAGATATGTCTAGGTGTGTAATTTCGGCAATATCCTTTAAAATCATTGGACGCAAAAATGTTTCATCCCCCTCCTCAAAGAACCTATATTGAAACTTCAAAATTGCATTCATAGTTCCTAAAAGAGTTTGGTGTCTTTGTCTTATGCTATCTATAAACCACCTAGCACCATCTAATTTTTGTTTGATAAATTGCGCAGTTTCCTTCTGCTCTCTAGTAGGCGCTTTTGCCTCATCATATCCTTTTAGCGTTTCTAAATAACTTTTACTTATCCTTAAATCTGGTGCATTCCTTGAATTTAAATGGACAATCATTTTATCACCCTCCTCAATTAAAACAAAATCAGGTGTTATGTATTGAGTTGCACTTACATCAATTGACTCTCCTGGTTTGGGATTTAACTTTGTGATAACTTGAATACATAGTTTTAAATCATCATCACTAATTTTTAATTGTCGAGATAATTTTTCATAGTGCTTTTTTGTAAAATCATCAAAATACTCAATAAGAATTATAGAAGCCAATTTCACGTACGTATTTTTAGCATCTTTTCTTTTCAGTTGCAATAACAAGCACTCTTGTAATGAGGTGGCACCAATTCCTGCAGGCTCTAAATTTTGAATTTTAATCAATACCTTTCCAAGTTCTTCTAAGTTTGCATCCACATTCATAGAAAAAGCTAAATCATTAGCAATAGCAGGCAAAGATCGCCTAAGATAGCCATCATCATCAATTGACCCAATAATCTGATTACCAATAATTAGCTCTCTTTCGTCTTCAGCAATAGCAGTGAACTGCTCCATTAGCTCCTCATGAAATGAATTTGATTCTACAATAGGCCTTTCCTTGCGCTCCTCATCTCCTTCGTCACTTAAATGAAAACCATCAGGGTCATACTCATCATTCACATACTCTTTTACGTCAAAACTTTCTTCCTTCAGAAAATCATCAACATTTAAATCTGCAGCTTCTTCGGTGGAGGCTAATTCAGATTCCTTGATTGGATCAGTTTCTCCAGGTGCTGCATCTTCATCTTCAGACTTTAAAAGTGCTGGATTTTCAATAAGCTCTTGGTCAATTCGTTGAAGAATATCCACAGAGTTTAATTGCAGCAATTTTATAAACTGTATTTGCTGTGGAGATAACTTTTGAGTTTGGGTTTGCTGTAAGCCTTGTTTTAACATGTGCTGTTGCAAAATTAAGAAAATTCCTTAATCGTAGCGCTCAAAATGTATTTGATCTTTTTGATACCCTAATAAAGCAAGTCGCTCGCGCGCTTCTTTCAACATGGCACTCCAGCCACAAATGAAAAAGTTTGCTGAATGCCCATCAGAAAAAATCTCTTCATATACTTGGTGTACATACCCAATTTTACCCTCCCAAGTATCAGGGGTCTCGCGCGATAAAACTGGCAAAAAATATATAGACGGATGTAAACTTGCTATCTCAGTTAATTCTTTTTGATACAATAAGTCTGCCTTAGTGCGCGCGCCGAAAATAAAATAGATGCGTTGAAACTCAATATTCTGATCTAAAATATGCATTAACATACTGCGCAAGGGAGCAATCCCTGTTCCTGTGCAGATAAAACACAAATCTTGATTAATTGATTCTGGTAAAATAAACTTTCCTAAGGGACCTGCACACATAACTTTGCTTCCAACCTTAAAGTGATCCCACATGAAAGGGGTGCCTGCTCCCGGTGGATTTAACACAATAACCAATTCAAATTGACTTGTTTGATTAGGCGCACTTGCTATACTGTATGATCGATAAGGTATTTTAGAATTAATATCGAGTTGCAACATAACAAATTGACCAGGTTTAAAATTAAAGATATCTTTCGAACTCAATTCAAAGAAGAAGCGCTTGGTTGTTGCTGTTTCATCGATAATATTAATAATTTCGGTCTCAAAAAATGTTTGCTTCATAAGCCTTTTAATTGAAAGTCTGGTTCTATCGAAGATACAAAATTAAAACACTACAAATTCAATAGTTTTAAAAGCGCTGACAATGTATAATCCAAAATATTGGAAAAATTTGAACCAAAAGTCTGAGTTTTAACTAAATTTTAAGGGAATAATCAAGGGATGTTTGTAAATTGCAATTCTATGTTGAATAGCATACTCCAACTTTTATTTCCAAACCTATGTGTAAATTGCAATCAGGCTTTGGTTAAACATGAAAGGCATCTATGCTTAACATGTCAGCTTGAACTTCCTGAAACGCAGTATCATCTATTAAAAGACAATGGCATAGAAAAATCACTTTGGGGAAAAATTCCTTTTGAAAGAGCATTTTCTTTTTTATATTTTAATCAAGCTGGAATAACCCAAAAAATTCTTCACGAGTTAAAATATAAGGGAAATGAAGAGTTAGCAATATTTTTAGGGAAATTGTATGGCCAAAGATTGCAAGAAAGCCCTGCTGTAAACAACCTAAACGGAATTATTGCCATCCCCTTACATCCAATTAAATTAAGGAAAAGAGGGTATAATCAGAGTCAGGCATTTGCAACTGGCCTATCTGAGGTTTTAGGAATTTTAGATTATAGTAACTTAATTTACAGAAAAAAAAATACCCAAACACAAACACAAAAATCTAGGGTCGAACGTTGGGATAATGTACAATCTATTTTTGGCATCAAACAACCTGAAATATTAAAAAATAAACACATTTTAATTGTTGATGATGTTATAACAACTGGGGCAACCATAGAAAGTTGTGCCAGAGAAATTATTGAAAAATCAAATTGTAAACTTAGTATTGCAAGCATTGCACATGCAGCTTAATCTTGAAACAAAAACCTACCCACAGTAAATAATGAAGAAATTACTTATCATATTAATTACAGGGAGTATTTTTACTCAGGCGGCAAAAGCGCAGTTTTTAGGCGGATTGCCTACTGGAAATCATGCTGGCGTTATGGGCGTAACGGTAAATCCTTCGCATACTAACTTTCTGAACAATGGAACAGATTTTCTACCCTTCGCATTTTCAACTTCCATATTGAATAATGGTTTCTATTTAGAAGCTAAGCCGATTACTGGCTATATAAATAGCGAAATTATTTCCTCCATCACTGGTGGCTCTGGAGAAGGCACAATTAATGAAAAATTTGATAGAATTTACAATATCAAAAAGGATCTGGTTGCTAAAAATTTCATTTTTGCGGATGCCACTATTTACGGACCTTCTTTCTTAATCAACTTTCCAAGGCACTCATTTGGTTTAGTTACCGCCCTAAAAGCAAACTCAAATACGGTAAACTTACCCAAGGAAATGGCGCTTTTTCTTTTGAAGGGTGCTACCTCAGATGAACTAGTGGGTAAGGATTTTGGGCTAAATTTTGTGAGATCGAACACGATGGTTTATACAGATATAGCTTTGAATTACTCTTTTAAAGCTAGTGAAAGTCTAAGGTACAGCCATAGGTTTGGTGTTAACTTACATTATCTTAGTGGAATTAACTCAATAATCTTCCAAGATAACAATAATGCAAAATGGTCATTTATTGGTGACTCTTCTATCTTCCTTGACAATGCAGACTTTAACTTCAGTTACGCAGCTACCAAATCAGGTGATATTGGTGAATTACTTGCCAGCAGAGGAAGCGGATTTGCCTTTGATATTGGTTACTCAGTAACAAAAAAGAAAAAAGGAAGGCCTACTAGATTAACAGTTTGCCCTAATATCAGGAATCTGGGAAGAATAAGAGAATATCAAGAATATAAATGGCGATTTGGGATTTCATTGATGGACATCGGCTTTATTAGGTTTGCCGAACAGACCTCTGCCAACACTTATATCAATGCAAATGGAATCACAAGAAACCTAGATCAATCTTTTTATAGCGGGGTTTTTGCCCTTGAAAGGGATTTGTATTTCAACTTAGCGGGAAATCCAGGAACCTCACATAAAGTAGATAACTCTTTTACACAATTTACCGCCAGTAGGGTAAATGTACAGTTTGATTATGCCTTAAAAAGCAATTGGTTTATAAACTTTTCAGGTACACATAGATTACCAATACCCGGACAATATGGAATGCGCGCTGCAAATATCTTAAGCTTAGTAGCAAGGCATGAAAAAGAAAAAAGTGGAATTTATATACCAATTAATCTTATAGAATATCAAATTCCAACAATAGGGTTTGGGTTCAAAACTGGACCCTTCTTCATGGGAACCAATCATATTTTTGAACTTATCGGGCTTAGAAATATAAAAGGTGTAGACTTTTACTTTGGCCTGAAATTCAATTTATCAAACTTTTCTGGCGTTTAGTCCTTATTTAATTAAACTAGCGATTTCACTACTTAGTGGATCCACAGAAGAACCATAATACTTTAACCAATTTCCACTAGGGTCAATCAAAATCTTATTAAAATTCCATTTAATAGTAGCGTCACTTACCCCATTTAACTCTTTTGAAGTTAACCATTGGTAAATGGCATGCTGTCCTCCGCCTTTAACCTCTATTTTTTCAGTTAACTGAAAAGTTACACCATAATTCTTTTGACAAAAAGATTGGATATCAGATGCTGTGCCAGGTTCCTGACCCATAAACTGATTACAAGGAAATCCAATAATTACCAGTTTATCTTTAAACTGTTCAGATAACTTTTGTAAACCTGCATATTGCGGTGTATACCCACATTCACTAGCAACATTTACACATAAAACATATTTGCCCTTAAAATCTCCAAAACTTAATTCAGATTTTCCATCCAATGATTTGATTTTATGCGCGTAAAAATCCTTATTGGAATTTTTATCAATAGCTTTTTTGTTACGTGCGGCAGTAAAACTATAGACCAAAACACCAGCAAATGCTAAAAATAACACCGAAAAAAAATACTTCTTCATATCACTAAAAATTTAAAATTGCTTCTTTAACCTCATCCATTTGCCACTGAGGAGTGCTTGTTGCACCGCATATGCCAATAGAATCATTCTCTTTGAACCACTCCTTTTGTAATTCATTTTTGCTGCTTACAAAAAATGTATTAGGATTATTATCCTTACAAACATCAAATAATACTTTGCCATTAGATGATTTTAATCCGGCCACAAAAACAATCTTGTCAAATTTTTTGGCAAAATCTCTAAGTTGTACGTCTCTATTACTTACTTGACGGCAAAGAGTATCATTAAAATCAACCTCCACGCCTTTGCTTTCTAGTTTTTCTTTTAAGGCAAAAAGATTTTTTGTTCTTTTCGTGGTTTGACTAAAAAGTTGGATTTTCTTCGGAAGCTCTAATTTGTCTAACTCATCAAATTGTTCAATTACAGTAGCTTCTCCTTGAGTTTGACCTAGAAGCCCTTTTACCTCTGCATGGCCATGTTTTCCATAAATAAGAATTTTATCGTTCTTATTGTGTGCCTCTCTGACGCGATGTTGCAATTTAAGCACAACAGGACAAGAAGCATCAACTAACTCAATATTATTTTCAAGTGCCAACTGATAGGTCTCTGGCGGCTCACCATGGGCTCTTATAAGAACCTTAGTATTGCGTAGCTCCTTAAAATGATCATGGTCAATTATTTTTAAACCCTTTTCTCGTAAACGTGCAACTTCCTCGTCATTATGAACAATATCTCCTAAGCAAAATAAATGACCCTCTTCATTTAAAATATCTTCAGCCATTTGGATAGCGAATACTACGCCAAAGCAAAAGCCAGAATTTTCGTCAATTTCAACTGATAATTTCATACATTTCTTACAATATCTTCAAACAGCATACAAATGTAAATGTTTAAAGTTGTCAAATAATATAATTAACAATAAATAGAATTCGGTTCGAACCAAAAGAAAATATCTAAAACTAAGCTGCGAATATTTAGTTATAAATACTATGAGTGAAAATGAAAAATTTATAAATGAGGACGGAAGTTATATTGGCCCAGCAAATCTATCCCCAATTCCGCTAAGCCTTGGCTCACCAGTAATAAGGGTAGAGGACAAAGGAAAACTTAAAGCCAATGCGGTTGAGGCTATGCATCACTATGCAACTCAAGAAATAGCATTACTTAAAAGGCAGGCCGACCTAATAGTAGAACAAGTTAGAGATATTGAAAATAGACTTAAAGTTTCAGAAAAAATATATGATTCAGATTTTAGATTTCAACCAGTGATTGGGCAATTATATCATTTGTATGAAAAGGAGGATCATTTTAAACTCTCACTTATTGGACCAGCCGAATGGGGTAGAAGCAAAAGCATGGGTAAGCATATTGCCTCTGTAAAATTGCTTGGAGACCATAGTTGGGAAGTAATTCAAAGCAAGACTAGCTAGGGAAATTTTGCGGTTTGGGTAATTTATCTACCTTTGCGCCGCAATCCCTCTTATGCAAATTCAACTATTAAAATCAAAAATTCATAGGGCAAAAATCACCCAAACTGAATTACATTATGTTGGCAGCATTACCATTGACGAAGACTTAATGGATGCCGCGAATATGATTGAAAACGAAAAAGTTCAAGTCGTAAATATCAACAATGGCGAAAGGTTTGAAACCTACGTAATCAAAGGAGAGCGTGGCTCAGGCATGATTTGCCTTAACGGGCCAGCAGCTAGAAAAGCCGCAGTTGGAGATTATGTTATTGTTATTTCTTATTGTTTAATGGAGTTTGAAGCCGCAAAGCTATACAAGCCAATTGCAATTTACCCTGACCCACTTAATAAACTCAGCAATTGAATTCTCAAACAAAAAAATTTGTACAATTATTAATTGTGCTATTGGTTGGGGGCTTCTTCATTTATTATGCATTTAAAGGAATTGAATGGGATGATTTGCTAAATAAAATTAGCGGTGCCAACTTTTGGTGGTTAAGTCTAGGTATGGGTGTTTCACTTATAAGCCATTGGCTTAGAGCTTATAGAGCTACCATGCTATATGAGGCAATGAACTACAAGATCAGCACCAAAAATAGTTTACTGGCTGTTTTAATTGGTTACATGATGAACTATTTTATCCCAAGAGCTGGCGAAGTAAGTAGATGCGCTGCTTTAAGTAAAACTGATAATCTACCCTTAGAAAAAGGCATTGGCTCAGTAGTTACAGAACGATTGGTTGATATGGCACTACTAATTCTAATATTAGGTGCAATTTTTCTTTTACAATTTGACCTAATCATTGGATTTATTGATTCCTTTTCTGGCTCATCCCAAACACAAGCTAATACGAGTAGTTGGAAGTTTATTATTCTAGGTGCGATTATATTGTTTTTATTAGGTGCTTTTATATTTAGAAAACGGCTTTTAGAAATGCCTATTTTCATTAGAATTTTCGGGCTCTTGCAAGGCTTTGCAGATGGATTATTAAGTATCAGACATTTAAAAAACCCAACATTATTTATCATACTATCAGCAGGCATTTGGATTGGTTATATTTTAATGATGTACTTCTGCTTGTTTTCTCTCAACGCAACCTCAAATTTGAGTTTTGCAGATTGCTTAACAGTGTTTGCAATAGGGACAATAGGCGTAGTTTTGCCAGCGCCTGGAGCGGGTGCGGGAACTTATCATTTTTTTGTAATGCAAAGTTTATTGCTTTATGGAGTAGCCAAGGATGATGGAATAGCCTATGCTACCTTAGTGCATGGAACCCAAATGGTAATCATAATTTTACTTGGCCTTGCAGCTTCTGCTATCACTTATTTTACCCCAAAAATAAATGACAAAACTGAGTCAGACCTTAAGTAAAATGCTGAATATGGAGCAACTTAATGTTGCTTTAGAAAATTGGAAGGCAGAAGGCAAAAAAGTTGTTTTCACGAATGGTTGCTTTGATATTCTACACAAGGGACACGTAGATTATTTAGCAAAGGCAGCTGAATTAGGTGATATTTTATTAGTTGGCATAAATACAGATGAATCAGTTAGTAAATTAAAAGGTCCTCATCGTCCTATTCAAGATGAAAATTCAAGAATGCAAATCATTGCCTCCCTTGGATTTGTAAATGGAGTAGTTCTATTTGGTGAACCTACCCCTCTTTCACTTATAAAATTGGTTCAACCCGACGTATTAGTAAAAGGAAGTGACTATTTGCCAGAGAATATTGTTGGTTACGACATAGTTAAAGCTAAAGGTGGAAATATTCAAACAATTGACTTTTTACCAGGATATTCTACAAGCGCAATTGAGCAGAAAATTAAAAGTAGTTAACTATTAATTAGATAAATAAAACACAATTATTATATTCGTTTCAAATTACAGATATATGAATTTTGATTACACAGAAGAGCATTTAAATGTACAGCAAGCAGCAAGAGATTTTGCTCAAACTGAGTTACTACCGGGTGTTATTGAACGTGACAATAACCAGGAATTCCCTTACGAACAAATTAAAAAATTAGGAGAACTTGGTTTTTTAGGAATGATGGTTGATCCAAAATACGGAGGTTCTGGGATGGACACAATTTCTTATGTTTTGGCCATGGAAGAGCTTTCTAAAGTGGATGCATCAGCCTCCGTGGTTGTATCTGTAAATAATTCATTGGTTTGTTGGGGACTTGAGGCTTACGGAAGCGAAGAGCAAAAACAAAAATACTTAGTTCCATTAGCAAGTGGTAAAGTGCATGGTGCGTTCTTATTATCTGAACCAGAAGCTGGTTCAGACGCAACTTCTCAAAGAACTACTGCAATAGACAAGGGTGACCATTATTTAATGAATGGCACCAAAAATTGGATTACCAATGGTAACTCTGGAACTTACTACTTAGTAATAGCACAAACGGACATTGAAAAAGGGCATAAAGGAATAAATGCTTTTATCGTTGAGAAAAATTGGCCAGGTGTTGTTGTTGGAAAAAAGGAAGATAAAATGGGTATTCGAGGCAGTGACACACATAGCATTATGTTTCAAGATGTGATAGTGCCCAAAGAAAACAGAATTGGAGAGGATGGATTTGGGTTTAAATTTGCCATGAAAGTTTTGGCTGGTGGGCGTATTGGAATTGCTGCCCAAGCTTTAGGAATAGCGAGTGGTGCATATGAATTAGCGCTTAAATATTCAAAAGAAAGAAAGGCATTCGGAAAAGAAATAATGCATCACCAAGCCATTCAATTTAAATTGGCAGATATGGCCACCCAAATTGAAGCTGCCAGACTTATGGTAATAAAAGCAGCGGCGCTTAAGGATGCTGGCCAAGATTATGGTCTAATGAGTTCAATGGCTAAAGTTTTTGCATCAGAAACAGCCATGTGGGTTACAACAGAAGCTGTTCAAGTACATGGCGGGTATGGATATGTAAAAGAATACCATGTAGAAAGACTGATGCGAGATGCTAAAATAACTCAAATTTACGAAGGAACTAGTGAAGTAAATAGAATTGTAATTTCAAGAGAATTATTAAGGTAATAAATGTGAGATATCATTTTGCTTTAATAAGCTAAATTCATCGTTCTCATAAGATATTAGATACAAACATAAATTACTGTGTGGAAAAGATTCCATTTCTAACAAAGGCCTACTAAGCAATGTGCATAGTAGGCTTTTCATTGCTCGGCCATGCATACATACCAAAACACAATCGTGCTCAGCATTCTTTAACGCTGTAATAAAAGGCAATTGTCTTGTTTGTAGTTCTATTGCACTTTCCCCGCCTTCTAGCTTTGCGAAATAATTTCCACTATTCCATTGATCAACAACTTCCCAGTAGTTTTTCCTTTCTACTTCTGATTGTTGTTTACCTTCATAAATACCCCAACTAATCTCATTTAATTCAATGTGAGTTGAATATGAAAATCCAGCCTCAATAAAAGGTAAAACACTTTGTTGGGTCCTAATTAATTTAGAAGTAAAAATATGTTTGAACCGAACTTCCTTATACATACTGTAAAAACTAAGGGCTTGCGCTTTACCCCTAGCATTCAACGCCATATCAACGCCACTTCCTTGTACAATACCTAGTTTATTAAAATCTGTCTCACCGTGTCTAATAATGTAAATTAACTTGTTTTTCATGTGGATGGTAATATCATTATTTTAATTGAAAAATATTCAAGGAAAAACTATCTTGCCTATACACAATTCAATTAATCTATGAAAACTATTCAATTAAAATTTACCTCAAATTTAGGTTGGTCAAATCAAAATGTTTTAGAAAACTTCCAACCCAATCTTATTTTCGCATTTGGGTCAACCCAATTAATAAAAGATGGCAGTGCATTGCGCGAGCTCCATCAGAAATTCCCAAATGCAATTTTTATAGGTGGCACGTCATCTGGTGAAATATTAGACACAAATGTTTTTGACGACACTATAATTGCCAGCTTAGTTAGATTTGATAAAACTACGATAACCTACGTTTCTGAATTAGTTATTAATAGTGATGAAAGCTACGATGCTGGCAAAAAACTCATTGAAAAACTTCCCAAAGAAAACCTAAAGCATGTTTTTGTGATGAGTGAAGGTTTAAATATCAATGGCTCGGAACTTGTAAGAGGTTTGAGGGACGTATTGCCAACGCATGTGAGCGCAACAGGAGGCCTAGCAGGAGATGGGGCCAATTTTAATGAAACCTATATCTTAAGTCAAACTGGCGAGCCAAAAAATAAGGTAGTATCTGCAATTGGATTTTATAGCAATGATTTAAAAGTTTCTTATGGAAGCTTGGGCGGTTGGGATAGTTTTGGGGTTGAGCGATTAGTAACAAAATCCAAAAATAATATACTTTATGAACTTGATGGAAAGCCAGCCTTAGAATTATATAAGTCGTTTTTAGGGGAACATGCAAAAGACCTTCCAGCATCTGGTTTACTTTTCCCACTTAACTTAAGAACAGGAAAGGATAGTGAGCCTGTTGTAAGAACTATTTTAGCTGTAGATGAGACTTCTCAATCCTTAACATTTGCAGGGGATATACCTGAGGGTGGTTATGTTAGACTTATGAAAGCGAACTTTGACAGATTAATTGAAGGTGCGATGGGCGCAGCAAAAGGAACCCTAACCAATTCTAATGAAAGTCCATCTTTAGCCGTCCTTATTAGTTGTGTGGGTAGGAAATTGGTTCTAAAACAAATGATAGAAGAAGAGGTGGAAGGAGTAAGAGAAGTATTAGGAGACACTGCCACACTATGTGGTTTTTATTCTTATGGTGAAATTTCTCCATTTTCTGCGGATGCAAAGTGTGAATTGCATAACCAAACGATGACGATTACTACCTTTGCTGAATAATTAATCTATCTTTCCTTCTAAATTCGGAATCACTATGCATCGATTGCTTAAACGTCAGTTAAAAAAACTTTTTGGAGAGAACATTTCTAATCAAGAGGAATTTGAACAGCTGATAGCCCTTGTGGATGAAAGCTATTTCCATTTTCAATCTGATTATAACAAGTTAGAAAGAATTTTAGAGTTAAGTTCAAAAGAATCCTTCAAAGAACTTAGTAACTTTAAGAATGCAATTGACACTGCAGCACTCGTTTCTCTCACAGATAGCAAAGGTGAGATTTTAATGGCCAATGATAACTTTTGCAAACTTTCTGGCTATTCGTTAGGAGAACTTATAGGGAAGAAACATAACATTGTAAATAGCGGCATTCATCCCAAAACATTTTGGAAAGAAATGTGGCAAACCGCTGGTAATGGAAAAATTTGGCAATCTGAAGTATGCAATCGCAAAAAAAATGGCCAAATTTATTGGGTAGATTCAACCATTATTCCCTTTTTAAATGATGATGGGAAACCCTATCAATATTTATCCATAAGATTTGACATCTCTCAACGCAAAAAAATTGAGGAAGAAATAAAAACCCTTGCACTTGTAGCTCAAAAAACACAAAATGCTGTTATTATTTCCGACCCAAATGGATTTGCGATTTGGGCCAATGAAGGATTTGAAAGAATTACAGGATATACAGTTAAGGAATTATTAGGCAAAAAGCCGGGTTTGTTATTGCAAGGAGAACTTACAGACAAAAAAACTGTTCAAGAAATTGGAATTGCGCTTAAAGAAATTAAGCCCTATAATGGTGAGATACTCAACTATTCAAAAACAGGTGAAGCCTATTGGATTTCTTTAACCATTACACCAGTAACAGAGGGTGATAAACATATTGGTTTTATTGCCATTGAATCTGATGTATCAGAAAGGAAAGCTGTTGAAAAGCAACTCAAAGAAAATGAGGAAAAATTCAGACTACTAATTGAATCGGCCACCGATATTTTTTACTATACAGACGGAGATGGAAACTTTACGTATGTAAATGATATTGCTACAAAAATTACTGGCTTTAGCACCGAAGAACTATTGGCTATGAATTATTTAGATTTGGTTGAACCTAATTCTAGACAAAAGGTACAAAGTTTTTATTTGAGACAGGCAGTAGAATTAAAAAAAGTAACCTACTTTGAATTTCCAATACTTACTAAATCAGGAAAAATAGCATGGGTTGGACAAAATGTTCAATTAATTAAAACTAGTGATAATAGATTAGGTATACAAGCCATTGCTAGAGATATTACAAGCTTAAAAGATGCGCAATTAGAAATTGAAAATTCTCATAACTTTCTTAACCAAATCTTAGATTCTATTCCTAGCCCACTATTTGTTAAAGACAGAAATCACAATTGGGTAATGGTTAATGATGCCTACGCAAGATTAACTGGTATTGACAAAGAGAAGATTATTGGTAAAAGTGATGCAGATTTTCTTCCTACAGACGATGCTAGGGAATTTATTGCCCATGATGAGGGGCAGTTTAAATCAAAGGAAGAAAAGATGCGCGAAGTTTCCTTTAAAATGCTTAATGGGGAAGAAAAAAACTTGCTCGTAAAAAAAACCATTTTCACCAACCAAGGAAAAGACTATTTAATTGGCGTTATTACGGATATAACAGACCTTAAAGAAAGAGAAAAACAAATCCTACTTTACAATAAAATGTCTGACCAAATTAGCGATGCAATTTCGGTTGCAGATTATGAGGGTAAGCTAATTTATGTCAACGAGAGTCACACCAGAAACTTAGGAAAAACCAAAGCAGAAATGATTGGCAGCTCAATTGTTGATATGGAAAAGCTTTTTCCTGATGTTTTAGCTTGGCAGCAACATTATAATGAGGTGAAATTAAAAGGTGAAATTCTTATAGAAGGTATCAATACTAGAAAAGATGGATCAAATTTCCCAGTAGAAGCTAGTGTAAAATATATCAGAATTGAAGATAAGGGCTATATCGTTGCAGCGATTCGAGATATTACAGAAAGAAAGAGAAATGAAGAGGCAGTAAAACGAATGAAGGAGTTTTATGAAACAGTTTTAAATAAAATTCCTTCTGAAGTGGTGGTTTTTAATAAAAATCATCAATATTTATTCATAAATGAAACCGCCGTAAAAGACAAGGAAAGAAGAGATTGGCTTGTTGGACACGATGATTTTGAATACTGTACGCACTTTGGAAGACCTATAGAAATAGCAAAAGAACGCAGAAAGCTTTTCGAAAATGTAACTTCAAGCAAAGCCCAATTAGAATTTGAAGAAAAGCTAGTTTCGTCAAATGGACATACAAATTATACCTTAAGAAGATTTTATCCAATTTTAGATGAGCAGAAAGAAATTTTGCATGTAATTGGTTTTGGAATTGATATTACTTCTAGAATTGAAGCTGAAAAACAAACCAGAGAAAGCGAGGAAAGGCTTAAACTAGCCACACAGAGCGCCAACCTTGGAATTTGGGATTGGAACATCAAAGATAATTCACTTATTTGGGATCAATCAATGTATAAAATATTTGGAGTTGACGCTAATCAATTCTCAAATGATTATGATGCATTTTCAAAAACATTACATCCTGAAGATGTACAAAGGGTAAACCAAGATCTTCAAGATTCGTTGGCGAATAATAAGGATTTTAGCAATTTGTTTAGGATTATTTCAGACAAAGGGGAAGTAAAATACGTTTCTGCTTTTTCAAAAACGTTTAGGAATGAAAAGGGCGAACCTACACGAATGATTGGGGTAAATTATGATGTAACAGAAAATACTCTAACACAACAAAAAATATTAAAACAACAACAAGATTTAGAGGAAGCGCAACACATTGCGCGGGTTGGTGGCTGGGAGATAGATGTAAAAGAAAGAACAATTATCTGGTCTAAGGAGATGTTTCATATTTGTGAATTTGAACACTTTTCACAACCAAGTTTAAATGAAACTTATAGTATGTTTTCTAGCCAAACAAGGGAGGGGGTAATTCAAGCCTTTTTTAATGCAATCGAAAAGCACGAATCTTTTGAATTAGAAACCCAGTTAAAAACCAATAAAGGCAATTTAATTGATGTTCGTATAAAAGGTATACCCTACTCAGAAAATGAAAAGATTACTGCAATTAGGGGTATTTTTCAGGATATAACAAAGGAAAAAGAAGCAAGCAGACTTTTACTTCAATACACCGAGGAACTTGAAAAGAAAAATAAAGAATTAGACCAATTTGCCTATGTAGTTTCACATGATTTGAAAGCTCCATTAAGAGGAATAAATAACCTAAGCATGTGGATTGAGGAGGATATTGGTAATAATATTGAAGGCGAAACCAAAACTAACCTTGATTTAATGCGAAAGCGCGTAAAACGCATGGAGGGTCTCATAGACGGAATTTTACAGTATTCTAGAGCAGGGCGCGTAAAACATGAACCACAAACCTTTTCAGCCAAAGAAATAATAAATGAACTAATCGCGAATATGAGTCCTCCTGAAAAGTTTACAATTTCTATTCAAGATAATTTTCCAACCCTTACCACAGAGAAAATTGCATTTGAACAGGTTATTGCTAATTATATAAGCAATGCTATAAAATACAATAATAACCCTGAACCAAAAATAGATATTTCATTCACACAGGATGGAAATCAATATAAGTTTTGTGTAAGCGATAATGGACCAGGCATCGAAAAAGAATTCCATGAAAAAGTTTTTGTAATTTTCCAAACACTTCAGGCCAGGGATACATTTGAAAGCACTGGCGTAGGACTTGCCATCGTTAAGAAAATGGTTGAAGATAAGGGAGGCAAGGTATGGATAGAATCAGAAAAAGGAAAAGGAGCGAAATTTTACTTCTCATGGCCAATTATAGAATCAGTGCAGGATTAATGAGTAGGGTTGGAATTACTCTATTATTTTTCTTTGTTAAAATTAACATTTTTGCCCAAACTTGTTCAGACCCTGCCCTTGCTTCACCAGGATTTAACTGCAATAAAGAATACCAACCTGTCTGTGGATGTGATGGAATTACCTATCGAAACACCTGCAGTGCACAGTATCAAAATGGTGTATTTTATTGGTCGGATGGGCCTTGTAATGGCATTTCGTTTGACATTATTCCAAATTTCGTTTCAGAAATCGACCCGCAGATGGAGTTTACATTTGCCCAAAACAAAGGAATACCAGCCACCTTATACATTTTTGATAATTATGGGAAAGTAATTCATCAACAGGCTTTACCAGCCGCTGAAAACTTCAATCCACCCTATTATCAAATTTTTTTCAATCTAAGCGGATATAGACAAGGTGTTTATGTCATGTCAATCACAAACTCAAGGGGTGACTACGTTTGGAAGAAATTTGTAAAATACTAATTTTCTAATCCTTAGGCACCTGAAGCTGAAGCAGCCTGCTGCAAAATATCTCTGTCAAATAAATATAATCCACTCTTATCATCTCCAATCAGTTCAAGTTTATCATTTAATTGACGTGCAACACGCTCCTCCTCCATTTGCTCATTAACATACCACTGCAAAAAACTGTGGGTTGCAAAATCTCTAGCTTTTAAAGAAGTTTCTACTAATTCATTAATGCTTTCCGAAACTTTAAATTCATGTTGTAAAAAGTTTCCAAAAACATCTTTTACCGAATCAAAGGCAACTTTAGGTTTATCAACTGCGGGAATTTCTGCTGTCCCGCCGCGCTCATTTATAAACTTTATTAATTTTAGCATATGTAAGCGCTCCTCATCAGATTGTTGGTAGAAAAAACTAGTTACCCCATCTAATCCAGGCTGTTGCTCTGCCCAAGATGCCATCGCTAAATAAGCCATTGAAGACTCTGCTTCCATCATAACTTGCTTATTTAAGGCTATATTCATTTCGCTTGATAACATAAAATTTAAATTTTTTGCAAGGTACATTAATTTTGAAAAGTCGCAGCACCATCACAGCTTTATAATCCATCTGATTTACAAATAATAGGATTTCAAAAAAGATTTTTTCACATTTAGTTGTGAATTACAATTTCCTAACCTATTTTTGCGACCCCTTATTAAACAGATACAAGCGTGGACGCATTGAGTTACAAAACCATTTCAGCCAACAAGGCAACTATTACCAAAAATTGGATTATAGTTGACGCTGAAGGACAGACATTAGGCCGTTTTGCCAGTAAAGTTGCCAATATATTACGTGGCAAAAACAAAACATCCTTCACACCGCATGCAGATTGCGGTGATTACGTAATTATTATTAACGCGGAGAAAGTTCGTTTTACTGGTAACAAAGTAAACGATAAAGAATACAAATTCTTCTCAGGTTATCCAGGTGGATTGCGTTATGAGGTTGCGAAGGATATTTTGACTCGCAGACCTACCTACGTGGTAGAACATGCCATCAAAGGTATGTTACCAAAAAATAAATTAGGTTCCCAGTTATTCAGAAACCTACATGTATATGCAGGCGCTGAACATCCACATGGAGCGCAACAACCAAAAGAAATAAAACTTTAATTCATGGAAGTTAATAACGCATTAGGAAGAAGAAAAACGGCTGTAGCACGTGTATACATTACACCTGGAACAGGAAATATTACCGTTAACAAAAAAGATTTAAAGACTTACTTTCCTACTTTGAGTCTACAAATTGCAGTAAACAAGCCCTTTGAAGTGACTAGCACTTCTGGTCAATTTGATGTTACAGCGCATGTAGATGGCGGTGGAATTACAGGTCAAGCAGATGCACTTAAACTTGCTATTGCAAGAGCATTGGTTAAAAATAACGCAGAATCAAAACCAGCTTTAAAAGTTAATGGTTTACTAACACGTGACCCTCGTATGGTTGAACGTAAAAAACCAGGACAGAAGAAGGCTCGTAAGCGTTTCCAATTCGTAAAACGTTAATCAGTACTATTTTTTATTTTATATGTCTAATATCACGCACGAAGAGTTGCTGGAAGCGGGAGTGCACTTTGGTCACTTAACCCGTAAATGGAATCCGAAAATGGCCCCATACATTTTTATGGAGAAAAACGGAATCCACCTCATCGATTTACACAAAACGGCTGTAAAGCTGGATGAGGCCGCTCAAGCCATTAAAAACATCGTTAAATCTGGTCGTAAAGTTCTTTACGTAGCCACCAAAAAACAAGCCAAGGAAATCGTAGAAAACGAGGCAAGAAGAGTAAACATGCCTTTTGTTTGCGACCGTTGGTTAGGTGGTATGTTAACTAATTTTGGAACTGTTAGAAAAAGTATCAAGAAAATGCAGACTCTTGAGAAATTATCTTCTGATGGCACCTATGTTAACATTAACAAAAAAGAACGTTTAATGATTGAACGCGAAAAAATTAAGTTGAAGAAAGTATTAGGCGGTATTGCTGACCTTAATAGACTTCCTGCAGCTTTATTTATAGTAGATATTCGCAGAGAACATATTGCAGTAGCTGAGGCAACAAAATTAAATATTCCAACATTTGGAATTGTGGATACAAACTCAGATCCAACTTTAGTTGACCATCCTATTCCTGCAAATGATGATGCAGCAAAATCAATTTCACTTATTACTAAATATATTACAGATTCAATCGTTGAAGGATTGGCTGAGCGTAAACGTGAAAAAGAAGAAACAGTAGATAAAGAAGCTGTAACCGAAAAAGAAGAAGCATAAAATTAAAAGCCTTCGCCAATCGGTGAAGGCTTTTTTTAAAACAAAAAAATATCATAACAATGACTACAATATCAGCATCAGATGTAAATAAACTGCGCACTATGACAGGTGCAGGTATGATGGATTGCAAAAAAGCACTTCAAGAAACGAATGGCGATTTTGAAGCAGCCGTTGACTTTTTACGCAAAAAAGGGGCAAAGATTTCGGCTAGCAGAGCAGACAGAGACGCAAAAGAAGGTGCCATAATAGCAAAGGTATCAGAAAACAAATCTTTTGGCGTAATCCTGCAATTAAGTTGTGAAACGGATTTCGTAGCAAAAAACGAAGACTTTGTGGCCTTCACACATAAATTAGTAGATACTGCATTAGCAAATAAAGCACCAAACATTGACGCATTAAAGTCACTAACTTTAGATGGTGGTAATGTAGGCGATAGAATCATTGAACAAGTAGGTAAAATCGGAGAGAAAATAGATGTTGTTCGTTACGAAGTTATGGAGGGTACTAATCTTGTCCCTTACATTCATGCAGGTAACAGAATTGGCGTAATAGTTTCACTTAACAATATGCCTAACGAATCGAACTTCCTAGGAGGGAAAGATGTTGCCATGCAAATTGCAGCGCTTAACCCAGTTGCTCTTGATAAGGGAGATGTTGATGCTTCTGTAATTGAAAGAGAAATGATCATTGGTATGGACCAAGCGCGTGCTGAAGGAAAACCAGAAAATATGTTAGAAAAAATTGCCCAAGGAAAACTGGGTAAGTTTTACAAAGATTCTACACTTTTAAATCAAGAATTTGTGAAAGATAGCAGTAAAACTATTTCTCAAATGCTAGATGGAATTGAAAAGGGCCTCACCGTTAAAGCTTTTAAAAGAGTTTCATTATAAAAACAATCCTCTCCTAACCGAGAGGATTTTTTTTGCTTATTATTGTCAAACATTCCATCCTTTGATTTATGAAATACAAAAGAATATTATTAAAATTAAGTGGTGAAGCGTTAATGGGTTCACTACAATATGGCATTGATCCAAATATTTTGGAACAATATGCCCAAGAGGTTAAACAAGTAGTTGATGCAGGTGTTGAAGTAGCCATTGTTATTGGTGGTGGAAATATTTTTAGAGGTGTGCAGGGTGTATCTGGCGGACTTGTAGAACGAGCTCAAGGAGATTATATGGGCATGTTAGCCACTGTTATCAATGCAATGGCATTGCAAGGTGCATTAGAAAAGTACGGAATGAAAACGCGTTTACAGAGCGCTATTCATATGGATCAAATCGCAGAACCTTTTATTAGGCGTAAAGCAATCCGACACCTCGAGAAAGGTAGAGTCGTTATTTTTGGGGCAGGAACTGGTAATCCTTACTTTACAACAGATACTGCAGCCTCATTAAGAGCTGTAGAAATTGAAGCTAATCTTGTATTGAAAGGTACCAGAGTTGATGGTATATACACTGCTGATCCTGAAAAAGATCCAAATGCGGTAAGGTTTGAAAACATCAGTTATGATGAGGTATATGAGAGAGGATTAAACGTTATGGACTTAACGGCCATCACACTTTGTCAAGAAAACAAAATGTCTATTGTTGTTTTTGATATGAACAAAAAAGGTAATCTTCTTAGCGTTTGCAATGGTGCAAACGTTGGAACAACCGTAAGTTAATTAATTTTTTGGTGTTAGATGTTAGACACTACGTCTAACACCTAACACTGATTTAGCCATTTGAGCAATACTTTTAGCGTCAAAGCCACATTCCAAATATAATTCAGATTGTTCGCCATGCTCCACAATTCTGTCTGGCATTCCTAATCTTTTTACTTCTGCATTGTAGTGATGATCTGCCATAAATTCTAATACTGCAGACCCAAAACCACCAACGACAGTTCCATCTTCAACTGTAATTATTTGTTTAAATTTAGTAAATACTTCATGAAGCATTTCCTCGTCAATAGGTTTAACAAATCTCATATCATAATGAGCTCCCTTTATGCCCTCCTTATCTAACAAGTTCAAAGCAGTTTGAGCCATATTCCCAGCAGTACCAAAAGATAGAATGGCAATGTCGTTTCCTTCTCTTAACTTTCTACCCTTCCCCATTGGTAATTTAGTGAATGGGCGCTTCCAATCTATCATTACCCCATTTCCTCTCGGATATCTTATACTAAAAGGACCAGCGTTTTCGGGTAAGCTAGCGGTATACATCAAATTTCTTAACTCCTCCTCATCCATTGGCGCCGAGACAACCATATTTGGCACACATCTCATATAAGGAATATCTAACATTCCATGATGTGTTTGTCCGTCCGCACCTGCTAAACCTGCACGATCCATACAAAAAACTACATGTAATTTTTGTAAGGCCACATCATGAACTACTTGGTCATAAGCCCGTTGCATAAAGGTAGAATATATATTGCAAAATGGCACCAGACCTTGGGTTGCAAGTCCTGCACTAAACGTAACTGCATGTTGCTCAGCAATGCCAACATCAAAAGCCCTATCAGGCATTGCCTTCATCATAATATTCATGCTACTTCCAGAAGGCATAGCTGGAGTTACACCTACGATTTTAGCATTATTTTCTGCCAACTCCACCATAGTATGCCCAAACACATCTTGGTACTTTGGGGGCTGTGGCGTTGGTACTGCCGACCTAAAAATCTCCCCAGTAACTTTATCAAACAAACCTGGCGCATGCCATTTAGTTTGATCCTTTTCTGCAGGAGCAAATCCCTTTCCTTTTACTGTAACGCAATGCAACAATTTAGGGCCTGGTATTTTCTTTAAATCATTGAAGATTTTAACCATATGATTCACATCATGTCCATCAACAGGGCCGAAATATCTAAAGCCTAAAGCTTCAAATAAATTACTATGTTTTAAAAGCCCACCTTTTAGGGTATCATGAACCTTCGATAAAATATCCTGAGATACTTTACCCATTTTACTTAGCTTATCTAAAGTCTTCCAAATATCATCCTTAAACTTATTATAAGTTGGGGAAGTTGTTATATCTGTAAGATACTCTTTTAATGCTCCCACATTTGGGTCAATACTCATACAATTGTCGTTTAAAACAACAATAATATTTGCATTTGCAACGCCTGCATGGTTTAATCCTTCAAAGGCCATACCCCCTGTTAATGCACCATCTCCTATCACTGCAATATGTTGCCTATCATGCTCCCCTTTCAATTTTGATGCAACAGCCATTCCTAAAGCTGCTGATATTGAAGTGGAAGAATGTCCAACACCAAAAGCATCATACTCGCTTTCAGCGCGCTTTGGAAAACCTGATATTCCCTTATAAGTTCTATTTGTGTGAAATATATCTCTTCTTCCAGTTAATATTTTGTGTCCATATGCTTGGTGCCCTACATCCCAAATTAATTGATCATGGGGTGTGTTGAATGCATAATGCAAGGCTACTGTTAGTTCAACTACCCCTAAACTAGCGCCAAAATGACCCCCATAAACTGATACTGTATCAATTATATACTGCCTTAGCTCTGCCGTAATTTTAACTAAATCCTCTTCATTTAATTTCCGAAGATCCGACGGAAAGCGGATTGGCTCTAGATTTTTCCCTGGGTTAATTTTCATTTTAAGATCTAATAAGTATTTACTAACATGCTAAATATGTGACATATTAATTACAACACGTTTTGCCTGCTAAGGTTTTTATTCTTAGAAAGCTTGTAAAAATAAGTATTGAAATTAAATATTGAAACCTAACGACGAGAATAATATTAGATTATATCAATTTATAATCTTGCTTCGCTTACTATCAAATCCTTCGGATGAATTGACAAAACTGGAATAGGAGAGTTCTTTATCATTTGCTCTGAGTACTTTCCTTTAAAAAATGAAACTAAACTTGTTTCCTGCTCAGTCATGATGGTAATTAAACCTGCCGATATTTCTTTTGAATAGGCCAAGATTTGCTCAGTTGGATTTCCCCCTAATCTCATTTCTGAGCTCACAGCAATACCTTTCTCCTCTATGTTATTACAAACTTGTCTAATATAATTCTTAATCAAAACCTCAGCATCTTTGCCTGTCTCACTGCTAACACCAAGAACGTGAATGGTTGCATTAAACGCCTTTGCAAACTCAACTGCATATGGTACTTTTTGACGTGTTTCAGATGAGGTATCCAATGGCACCAAAATGCGTGTAAAATCTACTTGAGCATTGCCAACAGGAATTGTCAAAACTACGCTCTCTAATTTATCGATAATTGAATTAACTTCCTTAGCTCCAAGTATGCCTGAACCACCCGATTGATTATTAACAACAACTATTTGAAGATCTGCTTCACATTTTAAAATGCTATGAATGGCTTCTTTATCAGAATTAACTTTCACAACCTCCATTCCCATGCCGGTAAAAGAGGAACCGGCATCAGTACTTATGATAATTCCTTTCCCATTAAACCTCTGCACTAATTTTTGTAGAACATCTGTGGCAGACGGACAAGATTTCGCGTCTTTTGTGGCCACACAAATACTTGACAATTTAACTGACATAGGATTTTTTATTTATTTAAAATTACTTTTTTAACCTTAAACAAATTATTAATTGTTATCTAAAATCCCCAATTTTAGTTAATCATTTGTTAATCAACTAATTAATTTTTAAGAAAATTATAAGAAAATTATTGCCCCTTAAAATTAGGCTTACGCTTTTCATTAAAAGCCGTAACTCCTTCTTTGTAATCCTCACTTCTACCCGCTATTTCTTGACAATACGCCTCATATTCAAGCATATCATCCAAACTAGAAGTATATGATTTTTGAAGCATTTTTTTCATTAGTCCAATGGCTTTTGTTGGTGCTGTTGCATAGTAACTTGTTAGTTTAGCAAGTTCCGTATCCAAATCTTCCGCTTTTGCAACCCTATTTACTATTCCCCAATCAAACGCCTGTTGAGCTGAAACTTTAGAACCCATTGTAGAAAGCTCAAATGCCTTTGCCGAACCAAGCAACCTTGGAAGGAAATAAGAAGATCCACTATCCAAAACTAAACCCACATTTACAAAAACCTCAATTAAAGCAGCACTTTCAGATGCCACAATCATATCACATGCCAATGCCAATGAACAGCCCGCACCAGCTGCCACACCATTTAATCTGCAAATAACAGGAATAGGTAAATTTCTAATCGCTCTTATCATTGGATTGTATCTTTTATATAAGCTTTCGCTCAAACTTCTATCCTTCTTTCCAGCAATATCTTTTAAATCTTGCCCGCTACAAAATGCTTTTCCTGCACCCGTAAAAACCAAAACTCTAATTGATTTATCACGTGATACCTGCTTTAAAGCATCATTAACATCGTTACTTAATTGCTCATTAAAAGCATTAAAAACATCAGGCCTATTCAAGGTAATGGTAGCTATACCATTTTCGTTTGTAAATAGAATTGTTTGATAATTCATAAATTAAAAATATTAAACCAAATTGAATAAAAATAAAAACATTGTGAAAAAGCCCAATATAAATCCAAGATAAAGCTGACTTGCGGAATGTGCTTTTAAAGAAAATCTTGCACTACCAACTAAACCGCTTAAAAGAATAATCCCAATTAAAGACCATCGAACCTCAAAAAAAGAAACAGAAGAAATAGCTGAAATTAAACCACATAAAGCGCCCAGAGTGGCTAAATGTATGCTTATTTTTGAATAAAAATTAATCAATAAAACTGAGAAAACAATAAGTGCACAAGCCATAAGATAACCCAATAATAAATTACTAGGTAACATTTTAGTTCTAAAGTTATAATAGGTAAATAAATAAAAAACAGTTGTTACAATGTAAGGAATTACCCTGTCCTCCTTATCGTTTAGTATTACAGTTTGAATCGACCCTGTGAATTTGAGGAGTAATACTGTTAACGCTGGAATCAAGCTAGTAAGTAAAAATATATAAGCTATGTAATATAGCTTTATTTTCAAAGGTATTCCATAGCTTAAACTTGGTGAAAGAATAAACAGCATGAATAAGCATACTAAGTTGATGAAAATAGGATGCGCAATTATTGAAATAAAATTAGCCAGTCGGAGATTCATACCACTATTTAACAGCCACTACGCTGATCTCAACATTTGCGTTTAATGGTAATTTTACAACTTGCACCGTTTCTCTTGCTGGAAAATTTCCAGTAAAATAAGAACCATATACCTCGTTTATCGCCGCAAAATTTGCTAAATCAGTACAATAAATAGTTGTTTTCACTACATGGCTAAAATCCATATCAGCAGCCAACAAAATAGCTTGTAAATTTTGCATAACTTTATGGGTCTCAACCATTATGTCACTTTGCATCATTTCTCCTGTTGCCGCATCTTTGGCAACTTGTCCACTGGTATATAATATACCATTTAATAAAACAGCATGGCTATAAGGGCCAATTGGAGCGGGGGCATTAGAAGAAGTTATTATTTTCTTTTCCATACGTGTTGGGTTTTTATCTTTGTCTGAATGAATTTGCTGCGAATATGAAAATTTTGGCGAGAGGTTCAAAGAACCGCATAAAAGAATTAAAAGAAAAGCTTGAAGGTGTTTCATGCGAAATAACTGAAATTGATGACTCAGATGTTTTGAGTGCCAATTTACATGATTACCATATAATTTTCGATTTAAAATTCGATGAGAAAAAAGATCAAATAAAATATTATGCGGGACTAAAAAATACAGTTGTTTTTGTTTGTGCAGTAAAACAACAATTAGCACAAGCTATATTTGAGTTCGGAAGACCAATCGAGTGCATTCTTGTTGGTATCAATTCATTGCCAACTTTTATCAATAGGAGTTTAGCAGAATTAAGTTTCAGCTATGCATCAAATGAAACATCGGTTCAAACCGTAATGGAAAAATTGAAGTGGGAATACAAAGTGGTTGAGGATAGAGTTGGTATGATTACTCCAAGAATCATTTTTATGATTATAAATGAGGCTTGCTATACATTACAAGAGGGCACGGCTAGTATATCGGACATTGATACCAGCATGAAACTTGGAACAAATTATCCGTTTGGACCCTTTGAATGGGCTAATAAAATTGGAATTAAACACGTTTACGAAACCTTGGAAGCAATTTACCAAGACACACATGAGGCAAGATATAAAATTTGCCCACTGCTAAAAACGAAGTATTTGAAAGGGGAAGCGTTTTAATCGGATTCAAATTTCCCCCAAAAGGTTAAAATAGCAACTTCCTCCCACTGATTGAAGCCAGTTTTTTTAAACAGTCTATTGGCACCCTTGCTCTTTTTACCTGAAACTTCCATATAATTAATACTCACAACTGCCCAATTTTTGTCACTAGAAAAAAGCGGTAATGACACATAATAGTAATCAGTAATTCCATAATCTTGTTGCAAACATTCCCACATGGCATCCTTACTAATTTTGCGGCAAGATCTAAGACGGTCTTGGTCTATCCAATTCACATTGGTAGATGCAATTTTTGTTGGATCAAACCTTTTATAACTTAAACCATTTATTGTATCCTGAATTCCCTCAAAAAGTGATGCCTTTTGGCCATTTTTTTTAAGGAATTTGAACAGCTCTATTACATCCTTTTTATAGAAAAGCTTTGCTCTAAACTGGTCGTTTAAATTCACAGTTATAGGGTTTTGCATAAGCCACCAATTCATAAACTGATGTGCTTCTGCTGAGGCAAAAGGGGTTTTTCCTTTATCTACAGCATTAGATTTTGCAGCAACTTTCTTTTTGGATGCAGGGGCATCACAAGCAAATAACATAGTGGCCAAGAGGGCAATTGCAATTAGGTAAGTTTTCATGTTGGCTAAGAATTAAACCACAAAAAAGGCAACCTATAGGGTTGCCTTTTTATGGTTTCGGTTTGAACCAAATAAAGATTTATTTAAGCTTAAATGCCTTTTTAACTTTGTCTATCATATCCAGCTTTTCCCAGGTAAACAATTCAACATTGAATTTCTTCATTTTACCATCAGGACCTTTGAAGCTAACTTCTTTGATTTCGTTTTTACGTCCCATGTGACCATAAGCAGCGGTATCACTATAGATAGGGTTACGCAATTTTAAACGGGTTTCGATTCCGTAAGGCGTCATGTCAAATAATTTTTCTACAATTTTAGCAATCTCCCCATCTGTCATTTTAACCTTGGCAGTTCCGTAGGTATTTACATAAATCCCCATTGGATCTTTTACACCAATTGCATAAGAAACTTGTACTAACACTTCCTCACACAGGCCAGCAGCAACCAAGTTCTTAGCTATATGTCTAGTTGCATAAGCAGCTGAACGGTCAACCTTTGAAGGATCTTTTCCAGAGAAAGCGCCTCCACCATGTGCACCCTTACCACCATAGGTATCCACGATAATTTTACGGCCAGTTAGACCAGTATCACCATGTGGACCACCAATTACAAACTTACCTGTTGGGTTAATATGATAATTGATTTTATCATTAAACAAGTGCGCAAATTTCTTGTACTTAGCCTTTACTCTAGGGATAAGAACTTTTACGATATCTGATTTAATTTTAGCCAACATTTTAGGCTCAGTATCAAAATCATCATGTTGGGTAGAAACCACAATTGAATCTATTCTTACTGGCTTATTGTTATCGTCATACTCTAGCGTAACTTGTGATTTTGCATCAGGTCTTAAGTACTTAATGGCTTTGTTTTCTCTTCTTAATGCGGCTAGTTCAATTAAAATCTTATGCGCCAAATCTAAGGCTAAAGGCATGTAATCTTCTGTTTCATTGGTAGCATAACCAAACATCATTCCTTGGTCGCCAGCGCCCTGATCTTGCTTCTTTTTACGGTCTACTCCTTGATTAATATCTGCGCTTTGCTCATGAATTGCCGATAAGATTCCACAAGAATTTGCTTCAAACATATACTCGCTCTTTGTGTATCCAATCTTACGAATTACGCCACGTGCAATTTCTTGTACATCAAGATAAGCGCGTGATTTTACTTCTCCGGCTAATACAACCTGACCTGTTGTAACTAACGTTTCACAAGCAACTTTTGAATCTGGATCGAAAGCCAAAAAGTTATCAATTAACGCATCCGAAATTTGATCGGCAACCTTGTCTGGGTGTCCTTCACTAACAGACTCTGAGGTGAATAAATAAGACATATTATTATATTATAATTTAAAATTGGTTTACTAGTTTGGCATTAAATGAAGCACGAAAACCCTCCTGTATTCTAGTTGAACATAAATTGACAAGAAAGTCCGCATTGCTTCACCACCGTAGTGTTCGTCCCGGTTGGCATTCCACATAGGTGGAATTCTTAATGCAATGCAAAAGTATATCTTATCAGGAAAAAACAAAGATTTTAAACAAATTTGATTAGAAAGCTTAAAATAATTGAAGGCGTTCCTAGTATTTAAATGGTCTTTTGAGATTTGAAAAATTACAATTTCCTATTAAGAGGTTTTATTATACGTTTTACTTTTACCATAATAAGTGCCTTTTCTAACATTCATAGAAATTGAAAAGTAAAACATTTGTGAGTTTGTAATATTCTCATACAATTTTTTTCCGTCTTTTGTATAGTCTGGATTGTATAGGTTCTCTAAATAATATTTGAACTTTAGGTTCAATCCGCTTTTAAAATTTACACCCACAAAAACACTTGGTAAAAACAAATTATTCCTTTTGCTAAACCATTCCGATTGTTTCGTTTTGTTATCATTGATAAAGGTTTTTTCTTTAAAATGAAACGCAAACTCACCTTCTGCTCCAGCGTAGAGGTATTTATCATTGCCCAAATCTCCAACTTTAAATGCCACAGGTACGCCTATTGTATAAACTCTGCGTTTTACAAGGGTATCAGAAATTTTAGAAGAAAAACCAACATTGCGAATTGCCATACCCGCATATAATCCAAAGTTCTTTCCAATATCTAAATGCTTATATTTTCCATAATGAAAAAAACAAGTAAAACGAGGTGGGGTGCTAATTTTTTCGCTGCCTATTTGATAATTGGCAAAGGAGAAAATTAATTCTCCATCCGAGGTTAGGTAAGATTTCTTGTTTTGGGCGTTTAAACTAAAATTTAAAGCCATGGCAAAGGCCAATAGTAATTGGAATTTTTTCATAGGTATTCAATGTCTATTTTAACAAAGGTATAAGATTCTTAATTATTTCCTTGTCTGACAGGCTCAATTGCGCATTAGCCAATTCTTTTTTAAGGTGCAATCGTACTTTTTCATCTAAACAAAGATGTTTACATAGCTCAACAGCAGGCCCAGAAAGCCTGCTATTAAAAGAAAGCATAGGCTCAAAAATATCTAACCAAGGATAATCCTTAAAACAATTAAGGGCTATTATAGCTTGAAAAGCATTAACCCGCGTTCTAAACTCATATTTTGGAGATGCATACTCAAAAAGTTGTACTAAATCACCCTCCAAGCTTCCGTATCCATGTAAATGCAGCAATTCTAATCTTTTTATTTCAAGAGCATGATTCATGGAAATTGAACCTACTAAATTTTGATTGATATTTTTAATTACCAAACCCATGTTATTATTATCCAAAAGGAATTCGGCTTCAATCCATACAGTCATTGCATTTTTTACTACCTCGTAACTACTATCTTTTAAGGCCAATTCAAATAATGAACGTGTAGTATTTCTAAATCCAATTTCTTTAATGAGATGAGCTCTTACTTGCGCACTTTGGTTTTTATATAAGTTGAACCAAACTGGGATGAGTTGTGGCGATGTATCTGAAGCAAGTTGAGAAATTGTCTCATTTAAAATTGCATAATGTTTTTCCTTTTGGGTGGTTTGAACCAACAACGCTCTTTTTTGCTCTATGGGAAAGGTCCTAAGACCAAGCACTGCATCGTATCTATCCAAATAGCTTGTGGCATTTGCAGCTTGTGCTGTTAATTCTTCAAAACCTTTTCTAAAACTTAGCTGCTTTAATACATTTGAATTTGGATCAAACAAAACAAAGGCTATTTTCTTTTTTTCAGGATTATCAATTTTTACCACTTCAAAATCCTTAGAAATCTCTTCTACTACGCTGCTTTTTGAGCCATCTGTATAATGAACTTCTAAGGTAATTGGCATTCTAAAGGCCCCCACAGTTTCTGTATGCGCATGGATTTGTTCAATGGCAATTTCTGTAGATTTACTGCCATCATTATAAGTTAAATCCTCATAGTGAACTCTAAAATGTGGCTCTCCGCCTCGGTAAATCCATTGGTCGAAAAACCAGTCTAGATTCAAACCTAAAACATCTTTAATGGCTTGTTGCAAATCAATGGTTTCTACATTTGCGTATGCATGCGTCTTTAAATAATGGCTTAATACTTTTTTCCATTGCTCCTCGCCTAAATAATACACCAACATGCTTAATACGGCTGCCCCTTTTGGGTATACACGTGCGGTTCCTCCAGCCGAATGTCTAACGGAATAATTATCCTTTTTGCCTGCCTCTACTGCAGAAACCTGATGTTGCCTTCTTTGCCAATCCCATTCTTGCTCCCCATCTAAAACGCGGCTCAATTGTTTTGGATAAAAGGTTGCAAAGCTTTCTTGCAACCAAGCGTCTCTTCCATCTCTGGCAGTAACAAAGTCGCCAAACCATTGATGCGTAAGCTCATGACAGTTAACTCCAATATAATTTTTATCTAAGAATGCTCTGTTATCTACAAAGAAAAAATCACCAAATATAGTAGCTGTAGTATTTTCCATGGCACCGTACATAAAATCTTGCACCATTACTTGGCTATAAGTTTCCCAAGGATAAGGAATTCCTGTTTGCTCTTCCATAAAATCTATCATCATCGGACTGTATCTAAAGGTTGGTTCAACCCGATTCTTAAACTCTGGATAATACCAATATTGCAGCGGAACACCAGATTTACTTTTAGCGGTTTCTACCTCGTACTTGCCAATTGCCAACATTAGCAAATAACCGGCATGCGGCTTAGACATCGCATAATGCCAAGTTATGCTGCCGTCCTTATTTTTTGTCTTAGCTTTTAATAAGCCATTAGAAAGCACTTTATATTTACTATCAAACTTTATAACGGTTTCTGTAATGAATTTATCATTCATGTCATCATACATTGGAATCCAATGCCTGTTATCTATGCCTTGGCCTTGGGTCCAGATTTGTCTTCTCACCCTAAAAGGGTCGGCTTCTAAATTTTTAGGATAGGCAATAGTATCCGAAACATCGGGTTGATTCCAGCCAATAAAATAAATTCCTTTTTGAGGTTTTGCGGTGTAATCAAAGGTGATTTCAGCAATTTGATTCCAAGTTAAGGGCGTAGATGGGAATACCCAAATCCCTGATTTATTTGCTTTAAAAGTGAGCTTTTTACCATTTAACAGTGCTTGGTGAATAATGATTCCTGGCCCATCAAAAAAAATAGAATCTACTGTTTTCCTTAACACCACAAAAGAGTGGCTTACCTTTCCATTTACCTGTTTAACCTCTGGAAGAAACGACACCTCCAGCTTCATTTTTGTAATATCTAAGACATGTTCTCTGTATTGAACTGGATCTTTGTGGTAGGATTGGAAGGGGCTTTGTGCCATTATACTAAATGGCAGAAGTAGGGCAAGGAGAAGTTTTTTCATCTACAAATTTGCATTAAGACAAACGAAGATATAAAACTAGCGCTTATAAGTGAATCTTCTCTACAATCATTCTAAACCAGACAGTATAATTCTCAGGATTATTTTTGATATCTGCTAACAACCAAGGGATTGTTACCCATTTAACTGCTGAAACTTCCTCTGTATTAAAGTTAATTGCCTCATTAAAATCTCCAAAAAACACATGATCAAATTCATGTTCAGTGAGGCCGTTATCAAAAGGGGCGTTATAAATAAAAGAGTGTTTAAGTTCAAGTTCGCAATCAAATCCTAGCTCTTCCATTAATCGTCTATGAGCAGCCTTTATTGTAGTTTCGCCAGCACGGGGATGAGAGCAACAGGCGTTTGTCCAAAGCCCAGCAGAATGATATTTTGTATTTGCCCGTTGTTGTAGAAGAGTTTGACCCAGTTTATTAAAAATAAGAACAGAAAAAGCCCTGTGCAATAATGCCTTTTCATGGGCTTCTTGTTTCTCCATTAAGCCAATTTCATTATCTTGTTCATCCACAAGAATCACCATTTCTATGCTCATTTAAGCAAGTCCCTTTCTGCAGCTGAGAGTCCGGCTGAAAACACCAAGAAACTAATAATCTTTACCTTTAACTCATGATCATCAATACTAGATGCACCATTAATTAGGGCACTTCTATCCTCTTTAATATTCTTATTATAACCCAAAAAGGAAGGTGAATTAAGTTGAATGCTATACCTAAGATATATAAGTTCTAAATTGCCTGGGCTTGCTGCAATGGCAGCATCAATTTTCTGGCGACCCTCAGTGAAATAGCTGTATTTCTGGCTTGGCAATATTGCATATTTAGCCAATAACATTTTTGTTGCGCCAATATAACCCATTGTTAAAGGTTCATTGGAGGATAGTGTTTTTAAATAAGTATCTAATTTTATAGCACTCGATTCACTCTCAATAGCATTGTGATATAGGCTCCTGAGAGAAAGCATAGGGGTTTGAGGTAGGTTCAATAGGGTAAGAATAATTAAGGTTTTCATTTATGCTTATTACAGCAAATTAAAACTATGCCTAAGATATGAACCAAAGAATAGAGCGTACTTTTGCTTATCACTAATTCTAATTCGTTCTTCCATAATTCTTGAGGCAGGAATTTCTCTGATTTTTGCAAGAAGGCGAGAATAGTAAATATAGGCCACATAAACTCCAAAACGAGCATCCTTTGGCAGTTTTTTTATCCCTTCATACCCCAATTCAAAGTCGGCTAAAATATCTTCTTCAATTTGCGCTTTGGTTTCTTCGTTAAAATCTTGCGTTTTTAACTGCGGGAAATACAACCTACCAAGACCATCTTTATCTGCTTTGAAGTCTCTTAAAAAATTAATTTTTTGGAAGGCAGAGCCAAGCTTCATGGCATAAGGTTTTAATTCTTGATACAAATCGTTATTACCTTCTGTAAAAACACGTAAACACATTAAACCAACAACTTCGGCAGAACCAAGAATGTATTCCTCATACCCTTTCTGATCATAATTTTGGTTATATAAGTCCATTTCCATGCTTTTTAGAAATGTATCAATACTAGATTGATCCACATTGTAAGCCCTAACTACCTCCTGAAAACTGTGAAGAATGGGATTAATACTAATTCCTCTTTCTATGGCCTTATTGGTTTCCTCCTTAAGTTCTATTAACATCTGACGTTTAGGAAAGCCATGAAAAGTATCTACAATCTCATCGGCCAATCTTACAAAGCCATAAATGGCATAAATAGGATTTCTAAACCTAGAGGCCAAAAACCTTATTCCCATTGAGAAAGAAGTGCTGTAGCTTTTTGTAACTAACTTGCTGCTTTTGCTTGAAACTTTATCGTATAATTCTTTCATGTACTATTTGATAGTAGGTTTTTGAGGAAATAGTTTAATAATAATTCTTAATAGGTCAGAATTGTTTTTAAAGTGGCTCAAATTTAACTATTTAATAAAACTAATCTCCTTAAATATCTGATTTGCTGCTACTTTTCCACTTATTATACTTGGTGGCACTCCAGGTCCGGGTACAGTTAATTGTCCGGCAAAAAATAAATTATTCAACTTCTTTGATTTTAAACTTGGTTTTAAAATGGCGGTTTGATCCAAAGTGTTGGCTAGTCCGTAGGCATTGCCCTTAAAGGCGTAATAATCGCTAACAAAATCGGCAACCGAATACGTTCTTACATAACAAATATCATTTGCAATACTCTCACCTGTTTGTTTTTCTATACGTGCAATCATTTCATCAAAATACTTTTTTCGAACATTCTCATCGTCTCCCTTTAACCCTGGAGCAATTGGAATTAGTAAAAATATATTTTCTTTTCCCTCTGGGGCAACCGACTTATCCGTTACAGAAGGGGCAGAGACATAAAACAGAGGTTTTTCAGGCCACTTTGGAGTAGTATAAATTTCTTTTGAATGAAGGTTAAAATCGGTATCAAAATATAGATTATGGTGCAAAAGCCCTTTAACTTTTTTATTGATACCTACATAATAAAGTAAGCAAGAAGGCGCTAATTTTCTGCTATCCCAGTAAGCTGCAGTATAGGATTGGTATTTTTTTTCTATTACGTTTTGATCCAAGTGATGATAATCGCCAGCGCCCACAACCACATCTGCCTCATAAGTTTGGGTAGTGGTTTTAACGCTTATGATTTTTTTACCCTCATAATTAAAACCAATGACATCTTGGTTCAAACCAATTTTTACGCCTTGCTTATTTGCAATTTTTTCAAAGGCCTCAATTATCTTAAACATACCACCCATAGGATACCAAGTTCCTAAATCCATATCTGCATAGTTCATCAAACTATAAAGCGCTGGAGTGTTTTGAGGTAAAGCGCCAAGAAATAAAACTGGAAACTCTAGTAATTCCTGCAAAAAAGGATGTTTAACTGTTTTCTTAACATGGCTTCTCATGTTTTTTAGCACATCCATTTTGAGTAATCCATTGAGCAATCTTATATCTGCAAATTCTAATAAACTTAAGCTAGGTTTATACACCAAGTCATTAATGCCAACTTCATATTTGTATGCAGCTTCTTTTAAAAATGCCCTTAACTTGAGGGCGCTACCTGGTTCTATTTTCTCAAAAAGGGCCTCTAATTCTAATTTATCAGCAGGAATATCAATGGGTTCACCCTGCTTATTAATTACGCGATAACTTGGATCAAGCCTTTTTAATTCATAAAAATCAGAAGTGGTAAAACCAAAGTCATTATAATATTTTTCAAACACATCCGGCATCCAATACCAGCTTGGACCCATATCAAAAGTAAATCCTTCTGCTTGGTATTGTCTGGCCCTACCGCCCAAACTAGAATTTTTTTCTAAAAGCGTTACTTCAAATCCACCTTTGGCTAAGTAGGAAGCAGCAGAAAGACCTGCCACGCCTCCACCAATTACAACTGCCTTTTTGCTATTCATGTTATTAGAATTCAAGTATAAAACCAAATGTGGGTAGAAAAGTTGTGTTTGTGTTGTTCAAAATAACTGGAATAGCGTTGCTGCCATTTTGTTGAATTGCCTTGCCATCTGTTGTTTTCCAACCAGTGTTGTCTTCATTTCTTTCGAAAACATAAGAAGGATAAGCTTGCTGTGGCGTTGAAAGAAGGTTCTGAATGTCTATAAACAAATCTAATGTAACTTTTTTATAATTAAACTTTTTATCTATTCTTAAATCCACCTGTTGAAATGCGCCTAATCTAAGTTGGTTTAACTGGCTAAAGTCTAATATTCCACTTCCAGTACTAAGATAGCTTCCACGTGAAGCTTCCAAGTTAAAGGGCGTATAAGGTGAGCCTCCAGCCAAGCGATATTTAGCACCAAGTTCCCAACCTTTTTTAAACTTATAACCGAGAATAGTTGAAACTAAGTGTCTGCTATCCCATGCAGATGCAATAAGCTTTCCATCATTGCCACTAAACTTACTTACAAACCAGGTATAGGAGAAAGTAGCAAAAAAGCTTTTAGTTAATTTTTGTTGAAAGAAAAATTCAAAGCCATATACTTGACCTTTACCAACAGAAACAGTTGGCTCATTGCCTAGAATACCAAAATCCACGCCTTGATTAGCCAATGAAATACCATTTAGCATAGAAACGGGATAATTACCATATTGCTTAAAAAAACCTTCTACTGTAATACGGGTGCTATTGGTAGGAAGATATTCTACGCCTCCTACATAATGGTTAGTAGAGATATATTTATTGTCTTTGTTAATCAAAGTTCCTGCGCCATCTCTAAAACCTAAAATAGGGTAAATAGGGATTTTAAAATACCTGCCAACAGTAGCATTTAAATTCCATTTATCATTTAAGGCATAGGAGGCTGAAAAGCGTGGGGATAAAGTTTGCAATGGATTTAAACCTTCATTTGTGAAGTTATTTACATCTGTTCTAATGCCAAAATTTAGGTTTAACCTGTCATTTAATACCCTTCTAGAAACTTCACCAAATAATCCCCCTTTAAAAAACTCAATGGCAGAATTATAACTGATGGTTAAGGGAGGGGCTATTTGAGTGCCTGCAGAATCAAAAACACCATTGTTGATTTTACTAAAAGTGGAATTGTTATATTTTACATATTGTAACATACCTCCATAAGCATATTTCCATTTGCCTTGAAATTTATTGATGTCTATTCTAAACTTATTTTCAATTTCCTGTGATCTAATCTTTACGGCTCTAAAATTCTCATCATTTTCTTTACCATCTTCCCATCTATCTAGTGCATTATTAAACATATTTCTACTTGCAGATATATTCATGTAACCTTTGCTAATTCTTCTCTTTAATACAGCACCTAAAGTATAGTTCCATTGGTTAATATTTGGACTTTCTCTTAGCTGGTATTCTTTTTCAGGAGTAGATTCTTCGGGTATAGCAAACTTAAAGTCATCAATGGCGCCAACACCTAATGTTGTTAGTGTGGTTTTTTCGTTTATTTTGGTTGTTGTTTTGTATTGAAAATCCCAATAACTTGGACGAATAGGTAAATCTAAAAAAATAAACAAAAATTGTAGATAACTCCTACGAGCTGATGCCAAAAAGGTTGTATTTTTTGTAAGAGGTCCGTCCAAGGTGATAGCCGCTTCTGAAGCACTAAGTCTTAAATTCCCTTGCAATCTTTCTTCATTTCCGTCTTTCTGTTTAAAATTAAAAACCGAAGAGAGTGGGTTATCAATACGGGCGCCAAAAGAACTAGAGCTTAGCGTTACGTCTTGGATAAAACTAACGTTCAAAATTCCCTGAGGGCCACCCGAACTTCCTTGAGTGGCAAAGTGATTGATAACAGGGATTTCTATTCCATCTAAATAAAACACATTCTCATTTGGGCCACCACCTCTAATAATAATGTCATTTCTAAATGCCGCACCACCCGTATTCCCACCAACACCTGGCAAGGCTTGAATAACTCTAGAAATATCAAAATTGCCACCTGGATTACTTTTAATTTCTTCGGCTGTGAGACTTTGAATAGAAAGAGGTGTTTCTGTTTTTTTCCCAAAAGTTCTGCTTTGAACCACAACTTCTCCTAAGCTTTTTGAAGCAGGATCTAATTCTAAATTGAATGTTAAGATATTGCCTGAGGTTACTACCACATTAAATAAAGTTTTAGACGTATATCCCACGTATTGAATTAGTATATTGTATGATTTCGGTGGAATCCCTTTAACTATAAATTTTCCCTCTGCATCTGTTTGTGCTCCTAAAGTTGTTCCTTGTATAATGATTGTTGCACCTATTAGGTTTTCTTGGGTATTTTTATCAATTACTTTACCCGTAATAGTGCCCAAACCTTGCCCGTTTACCAAAGTTTGAAACATTAAACCAAAAATTAAAAGTAGACCAATTTTGGCATGCTGATCGATGAATTGTTTCATTTATTAATGTCTTTCAATTAATCATAAAGCAATTTGGTACAATTTTGTTTTAGTTGTGTCATATTTTCTTCAAAAAATAGTTCAATGTCAGCTTTTTGTCATAAATAAAAATATTTATACTATTGATTTTGTGCGCTTTATCGTATTAGTACTCATAGAACAAAAAACAATTAGTACGAATTTGTACTTATCAAATAATATTATATAAAAATGGATAAGTTTCAATTGGCGAAAATACTTATTGAGGAGGTTGAGAATTGCGAGGCGCTAATGGGTTCAAATTTATCAATTGAATCTTTCAATCATTATCTCAGTGAGAAACTAAGCAAAACACATCATAATCGTGTAAGTGAAATTTTCAATGCTCCTCAAACTAAAGACAGAGAAATTGCTAGACTAGTTACCACGTTGAATAGATATGCAAGGCTATATTTTAAAGCAGTACTTGAAAAGGAAGAAACTCAAAATTTAGATGAGCTAATCTTTCTTATTATTTTGTTGGAATATAATGAATTAAGTAAAACCGAGCTCATTACTCATGCTGTTTCTGAGAAAACTACTGGAATGGAAATTCTTAAAAGAATGGAACAAAATGGTTTGTTAAACTCTATTACAAATCCAAATGATGGCAGAAGCAAATTGATTAAAATTTCTGATAAAGGATTAGCGGTTATTCATAAATTATTTCCCGCAATGGAAAAGGTGAGCAGATTGGTTAGCGGTAATCTTACTTCCACTGAAAAAGACGTTTTGTTTGAAATTCTAAATAAATTAGATGATTTTCATAAACCAATTTACCTTAAAGGCACTCAAAAAGATTGGCTCCATGAAGAAATTAAACGATAAAAAAATTGTGATAGTTGGTGCTGGCGTGGCAGGCTTAGCTAGCGCCATTCGCCTTGCAGTAAAGGGTTATTCTGTAAATGTATTTGAGGCTAATAGTTACCCAGGCGGCAAGTTAAGCTCATTTGAACTTGAAGGATTTAGGTTTGATGCAGGCCCTTCCCTTTTTACCATGCCTCAATTGGTGGAAGAACTTTTACTGCTTGCTGGTAAAAATCCAAAAGAAACATTTCCATATATACAATTAGAAAAGGGATGTCATTACTTTTATGAAGATGGAACTAATTTAATTGCTTATCAAGATAAACTTAGGTTTGCAAATGAAATTGAAAGTAAGTTAGGGGTTGACCCAAAAGTGATTGTCAAATATCTTGAGAAAGCAAAATTTAGATACGAAATAACAGCTCCTCTTTTTCTTGAAAAAAGTTTACATAAGTTGGGTAATTACTTAAGAAAAGAAACAATTAAAGGCATTTTTAATTTGTCAAAATTGAATCTGTTTGAACCTATGAATGCAGAAAATGAAAAGGTTCTTAAACATCCACACTTGGTTCAATATTTTAATAGGTTTGCAACCTATAATGGCTCTAATCCTTATCAAGCGCCAGCTTTATTAAACATGATACCACATTTAGAGCATGGCATAGGTACTTACTTCCCTAAAAATGGGATGCATCAAATAACAGAAACACTTTATCAAACAGCATTAGAATTAGGCGTCCTATTTCATTTTAACGCGAAAGTAGATTTGGTTCAAACCGAAAAAAATACAGTGACAGGCGTGTTCAGTAAAAACAATTTTTATCCTGCCACACAGGTAATAAGTAATATGGATATTTATCCAACCTACAAAACACTATTAAAAGACCATGATGCTCCAGAAAATCTACTTAAGCAAGAAAAAAGTTCTTCTGCCCTCATTTTCTATTGGGGCATAAAAAAGGAATTTACACAACTTGGTTTACATAATATTTTCTTTGCAGCAGATTATAAGGCAGAATTTAAGGCAATTTTTGAGGACAACACCTTGCATACAGATCCTACAATTTATCTAAACATTAGCAGTAAATATAAAAAAGATGATGCTCCTGAAGGCTGTGAAAATTGGTTTGTAATGATCAATACGCCTAATAATACAGGCCAAGATTGGGAAAATTGGAAGGAAATAGCAAAGGAAAATATCCTTAAAAAACTTAGCAGAATGTTAGGCGAGGATATTTCAAATTATATTGTTGCGGAAGAAATTCTTGACCCCATAAAAATAGAGGCTAAAACATCTAGTTTAGGCGGTTCATTGTATGGGAATGCAAGCAATAATAGATATGCTGCTTTTTTGCGTCATGCCAATTTCCACAAAAAAATCAAAGGCTTATATTTTTGTGGTGGAAGTGTTCATCCAGGAGGTGGCATCCCTTTATGTTTGCAATCTGCAAAAATTGTCTCTGAGCTAATAGATTAATCTATTTAGAATTGGATTTAAAAACTTTGTCTACGGCAAAAACTAAATATACAGAGCCGCTATAATCTATTCTTCTTGTGTTTAAATCTATAAAGGGTTCGAACCTAAAAGAGGCTTGAACACTTGTGTTAAATACAGGAAAATTATTAATTAAACGTAGAAAAACTAATTGTCTTTTACTTTGGTAATTGACAGAATCAACAGTAGAAACACTTTGGTAAATACTCGTTCCTCTAGGGGCAATATAGTTTGAACCACTCCAATAATTGAGAGCAAAATGATTGCCCTTAAATGCTGCACCTAATTGGGCCAAGACTCCTTGTCCGTTTTTATATGGAAATAACCCACTAAATGTGACGTCATTAAAAAGTAAACCACTTAATTCTCCATAATATAGCCAATGATTTTTATCTCCATGCTCAAAACGCAAACCAAATGCTTGATTAATTAAAATTTGAAATGGGGTTATGGTATCAGTATCAATCTGGCCGGCTTCATGGAAAATAAGTGTTTGACTATATGCCGTAATTTTACTTGTGTTACCTTTGGTATATCTATAATTCACCCCACCGCTCAACTTTTCTTTAAATGGATCACCAGGTTCAATAAATTTCTCCCAATTTAACCACCCATCAAACCAATGGGACTTATTAATATATTTTGCCTGCAAGCCATACTCTATAGGTGAAATAATAGCACGATTGATATCATAGATTGGCTCGAGTAATTGATGACTCATTCCACCTTCTAGGCTGCCAAAAAGGGCACTAAAAGTTCCTTTACTTAGTTCCTTTTGTAATTTCACAGTAAACGTAGGAATAACTTGTGTAAAGGGTTGTTTGCCACCAAAATCTTGCCTTAACCAAAGTCCACCTAAAACTTTAACAGTTGAGCCTTCCTGATAACTTAATTGTGGGTGAAGGTGATTTCCAAAGAGAGTTCTGCCTTCCTCGGTTTGATTAAAATATTCTGTATTTCTAAAATAATTGGTGTTGTGAAACTCAAATTTTAGCTTGTTTGAATCGGCTAAATTCAATCTATATTCACGGTAAAGCGCTTCATTTGGTAATTGACCCCAAGTAAGGAGTGGAAACAGCAAAAGGACTAGTAAATAAAAAATATTTGTCTTCATATGATTTTCGAAGGTAAGGGCAATTAAGAAAGATTAAAATAACCATTACAGATAATTTGGGCGCTTGTTAGTTGCGCTAAATTCAGTAAAAAACCAATATTTTTAAAGAATTGAAGCCTATCCAAAGTGAAAAAATTGCTTTAATCTGCAAGACTAACTTTTAAACCTTGGCGCAAGAAAACTTTAAAAACAAGCGGCTTTTGCGCATATTTGCAGATATGAGCGTTAGACAGGAAAAATTTGCGGGGTTAATTCAACAGCATCTTGCTGAAATATTCCAAAGAAATCCAGAGTGGGTGGGGAAACATTTTGTAACAATTAGCAAGGTAGAAATGTCTCCAGACTTAGGCTATGCTAAGATATTTGTAAGCTTATTTTTAAAGGGACAAAGTAAGGAAGTAATGAACATCCTGCAACTTTCGAGTAGAGAAATAAGAAAAGCATTGGCTACTAAAATCAGAAATCAAGCACGCGTTGTGCCAGAACTTACCTTTATTGAAGACGATAGCTTAGACTATGTATTTAAAATGGAAGAGGTATTAAAAAAAGTTAACGAGGAAGACGAAAGAAAAAGAAAAGAAAATCAAACTGAAAAAGAATCATGAACTACGATCCAATAAAGAAAGACTTGGGGGTTGTTTTTAACAGTAGCCCATTTTTAAGAAAAATTTTTTACCAATTATTAGACTTGTTATTGCTAAGAACTTGGCATGTTCACAGGGAACTAAAGGCATGGATGAAAAATAAAACCGCTGCAAAAATTTTAGATGCAGGCTCTGGCTTTGGACAATATAGTTTTTATGTGGCCAAGAAAAATCAAAATTTTTCAATCGATGCAGTAGATGTAAAAGAAGAACAAATTGCAGATTGCAATCAATTTTTTGGAAAAGTTGGACTAGCAAATGCAAAATTTTCTTTTGGGGACCTTACCCAACACATTGCTGACAATAAGTATGATTTGGTAATGTGTGTTGATGTGATGGAACACATTTTAGAAGATGTTACAGTTTTCAAAAACTTCAATAGTGCGATGAAGCCTGGTGCCTTGTTATTAATTTCAACTCCTAGCGACCAAGGCGGAAGTGATGTACATGAAGATACTGGCGAAAGTTTTATTGGTGAACATGTAAGAGATGGTTATCCTGTTGCAGAAATGGCTGATAAGTTAAAGCAAGCTGGTTTTAATAAAATGGAAATTTTATACAGCTATGGAACACCTGGAAAAATTGCCTGGAAATTGAGCATGAAACTTCCAATGTTAATGCTAAATACCAGCAAGATTTTCTTTTTAATATTGCCAATTTGGTACCTTGTAACCTATCCATTTTCTTACTTATTAAATTGGTTGGATACCTATACTAAGCATCCTACAGGAACAGGATTAATAGTAAAAGCTTGGAAGGATTAATTAATAATTCGCTTTGCGCTTATCACTTTACATTGCCATAAGGTATTTTTTTTCGAAAAGAAAAAAGGGAGGCTTTAATGCAATTTCTATTATTTCATTTATCTCAATACTTGGCTATGCGGTAGGCGCAGCGGCGCTATTGATTGTATTGTCTGTTTTTAATGGCTTTGAAGGGCTATTTGTAAAAATGTACAGCAATTTTGATGCAGATTTAAGGATTACGCCCGCTTATGGAAAGGTGATAAATATGGATTCCTTTCCAAGTAATCTGCTAAAAGATATTCCTTCCATTAATGGTACCGCTTGGATATGGGAAGAAAATGCACTCCTAAGATATAACGGAAAACAAACTATTGGAACTATTAGAGCAGTGGATGACAGGTACCAATCAATTAACCCATTAGACAGCAATTTACTTAAAGGACTTTTGATTCTTAAAGAAGGAGATACATCTTATGCCTGGGTAGGACAAGGTTTAACTTATCAATTGGGAATAGACCCAGACGACCCGTTTAATTATCTTGGAATATATCTGCCCAAAAAGGGTAAAATTGATATGTTAAATCCTGAGAGTGCCTTTGCTCATGGGATAATTTTTCCACTTGCGATTTTTGGAGTACAAGAAGAAGTAGATAATAAATATGTTATTGTTCCATTAAAATTTACTCAAACCCTATTAGAAGACAGCGCACATGCAAGTGCCTTAGAAATTAAACTCGCTCAGGGATATTCAGCCACCATTGAAAAACAAAATATAGCAAAAGTTTTGGGTCAAACCTACAAAGTAACCACCCGATTTGAATTAAGAGAGAGCTTTTTTAAAGTAATGCAAAGTGAAAAGACAATTAGCTATGTCATTTTAGTATTTATCCTTCTTATTGCTGCTTTTAATACAATCGGTTCTTTATACATGATGGTGATTGAAAAAAAGAACGACCTATTTGTTTATGCTAGCCTTGGTTTAAGACCTAACCAAGCTGCCTTTACCTTTGGATTTCAGAGTATATTAATTTCCCTTTCAGGTGGCTTAATTGGACTTTTACTTGGCTCATTCATTTGCTTGGGTCAACAAAAATACAATTGGGTTACCTTACAAAACAGCGATGCCATTGGCGCTGCAGGCTACCCAGTAATTTTAAAATGGGAAGACATTATGATCGTTTTTTTTACACTTTTAGCAATGGGAATTCTTACCTCAATAATACCTGCTTTAAAGGCGGCACATTTTATTTCTCAGCGTAAATAACCTCAGATAAAGTTTGTCCAACTGCGCTTAAAGTATTTTTGCTAATCACATTGATATTGTCATTTACAGTATGCCAATGTGCCGGAAATTTGCTTGAAGTACCTTCGCTATAATGAATTATGTCTATCATTGGAATATCAGCAATTTTATTGACAAAAAAATGGTCGTCTGTTATATAGCCACCCTGCATGTAATAAAAATAATTTGTGTAACCCAGTAAAGTTGCTTTATCCCAAACCTTACGAAGTGTGGGTTCTGCAAATTCAAAACTGTAACCCTCAAAAACAAACTTAGCATTATGCGCACCTACCATATCCAACAAAATACCATAATCAGCTTTATATCCAGGGACATGTTTAACCCTACTCCAATATTGAGAGCCCAAACAATATGACTCACTTCCATGCTCTGATTTACCTAAATCCTCGGCATCAAAACAAATGAAATCTACACCTACATTTGGCTTTTGTTTCTTTAAAATTCTTGCTAATTCAAGCATTACTGCTACCCCACTTGCACCATCATCAGCTGCTAAAATTGCCTGAGTGTGGTTTGCAGGATTAGGGTCATTATCTGCATAAGGTCTGCTGTCCCAATGGGCTGCAATTAAAATGCGATTACTCAACTCAGGATTAATACTGGCAATAATATTTCTCAATTGGATTGTTTTACCATCCCAATTTTTAGCACTTGCCTTTTGCTCGAGAACTTTATCCGTGTACTTCTTAAATTCTTTAACTAAATAATCGCCACATTTGGTGTGCGCTTCACTGTTGCAAACACGGGGTCCAAAAGCCAACTGAGCCTCAATAAACCTGTAGGCTGAATCTGCATTAAATACAGGGCCTAAAAGTTTAGGTGTTGGCGTAGTTTCGGTTTGAACCGAGGTTTCATTTGCTGTTGGCTTCTTTTGTGTATTATTCTCACATCCCAATAGTAAAACGGGAATTGAAAGAAAAAGAAACTTTTTTATTTTCATTTTTGATTTTGTATTATTTTCTCCATCAAGGTAACATCAAGGTATTTCCCAAATTTAAAACCCACCTCGTGCATAACGCCTATCACCGAAAAACCATTTTGTAAATGAAGGTCAATACTTGTTTGATTACCTTCTGTTATCCTAGACAATAAATAGTGTAAACCAACTTTTTCAGCTTCTCGCATAAGTTCTTTGAATAAATACCCGCCTACCCCTTTTCCTCTATGATCTTTATGAACATAGATTGAAACCTCGGCGGTACCATTATAAGCTGCTCTTTCACTCCAAGAATTTAAAGAGGCCCATGCCACAACTACCTCTTCAATAGTGCTCACTAGAACAGGGTTATATGTTGCCCTATTCAATAACCAATCTTGGCGGTTTTCAATTGATTTTTCTTCTGTATCAAAGGTGGCAACACCATTTGCTACTGCTTCATTATAAATTTCTGTAATTGAAACAATATCCTTTAATTCTGCAAGCCTAATCTGCATATCATTTTGAGGCATAGTCGTAAAATCCTTTACCTGATTTTTTTCCATGTAATCCAGCATCCACTTTTTGTTGTTGTATTCTGCTAGGCCTAAATTTTCCATCTTCATGAAAAAGTTTAAAAATGCTTGAGGTGACAGAAAAATTAGTATCAACTCCAATTAAATCCATTAACCGAAAAGGGCCCATTTTAAAACCAGAACTTTCCATTAGCAGGTCAATATCTTCAAAAGAAGCAACATTTTCTTCCAAAACTTTTAAAGCCTCAACATAATAATGTCTTGCAACCCTATTAACAATAAAACCGGGCGCATCATTTGCCAAAACGCATGTTTTACCTAAACTTTCAATAAACGATTTACAATGCAATGCAATTGCAGGGTTAGTATGGGCACCAGAAATAATCTCAACTAACTTCATAATAGTTGCAGGATTAAAGAAATGAATTCCTAGAAATCTCTCTGGATTTGGAATCGCCGCGGCAATTTGAGTTATAGGAATAGAGCTTGTATTGGATGCCAAAATGGTATCAATTGAATTTATTTCTGCCACAGTGCGAAAAAAGTTGTGCTTGATTTCCAGTTTTTCTAGAATCGCTTCAATAATTAAATCGCCCTTCATCTCATTAATTTCTGCAGTAAAATGAATCTTACCTTTGATGGTTTCGCAATCATCCAGAGATAATTTCCCTTTAGAAACTAAAAAGCTTAAAGAGCTATCAATGTAAAGTTTGGCCTTTTCAATAGTTGCCTGGTGAATATCATATAGAATAACTTTGTAGCCATTCATAGCACAAACTTGTGCAATTCCTGAACCCATAGTGCCCGCTCCGGCTATGGCTATCGTTTGAATTGTTTTCATTATCCTGACAAAATTACATAAAACAAAAAAGGCATTGCTATTGCTATACAAAATAAATATAATTTTGTACTAATTCTCAGCAATATGATAACGGTAAGCGAAAAAGCAAAAAATAGAATATCTCAACTCATGGATGAGCAGTCGTTTGACAGCAACTACTTTTTAAGAGTAGGAGTAGAAAGTGGCGGTTGCTCAGGCCTATCCTACAAATTAGATTTCGATAACGCCATCAAACCTGGGGATGAAGCTTTTGAATTTGAAGGGGTAAAAGTGGTAACAGACAAACGCAGTGTGCTTTATCTTTTTGGAACTGAGCTAGATTTTACAGATGGATTAAACGGAAAGGGATTTGCTTTCAACAATCCAAATGCCTCAAGAACATGTAGTTGCGGTGAAAGTTTCTCAGTTTGAGGATAATTTTTAATTGAATTTTTGAAATTTGTATAGTATGGCTATATTTGCCCTCCCTTTTAGAGGGTAAAAGAAGTTTAAAAAAGAAAAGTATTAAGGCATGGCTAATCATAAATCAGCAAAAACAAGAATCAGAAATAGCGCTACTAAGCGTTTACGCAACCGCTATCAAGCTAAAACTACTCGTACTCTTGCTAAAAGATTACGTAGCAGCACCGTTAAAAGTGAAGCAGAAACTTTATTAAAAGAAGTTAGCGCTATGTTAGATAAATTAGCTAAGCGTAGCATTATTCACAAAAATAAAGCGGCTAATCAAAAATCTAAATTAGCTAAAGTTGTTAATAAAATTGGAACTACACCCGTAGTAGAAAAAAAAGTTACCCGCAAAAAAGCGGCTAAATAATTAAAATATTTTTTCATGAAAAGACCTCCATGGAGGTCTTTTTTTTTATCCTATTAATAGGATTTTATAGCTCCTTTAAACTTGTCCAAAGTTACTGGTATTAATAGCTTTGGAGGATGGAAACTTCAAGTTCAAACATCCCAATCAGGTACTTAGCAGAGGATGAAAAACCAAGGGAAAAGCTAATGCTATATGGCCCAAGGTTTCTTTCAAATGCCGAATTACTCGCCATCCTAATTAACAGTGGCAATAAAAATGCCTCTGCATTAGCGCTAGCTCGGCAAACACTTGGCTCGGCTCAAAATGAATTAAAAAATATTCAAAAAATGAGCTGGAAAGAACTGAGTAAAGTAAAAGGAATTGGCGCTGCAAAGGCTATTACCTTAACAGCTGCTTTTGAACTTGGCAAAAGACAAAGAGAAGAAGAAGCAAAAAAAATAATACGAATAAGGTCTAGCAATGAGGCCTTTTTGCAATTTGAACATTTGCTTGAAGATAATGACCATGAAGAATTTTGGCTTTTACTTTTAAACAGGGGAAATGGCATTATTGCCAAAAGAAAAATAAGTGAGGGTGGAATTGCAGGAACGGTGGTTGACCCAAAAATAATATTTTCTATTGCACTTTCAGAACTTGCTTCAGGTATTATTTTATGCCATAATCACCCATCTGGAAACTTAACACCAAGCCAACAAGACATTGAAATCACAAGAAAACTAAAAGATGGAGGGAAATTACTTGACATACTGGTTCAAGACCATATTATCATAGGTAACAAATCTTATTTTAGTTTTGCAGATGATGGATTAATGTAAAATGTTATTTTTGACTCTTTATGGTACTAACCGCAATCAATAAGTTCAGGAATTGGATTAGACAATATCCAACTGCTAAGAAATTTATCAAATTTGGAATTGTTGGCGCAACAAGCGCTAGCGTTAGTTTAGGAGTTTTTTGGCTAATTGTTAATCAATATCCTTCCCTAAATTTATTGTCTAAAGCCATTGGATATGTTATGGGCTTTTTTGTTGGCTTTACCCTTAATAAGTTTTGGACCTATATCGACCAAACAGAAGAAGATGAAAAATACCTGCTTAAATATATTCTAGTATACGCAGTAACTTTCATTATTTACCTAATGATAAACTTCATGTTTGATCATTTTTTGCACCCAAACGTGTGGTTTGCAGTTATGGCGAATGGAATCCTAGAAAACAAAATAAGCAATTGGCTTAATGAAAATGGCCCATTGGTTTCCAATGTTCTAGCCATTTTCATAAATATCTTTTTAAACTTTTTTGGCACCAATAAACTTGTATTTAAAGTGCCAGAACCGGAACATTTGTTTGATTAATATTTGGTAAGCAAACGTTTGGTTCGAACCGAAACCCTTACTTACTCAAATACATGCTCTTTTCTTTGTATAAAAGTCTAAAGTGCGGGTCTTGTAAATCCTTTATAAATCTAATTGCTTCTCCAGTTGACTTCATTTCAGGGCCAAGTTCTTTATTTACATTTGGGAACTTATCAAAACTAAATACAGGTTCTTTAATCGCATAACCAGTTAATTTTCTTTCGAAGGTAAAATCTTTTAGCTTATGCGTTCCTAACATTACTTTAGTTGCAATGTTAATGTAAGGAATTTGATAAGCTTTAGCTATAAATGGCACCGTTCTGCTTGCACGTGGATTGGCTTCTATTACATATACCTTTTCATTTTTAATGGCAAACTGAATATTTAATAGCCCTCTGATATTCATGTTTTTGGCCAATTTAATAGCATATTCTTCCATTTTGCTTTGAACCAATTCACTCAAGCTAAACGGAGGAAGCACGGCAGAACTATCGCCAGAATGTATACCTGCAGGTTCAATATGCTCCATCATTCCTATAATGTGTACATCTTCCCCGTCACAAATCAAATCTATTTCAGCTTCTTCGGCCCTGTCAAGAAAATGGTCAATTAAACACCTATTTCCAGGTAAATCGCCTAACAGGTCTATAACAGCTTGCTCCAAGTCTTCGTCGTTTATAACGATTTTCATTCCTTGTCCACCTAAAACATAACTTGGCCTAACCAAAACTGGATAGCCAACTGTATTTGCCACAACAATAGCTTCTTCTGCATCTTCTGCTACACCATAATCTGGGTATGGAATATCTAGTTCTTTTAGTAGGTCAGAAAAGCTTCCTCTATCCTCAGAGATGTCCATATCTGGAAAACTAGTTCCAATTATTTTTATACCTAATTGGTGCAATTTTCTGGCAAGCTTTAGGGCAGTTTGACCGCCTAGTTGGACAATCACCCCAACAGGCTTTTCCAATTCAATAATTTCACGAAGTGTTTCCCAAAATACTGGCTCAAAATATAGCTTGTCGGCCATATCAAAATCTGTGCTAACAGTTTCTGGATTACAATTGAGCATGATGGCTTCAAAACCAACCTCTTTGGCGGCAAGAAGACCATGCACACAACTATAGTCAAACTCAATTCCTTGGCCAATTCTATTGGGGCCAGAACCAAGTACAACTACTTTTTTCTTATCAGAAACTTTGCTTTCGTTTTCACCATCAAAGGTGGAGTAGAAATAATTAGTTGGAGAAGGAAATTCGGCAGCACAAGTATCCACCATTTTATAAATACGATGAATGTCCAATTTTTTTCTCAAATCCCATACTTCATCTTCTGTAGTATCACCTCCTAATAGGTAGGCAATTTGAATATCACTATAACCTTTCTGCTTTAGTTCAATTAAAATTTCTTTAGGCAAATTCACGAGATTAAATCGTTTGGTATCGTTTTCTAAACGTACCATATCATTTATTTGAGTAAGAAACCAGCGATCAATTCTCGTTAATTTTTCAAGGGAGGATATGGGCATTCCTAGACTAAGCGCATCTTTTACTGCAAAAATCCTATCCCAGCTTGGGTTTTTTAACTTTTCTACGATGTCTTCAAGTTTCCGTTGTTGAAAACCATCAGCGCCCAGGCCATTTCTTTTTATTTCTAAACTTTGAGTGGCTTTTTGAAGTGCTTCAATAAAGGTTCTTCCTATACCCATAACCTCTCCCACAGATTTCATTTGTAGGCCTAGGGTTTTGTTTGAACCTTTAAACTTATCAAAGTTCCATCTTGGAATTTTAACAATAACATAATCGATGGCAGGCTCAAAATAAGCGGAGGTAGTTTTGGTAACAGGATTCTTTAATTCATCTAAATGATAACCGATTGCAAGTTTGGCTGCAATTTTAGCAATAGGGTAACCTGTTGCTTTTGAAGCCAATGCCGAAGATCTTGATACACGTGGGTTAATCTCTACAGAAATAATGCTTTCATCCTCTGGATTGACGGCAAACTGAACATTACAACCTCCTGCAAAGTTTCCAATGGAACGCATCATATGTATAGCCATGGAACGCATTCTTTGAAAAACCGTATCACTTAAAGTCATTGCAGGTGCCACTGTTATAGAATCACCCGTGTGAATTCCCATTGGGTCAAAATTCTCAATGGTACAAATAATTGCAACACTGTCATTCTTATCACGCAAAAGTTCTAATTCGTATTCCTTCCAACCAAAAACAGCCTTTTCAACAAGAACTTCATGCGTAGGAGAAGCTGATAAACCTCTTTGAAGCGCGGCATCTAGCTCTTCTTTAACCCAAACAAATCCACCGCCTGTGCCACCCAAAGTATAAGAAGGTCTAATCACAAGTGGAAAACCAATTTTCTGCGCAATTTCTTTTCCTTCCAAAAAAGAATTTGCTACTTTAGAATCAGCAACAGGAACGCCAATATCAATCATCTTCTGACGAAATTTTTCCCTATTTTCTGTGGTGTCAATAGCAGCAATATCTACCCCAATCATTCTTACCTTAAACTTTTCCCACAATCCCATTTCATCACATTCTATAGCTAAATTTAAGGCTGTTTGCCCTCCCATTGTTGGAAGCACAGCATCAATTTGGTGCTCGGTAAGAATTTGCTCTATAGAAGCTGCGTTTAATGGCAATAAATAAACATGGTCAGCTGTAACCGGGTCAGTCATAATGGTAGCCGGATTACTGTTAATTAAAATTACTTTTATTCCCTCCTCTTTTAAAGATCTAGCGGCTTGGGAACCACTGTAATCAAACTCACAAGCCTGACCAATTACAATTGGACCGCTGCCAATTATTAGAACCGATTTAATACTTAAGTCTTTGGGCATAAAAGAATATTTGTGTTTAGATATACCTATAAATTATGCAAAAGTAAGCCACTTATCGGATTATAGAAAAGAATATGCAATTTGTGGAAAGATTCCTTACACTTTAATGCCATTTAAAGAGTAAAAGCACGCTTAGGTACAAAGAATTGGACACTAAAATAATTTTTGTGAATTGAGTTATCAATGTATCTAATTTGCAATGCCTTATGAACCGAATAATACGAACATTTTCTGCTATCAGTTTAATATTATTTGCATTTATAATTACTTGGGTAGTAAGCGAGAAGAACATTGCTCCAAATGACAGCTTACAAGTTATTTTTGAAAATAACATGAAACCCTGTATGAATTATTGGACCACCGATCCAAGCTATTCAGATACAGTAAGTATGCATATGCAAGCAATGAAGCTTTATGATAAAGGGGAGTATGCCTTGGCTTTAGAAGCGTTTCAGCGATTTGAACCAAATGAAAATGAACAAAGCCTTTATAATTTGTATACGGGAATTTGTTTGCTACAAACAGATTTTAATCATTTAGCTGTATCAAAGTTTCAAGAAGCTATTGACGCTGGAAATAAATTTGAAGTAATCCAATTAAGTAAATGGTACCTCGCCTTGGCGTATCTTAAAAGTGGCAGACAAATAGAAGCAACCGAGACCCTTAAAAAACTGGTTGAGGTAAATGCAGCCCAGAGATATCAAGCTGAAAATATTATTAAAGAAATTGATGTGGCAAGTAATCCAATGAATCATCTATTGGTGTTTGTAACCAAATAGGTGTCGAAGATTAAATCCCCGACACCTTTTGAAATTAAAATTTAGCCGATAAAGTTAAAAAGAAATTTCTGCCAGCTGCAGGCATAAATAAAGCAAACTGACCTCTTTGCCCTTCTGCATTTATTGTATTAAACCCTCCTAAACTTCCAAAGGGTGCATAATTTGCATTGAGCAAGTTGTTGGCCTGAAGCTTTACTTGCCATTCTGAGTCCTTTAAACTTTTAATACTAAATTGATATGCAAACCTCGCGTCAATTGTGTAAAAAGCTGGAATGCTAAGCAAATCGTTACCTGTATTGTCTAAAAACTGTTTACCTACATACCTACCATTAATTGTAGCATGCACTGTTTCATCAAAAGAATTAAACTGAATACCTAAAAGGTGCAACTGATTTGGACTTAAAGCTAGTGGTGTGTTTTTAAATGTCTTTTGAAGTGATGTAGAAAAATCTTCTGAAGAAAAAGTTTGTGAGAATTCTTTTGCCCCATTTAGACTAAAACTTGTGTTTGCAAAAACAGAGAACATTTTATCAATGGGAAGCACCAAAGCTGTTTCTATCCCTCTTCTCCAGCTTCTCCCAATATTTCCTGTAACTGGATAACCAAAATTATTAAGGGCGCCAGTACCCACAATTTGATTTTGAAACTCCATCATAAAAAGGTTAACTGTTAATTTGCAGTTCCCACCATTCAATCTATAGCCAAGCTCTGTATTCCATAATTGCTCTGGCTTTATGGCGCTTTGCTTTATATCACCTGGGGCAAAATCATCTTGCAAATAATCAAAGCGTGTAGGCTCTCTGTACCCAATTCCAGTAAATCCATAGAGGGTTTGCCCTTGCTTAAGTTGATAATTAATTCCAACTCTAGGATTGAAAAACACCCATTGCATATCTTCAACCTTTCCAAAACTTGGACGTATTGCCATTTCCTTTTCTGAATAAGTAAAACTTGTCATTCTAATTTGAACATCTGCAAACAAACTCAACTTATCCGTAGCATTAAAATTACCTTTTAAGAAGGCACTTAAATCTCTTTTAATCCCTGTGTTTCTGTATACTTCATGCGGCAATGAGTAATTATTTGGGATATTAGTTCCATTTAACACTTCCATAAAATGGTCGGCAATAAAATAATTTGCATGCAAACCGCTATTGATTTCAAACCGCTTATGAAGATAGGTATATGTTACAAATGCCCCATAAAATTTTTGATCCAATCGATATGAAGTCATCATATCTCCTGCAATAAAATTGGTATCATTTCCAGAAATCAAGGGGGACATATTAAACCAATCAAACGTATAGCCCCAACTAGCAGGAAACAAAAACTGAAATTTAGGCGCAACCCCACGCACAAAATACAAACTTGCATTTAATGTTTGGTTCAAACCGAGTCTTCTGGTGTATTGTAATTGATTTATAAGCTGACGAAAGGCATCCGATTCACCATTCACAAAGGGATTAGTTTTAGGATTTACATTAAAGGTTTGTTTATCTATTCCCAAATAAGAAAGTTGATTTTGTGTAGCGCCGCCAAATGCATTAAACCTAATCGTACCATTTTTCAATAATCGCAAAACAGATGCTTGGTAAGAGATTACCTCTGCTGATGCATTGTTTCTAAATCCATTGGTTTGAATCCTTCCTATTCTTAACTGAGAAAGCCATTTTTTATTTACTAACCCACTTTGAATACTAGCCGTAACTCGGTTTGAACCAAAGGACCCAATCCCCATTTGAATTTCGGCAGAACGTTTTTGTTCTAAGGCTGACAAAGATATTTGCACGGAACCGCCAAATGCAGAAGAGCCATTTGTAGAAGTGCCTAGTCCTCTTTGAACTTGTATCTCTTCAACCCCACTTAGCAAATCAGCAAAATTGGCAAAAAAAACGCCCTGATTCTCTGGATCATTTAAGGGAACACCATTAACAGTTGTATTAATTCGTGTTTGGTCAATACCCCGCATTCTGAAAAAACTGTAACCAATGCCAGTGCCATTATCGCTGTATGCATTTATAGACGGAAGTTGCTGCAATACGGAAGGTACATCGGCGCCAAAATAAAGTTGCTTAAGGTCTTTCTTTTCAAGACTACTAAAAGTAAGAGGCCTTTTCAAAGATGGATTAATTTCTCTGATAATTAATTCCTGTAAACCAACTTGTTTAGAGGAAGAATCTTGCTGCCCAAAAGCAAACGCCGGCAGCAGCAATGTTGCTGATATATATACTATTTTTTTCATACTTTTCCCTTTCGCAGGCATTATCCTGATCAGGTTCAGAGGGTTTGTTCTCAGCCGTTGAAAAATCCAAAGGCACCCCTAAAGACAGTCGCAAAGCAATAGTAAAGAAAAACTAAAACCAAATTTCACCTCAAATTTTTACCAATTAAACTATTTTATATTTTTCTTGTCTTAACTATACGCATCTTTGAGCGCCAAAACTTTAACGCTTTGAAATTTAAATATTCAATTTCCCTTTTATTACTCAATTTCTTAGGATTTTGGGTATACGCTCAGAACTCCAACTCCTCATTACGAGGCAGCGTCTCAGATAAAAACACCTTACAACCCATTCAAGGTGTAAGTATTGCATTGTTGCAAGGAAATAAAATAATAGGCGGTACAGCTTCAGATGCTTTAGGAAGATTTAAAATTGAAAGTATTAAACCCGATACCTACACCATTCAATTTAGTTATATAGGTTATCTTTCAAAAAGGCAACTCATCATTTTGGGTGAAACAGACAAAATAATAGGTAAAATTTTATTGGAGCCTGATACAAAAAAACTAAATGAAGTAACGGTTCAAACCAACCAAATAAGGGTAGAACAAAAAGGTGATACAACGAGTATTAATGCCGATGCATACAAGGTAAACAGAGACGCAACTGCCGAAGATTTAGTAAAAAAAATGCCTGGAATTACTGTAGAAAATGGACAGGTTAAAGCCCAAGGAGAAGAATTAAAAAAAGTATTGGTAGATGGGAAGGAGTTCTTTGGGGATGATGCACAAATGGCATTGCGCAATTTACCCGCAGAAATTGTAGATAAAGTTCAAATTTTTGATCGCATGAATGATCAATCCCAGTTCACAGGATTTAGGGATGGAAATACCGATAAGACGATGAACATTACCACAAAAAATGGGAAAAATCAAGGAGCCTTTGGAAAAGTGTATGCAGGTTATGGCACAGATAATAGATACCAATCAGGTTTAAGTTTGAACCAATTTAAAGGCAATAGAAGATTTACAATTCTTGGCCTTTCTAATAATATAAATCAACAAAATTTCTCGATGCAAGATTTATTTGGGGGTAATGCTGGTAGAATGGGAATGATGATGGCAAACCGCGGCAATAGCAGAGGAGGCCCACCCATGGGCGGTGCAGGAGAGTTTCTGGTAGGTCAACAACCAGGGATTGCAAGCACACATTCTATAGGTTTAAATTACACCGATAAATGGGGTGCTAAAACAAGTGTGCAAGGAAGTTACTTTTTCAATGCAAGTAATACACTCACTCAAAAAGTAATAAATAGAAACTTTATTGTAAATCCAGAAATAAAACAACTTTACAAGGATTCTACTAGCAGCGAGAATAGTAATTTTAATCACCGATTCAATTTAAGATTGGAACATAATTTTGATAGTTTGAATTCAGTCGTTTTCACACCGAAATTAAACTTCCAAAACGCCAGTATTTTCAGTAACCAATACGCTAGCAATTTCTTGCAAGATGAATTTTTGAATCAAACTCAAACCTTATCAAACACAACTAATAAGGGCTATTCAGCAGGTGCAAACCTGCTTTATCGTCATAAATTTTTAAAAACAGGAAGAACAGTTAGCTTTAATTTGGGTTCAGACATTAGCAGACGCAATAGCGAGGTATTTCAAAACTCACAAAATATTTTCCTAGACACCAACAACTCCTTGCAAGCCAGGGGTTTCAGGCAATTTGCAGAAACTTCTACAAACGGGAATGCATACAATGCTAATCTCACCTATACAGAAATGATTGCAAAGAACTTGCAATTACAATTGAGTTATAATCCTTCGCTTAATCAGAATTACAGTAATCGCCTAACCAATAGATTTGATAGTATAGCCAATGAGTATATTCTAGTGGATAGTGTATTAAGTAATTCATTTGATAACACTGTAAATACTCAAAAAGTAAATGCTAGCTTAAATTTAAACAAAGAAAAATATTCTTTGACGGTTGGCCTAACGCAGCAATTTCTTACCCTCAAGAGTCTCCAAAGTTTCCCAATCAATGACAACTTCAGAAAAGACTTTAGCAATATATTGCCAAATGCCACTTTTCAATACAAGATTAGCCAAGCAAAATCATTACGATTCATATACAGAACCAATACAAATACCCCTTCAGTAACTCAATTACAAAATGTGGTAGATAACAGCAATCCTTTACTATTAAGTGCAGGAAATGCGAATTTAAGACAAGAATTTTCACATAACCTTATAATTAGATATGGTTCAAATAACTGGCAAAGTGCCCAATCGTTTTTTGCCTTTGCTATGGCTCAATTTACCAATGACTACATTGCCAATTCTAACTATACTGCCACAGCGGATGCACTGGTTATTAATGGCATCTTGGTGCCAAGAGGCGCCCAATTAACAATGCCAACCAATTTAGGAGGATATTTAAACTCCCGAAGTTTCATTACTTACGGCATCCCTGTAAAAAAGTTAAAAAGTAATATAAATTTTAATTTAGGTTTAAACTATTCAATGATACCTGGTTTAGTAAATGGGCTCAAAAACTCAGCCAACACATTTAATATTAATTCAGGTTTTGTAATAGGCAGTAATATCAGTGAAAAAGTAGATTTCACTATAGGTCATAGTGCAAACATAAACCTTGTAGAAAACACACTGATTATTGCACAAAATAGCAATTACTTTATCAATACTTCTACCTTAAAAGCAAACTTAATGCCTAACAGCAGTTGGGTAGTTTCTACAGACATTGCTTATACTAATTTTAAAGGCATAGGAAGTTCATTTAATCAAGACTTCTTTCTTTGGAACGCTGGTTTAGGGTACAGATTCTATAAAAAAATGGCTGAGCTTAAATTGAGTGTTTTTGATATGTTAAATCAAAATGCCAGCATCAATAGAACTATTACAGAAACATACGTAGAAGATAATAGAAGCAATGTTTTACAACGGTATTTTATGCTAACACTTACGTATAATATTAGAAGATTTAACTACAACGCTGCTACCCAAAATAACTTAGATTCAGGCCAAGGTGCTGGCGGCACAAAACCTCCACCTACTCCTCCAAAATAAATTAGCGTATTTTAATGGTGCAGCTAATCATTTTATGATCACTAAAGTTTAGTCGATTTGTTTTATAGTTATAACTATTCCAATTCTTATCATGCAGAATATAGTCTATTCTGAAAGAAGGCATTTTACCAGTATAAGTTCTACTCATCCCATAACCCGACTCAACAAAAGCATCCTTTAAACCCTTTTGTATACTGCGATAGGAATAACTCATAGGAGAATCATTAAAATCACCACAAACAATAAGTTTATAAGGACTTTCATCCATTTTACTTTTTAGGTATTCAGCTTGCTTTGCTCTTTCCTTAAAGGCAAATTTTAGTTTTGCAATTATTCTTCTAAGGTCAGAGGTTTCCAATAAATCCTCGCCACTTGCCATTTGCTCAACTGCCCAGTAATCTTTTCTATCAAAAACTATCGATTTTAAATGCGTATTAATTATTCTTATGGTGTCTTGTCCAACAACTATATCAGCAAAAAGAGAAAGGTTACTTGATTGGGTAACTCTTTCTAAAAACCCCTTATTTACAATTGGGTATTTACTAAAAATACATACACCATAACCCGTTGGATAAGTTTTACTCAAAATATCCGCATTATAATTGGCATAACTTTGATACTCCATAGAAAAACGTTTAAACAAAGGCTTTTGCTGAAATCCTCCCAAGTTAGTAAACTCTTGTAAGCAAATTACATCAGGCTTTAGGGTATCTAATAATGTAAAAAAATAATTGCTATCCTTGCCAATAAAATCATAAGCGCCCATATAGTGGGTATTGAAATCAACTACATTTAAATAGGTACCTTTTTCTTCAACTATTTCTTTTGGAAACAATTGTATATAGGATGGCAATTGAGGAAGAATAGGAAGATAAAAAGAAAAAGAAACTAGCGCTAACCAATATCTCTTAAGTAAAATCCAAGTAATAAAAAAAGCTAGATTTAAAAATAAAAGTAAGGGAAATCCTAGGCCCAAAAAAGCAAGAAACCAATACATTCTTGGAGAAAAAATAGTTGCCAAATAAGCACCTAACATACCAATGCCTATAAGCAAATTTATCGCAAGTAATATTTTATGATACCATTTCAATTATTTGCCAGCTTTAAATAATATTTCTTTTTCCTTTTTAGATAAACTCTCATATCCACCTTTTATTATCTTGTCTAATATGGCATCTACTTCGGCCTGACTAGGTTTGCCGCCTTCCGAACCTGTTACACGGGAATTAGATTTATGATGAATCCTCAACTTAGGCTCCCGCTTTAATCCATTTAAAAAAAACTCAAATATCTTATCTAAAGTATTAGGAACTTGCGTTTTATTATAAATAAGCTTTATAAATAAATACCCAAAAGCTGCGCCACCTAAGTGAGCAATGTGGCCGCCGGCATTGCCTTGAGGAATACTAATTAAATCAATTACAACTGTTATTAAGGCAATATATTTAAGTTTTATTGAACCAATAAACAGTAAGCTAATGCTGTAATTAGGCAATAGCGTTGCAGTTGCAAATACAATTGATAAAACACCAGCCGATGCGCCAAGAGCAAGTTCAAACATTACTCTATTTGAGAAGGCGGGAAAAACATTGTAAGCAATCATATAAACTAATCCACCAAAAATACCACCCAAAAAATAAGCCTGATAAGTTTTTGTATTACCCAAATATTGCTGGAATAATTGGCCAATCCAATACAACCAAAGCATATTAAAAATTAAATGAAACAAACCTGAATGCAAAAACATATAGGTTATTATGCTCCAAGGTTGAAAAAGAAGTCGCGAAAAAGACGCAGGTAATGAAAACCAATTTACTAAATTAGCACCAAAAGAAACTTGGAATAAAAAGGTAAACAGCTGAAAAATAGCCATTGTCACAAAAACCAACACATTTATCAGTATAATCCTAATAATTGCATTGCCATTATAAAATCTAAATTTAATTTCTTCTACTATGCTCATCTATCCTCCAAACTTAGCCAAGTTAGTCAAAGTTAAAAAACCATTCGTATAATTTCTTTCCAACAAAAAATGGAATAATTTATAAATTGCCACAAATCATCACAAAATGAAGTACTTGTTTAAGATAACATTAATTAGCTTACTATTATTGTCCTTTAACAATATGCAAGCGCAGAATGGCTTTCCACTTAACGGGCCGCCAGACAAACGCGTTCAGCTTATTGCATTTGTCCATGCCAATATTCAAGCTACACCTAATCAACTTTTTAAGGATGCAACCCTTATTGTAAAAGATGGGAAAATAGAGGCAATTCAAAGCAATGACGCTGTCATTCCAAAAGGGGCTAAAATTATAAACCTTAACGGGCGTTTTATTTATCCTTCGTTTATAGATGTTTTCAGTAGCTATGGTTTGAACCAAGAAAAGGAAGCTAAATTAAGATCATATCAGCAATATGAAAACAATAAACCAGGTGCATATGCTTGGAATGATGCAATACACCTTGACAGAAAATCAGTAGAAATTTTTGAATTTGAGGAGAAAAAAAGTGAGCAATATTTGGCTTCTGGTTTTGGTTTGACCCTAAGTATATTACCGGATGGGATTTTTAGAGGTAGTGGTGTATTGGTTTTAACTGGTAAAGGTCCAGCGCATCAATTAATCCTAAACTCAGAAGCTGCCACTGGCCTAAGTTTTGATAAAGGGAGTAGCAGACAAGACTATCCTGGATCTGCCATGGGTGTAGTTGCTTTAATAAGGCAAACTTATTATGATGCTAATTATTACACTTTGAAAAAAGAAGAGGTGAATCTAAGTTTTGAAAATTTCCAAAAACACAAGGCTTTACCTATCGTTTTTGAAACTGAAAATAAATATGCGGCGCTTCGCGCCGCCAAAATTGGTAAAGAATTTGGCCTAAGCTATATTCTTAAAACCAAAGGCGACGACTACCAAAGAATTGATGAAATTAAGTCAACCGGGTGCCAGTTTATAATCCCTATAAACTTCCCTAAACCATTTGATGTTCAAGACCCATTTGATGCCGAAAGAATAAATTTAGCAGATTTAAAACATTGGGAAATGGCACCTGCAAATCCTGCCATTTTAAACGCCAAAGGTATTCCATTTGCCATTACTGCAAGCGGCACCACAAATGCAGATGATTTTTTAAACAATTTAAGAAAAGCTGTCAAATACGGGCTAAGCAAAGAAGCTGCACTCACTTCTTTAACCCTCTCACCTGCAAAAATGCTAAACATTGCAAACAAGGTAGGTACGCTTCAAAAAGGTATGATGGCCAATTTTTTTATTAGTAGCAATGACTTGTTTGAACCCAATGCCGAAATTCTTGACCACTATACCAACGGTAACAAAAATGCCGTGAAAGCTTGGAATAATCAAAATATGGAAGGTGTTTATGAACTTGACCTTCCAGAACTTGGGCTAGTAAAACTTGCCATTAAAAATAACAATACACTTGAATCCTACCTTTGGACCAAAGACACCGTAAAAGTTAACCTCACTTATAAATCAAATAGTTTAAGCGCAAATATAGCTACCCATAAAAATAGCGATAAACTAATAAGACTAGAGTTTTGGGTGAGTAATACTAATGCCTCACAGCAAGTAACCGCATTTAATGGCATAGCTTGGAACAGTGATGGAGTAACCAAAAGTTTTAAAGGCAAATTAATCACAGACACTCCATCATCAAAACTTAATAAAAATGAGGATTCGTCTGTGGTAATTGGCAAAGTATTATATCCATTTTCGGAGTTTGGTTCAAACCAACAGCCAACCCAAAACTCTTATTTATTTAAAGGTGCCACCCTTTGGACAAATGAAAAAGAAGGTATCCTAAAAGATATGGATGTACTTGTTAGTAATGGAAAGATTATAGCAATAGGTAAAGATTTAAAACTAGAAAATGCCATTGTAGTAGATTGCAAGGGCAAACACCTTACTAACGGTATCATTGACGAGCACTCACATATTGGAATTTATAAAGGCGTTAATGAATGCACACAAAACATCACCGCAGAGGTTAGAATTGGTGATGTGATAAACCCTGAAGATATAAACATTTATAGACAATTAAGTGGGGGTGTGATAGCCTGCCAACAATTACATGGCTCATGTAATCCAATTGGCGGGCAAAGCAGCATCATAAAACTTCGGTGGGGCTTAGGAGCAGAAGATATGAAGTTTAAAGAGGCTGTTGGATTTATAAAATTTGCACTTGGGGAAAATGTAAAACAAAGTAATTGGGGCAATGAAACTTCAAGGTATCCGCAAACTAGAATGGGTGTTGAACAGGTTTATTATGATGCCTTTTTAAGAGCCAAAGAGTATGAAAAGAAAATCAAAGAAAACCCAAGCCTGACGCGGAGAGATTTAGAGCTAGAGACCTTGGTAGAAATATTAAATAAAAAACGATTTATTAGTTGCCATAGCTATGTACAAAGTGAAATAAATATGCTGATGAAGGTTGGAGATAGTATTGGATTTAAAGTAAATACTTTTACGCATATTTTAGAAGGATACAAAGTAGCAGATAAAATGAAAGCGCATGGCGCCAATGCAAGTACATTTGCAGACTGGTGGGCTTATAAGTATGAAGTAATTGATGCAATACCCCAAAACGCTGCAATACTAAACCAAATGGGCATAGTTACAGCGGTTAATAGCGATGATGCAGAAATGGGTAGAAGACTTAATCAAGAAGCTGCAAAAATGGTAAAATATGGTAATATTAGTGAGGAAGACGCTTGGAAAATGGTAACTTTAAATCCTGCAATAATGCTACACATCGATAAGTTCACAGGCAGCATTAAAATTGGAAAGCAAGCAGATTTAGTTTTGTGGTCAGATAACCCATTAAGTGTATATGCTAAAGCAGAAATGACCTTAATTGATGGTATTTGTTATTACAGTATAGAAAAAGACTATGCGCTTAGAAGTGCCATAAAATTAGAGCGAGAACGAATTATTCAAAAAATGATTCTAGCTAAGCAAAAAGGCGAAAAAACCACAAAGCATGTGAGCGCTCCAGACATTGATTACCATTGCGATACAGTTGAAGAATATTAAAAATATAGTTATGAAAAAATTAATATTAATTATAGTACTTATAGCTATAAAATTTAGCGGCTTGGGTCAAACCCAGACCACCATTATACAAAATGGCACCTTACATATTGGCAACGGAGAAGTGATTGAAAATGGCGTGCTTGTTATGGAGAATGGGAAAATTACTTTTGTGGGTAATACACTCAAAACGCTTTATAAAAATGCACAGGTTGTTGATGCCAAAGGAAAACACATCTATCCTGGATTAATTGCTATGAATACCATTTTAGGTTTAAATGAAATTGATGCAGTTAGGGCCACTAGAGATTATTCGGAAACGGGCATGTTTAACCCAAATGTTCGGTCGCTTATTGCCTATAACACCGACTCCAAAATTTTGCCAACTGCCACCTTTAATGGAATTTTATATGCCCAGGCAGTGCCAATGGGCGGCATTATTTCTGGTAGTAGTAGCTTAATGAAAACCCAAGCTTGGAATTGGGAAGATGCGGCAATTGCCATAGATGAGGGTGTTCATATTAATTGGCCTAGCCTTCATTTATCACCTTATTCAAGCGAGGATGCAGAAAAACAACTTAAACGTACAGAAGAAACCATTTCAAAAATTGAAGCGTTTTTTGTGGCAGCCCAACAATATGAACAAGCCATACAACCTGAATTTAATGCACGCATGCACGCCATGAAAAACATTCTTAATGGGCAACAAACCTTATATATACACGCAGAGGAGGCAAAGGGAATTTTGAATGCAGTTAATTTTTTTAAATCAAAATTTCCCGCAGTGAAAATTGCATTAGTTGGCGCAACAGAATCCTACCTAATTATTGACTTTTTAAAAGAAAATAAAGTGCCTGTTATTTTGAGTACTTTGCATGCGTTACCCTACAAAAAAGCCGACGATGTAGACCAACCTTTTAAAACGCCTGCTCAATTAATGGCAGCTGGTATTAAGGTTATACTATCCAAAGAAGGTAGCTGGGAAGCTAGAAATTTACCATTTATTGCTGGCACTGCTGCAGCATATGGATTAACCAAAGAACAAGCACTGCAATGCATTACCTTAAATGCAGCAGAAGTATTAGGAGTTGATGCAAAAATTGGCAGCTTAGAAAAAGGAAAAGATGCCTCTCTTGTAATTTGCGAAGGTGATATCCTAGATATGCGAACAAACGTAATTTCGTCTGCTTATATCTGCGGAGAAGCCATCAACTTAGAAAATGAACAAGTTAAGCTTGCAAAAAAATATAAAGGTAAATATGGTTTTTAAAACCCTATTTGTTAAAACGCTCCCATGTAGCCTTGGCCAAGTACTCCCTATCATCTGGATGCGCAATGCTGGTTAGTAATTCAGCACGTTGCTCCATATTTTTACCATATAAGTTAACAGCCCCATATTCTGTAACTACCCAATGAATATGACCTCTTGTGGTAACTACCCCAGCACCCGTTTTTAAAGTAGGGGTAATTCTAGAAATGCCTTTTCCTGTTCGAGAGGGCAAAGCAATAATTGGTTTCCCTCCTTCAGATAATGAGGCGCCTCTTATAAAATCCATTTGACCACCAATACCAGAATATTGAAACATTCCTATTGAATCTGCGCATACTTGTCCCGTTAAGTCAATTTCTATGGCACTGTTGATAGCTGTTACTTTAGGATTTTGTCTAACCACATGTGGATCATTAACATAACTTATATCCATGCACTTTACAATTGGATTATCATCTACAAAATCATATAAACGCTTAGTTCCTACCAAAAAGCCGCTTACACAATAGCCATTTACCTTCTTCTTCTTACTATTGTTAATAACACCTTTTTCAATTAAATCTATTGCACCATCAGAGAACATTTCTGTATGCAAGCCTAAGTTTCTGTGCGACCCTAAGTTTCTTAAAACATTATCTGGAATATTGCCTATACCTAATTGAAGTGTGGCTTCGTCTTCTACAAGAGCAGCCACATTCTTACCAATTTGCTCACAAACCTCATCCCTAGATTCTGAATAACTCACAATTGGTAAAAACTCATTTACATATACCGCATAATCAATTTGAGAGATATGAATAAATGCATCTCCATGGGTTCGGGGCATATTAGGGTTAATTTGTGCAATCAAAACTTTGGCGGTTTGCGACGCTGCCCTCGCCACATCTACAGAAGTTCCTAAGCTTACATAACCGTGCTTATCAGGAACTGAAACATGCAATAATGCCACATCTAAGGGTAGAATTTGCTTTCTAAACAAGCCTGGAATTTCACTTAAAAATACAGGCACATAATCTCCTCTATTAGAATTTACTGCTTTCCTAACAGAATCTGAGACAAACAAAGAGTTTATAAAAAAATGATCCGCAAGCGATTCATCATTTAAATCAAACCCAATGGTGCTTACACTTACAAACTCTACTTTTTTTAATTCTTGTTTCCTATTTAATAGTGCTTGTAACAAAACAGTTGGTGTGGCTGCGCTACCATGTATAAATACTCTTTGCCCAGATAATATGTGTTTAACAGCTTCTTCGGCACTTACAAATTTTGTGTGTTTTTGCATGTTTCAAAGATAACAGCCTCACAGGAGTCTAAATAAAAACAACCAAAGTTTTGATAAAAATCATATACCAGTTTAAACCTTTATAGAATAATGTTATCTTACCATAGCTAGTAAAAATGGAAATAATAATAACAGATAAGCTTCTGCTAGAAAAGTTTAAAGAAAAAGCCACCCAACAAGAGGCATTTCGTCTGTTATTAGAAAAGTATAATAGAAAAGTCTATTGGCAAGTTAGGCGTATTGTAATTGACCATGATGATGCAAATGATGTAGTTCAAAACACCTTTATCAAAGTTTGGGAAAAACTACCCACCTTTAGGGAAGACAGTCAATTTTATACCTGGCTTTTTAGAATTGCCACAAATGAGGCTTTAGGGTTTTTGCAAAAAAAAAGAAGTAACCTGAACATTAGCATGGAAGAAATGCAGGAACAATTGTCAAATCAACTCGAATCAAGTAGCTATTTTGATGGTAACAAAACAGAAAGAATATTGCAACAAGCCATATTAACCTTACCAGAAAAACAGCGATTGGTATTTAACATGAAGTACTATGAGAGCCTTAAATATGAAGAAATGGAAGCTATATTAGGAACTAGTATTGGTGCACTTAAAGCATCATACCACCATGCTGTTAAAAAGATTGAACTATTTGTAAAACAAGCATTAAACCAATAGAATAAAGCATTATCTAATAGAAGTAAAAATGGAAAACGAAATAATAGATACAGAAAATTTTTTAAACAATCTGCCAAAAAAAGGCGGTTTTAAAGTGCCTGAAAATTACTTTGAAACCCTAAATGCTTCTCTTGCAGAAAAAGTAAATGATCAATCTGTAAAAACAATAAAACTTAGCTGGATTAATCCTGCAAACCTCACTTCCATTGCAGCTTCTATACTTTTAATCGCTGGGTTTTTTATGTTTGACCCAAAATTTAAATCCTCCGAAGAACCCGACGAAGAAGAAATTATTAGTCATCTTCAAACAGAGGAATTAACAGTCGATTTACTTTGCGACGCAGGCTGGTGCATTGATTTGGATCAAACCGAACAAAAAAATACTGAGCTAGAAGATGAGATATTGAGAGAAACAGAAACTGAATTAATACTTACCGAATTATAATACTAAAGAAATGAAAAAAATAATCATCCTTTTATTTTGCGTCAGCACTCAACTTTTACCTGCATTTGCGCAGGGACCGGGCGCTCGCAAAGAAAAAATAGAAGCGCTAAAAGTGGCTTACATTACCAAAAAATTAAATTTAAGCCCTGAAGAAGCTCAGAAGTTTTGGCCTGTCTATAATAAATACCAAGCAGAAATAGAAAAGCTCAGGAAAGATTTTAAAGGCGAAATGACTGAAGACTTGTTAAACCTAGAGCAACTCACCAGTTCAGAAGCCGATAAGGCCATTAACGATATGCTTGCCTTTAGAACAAATGAAGTAGAAATAACTAGAAAATATACTGCTGAATTTAAGAAGGTACTAAGCTCGCAAAAAGTAGTTAAGCTTTTTGTTGCTGAACAAGAATTCAAAAAGGAATTACTAAGAATGCTAAAAGAAAAACAAGGCCGACCTTAGGCGGTTCTTCGAATTCTAAATTCCTCACTCATAAAGGCTACCTCGTTTGGTAGCCTTTTTAATTCTTGATGAAAAATAATATCATACGCCCCATTGTCTATTAATTCTAAATTAGCTTCTTCATTATAATCTGGCGCTAGCACAATAACAGGTAGACTAGCTGCATGAAGTTTAGTTAGGTTTAAAACATCCATACCAGAAAAATTCTCCATGGTTCTTCCTGTTAAAATCAAATCTGGTTTATTGTAAACTAGTTCAAAGTGCAAGTCGTGCGGATTATCTATTCTTCTTAGAAAATGAAGCACTTTCGTATTTTCTAATATTTTCTCAACCATTCTAATAACAGAGCCATTCGTTTCTACTAATACAATCTTAATTTCCCAAAATGGACTTAAAACACCATTTTGAAGGGTGGGTGTAGGGTTAACCTTACTTTCTGAACTGCTAACAATCATATACTTATGAAATATTTGCTGCAAATTTGTTTTTACAGACTATTGTTATAGGCCAAACAAAATGCCAAAAAAGTATTCAAAAAACTTTTCAGCAAATTTCCGTATTTCGCTACATGAGAAATCGCTTACTTATATTATTTTGCTGTAGTCTTTTTTTTAAGGTTACTTCGGGTCAAACCGAAACAGATTATAAAAAAGGATACTTTCAAAAAGGAGATAGCCTTGCGTTTATTTTAGATGAAAAAATCTATGGAATAAAGGCTGATTTCTTTTTAGTTACAGGGGCATTTAGAGGCTGGAGTCAAGATTTAAAGGAGGCAAAGTGGCACCTTCAATCTGCAGGCAACGGTATTTGGATTGTATGGCTAAATAATAAAGACTTTAAACTGGTGAAACCTGCACAACCTTTTAAATTTAGAACCTCCGACGGCAAATGGCTCGACCCACCAAAAAATGCAGAAAATATAGAAGGAGGTAACCTTGTATTTCTAAAAGGTTTTGAACCACTTTCACTTCAAGCAACCATTTTAAATGATACCACCATTGAAGCGAATATTACTGGAATTACTGAAGCTGAGGCAAATAAAACTTTTTTAAATAACCTTTCCTTAGTTAACGCAAAAAATTCACCCGTTTTTATAGACAAGGTTTTCAGTAGTTTTACTCCCTCACCCAATCAAAAAAATTTAAATGGCGAAGTAATTGGCAAGGCTTTTCTTATTTTAAAAATCACCAAAAACTTTGACAAGAGACGTGTTTATTACTTAAGTCATAATGGTTTGAACCTAAAAGAATTGGTGAGTTTTGACGGGTGGTTCAAAGAACTAAAAAGTGATAAAGAATTAGGCGCCAATGTAAATTCTTTTAAAACAGAAACCAGTTTTAGGGTTTTTGCGCCAAGGGCTACAGCTGTTAAATTATACCTTTATAAAACAGCAAGCCAAACCACCGCCGATACTGTTTATTCATTAATTATAGATGAGCAAGGCGTTTGGGAAACAATTATTCGAAGCGACTTAGCTGGGTTTTGGTATGATTATACTGTTCATGGGTTTTCAGACCCTGGAAATTTCTTTTTTGAAACCCACCCCGTACACGTAAGTGATCCGTATGCGCGTGTGAGTGATGATAGCTTTGGCAAATGCCGAGTTGCCTATAAAACAACAGCACCAGCACCCCTAGCAAAAGGCCGACCAGCACTTGAAACTGTAATGGCATATGAAGTACACGTGCAGGACTTTACAGATTTATTGCCCATTTCGAGCGATTTAAAAGGAACCATTGCAGGAATGGCAGTACCCAAACTAATAAACAAAAAAGGAAAGTCAATTGGTTTTGATTATTTGATAAACTTGGGAATAAACACTGTGCATTTAATGCCCGTGCAAGAAATGCTTCATTGGCCCAAAGATGAGTGGGAATCGGCCTTTAAAAACGACCCGTATATGATTGAGCAAGGAATTGCAACAGAAAATTATGATTGGGGATATAGAACATCACATAGTTTTGCCATTGAAACGCGATACAGAAAAAAAGGAACAGAAGCTGGTCAGGAAAGAGAACAATTTAAAGATTTAGTGGAGGCCTTTCACAAAAAAGGAATTGCCGTAATAGTTGATTTTGTGTTTAACCATACTGCTGAAAACATGGACGGCAGAGAATACTTGTTTCACTTTAATGCGTTTGACAAGCAATATTATTACCGAACCAAAAACCTTGAGCACATCGGCGAATATGGCAACGAAACCAAAAGTGAAAACAGATATATGGTACAACGTTGGATGATAGACCAATGCAAACACTTTATCGAAGAATTTGGGGTGGATGGTTTTAGAATAGATTTGGCTGGACAAACAGATAAACAAACATTGCTAAAATTAAAAGAGGCGTTGCCAAATGACATCATTATTTATGGAGAACCTTGGATAGATAGCAACGACCCTGCCTATAATAAAAACCCAGATTGGCATTGGTATAAAGACGATTCTCCAATTTGTTACTTTAATGATGATTCAAGGAACACCTACAAAGGCCCTGTTTTTGAACTGAACACCAAAGAAAAAGATAGAGGCTGGGCGGGAGGGAATAGCTCCTTACGCAGTGATGTGATAAGGGCATTAACTTGTAGTTTTCCCGCTCAAAAAAATATTAATAGTGCCATTAACTATCTAGATATTCATGATAATTATGCATTAGCAGATCAGTTTGCTACTTACAACTTTGATGGCCGTTTTGGGGTAGATGAGGTTAATTATAAGATTGCTGCCGTATTACTTTTTACTACTCCAGGTCCCTTAGTTTTACATGGTGGCTCAGAAATGATGCGCAGTAAAGGAATGGCACCCCTTAAAGAGGTTGAAAAAGAAATACCGAGCGGAAAGATTTATTTTCATGGCAAGCGAGACACCTATAATATGCGAAGCGCCAATCAATTCATTTGGGAAAATGTAGGTTTGGCTCAATACAATAAAAAGATAAGCGAGTTTTCTAAAGCCATTCCTTATACCAACGCCAATTATGACAATATGATTAAGTATTGGAGTGCACTCATGGAATTAAGAAAAAGACATTTACTTCCTTTAACTAGCTACCAAGCAACCAATAGCCCTAAAATAACATTTTTTGAACCGAAAGATGAGGCTGCCTTAGGCTACTTAATTGAAGAAAATGTTTTGGTTTTACTTAACACAGGTAAAAACGACCAAGAATTTTCGGTTAAACTCCCAACTGGTATTTGGAAAATGGTTGGAAATGAAAATGCGATAGCCTTGGATGCAGGTTTTGCAAAATATTATGAACAAAACAATGGTGGAGCCCAAAACCTAAAGTTGGCTCCACTAAGTATTCAAATATGGATTAGAAATTAACGGTAAAGCGGAAAGTTATGCATCATTGCATTCACCTCTTTTCTTACATTCTCAATAATAGCCTCGTTATCTACATTCATTAATACCTGGTCTATAAAACCAACAATAATGCCCATGTGCTCTTCCTTTAATCCGCGTGAGGTAATTGCAGGAGTTCCAATTCTAATTCCAGAGGTAACAAATGGCGACTTATCATCAAAAGGAACCATGTTTTTATTAATAGTTATGTCCGCTTTGATTAACACATTCTCCGCTGCCTTTCCACTGATTCCTTTATTTCTTAAATCAATAAGCATTAAATGGTTATCAGTTCCACCACTAATAATTTGGTAGCCAAGGCTCATAAATGCAGCTGCCATTGCTTGTGCATTGCTTCTTACTTGTTTAATATAGGTTTGATATTCCGGAGAAAGTGCTTCGCCAAAGGCAATAGCTTTAGAAGCAATTACATGCTCCAATGGGCCACCTTGAGTTCCTGGAAATACGGCACCATCCAAAATTGCACTCATCATTTTAACTTCACCTTTTGGCGTGGTTAAACCCCAAGGATTCTCAAAATCATTTCCCATCATTATAATTCCACCACGAGGACCACGCAAAGTTTTATGTGTGGTTGAGGTAACAATATGGCAATGCGGCAATGGGTCGTTAAGCAATTTGCCCGCAATTAAACCAGCAGGATGCGAAATGTCTGCCAATAACAATGCACCAACCTCATCTGCTATTTTTCTTAATCGCGCATAATCCCAATCTCTGCTATAAGCGGATGCACCACAAATAATCATTTTTGGTTGTTCCACTTTTGCAATTTCTGCCACTTTATCCCAGTTAATTAGACCAGTTTCTCTTTCTACACCATAAAATGAAGGTTTATATAATTTACCTGAAAAATTTACTGGAGAGCCATGTGTTAGGTGACCACCATGAGATAAATCAAAACCTAAAATTTTATCACCCGGATTAAGGCATGCAAGCATAACTGCTGCATTTGCTTGCGCACCACTATGCGGCTGCACATTAGCCCAACAAGCCCCAAAAAGCTGCTTTAATCTATCTATAGCAATATTTTCAACTTTATCTACAACTTCACATCCACCATAATAACGCTTCCCTGGTAAACCTTCTGCGTATTTATTTGTAAGAACAGAGCCCATGGCCTCCATAACTTGTAAACTCACAAAATTCTCTGATGCAATCAACTCGATGCCGTGTTCTTGGCGGTTTTGCTCCTCTATAATGAGGTCAAAAATTACCTTATCTCTGTTCATAAATTGAAACGTTTTGTAGGCTTGCAAAATAGTATTTTGAGTCATACTAATGAAAAAGTTTATTTTTGTTTACAGAATAGCAAATAATTAAATCACTAGTTACCTAAAAATGAAAGCCATTATTCCGGTTGCAGGCATTGGAACTCGCCTAAGACCACATACCCACACACAACCAAAAGCCCTCATTCCAATTGCCGGTAAACCAATTTTAGCTCATATAACCGAATATTTGATGGATGCTGGTATTAATGATTTTGTCTTTATCATAGGTTACTTAGGCGATAAGATAGAACAATATATCCAACAAAATTATCCAAATATAAATGCTCAGTTTGTTATTCAAACTTCCGGTAAAGGGGTTGGGCATGCAATTTGGTTGGCGAAAAATTTAGTTTTACCTGAAGAAGAGTTACTGATTGTTTTTGGTGATACAATTATTGATGCCGACCTTAAAACTATTGTTAAAACTGAAGGTAATTGGATTGGTCTTAAAAAAGTGGAGGACCCAAGACTATTTGGAGTAGCCGAACTTGATAAATCAGGTAAAATTTCGAGGGTAATCGAAAAGCCTGCCATCCCGAAAAGCAATTACGCACTAGTGGGTGTATTTAAGATTAAAGATAGTCACCAATTATTGGAAGCTTTGGACACAAACCTTGCCAAAAAATTTAAGACCTATGGCGAGTTTACCCTTACAGATGCAATCATGGAAATGATTAAACAAGGACTAGATTTTAATCACTTTATAGTTGATAATTGGTTTGACTGCGGTAAAAAGGAAGTGCTATTAGAAACAAATTCTCTTTTGCTGAAGAAATTAAATCAGACCAACAACAAATACGATTTTGAAAATACAATCATTATTCCTCCAGTTTTTATTGGAGAGGGGTGTAAAATAAGCAACAGCATTATTGGTCCTAATGTTAGCGTTGGCGAAAATGCTATTCTCAATTATGCCACCATTAAAGAATCCATAATTGGACCCTTTGCACAAATAGAATTTGCTATATTACATCGTTCGTTAATTGGGAATGATGCATTGCTTAAAGGCATGAGTCAAAGTTTAAATATTGGCGATAGTACAGAGATTAACTTTGGCTAACAATGGCACATAACCCAATCTCTACCTTATTTAATATTCAATTTCCTATTATTCAAGGGGGAATGGTTTGGTGCAGTGGTTGGAAATTAGCCTCAGCCGTTAGCAATGCTGGCGGATTAGGTCTTATAGGTTCTGGGAGTATGTCACCAGAATTGCTAGAAGAACATATTATAAAATGTAAAGCAGCTACACAAAACCCATTTGGAGTGAATGTTCCTTTGCTTTACCCAAATGCCGAAGCACACATTGAAATGATACTTAAACACCGGGTTCCGGTAGTATTTACCTCGGCAGGCAACCCTTCGCTATTTACAAAGAAGTTGAAAGAAAATCGTTGCATAGTAGCTCACGTAATTGCAAATACAAAATTTGCCCGCAAAGCAGAAGAAGCAGGAGTGGACGCCTTGGTTGCAGAAGGATTTGAAGCAGGTGGACACAATGGGAAAGAAGAAACTACTAGCTTCTGTTTAATTCCTCAAATTGCGGCAGCAACAAATTTACCCATAATTGCAGCAGGTGGAATATATGACGGACGAAGTTGGCTAGCTGCAGAGGCCCTAGGGGCAAGTGCCATCCAAGTAGGTACGCGCTTTGCCGCATCAACAGAATCCTCGGCACATATTAAATACAAACAAACTATTATCTCTGCTAAAGAAGGAGACACGCAGTTAACCTTAAAACAACTTACACCTGTAAGAATGTTCAAAAACAATTTATATGAAAAATTAGAAGACCTAATTTCTAAAGGCACACACAGCGATGAACTTAAAAGTTTTATGGGAAAAGGGCGCTCCAAGAAAGGGGTATTTGAAGGTGATTTAATGGAAGGTGAATTAGAAATGGGCGCAATTAGTTCACAGATAACAAAAACTGAATCCGCGAAAGAGATTATTACAAACCTTGTTGAAACCTATCAAATGGCCAGAAAATCACTAATTAATAATGATTTTTTGTCTTAGCGTTTCAACCTTGTCTCTTAATACCCTAAAAAATTGATTGCGTTGTTTTTCGGCAACACCACTTATCAGTGTACTCTTTTTAAGAAGATTATTTAGCCAAAGTTCATTTTCATGCACAAAATCAGCACTGGTTGTGCTCATCATATTAAATGTATTATTGCTCACGTAGGCAATTTTGGTTGAACCAATATTGGCAAGAATGCTATTATTACCAATCATTACTTCACTTTTATAAAGCTTAAAATTTTCTTTGCCACTTTCCCCCACCTCTATTAATTTGCTGCTTTTTGAAGCCTTTTTCTGTACTAAATTTAATTCTTCAAGATATAAATCACATAAATGCAAGGCATCTTGCTTTGAATTAAAAAACCCACTTTCAAAAAAATACTCTATTTGCTTTAGGTTGCTGTTAATGGTGTCTTCGGTCCATATCTCAACTGAATGTATTTGGTTATAGTTTTGTAGCATTTCATATGCGGTCGATATCATTTCCTCGTCTATCAGGTTAGGATCATAATTATGGTCCACAAAATCAGGAGAGTTTAAGATAGATTTTAACCAATAAAACAACTTGAAAGCAATTAAATCGCGATGAAAAAAGTGATGCCATACTGGAATATCATCCGCACCAAAAAGAATTTGATTGTTAACCGACCCACCAATTTTTTTTATATCACTAGAAAGAAAATATAGCCATAATTTAAAGTTTTCCTTTTTATCGTCTAGTTTTAGGTAATCAAAAGTTACCTTATTACTCATATGCTGAATGTCTGGGTCGAATGATACCTTAAAATGTTTACAAATCAGGGTAATCTCCTCAATGTTAAACAGCGTTTCACACCTAATTCGCCTGTAGGAGCTATCCGTGCTAATTTTCAGCAAATCCGCCAATTCATCCACAAATGAAACATTGCTCGGAACAGCACTCTTTACCCTTGATAGAAATTGTTCTTGAATGATAAATGTCTTTCTTTCCATAGTTATGGTTTTAATGCTTTTAGCTCTGATTCTTTTATGCTATAGCCCCATTTTACAATACCTTTAACGTCATAACAGGTAATTAATAAGGTACGATCACCCCTTTTAGGGCCACTGATATTAATTGTACAATAATTGTTTTCTACCACTAAAGTTCCTGGCAATCTTTGCGGATTATCCTTTTCTGGTGTCGACGCTGCATTTGATGCGCCTGCAGTGATTGAGCTGGAGGTTAAATCATACAGAGGATATCCTAATGTTTGAACCTCCTTGTCGTTTTTCAATAACTCAGTATGATGCCGATCTCCAGTTAGAAAAATAACCCCTGAAATTTTTTGATCAACAATGAATTTTATGAGCTCTTCACGCTCCTTTTTATAAAAATTATACGACTCTTTATCTGTGTTTTCGTTAATAAACTGGCCACCTATGGCAATAAATTTAAAGCTAGCTTTACTGTGTTTCAATTTGTTTTTAAGCCATGACAATTGAGTATTTCCTAATTGAGTTTTGGCATAGTAGCGCTCGTCTATATCAGACTCATCCCTAAAATATCTATCATCACATAAAAAAAACTCTGCATCACTAAACCTAAAATTACCATAAACCCCTGCCCCATTTTCTCCATAAGTTTTATTTCCCCAGTATTCTTTGAACAATGAATAAGTAACATCCTTAAATTCAAAGTGCTTATTTGCATCATTGTCTCCAAAATCATGATCATCCCAAATAGCATAATTATTCCGTTTTGCTAATAATGGCTGCAATTCTGGCAAGCTGCGTGTATGCCTGTATCGGTATTCAATACCACTCTTACTGCTATAATCTGCTTCTCTCAAATAAACATTATCCCCTAGCCAAAGCATAAAATCGGCAGGGGTTTCTGTCATGCTTTTCAATATGCCCGTTTGCTGCCCGTATGGCCTTCCGGGTCTGTCGTAAACAGAATCGTTAATGTAAAGACATGAGCCTAACATAAAAGTAAAATTGGGTGGTGAAGTCCTCCACTCCCATAAAACCTTAGTAGAAATTTCTGTGGAATAGGGCAGTGCTATTCGCTTTCCATCTAAAAAAATGCTGTAATCGTAGGTCTTGCCCATTTCCAAGCCAGTCAAAATAAATTTGGTAACCAAAGGCCTACATAAATCTTTACCCAAATTGGTTTCGGTTTGAACCAAGCCTGGCCCCTTGGTTCCCTTAAGTTGGTATTCAATGGCTATTGTTTTTGCACATTTGGTTTGAACCCAAACCAGTGCTTCTGTATGCTCCGAATATCCATTCATGGGTCCTGCAAGAATGCTAGGCTCCTTTGCCAATTGAGCAGAGGCTCCCAAACTTACGCAGGCAAGCAAAAGGGTAATTAGTTTTTTCATTCCTTTCAAATGTAAAGAAAAGTTTTGAGTGATGAATTCAAACCAGATGCAAAAAGCTTTGTTACCTTTGTGTAATCAAATGAACACAGAAACAGAAAACTTTCCCTTTATATTGGATGATGCTAGCAAAGCCAAATGGTATAGAATTGTATTTGATTTAAAAAAGCAGTTTGGCAAAAAGCCCGATATGAACGGTATTTTATTCTTAATTGGCGTAAGAGAGCTTGGCCAAATGAGAGAATTTGCCAAACATGAAAAAATGGACCTTATGCACATAGCAACTTGTAAATTGTTAAGCTATGATGGTTATTATGCTTATGAACATACGGATGCAGATGGCTGGCCGCATTACAGAATGCTCAAAAAACCACCCTATACAGATTTACTTTCTCAAGAAAATAGGCTCAGAAAAATGATTGTCACCTATTTCGAAGAAAACGGATTATTGGATTTGGTTCAAACCGAAACCCCATAAACCTTTTCTATAGAGGCTAACAATATTGCACAAGCCTCTTCAATCTCTTGGTTGCTTATGGTTAATGGTGGTGAAATCCGAATTTTATTAGTAGCAAACAAAAACCAATCACTTATTAGGCCTGCCGATATTGCAAATTGTATTACCTTAATTGTGTTCTCAAAGGTGTCTAACTGTATGGCTAACATTAATCCCAGCCCATCAATTTTGTGAATCGCTTTGTGTTGCAAGCGATTTCTAAAAAGTAATTCTTTGGCAGCTACTTCTTTAATTAGATCTAATCGTTCTAACTCTTCAATCCCAGCCAATGCAGCCGCACAGATCACTGGGTGCCCACCAAATGTAGTAATATGACCTAGAATAGGATGGTGTGCAAAACTTGACATCATCGCCTTAGAACTAACTACTGCCCCTATTGGCATTCCAGCACCTAAGGCCTTACCTAATAAAAGTATATCGGGCACAACAGAATAATGTTCAAAGGCAAACATCCTTCCTGTTTTGCCCATGCCACTTTGAATTTCATCAAAAATTAATAAACAACAATATTGATCACATTTCTCTCTTAGTTGAATCAAAAACTCTTTATTAGCTGGTATATAGCCACCTTCTCCTCTTATCACCTCTACAATAACACAAGCTGTTTTATGTGTTATAAGTGACAGACTCTCTAAATTATTAAACTCAATGAAACCAACACCAGGCAACAAAGGCCTGTAGGCTTGCTGGTATTCTTCTTCACTGTTTAAGCTTAAAGCTGCATGCGTGCTGCCATGATAAGCTTGTTTACAAGCGAGTATTTCAAATTTACCAGTAACTCTTTTAGCAAGTTTTAGCGCAACATCGGTGGCTTCTGCACCAGAATTTAATAGGTAAACAGCATCCAAAGTTGATGGTAAGAGTGAAGTAAGTTTTACTGCCAATTTTGTTTGTGCGTTTTGAATAAATTCGCCATACACCATTACATGCATATGTGCTTCCATTTGTGCAATAACCGCCTGCTTAACCGCCTCATTTCCATGACCCAAATGACTTACACTTATGCCTGAAATTAAATCTAAATACTTTTTTCCCGCAACATCTATCAAGTAATTTCCTTGTCCACTCGCAATCTCCAACATCAAAGGAAATTCTGTAGTTTGTGCTTGGTGCAACAAAAATAACTGTCGATTGTTAAGCTTCATAATAGTGCAAACAAAGGTAAAAAACTTACTTTTGCCGCCGTAAAAAAATGCTAGTCATGGATAAAATTAAAATTGCTGTTGCAAAAGGTGACGGAATTGGTCCAGAAATAATGGATGCAGTTCTCCGTATTTTTGAAGCTGCCCAAGTGCCGCTTGAGTATTCATTTGTTGACATGGGAAAAAGCTTTTATGATAAAGGCTTTAGTACAGGTATGACGCCCGAAGCCAAAGAAACTGTAGAATCTTTAGGAATCCTTTTCAAAGGACCTATGGAAACACCAAAAGGAAAAGGCGTAAAAAGCATTAATGTTACGGCCAGAAAAACATGGAGTTCTTATGCAAATAGACGACATTTTAAATCTTTAACAGGTGTAGAAACTGTTTTCTCTAAAGCAGCCATCCCAATTGATTTAACCATAGTTAGAGAAAATATCGAAGGCACCTATGGTGGAATCGAGCACATGCTCACCCAAGACGTTGCGCTTTGCAGAAGGTTTATTACTCGCCCAGGAAGCCTTCAAGTGCATAGATTTGCCTTTGAAATGGCTAAAAAAGAAGGGTTTAAAAAAGTAACCTGCGCCCATAAAGCCAATATCATGAAGCTTACAGATGGGCTTTTCCTTGAAACATTTTATGAAGTAGCTAAAGAATATCCAGAAATTGAAAGCAATGATATCATTGTTGATGATTTAGCCATGAAATTAGTAAGCAAACCACAAACTTTTGAAGTGGTGGTACTTACAAATTTACAAGGAGATATTATGAGCGATCTTTGCGCAGGACTAGTAGGTGGCTTAGGGTTTGCCCCTTCTGCAAATATTGGAGATAACATTTCCATTTTTGAAGCTGTTCACGGCACTGCACCAGATATTATGGGTAAAAATATCGCCAACCCAACCGCTCTTCTTTTAAGTGGCTTTATGATGCTGCGCTTCTTAGGTTTAATGGACCAAGCAAGTGCTATCGAAAATGCACTTTTAGTTACGCTTGAGGAAGGAAATCACACAGGAGATTTTGGCGATAAGAGCAAGCCTTCATTAAATACAACTGAATTCTCCGATAAGATTATCAACAACCTAGGAAGAATACCATCATCAGGAGCAGCTAGAAAAGCAGCTGCAATAGCTAGCAGCTATAAAATCCCAAGTTTACCAGCTACACAAAAAATGATGTTTACTGAAAATCGTAAACCAGAAGCTGTAATTGGGGTCGACTTATTTTTTGAATCACAAAAAACGGCGGCAGAAATTGCTCCATTGCTTCAAAAACACGAAAGAGATGGAGCCAAATTAATCATGATTTCAAATCGAGGAACCCAAGTTTGGCCTACCGGATCTGTTTTTACAGAGTGTGTTGACCAATATAGGGCCAGATTTGAAGTTAAAGACAATGTTTCTAGTCTAAACGAAATGATGTTGCTTGCTGCTTCTGCTGGAAGCGATTTTTTTGTGTCTTCTGTAGAACTTTTGAGAAGCTTCGATGGAAAGCCAGCCTATTCCTTAGCACAAGGTCAATAAGCTATAGAATCGAATTCAATTATCTTAAAGCCCTGCCCTTCAAAGCAGGGCTTTTTGTTTTTATCACAAATCCAATCTAAATCACTACGCATCAAACTCATACGAGTTTTAGATTCAAACCAAATGAGCGTTTGGTTTCGGTTTGAACCAAGCCTATAATGAACGGATATAAGGTCTTCATCTGCATAAGGCGAATACTTACACTGCCATTTTGTATGCCACCAAACCAAATCGGGAAAATTACTTAACTTATCTTGGCCCAAATTACAAATTAAACCCTGCTGCAATTGAGAAAAATCTAACTGCGACAAAGTTTGATTTTTTGAATTTGTTCTATGTTTAATCCCTTGATTGTAAAATACAGTCAATTGTAGTAATAAGGCAAAAAACAAGAGCATATTCTTAGAAAATAAAGAAAATTTAAAAGAATCAAGGCATAAAAGTAATGAAATTGCCATTGGTGTCCATAAAACACTAAAATACCTAGGAAGTTGGGTCAAGGATAATCCATGTTGCATAAGAAGCAAAAATGGCAGCATCACTACCATGCCCAACAATAGATAATGATAGACAAGATGCATGGGTTTAAGCTTGGCTCTATATACCAATAGAAAAGAGCCTATAAACAAAACTAATGCAATATAAACGAGAAATGCGACATTAAGGGAAAATCGTCCATTTTGAATTTCACTCAACCACCGACCCAAGTTTTCTGTAAAAGCTGCAAATGAGAACTTACTAGCTAATTGATGACTGCCAAGTGACTTTCCATAGACTTGAAAATTATAAAACCACCAAACTGCACTAACCAAAATACCGGGTAGTATCGAAAAAACTACTCTACGCCAAAAGCCTTTTATTAGCAAAACGGGAACAATTAGACCAGGTAATAACATCCACACTAAATACCTAGTTAATGCAAGCAGGCAAAAGGCTAGGATTGCATAATATAAACTCCGTCTATCTGAATGAAGCAGAAAATAAATCCATGCTAGCAAACAAGGTAAAAAAACGGCTTCACTTAAAGCAAATGACCAAATATGCAACCAAGAAAATCCAAAACAAATTACAAATAAAAGTCCTAACAGTGGGGTAGAAACTTTTAGTAAGCTTAATATTTGAGCTGAAAAATAAATGGTTGCATTAAACGCAATCAACTGAACTATCCAAAAATAACTTGTTTCATGGATACCAAATGCATAACAAGGTAAGGCTATAAAACTTAATAGTGGTGGAGCATTTTGAAGGTATTCACCATCAAAAATCAAAAACCCATTTCCTTTTAATAAGTTATAGGCGGCCGAATAATAATTTGCAGTATCAATCTGGACGAGGGGACCCTCAACACCCAAAAAGATGATTAAGAGCAAGTTGGATAAAATACAAAAGGCAAAAAACCGAAAATTTCGCCTAATTATTTTCATTTGGATAAAGTTTAAACCAATTCAAATGAGGCTAAAAGCGATTGAAATAAGCCTCTTCCATCTGTATTATAAAGTTCTGTGTCAACTGCACGTTCTGGATGTGGCATCATGCCAAACACATTTCTTTTTTCATTGCAAATACCAGCAATATTTTGCAAAGAACCATTGGGGTTAGACCCATCTGTTTCATTTCCATTGGCATCACAATAAGTGAACAAAATTTGATTGTTTGATTTTAGCTTAAGTAAATTAGCTTCATCGCAATAGTATCTACCTTCACCATGGGCTATTGGAATTTGAAGTGCTGTATTTACCGTTAAATTTGAAGTAATGAGGGATTCAGTAGTATTTGCTTTTATAAAAACATTTTTACAATTAAACTTCTGATGGTCATTATGTAACAAGGCGCCTGGAAGCAATTGGCTTTCACATAAAATTTGAAATCCATTACAAACGCCCCAAACCAACCCGCCTTTGGCGGCAAAATCAATAACATTTTGCATAATTGGCGAAAATCTAGCAATGGCACCACTTCTTAAGTAATCGCCATAACTAAACCCACCAGGTAAAAAAATTAAATCACAAGCTTGTAAATCGTTGTCTTTATGCCACAACTTAACTGTTTCACAGCCAAATTGATCTCTAAATGCAGCAACAGCGTCCTCATCACAATTTGAACCTGGAAATACGATTACACCAACTTTCATAAACAATAGATTTATTACAAAAGTAAGGGCTGGCTTTTAAATTATTTATTCTATCAACAAATAAAATGCAACTGGCAGCATTCCTTGTGGTAAAACATGCTTTGAACCTGGCGCTTGCTGCACCGCTTGAGGAAGGGTGGTAGATAATCTAACTTCTACAAAAGTTATCTTACTCCCTTTCGGACAAACTGTAACAGCTTGCCTACAATCGTTTGTAAAAAATTGATTATAATTTTGGTATGCCTTACCATGAAAGTCTGGAATATTAGGTTCAACCATTAAAGTAAATGATACTAAAAGGTTCTTTTTACTCTTATCATTCTTATCATAAATAACCAATTTAGGATTTCCTAAATTAAAAAATTGCTTGTTGATACTTGGCACCTTTAACAAATCTATTTGCTCGAAACCATTGTCTAAATAATATATATAACGTGAGGCAATTTCTACATTTTTTCCGTTTGGCTGATAGCCACTATTGGGTGTTTGTGTTGCAGAACCTTTGTTATGATTGTGCGTTTGTGCATTAATTTTTGTACTGAATAAAACAACAAAAAGAAACACTATAAGGGAAATACAATTTTTCATATAATTCATTTTACAAATTTCGGGCCTTAGTTTCTAAAATTATCCTTTATTATCAGCTTAAGGTAAAAAACTCTTCCTTCTCGGTAGTATGAGACCTAACAACCCCGGCACTTACCAAACTCACTAACATCTTTTGAGCCCTCCACCTAGATATATTTAACATTTTACAAATTTCTTTAAGGGTTAATCGACCATTTAAATCTAATCTTTTAAGCACCGCTTGCTCATTTTCAGAATACTTGATTATGTTAATCTGATTCCCTGAATTCCTTTTTAACACCTCCACTACAACTTTACTTGCCAGTAATGATTGGTCGTTAACCCTAATGTGAACCCACCATTTACCTTCTTCATCCTTGGCATAGTATGGCTTAAGATTTCCTTCTGGAACAATTGCTTCTAAAACAGTTTTTCCTCCAAAATCCCACTCTCTAATTTCAAGCGTGATAGGTGGCTTCAAATAAAATCCAGCAGCTAGTTCCAACATATATTTTTCTTCTTCACTTCTAACCCCACTTATGGTTTTATTATCGTTTACCCCAACTAACAAAGTGCCACCCCTATGATTAGCGAATGCACTAAGTGTTTTTGCAATTTTTGAAGCAGAAGAAATGGTTTTTTTAAAATCCAGCACCTCATTCTCGCCATTAGCAATTCTTAATAAAAGTAGGTGTGGTGCCATTAAACTAGTGCTTTTTTCCTAATTAACCAAAGACCTAAAAATGTAAGCAAACCATTTACCAATAACATTTCAATGCCTACTTGATATCGCCATCCAAAATAAACCTGAACTTGACTTTGGTACAAATAGCAAATAATTGGTGAAAGCAAACAAACCACCGGTCCTAAATTATCTTTTATTTGGTGCTTAGTTAGAATTCCAAAAGCAAATAAACCCAATAAAGGGCCATATGTATATCCTGCAATATCAAGTAAAATGGTAATTATAGACTTATTGTTTAAGTATTTAAAGTAATAAACCATTATTAAAAACAAGACTGCAAACCCCAAGTGGATCAACATTCTTAAATTTGATTTTCTAACTTCATTCATTTTTGTATTTCGTTGCATTCCAATTATATCAATGCAAAAGGAGGAGGTTAGAGCAGTTATCGCGCCATCAGCACTTGGAAAAAGCGCAGAAATCAAACCAATTATAAAAATAATTGAAATAAAAGGAGGCATTTGGTACATGGCAATGCTTGGAAATAAATCATCGCCTTGTAGGTTCAAACCATTTGATTGGGCGAATAAAAATAAGACTCCACCTAGCATTAGAAAAAGGAAATTAACAAATACCATTACACTACTAAATAAAACCATGTTTTTCTGAGCGCCACCTAAAGTTTTTACACTGATATTTTTTTGCATCATTTCTTGGTCTAAACCTGTCATTGCTATTGTGATAAACGCACCGCCAATTATTTGTTTTAAAAAGTATTTTTTATCCCAAAAATCTCCGTTAATTATTGCTGTATGCCCACTATCGTTAAGTTGTTTAAGCGCTGAACCTAGGCTAAAACCTAAACTATTCACGATATAAAAAACGCATACCACTAAGGCTAATAACATAAAGAAGGTTTGTAAGGTATCTGTCCAAACTATTGTTTTTACACCTCCCTTAAGTGTGTATAATAGAATCATTAACAAAATAAGTATGGCTGTTAGATGAAAACTAATTCCTAGTGCGTTTAAGATAAAAACCTGAAGTACATTAATAACTAAATATAAACGCAGGGTAGCACCAAGAGTTCTAGAAACTATAAAAAATAAGGCTCCTGTTTTATATGATAATACCCCAAATCTTTGCAGCAAATAATCGTATATAGAAGTTAAATTTAGCTTGTAATATAAAGGAAGAAGAACGTAAGCCACTACAAAGTAACCTAAAAAATAACCTATAACCACTTGAAAATAACTGAAATTACTTGCTCCCACTGTTCCAGGGACAGAGATAAAGGTTACGCCCGATAATGAGGTACCAATCATTCCAAATGCTACTAAAGCCCAGTGGCTGCTTTTATTTCCTATAAAAAAAGTATGGTTTGTTGAACCTTTACTTGTGAAATAAGCCACAGCCAGTAAAACCAAAAAATAGGCAAGGATAAAGCCTAGTAAAAGTATTGCATTCATTGTATAATTAATAAACCTATTTAATAATTCGCATGAAATGAAAAAGCTATCAAACCATTAATAAAAATGCCTTCTGTCTGTTTTATTCCAAATTTTCAAGAGAATAAATCCAAACAACATGCCTCCTAAATGGGCAAAATGAGCAACATTATCTGAAGGGTCATTTGTAAAACCTTGATATAATTCAAAAGCGCCAAAAATCATTACAAAATACTTTGCTTTAATCGGAAATGGGAAAAATAGTAACATTAACATTGTATTTGGAAATAACATTCCATACCCCAATAAAAGCCCAAAAACAGCTCCACTTGCACCAACCACAGGTACATTCATTTTTCTCAACACCATGAAATCTGCAATTTCTTTTGCGCCTGCAATAAACTCAGGATTATTGGGGTTTTGTTTCCATGCCGACATAAATTCAACGATTCTGTCGTCATTTGATAATATCACATCTTTATTAATTAAAGACCAAAAGCCATCATAATCTGGATTTGCCAAAAATTGCGAAACAATTTCTTTTGTTTGCTGAATTTCGTAAGCATTTACACCTAAGTGTAATGCAGCCGCTCCCAATGCTGTTACAAAATAAAATATGAAAAATCGCTTTGGTCCCCAATAGTTTTCGAGCTGACTTCCGAACATCCATAAACTAAACATATTTGATAGTAAATGGAACATGCTTCCATGCATAAAAACATGTGAAATAAGCTGATATGGCTTAAAGTACGCAGATTCTGGATAATAAAGTCCTAACTTGGCATTTAAATCAATAATCCCACGATCAGCTAAAACTATATTCGCTAAAAAGCACAAGCCATTTATGATTAGCAAATTTTTTACGACTGGCGGGAAGGCTGAGGGTCTAACTTGTTGAAACATTTGTGCGCAAGTTAGCTATTTTTACGATTTAGCGCATTTAGAACATTTTAGATAAATCCTCTAAAGTTAATTTGCTCACACAAGGCTTCCCATCTGGAGCAAACTGCGGTTCTCTGCAGGCAAAAAGTTCGTCCACCAAACGATTCATTTCTTCAGCTTTTAACCTTACTCCTGATTTTATTGCCGCCCGTTTTGCTAATGTTCTAGCCACATGTTTATTCTTGCTTCCATCTGGTGTAAGCGTGTTACGGTAGGTCTCAATAATTTCTGATAACAGCACTGTTTCATTTTCTAAATGTAACTCTGCAGGCAAGCCATTAATCACAAAAGTACTTTTACCAAATGCATTAATTGTAAACCCTAATGCAGCCATTTCTGGTAAAATTTCAAGTAATATAGCTTCATCAGTGGCATTTACTGTAATTACTTTTGGGAAAAGCAATTGCTGACTAACTATGGGATTCCTTTCTAGCGCTTCTAGGTACTTTTCGAATAATATTCGTTCATGGGCAGTTTGCTGATTAATAATCATCATTCCGCTTTTAATGGGTGTAACAATAAACTGATTATTAAGTTGAAAAAACACCCTAGTATCAATGATATCATCATTAAGAGGCAAATTCGTTTGTGGGGTTTCTTGAGGAGTAACCGCAGAGCCTTTAAACATCAACTCCCAGCTCTGATTATTGCGATTTCTTTGGGCTTGGTATTGATCTTTAAATCCATCCCATCCGTTAAAATCAACCTTAGAATTACCTACCGTTTGAAAGGGTTGTACATCCTTATAACTTGGCGGATTTAACTGCAAGTTCATAAATTGATTATCGTCAAAGCCTTTTTCTTCGGGCATTTGAATGTGAGAAGCTAAGGCCTTTCTAACTACTGCTCGAAGAATTTGATAAATATTTTTTTCATCCTCAAATTTTATCTCGGTTTTTGTTGGGTGTATATTTATATCAATCTGGGCTGGATCAATCGAAATGTAAATAACATACAATGGAAACTGTTCCTTGGCAAGCATTCCTTCAAACGCATTGTTTACAGCATGATTTAAATAATTATCTTTAAAAAACCGCTTATTAACATAGAAAAATTGCTCACCTCTTATGCGTTTTGCAATTTCAGGCCTGCCAATAAAACCTTCGATTTTTATAATGCTTGTTTGTTCTTCAAACCAAATATAATCTACATCCTTTCTATCTGAAAATATAGACTTCACTCGCTCAAAAATGTTATGAGAAGGGAGGTCAAACTGAACATCATCATTATGAACCAACTTTAATGCTACGCTTGGATTTGCAAGTGCAGTTCGAGTAAATTCTTCTAAAATATGCTTCCACTCTACTGGATTTGATTTTAAAAAGTTTCTTCGTGCAGGAATGTTATAAAATAAATTCTTAACTAAAACTTGTGTTCCCCTATTTAGGGCAGCAGGTTCATGCTTTTTAACTTGAGAACCTTCAATTAATATGATTGAACCTAATTCATCAATATCTCTCTTGGTTTTCATTTCCACCTGAGCGATAGAGGCAATACTTGCAAGGGCTTCGCCCCTAAATCCCATCGTACTTATTTTAAACAAATCCTCTGTTAAGCTAATTTTTGAGGTTGCATGTCTTTCCCAACAGATTCTTGCATCCGTAAAAGACATGCCTTTACCATTGTCAATTACCTGAATTAAAGATTTTCCAGCATCCTTTATAAAAATTTCAATTCTTGCGCTTTCTGCATCAATGGCATTGTCTAAAAGCTCTTTAACGACGGAGGCAGGACGTTGAATAACCTCCCCAGCTGCAATTTGGCTAGCCACATGATCCGGTAACAAACGTATTGCATCACTCATACTGCAAATCAATCCATTTTTTTACACACTATTATTCCTGTGGAGAACTTTCAACCTATTTCCGGTTTATAAGTTGTCACTACTTTTTCCTGAATTATGCGTTGAATGATTTTCTTTTGTAACATGTTAAGGGGTGTCGTTTTATTTTGCTTCAGTTTTTTAATTTGTTCTCAATATCTATTTGGGCAGAGCCATGTAATTAATTGGTCTAAGCCAAATAGTTGGGTAGATTCCGTTTATAATACACTTTCAAACGATGAGAAGATTGCTCAACTTATTACAGTAGCGGTTTGGAGTCAAAGAGACAGCAACTACCTAAATGATATTGAATCTATTATTTTAGAGCATAAGGTTGGTGGACTCATGTTTATGAAAGGTACGCCACACAAACAAGTTGTATTAACTAATCGTTTTCAATCAGCGGCCAAAATACCTTTACTTATAAGCATTGATGGAGAGTGGGGACTTAACATGCGACTAGACAGCACCCCTGTTTTTCCAAGGCAAATGATACTTGGAGCGGCAAATGATCCTGAGTTAACTAAGTTAATGGGGGCAGAAATAGCCAAACACTGCCAAAGAATGGGTATTCAATTAAATTTTGCCCCAGATGTTGATATCAATAATAACCCGTCAAATCCAGTTATCAATGATAGAAGCTTTGGCGAAAGCAAAGACATAGTTGCAAAACATGGCGTTGCATTTGCAAAAGGATTACAAGAAAATCATATTCTAGCTTGCGCTAAACACTTTCCAGGACATGGAGATACCGAATCAGATTCACATCATGCATTGCCAATCATCACTGGAAATAAAAAACGCCTAGACTCTTTAGAGTTATACCCTTTTAGGATGATGATTCAAAATAAAGTAGGATCAATAATGGTAGGACATCTTTTTGTGCCGGCTATTGATTCAAATGCAAACACAGCCACTTCAATTTCATCACTTGCTATTAAAGATTTGCTTAAAGAGGAATTAGGGTTTGATGGCTTGGTTGTTTCAGATGGCTTAAATATGAAAGGAGTTGCAAACTATGCTTCGAGTGGCGAGGTAACAGCAAAAGCCCTTGCTGCTGGCAATGATTTATTATTATTTGTGGAAGATGTTCCAAACAGTATTTTTTGGATAAAGGAATACCTAAAAACAGGGCAAATTTCCCAAATAGATATTGACCGTGCGTGTAAAAAAATATTATTGGTTAAATATTGGAGTGGTTTAAATAGGTTCAAACCAATTTCACTTGAAAACTTGAATGATGATTTAAATTGCTGTTCTACAGATCTACTGATAAAAAAAATTGTTCAAAAGGGAATTGTGGTGGCTAAAAATCAAGATAACTTAATTCCTCTAGAATATCCTCAAAATTATAAAATAGCTAGCATCGCAGTTGGCTATAATAAGAAAAGTGATTTTCAAAAAATGCTTAATAATTATATTAAAGCCGATTACTTTTCCATAGATAAAAACGAGTCTATTCAAAATTTTGACTCTGTTTTTTCAATTCTTCAAAGGTATAATTTAGTAATTATCAGCCTGCACGGTACCAGCCGTTTTGTAAGTAAAAAACTTGGTTTGACCCAACAGCAAATTGCATTTGTAAATCGATTAATTAACGATAGAAAATGCATCCTAGTAAATCTCGGTAACCCCTATATTTTACAGCATTTTCAAAATGCAAGAAACGTAATTGTGGCATATGAAGATCTTCCCATTTATAATCAGCAATCTGCACAAATTCTAGCAGGAACAATAATAGGCAAGGGCAAAATGCCAGTTTCAGTAAATCCAAACTTCCCATTAGGGAGTGGTATTGAAACTTTCTTAACTCACAAATTAGAATATGTAATGCCAGAGGAAGCTGGTTACGACCATCTACCCTTAAGTTTTATTGACACCATAGTTACAGAGGGTTTAAAAGTTAAAGCATTTCCGGGCTGTCAAGTTTTAGTAGCCTCAGAAGGAAAGGTAATTTATAGTAAGTCTTTTGGTAAGTTTACCTATGATAGTGCTTCCGTAAAAGTAGAAAACCATCACTTATACGATCTTGCTTCACTTACTAAAATTCTTGCGACCACCCTCGCCATAATGAAGCTATATGATGATAAAGCAATCGGTCTAAATGACCATTTAGGTTTATATCTTCCCTTCTTAAAAGGGTCAAATAAGGAACATATTAGCATAAAGGACGTATTAATGCACCAAGCAGGGTTTGCAGCATTTATTCCATTCTATAAAAAGGCACTACTTCAAAACTATAAAGATTCTTCAGTCTTCAGCAAATACAAAAGTATACATTACAATACCCAAGTGGCTGATAGTTTATATATATCCAAAGAATACGAACAAGAGATTTTTAATACAATCTCCATCTCAGAAATGAAAAACCCTGGGGAATACCTATATTCAGATCTCGGTTTCATATTACTTAGAAAACTAGTTGAAAACATAAGTAATCAGAGCTTTGAGAGCTTTATGGTAGAAAGTTTTTATAAGCCTTTGAATCTAGGAACTATGTGCTTTAATCCAATGCTTAAAAATGTATCTCTAAACCAAATTGCACCTACAGAAAATGATACTATTTTTAGAAAACAAAACCTTGTAGGATTTGTCCATGATCCAGGAGCCGCAATGATGGGAGGGATTAGTGGACATGCTGGACTTTTTTCTAATGCAAATGATGTTGCTGTAATTATGCAAATGCTATTAAATAATGGTATTTATGGAAACACACGTTTCTTAAAGGCTTCAACAATTGAGCTTTTCACCAAAAAGCAGCATAAGAATAGCCGTCGAGGACTCGGATTTGATAAGCCAGAAACTAATCCCTTAAAATCAACCCCTACTAGCAAAAATGCCTCTCCACTAGCTTTTGGACATTCTGGTTTCACAGGCACCTATGCATGGGCAGATCCAAAAACACAGCTTGTTTATATTTTCTTATCAAACAGAATTCAACCAAGTGCAGACAATAATAAATTGGCTAATATGAACATAAGAACCAGAATACACGACCTAATTTATGAGGCTACACGGCGAAAAATGACCTATACCACGCTCAAATAAATCATTATCAGGCACTTTTTTGGAAAAATTCTGGAAATAAATTTGGAAAAGTAAGTTCTAGGTTTATCTTTGATGCTTCTTATATTTTATCAATGAACATCTATATTGGAAATTTAAACTGGAGCACAACTGAGGATGATTTACGTAGCCTCTTTCTCCAATTCGGCGAAGTAAGCTCTGCT